>NZ_JAHZMO010000039.1 GCF_020748185.1 Terrisporobacter petrolearius | reverse complement strand
CGGGATGGACGTACCGCTGGTGTACCAGTTGTTCTGCCAAGGGCATAGCTGGGTAGCTAAGTACGGAAAGGATAAGCGCTGAAAGCATCTAAGCGCGAAGCCTACTTCGAGATAAGATTTCCCACCGCAAGGTTAAGACCCCATGAAGACTACATGGTTGATAGGTCAGAGGTGGAAGTGTGGTAACATATGTAGCTTACTGATACTAATAGGTCGAGGACTTGACCAAAATAAACCTAAAGGTTTACATAGTGAACCAAATCCTTATTAAAATTTTAATGAGGAAGATTTCGGTTAATAAAAACATAATGGAAACATTAAATGTTAGCAGTTTTGAAAGTACTAATTAACTAATTAGTATAACAGAAACTTGATTAGCTGGTGTGGCTCAACGGTAGAGCAGCTGACTTGTAATCAGCAGGTTGTAGGTTCGATTCCTATCACCAGCTCCAATAATAACTAGGCAATGGCCTAGTTTTTTTGTGTGAAAAATAAAAAGAAAAATTAAAATTAGCTTAAATCAATTTTCATAAAATTGATAATTTTTAGATTAATTTTGGTATAAAATGGAAAAAATTTCTATGTAAATATTTGACGAAATATGGTATTATATTGAAATAAATAAATTAAGTATAGAAACAACTTGGTTTAAAAAAGAAAATGTTTCTTAGACAGGACATCAAAGGAGAGATTGAAAAAATGGGTAAACCAAATAAAAAGAAAAAATCATTTACATTGCCATCGGCTTATACTGTGTTATTAATTATTACAGCAATAATAGCATTAGCAACACAATTTATACCAGGAATTAAAGCAGCTAAATTTTCAGATTTAGTTATGGCACCAATAAACGGATTAAACGAGGCTATTGAAATAGCAATATTTGTTTTATTAATAGGTGGTTTTTTAGGAGTAACAGCAAAAACAGGGGCATTAGATGCAGGAATAGGAAATGTAGTTGCTAAATTAAAGGGAAAAGAATTAATATTAATACCAGTACTTATGTTTATATTCTCTTTAGGAGGAACTAGTTTTGGTATGGCAGAAGAAACTATAGCATTTGCTGCATTAGTTACAACAACTATGATAGTAGCAGGATTTGATCCATTAGTTTCAGTAGGTACAATTATACTTGGAGCAGGTAGTGGAGTTTTAGGTTCTACTGTAAACCCTTTCTTAGTTTCAACAAGTATAGGAGCTTTAAATGGAGTAGGAATTGAAGTTAACCAGATAATAGTTATAGGAACTGGAATAGCTTTATGGTTCTCATCATTGTTAATATCTATCTACTTCGTTATGAAATACGCAAAGAAAGTTCAAAAAGATAAAAATGCTTCAATATTATCAGAAAGAGAAATAAAAGAAGCACATGATGCATTTATAGGAAATGACAAAAAGGAAGAAGTAGTAGAATTTACTGCTAAAAGAAGAATAGTTCTTTGGTTATTTACTTTAACATTTTTAGTAATGGTAGCAGCAGTAATTCCTTGGGAAGAATTTGGAGTAACAATATTTGCAAACACATCATTCTTAACAGGATCTTCACTAGGTCACTGGTGGTTCTCTGAATTAGGTATGTGGTTTGTAATAATGGCAATTATTATAGGTGTAGTTTACAGAATGAGTGAAAAAGATATTGTTGGAGCATTTATGGATGGGGCTGCTGACATGGTTGGAGTTGCATTAGTTATAGGTGTGTCAAAAGGTATATCAGTAATGATGAATACAACTGGATTAGATAATTATGTACTAAATCATGCATCATCAATGTTAAATGGAATGTCACCTATAGTGTTTACTATAGCAGCATTCTTAATATATATGGTATTATCATTCTTTATACCATCAACTTCAGGACTTGCTGGTTTATCAATGCCTATATTTGGACCTTTAGCAGTTTCTTTAGGATTCAAAGCTGAAATATTAATATCTATATTCAGTGCAGGTAGTGGATTAGTTAACCTAGTAACACCAACAAGTGGTGTAATAATGGGAGCTTTAGCTATAGCAAAAGTAGATTATGCTACATGGGTCAAATTTGTAAGTAAAGTTTTAGTTGCAATATTTATATCATCATCAATAATCTTATGCTTAGCTATGATGTTAGTATAAAATTCGCGTTGCTAAAAATGTATTTGATTAAGGGAGAATTAAAATGAAAATAGAAAATTTACAACCAGAATTAGTATTTAATTATTTTGCAGAAATATCAAAAGTACCTAGAGGTTCAGGAAATGAGCAGGGAATTAGTGATTACCTAGCTAGGGAAGGAAAACGATTAGGGTTGGAAGTAGTGCAAGACGAAAATTTAAATGTTTTAATTAAAAAGCCAGCTACTAAATCATATGAAAATGCACCTACTGTTATAATTCAAGGACATATGGATATGGTTTGTGAAAAAAATAAAGGAAAAGAACATGATTTCACAAAAGATCCAATAGAATTAAGAGTAGATGGAGACTACTTATATGCTACAGACACAACATTAGGAGCAGACAATGGAATAGCAGTAGCTATGGGTCTTGCTTTACTTGCATCAGATGATATACAACATCCAGCTTTAGAAGTAATATTCACAGCAGATGAAGAAGAAACTATGAATGGTGCAATGAACATAAAAGGTGAATTATTTAAAGGAGAATATATAATAAACCTTGACTCAGAAGAAGAAGGAACAATAACTGTAAGTTGTGCAGGTGGAGTTACAGCAGTTGTAACAATTGATAAAGAATATAAGACAGTTGAAAATAAAAAATCAGCTTATAAAATAGATATAAAAGGACTTCTTGGTGGACACTCAGGAATGGAAATAGACAAACAAAGAGCTAACTCTAATGTGCTTATGGGTAGGCTTTTAAATCATATTTCTAATGTTTGTAATATAGAATTTGATTTAGTATCTGTTGAAGGTGGACTTAAAAATAATGCTATTCCTCGTGAGGCAGAGTGTATAATACTTGTTAATAGTAATGATGAAAGCAAGTTAGAAAAAGAGATAAACAATGCTTTACAAGTATTCAAAAATGAGTATAAAACTTCAGATCCAGATGTAACAATAGAATTTGAAAAATGTGACAAAGCATATGACAAAGCTTTAAATGATAAGTGTAGGGAAAGTATAATTGAGCTAATTAATTTAATGCCAAGAGGTATCCAAACAATGAGTATGGATATTAAAGGACTTGTTGAAAGTTCTACCAATTTAGGTGTTATAGCTAACAATGAAGAAAACTTTATATTCGAATTTGCTACTAGAAGTTCAGTAAAAAGTTTAAAAGACGATTTAAATAATAGAATGACTTTATTATGTAATAAATTAGGAGTAAAATTAGATCTAATGGATGATTACCCAGAGTGGGAATATGCAAAAGACTCTAAATTAGAAAAAATTTGTGTAGACACATATGAAGAAGTAATGGGTAAAAAACCTGAGATAGTGGCAATACATGCAGGGTTAGAATGTGGATTATTATTAGATGCAATAAAAGGAGCACAAGCAATATCGATAGGACCAAACCTATTTGATGTTCATACACCAAATGAGCATTTAGATATACCATCAACGAAGAGAACTTGGAAATATCTTGTTGCTATATTAAAAAATATAAAATAGAAAAAAAGCGTCAACTTAAGTTGGCGCTTTTTTAGTGCTAGGAAAAATAAGTTACATAGGTTTAAATCCTTCGCCTAATGCTTCAAAAATATCTGTGATTATTATAAATGCGTATGGGTCTGTTTGTTTAACAAGTTTTTTTAATGTAATAACTTCTTTTTTTGAAACAACAACAAGAAGTACATTTTTTTCACTTCCAGTATATAGCCCTTGGCCTTTTAAAATAGTGGCACCTCTTTGTAATTCATCTGTTATTGCACTTCCAATTTCCATATATTTATCAGAAATAATAGTAAAAGATGTGGAAGTATTAATACCTTCTACTATTATGTCGCTAACTTTTACTATTATATATAGAGCTATGGCAGAATAAAGAGCAATTTCAATATTTTTGCTAACAATACCTGATAAAGCTACAATACAACCATCTGCAAATCCCATAAGTGTAGGAACACTAAGGGAAGAAAAAGCCTTATTTGCCAAAATTCCGATTAAATCTGTACCTCCAGTACTTCCGTTTATTCTAAATATAAGTCCTAAAGCTATTCCAAGGACAATACCTCCAGATATGGAAGATAAAAGTACGTCATTTGTCACATTAATATTTCCTAGGTTTTCAGTTATTTTCAATGATGCAGTAAGAAATATTATGCCGAGTAATGTTTTTGAGGCATCCTTTTTTCCAAGAATTCGAAAAGCAAATAGAAATAAAGGTATATCAAAAGTTATGTTTATTAGCCAAATTGGCAAGCCAGTTAAGGTGTTAATAATAATTGATACACCTGTAAGTCCTCCTGGTGCAATATTATGAGGATTTAAGAACATATTTATGGAAACAGCCATAAATAAACAGCCTACCATTAAAATAATTACTTCATTAAATTTCAATGCTGATTTCATTTTAATTACACCTTTCAATTAATAAATAAATACACTTCTTATCAGTTTAACCAGGAATGCTAAATATTATGTGAATAGGTAAGGTGTAAAATGCAAAAAAAGAAAGCTAGGGTAGGAGTCCCTAACTTTTAAACACATGAAACGAAATATTTTCATTATAAAATGAAAAATAATTCTAGGTAGGTAGTAATAATCACTTTTAAAATAGTGAAGTCACAACTTACCATCTACAATTATATAGTACAACAAATTTTATATTTTATGGTTAAGTTCGTGTTAAAAGTATATTAAAAAATAAGTCGTAAGAAAGAAGTAATAAATTTAATAACTTTTCATAGAGTACTATTTCATCATGATTTTGAATAATAAATTATATCAAAATAAATGGGGGGATAATATGTTTTCGAGATCACAGATCTATAAAAGTGGGACAAAGAGACATAAAAACAGAAACTATGTGCTGATATTTTCTTTATTACTAACAGCCACGGTAGTATCTGTAGGGATTTTATTTCCGGAGAAATTTAATTATATATCAACAAAGTTATTCAATGTACTTGTAGATAAATTTAGTCCCATGTATCTTATGCTTATGCTGGGGATTTTTTTCTTTTCATTGTACTTAGCTTTTAGTAAATACGGAGATATAAAGCTGGGCAAAGAGAACGACAAACCAGAGTTTAGCAATGTGGTTTGGTTTTCCATGTTGTTTGGGGCTGGAATGGGGATAGGGTTAGTATTCTTTGGAGCATGGGAGCCTATGAGTCATTTTGTAAATCCCCTAAATGCAGTAGGTGGTAGCGAGGATGCAATTAGGTTTGCTATTGAGCAAAGTTTTATTCATTGGGGTGTTATGTCTTGGGTTTCTTATGCAGTTATAGGAGTTTCTTTGGCTTATTTTCAATTTAGAAAAGGAAGAAAGGGACTTATTAGCTCTACTTTAGATCCTATTTTGGAAAATAATAAATACAAAAATTTCATAAAGTTAGTAGTAGATGTTCTTGCTATTTTTATTACAGTAATAGGAGTGGCAGCATCTATGGGATTGGGAACTATGCAAATTGGGGGAGGAGTAGAGTATTTGTTTGGAATAAAAAATAATTTCAAACTTCAACTTCTTATTATATTAGTAATAACAGTAATTTACATATGGACAGCTGTTGGTGGATTGGACAAAGGAATGAAACAATTATCAAACATAAATTTAACTTTGGCAACTATTCTTGTTGTGGGATGCTTTTTTGTAGGACCTACTTCAGAAATTATGAATACATTTGTAAATGGTGTAGGTGATTATATTAATTATTTTGTATCACAAAGTTTATTTATAAATCCTATTACTAGTAATGAGTGGGTATACAAGTGGAGGATTTTTTATTGGGCATATTGGATTTCTTGGTCACCATTTGTAGGGGTATTTATAGCCAGAATTTCAAAAGGAAGAACTATAAGGGAGTTTATTTTGGGAGTTATTATAGTTCCTTCTATTATATGTATGCTTTGGTTTGTAATCTTTGGAATGATGGGCATGAATTTAGGTTATGAATTTGCAAAAGATGCAATTATATGTACTGACACTAGTTTGTTCAAAGTATTTTCTCACTACAAAGGTGGATTTGTATTTTCCATAACAGCCATATTCTTGTTGTTTACTTTTTTTATTACTTCAGCGAACTCTGCAATATATGTGCTAAGCATGTTTACATCTAGGGGAAGTTTAAATCCTAAAAATATAAATAAAATAATTTGGGGAGTTATTCAAGCATTATTCGCAATTGTTTTTATAATGCTTGGAGGTCTTGACATACTCCAAAGGTTTGCCATAGTAGTGTCTTTTCCTTTCGCCTTCGTTATTGTAGCCATTGGAATTGCTTTGGTTAAAGAACTTAGAAAAGAAAAATGTCGAAAAAATTAGAACGAATCATGTTCAAAAAAATGTACAATTTAGTTGTACATTTTTTTGAATGTATATATAATAAACTTAGATATAAATGGCATATATTTCCAAAACTTATCGAAATTATATACAAGCTTATTTATATCTGGTATTATGGGAGGATTTGTATGGAAAAAGTAAGCAATAATATTAAATTCTGCACGTTTATTAATATTTTGAGAACTTATTCTAGTGAAGATGTTTCCATATCCATAAAAGAAATAAACGAACATATGAAAGAAAAGCTTGGTGTTACTTTAGACAGAAGAACCATGTATGCCTATATTAAAGATATGAGGCAGATTGGTTTGACAGTTAGTGATTATGATAAAGAAAAAGAGGGGTATTTTCTTTATGACTTTTTTTTCAAAGAATATGAGTTGAAACTTTTAATGGATTCAGTAAAATCAAGCAAATTTATCACCAAGAAAAAAACGGAAGAACTTCTAGAAAAAATAAGTACACTTAATTTTATTTACAGGGGTAGGATTGTTGAAAGTAATGTATTTATTGATGAGACTTCTAAAACTATAAATGAGGGGATTTATAGTAATATTGAACTTATTGATAAGGCAATTATGAAAAATAAAAAAATTACTTTCATCTATTGTTACAAGAAGTGTAGTCAGGGGTTAATTTGCAGTAAAGAATATAAAAATCAAGGGGGGGTTTTTAAAGTCAATCCAATTAGCATGGTAAACGACCATGAAAACTATTATCTAGTATCAATTCAGGATAACTTCGAGAAATTCAATTATTACAACATAGAAAATATGACCTCCATAGAAATTTTAGAAGAGGAAATTAATGACTCAAGGTTTATAGAGAGATATAAATCTGGGCTTAATGCTTCTGAAAGTATGGGAAAAACTATTACAGAAGATCTAAAAGAATATGTGAGAATTGGAGGGAGTAATGGAAGCAAGTATTAACTTAAGAGAATATTTGGACATGTTTAAAAGAAGAAAACTTATAGTTATTTTAACTATGATTGTATGTTTGGCTTTGGGTGTGTATAAAACCTACCAAAATTATATAAGTTATATACCAACATATAGCTCAAATATAACTGTAAGAATAAATACTTCTAAAGAATTAATGAAAAAGAAAAATAGTAAAAAAGATAAAGACACAGAAATTGTAGATCCATATTCAACATATAATGTCGCTCAAAATCAGAATATTGCAACATCTTATAAATCATTGGCGTCATCGCCAAATGTAGCAAATATAATAGCAAGTTCATTGAAGGTATCATCAGCAGAGATTGGAAGTATAAGTGTTACACAGAGGGAAGAAACAACTGATTTTTTAGATATTACTGTAGTTAGCAGAAATGCAAAAATGGCAAAGGATGCAGCACAAAAAGTTCCAGAAGCTTTTAATGAGGAATTAATAAGACTTGTAGGCATTGACTGTGTTGAAGTAGTATACGATGCATCAGAAGCATCATTAATAGGAAGGTCAAGGGATTTAACTATATTTAAATTTGCAGTAATAGGGATTGTATTGTCCATATTCTTTGTTTTATTTAGAGAATGTTTAGATACAAAAATTGTTACACCAGATGATGTAAACAAATATTGGAATTATCAATTAATAGGAACTATTCCTTTAGACAAAGATTCTTCCAAAGGAAAGCGTGGTTCAAAAAATAAGGAGGGGCAAACATGTTAGGATTATATGATAGTGGGAGCTTTGAAGTTAATGAAGCTTACAGAGAAATAAGAACTAATATTTCATTAAATACTGATTTAAAAACCATAGTTTTTACCAGTGCTGAAATGAATGAAGGAAAAACTACTACAGTATGTTCCGTAGCAAAGTGTTTCTCTGATTTAGAAAATCATAGAATTCTCCTAATTGATTGCGATTTTAGGAAGAAATCAGTTGCTAATACTCTAGAAATAGATAACAAAAAGGGAATAGCAGACGTAATAATAAATGATATGGAAATGAAAGAATGTATAAAAAAGGTGGATGAATTTGATGTATTAACTTGTGGGATATCACCGTCAAACACTTCAGTTTTATTAGAATCAAAAAAATTTAGAGATGCTATAGAAAATCTAAAAGGGGATTATGATTATATTTTTATAGACTCTCCGCCACTGGGAAGACTAAATGATGCAGCCATCCTTGCAAGATATTCAGATGGAACAATAATAGTAAATGCATCAGAAAGTATAGACCAACAAATGGCAAAAGTAACAAAAGACAAACTAGAAAAGGTTAATGCAAACGTTATAGGAGTAGTACTCAACAAGTTTAAATCAGATGATCATAAATACTACAAATATTATGGGTATTATGAAGAGGAAAAGAAAAAGTCATTTTTTAAAAGAAGGAAAAGAAGATAGCTAATTTGTAGGGGTATGGATTGGTTGTTTGTAGGGGAGATGGCTAAATGGGGGCTAAAATTTTAGAGAAAATCAATTACTACAGTAAAGAGTATGGTGATTTTAGATATAGACAGGGGGTCTTACTAATATCAGATACCATAATCTTCATTGGGGCTTTTATCATATCTTTATCAGCTACCATGAGCATTTCTTATTTGCAACAAAATATATTATTACCATTACTAACAATGATAATAGTATGTCTAACAATATTTTCAGTCTTTGGAATTTATAAAACATTATGGTCTACCAGTGTAGACAGAGAAATCATAATGATTTTATTATCTACTATAACTTCAACTTTTGTATATTTTATTATTTTTAAAATAGAGAATATCAACTATGATGGGATTTTCTATATAATAAATGCCTTATTTATTCATGTGGCAATGTGTAGTATAAGAATTTTATATAGAGCATCAAGAAAAGCATTACTTTATTTTAGATTGAATGAAAATCTAGAAAATAGAATGAAAGTATTGATAGTTGGGGCAGGCTCAGCTGGTAATCTTATTTTAAAAGAAATGTTTGAAAATCCACAGCTTAATATGTATCCTGTGGGAATAATTGATGATAATGAAAAAAAATTAGGAAAATCTTATTACAATGTACCTGTAATAGGAACAACTGATGATATAGAGAAGGTAGTACAAAACTTAGATATTGATGAGATTATTTTTAGTATAGCTAAAATAACAAGAAAAAGAAAAGCAGAAATTATGCAAACTTGCAAGAAAACAAGTTGTAAAATAAAGACAATACCAGGAATTTACGAACTTATTGATGGAAAAGTTGGAATAAAAAACATTAGAGAAGTGAACATAGAGGATTTACTAGGAAGAGATAGTGTAAAAATCAGAGATGCAGAAGTGCTTCGCTTTTTAAAGGGGAAAAAAGTGTTAGTTACAGGAGCAGGGGGCTCCATTGGATCAGAGCTTTGCAGACAAATATCTTTTCTAAATCCGAAAGAGTTGATTTTAATAGATATCTATGAAAATAATGTATACGAACTTCAACAAGAATTAATAAGAAAATATAAAAATCTGGACTTAAAGGTTTTGATTGCATCTGTAAGAGACAAAAACAGGATGGAAGAAATTTTTATAAACTACCAGCCGGAAATAGTATTCCATGCTGCAGCACATAAACATGTACCTCTTATGGAAGATAGTCCTTGTGAAGCCATAAAAAACAACGTGTTCGCAACGTTAAATATGGCAGAGCTTTCAGCAAAATACAAGGTAAAAAGATTTGTATTAATTTCTACAGATAAAGCAGTAAATCCAACAAACATAATGGGCGCAACAAAAAGATGTTGTGAAATGATAGTACAAACTTTAAACAAAAACAGTGAAACAGAGTTTGTGGCAGTAAGATTTGGCAACGTTCTAGGAAGTAACGGTTCTGTAGTTCCTCTATTCAAAAAACAAATAGAAGAAGGAGGACCAGTAAAAGTAACTCATCCAGAAATAACAAGATTTTTTATGACAATTCCAGAGGCAGTATCATTGGTATTGGAGGCAGGAACAATCGCTAGGGGTGGCGAAATCTTCGTGCTAAATATGGGAGAACCAGTGAAAATTTTGGACTTGGCAAAAAATCTTATTACACTTAGTGGTTTGGAACCAGGCGTTGACATAAAGATTGAATTCACAGGGCTAAGACCTGGGGAAAAATTATATGAAGAGATACTTATGGATGAAGAAGGCTTAAGAGACACAGGAAAAGATAAGATTTATGTGGGACAACCTATTGAAGTTAACGAAGGGGAGTTCTTTGATAGGTTGAGACATTTAAGATATGTGGCGGATATGGAAGATGAAGATGAAGTGAGGTATGTAATAAAAGAATTAGTACCTACTTACATAATAAAAGAAGAAAGAGGTGGAAATAAGGTTGCAATTACAGGGTAAAATTAGACCATTTTACCCTAAGATTAAGCGAATTTTAGATTTCTTAATTTCAATAATAGGAATTGTAATTTTATCACCATTATTTTTAGTAATAGTCTTATTAATAAAGTTGGATTCCAGGGGACCTGTTTTATTTAAACAGAAAAGAATCGGAGTTAATAAGAAAGAATTTAACATTTTAAAATTTAGAACAATGAGAATTGATACACCAAAGGATATGCCTACTCATTTATTAGATAATCCAGAAGCTTATATCACAAAAATTGGGGGATTTTTGAGAAAAACAAGCTTAGATGAATTACCACAGATTATCAATATTATAAAAGGGGAAATGAGTATAATTGGTCCTAGACCAGCACTTTGGAATCAGTTTGATTTAATAGAAGAAAGAGACAAATACAATGCAAACGACGTAGTACCAGGTCTTACAGGGTGGGCTCAAATCAACGGTAGAGATGAGTTACCAATAGATGTGAAGGCTTGCTATGATGGGGAATACGTGGATAATATGGATTTTACTTTTGATATTAAATGTTTCTTTTTAACTATATTTAAAGTGTTAAAAAAAGATGGGGTTGTTGAAGGAAAATTGGAAAAGTAAAAATACGTTTACTTAGGGGTTTTTAATATGGGGAAAAAACTGCTAATACTAGCAAATCATTTTGCTACTATTTATAAATTTAGAAAAGAATTAGTTTCTAAACTTGTAGAAGAGGGATATGAGGTTGCTATATCTCTTCCCTTTTCACAAGATATTCACAAAATCAAGGACCTAGGGGTTAAGGTGATTGATACTAAGGTAGACAGAAAAAGCGTAAATCCAGTAAAGGATTTAAAACTATTAAATGATTATAAAAAAATAATAAAAGATGAAAAACCAGATATTGTTTTATCATATACAATTAAATGCAACATATATGGAGGGATGGCTTGTAGATTCTACGATATACCATTTATGGCTAACGTGACGGGCCTGGGAAGTGCTTATTATAGAGGGGGATTTATAAAAAATATAGTAAGTAATTTATACAAGATAGGTTTAAAAACAGCTAAAGGTGTTTTCTTTGAAAATACAGCCAATGCTCAAGTACTAATAAATGATAAAACTATTAATAATAACCAAGCTATAGTACTAAAAGGGGCAGGAGTAAATCTTAATCAGTTTCAATACTGTGAGATGCCATCAGGTCAGATAGTGAAGTTCTTATTTATTGGCAGAATAATGGCTGAAAAAGGGGTAAATGAGCTATTTGAAGCAATAAAAAGAATAAAAAAAGACTACTCAAATGTAGAGTTTTCTTTTATAGGATGGTTTGAAGAGGATTATAAAACTTTAATAGAGGAGTTACAAAGTGAAGGACTTATTAGATATTATGGCTACCAAGAAGATGTGACTCCTTTTATTAGAGATAGCCACTGTGTAGTGCTTCCATCATATCATGAAGGTATGGCAAATGTGCTTTTGGAAGGTGCTGCAATGGGGAGAGTGCTGATTACTAGTGATATATATGGTTGTAGGGAAGCTGTAGTGGAAGGTGTTAGTGGATGGACTTGTAAGGTGAAGGACAGTGAGGATCTTTATGAGAAGATAAGGATGTTTGTTCATATGGATTTTGATGAGAAGGTGGAAATGGGACAAGCAGGTAGAATATATATGGAAGATATTTTTGATAAGGATAAGGTAGTTGAGGAAACTGTGGAGGAAATGGGAAGATGGGTGAACCAATCAGAGTTTTGCATGTAGTAACATATATGGGTTGTGGAGGACTTGAAACCATGATTATGAATTACTATAGAAATATTGATAGAAGTAAGGTTCAGTTTGATTTTCTAACACATAGGTATGAAAGATGGGATTATGATGATGAGATAGAGAAACTTGGAGGTAAGATTTATAATTTGCCTAGATTAAATCCTTTTAGTTATAAGTATTTAAAGGCTTTAGATAATTTTTTTAGGGAGCACAAGGAGTATAAGATAGTTCACTGTCATCAGGATTGTTTGAGTGGAATAATTTTAAAGTATGCTAAGAAAAATGGTGTACCTTTCACTATTGCTCATAGTCATAGCTCTAATCAAAATAAAGATTTAAAGCTTTTAGTAAAATTAATTGCAAAGAAATCTATACCAAAGTATGCGGATTATCTATTTGCCTGTGGTAAAGAAGCTGGTAAGTGGATGTTTAACACAACAGAGTATACTATTTTAAATAATGCTATTGATACTAAAAGATATATATATAATGAAGAAAAATCGTTGGAGATGAAAGAAAAGCTAGGTATTGAAGATAAATTTGTCATAGGCCATGTTGGAAGGTTTAGACAAGAAAAGAATCATAGCTTTATTATAGATATTTTTAAAGAAGTTTGTGTAAAAGAACCTAATAGTACTCTATTGTTAGTGGGGGATGGGCCTTTAGAAGATGAAATAAAGAAAAAGGTTTATGACTCAGGTTTATTAGAAAAAGTAAAGTTTTTAGGGGCTAGACATAATGTAAATGACTTGATGCAAAGTATGGATGTATTTATACTACCTTCATTATATGAAGGAATTCCATTAACAATGATAGAGTCTCAGGCCTCAGGATTAAATTGTATAATCTCAGACAAAGTTCCTAAGGAATGTATAGTAACTGAAAACGTAAAGAGTATAAGTAAGAAAGAAGATTCAGAGTACTGGGCTAATGAAATTATTAAATGTAAAAATAAGATAAGAAAAAATTTATATAATGAAATTCAAGATGCGAAGTTTGATATAAAATCAAATGCTATATGGCTACAGGAGTTTTATTTGGAAAATATGGCAAAGGGGGATTAAACTTGGCTACTCTTACAATTTTTACACCAACATATAATAGAGCTTATATATTGAATCAATGTTACGAAAGTTTAGTAAGACAAACTTGTAAAGACTTTGTATGGCTAATTATAGATGATGGATCTACTGACAATACTAAGGAATTAGTGAACAAGTGGATAAAAAAAAATAATGGATTTGAAATTAGATATCATTATAAAAAAAATGGTGGAATGCATACAGGTCATAATGCTGCTTATGAGTTGATTAATACAGAGTTAAACGTGTGTATTGATTCGGATGATTTTATGCCAGACAATGCAGTAGAGATAATTACAGAATTTTGGAAGAAAAATGGTAATGATAAATACAGCGGAATAATCGCATTAGATGTTTATAAAAATGGTGAAATAATAGGATCTAAGTTACCTGATAAAAAGTCTACTACATTAAGTGGATATTATGATAAGGGAGGAAAAGGAGACAAGAAGTTAATTTATAGGACGGATGTTATTAATAGTTATCCAAAGTATCCAGAGTTTAAAGATGAAAGGTTTGTTCCACTAGATTATAAATATTTGCTCGCGGATCAAGAGTATGAATTACTTATATTAAATGAAGCAGTGTGTGTGGTTGAGTATATGGAAGATGGTTCTAGTATGAATATGTTTAGACAATATTATAAAAATCCTAGAGGATTTGCTTTTGTAAGAAAAGTTCATATGAAATATGATAAAGGATTTGTGAAAAAATTTAAGACTTGTATTCACTATGTATCTAGTAGCTTTATTATGAGAAATAAAAAGTTTTTAAGTGAATCTCCTAATAAGTTGATGACATTGTTAGCTTATCCTTTTGGTTTTATTTTATATTTGATAGTAAAGAGAAAAAATAGACAAGGAGCAATATAATGGCAGTATATATTTTTATGCTTGGTTGGGTAGTGATTTGGGGAATTATGTCACAGATGACAGCTCAAGAAGTATGTGTAGGAAATGAAGCATATGAAAAAAGAGCAAATTTATTTATGACGATAGTTACTTTTTCAGTAATTATACTTTTTGCAGGTTTAAGGAGTGGTGTGGCTGATACATATTCTTATATCAATATGTTTAAAGAATATCCTTTGTGGCCAGATGCATATGAATTTATAACTGATCCAGAAGCAAGAGAGCCTGGATTTAGGGTATTTTCAGTATTGATAAAAACATTTATATCACAAGACTATCAACTATGGTTATTTATAATTGCTTCTATAAGTGGAATTTGTATAATGTACCCATTATACAAATATTCTTGTAATTATGGCATGAGTGTATTTTTATTCATGGCTTCTTGTCAGTTTACATGGCTGCTAAATGGTATGAGACAGTTTTTAGTTGCATCAATATTGTTTGCCTGTACTCATCTTATTTTGAATAAAAATCCAATACCCTATATAATTATAGTTTTAATTCTATCAACTTTTCATAAATCAGCATTAATAATGATTCCTGCCTATTTTATAGTAAGTAGTGAACCTTGGAGTAAAAGAACAATGATATTTGTAGGCGTAGTAGTTTTAGCTATGCTGTTTACTAGTCAATTTACAAGTATATTAGATACAGTTGTAGAAAATTCAGATTATGCAACATCAATGGAAGAGTTTAAAAATACTGACGATGGAACTAATCTTATAAGAATAATGGTAGAGTTAGCACCAATAGTTATGGCCTTATTATATAGAAATAAAATAAAAGATAAGCTAACACCTATTATAAAAGTAAGTATAAACATGTCTCTTATATCTAGTGGATTGTATATTATATCTAGAATAGCAAGAAGTGGGATTATGTTAGGGCGACTACCTATATATTTTTCGCTATATAATATGATATTACTACCATGGCTTATTAAGAATATATTTGAGAAAAAGGAAAGAAGACTTGTGAATTATGGTATGATAATTTGTTACTTAGGATTTTTCTATTATCAAATGTGTATTGCCTGGGGTGGTTTAGAATATGTAAGTGATATTTTAAATTTGTATTATTAAATAAAATAGAGGAGTAATGATGTTATGGTAACTAGTATACCTAAAAAAATACATTATTGTTGGTTTGGAAAAAAAGATAAACCAGAAATTGTAGTTAAATGTATTGATTCTTGGGAAAAAGTTTTGAATGACTATGAGATTATAGAATGGAATGAAAGTAAATTAGATATAAATTGTAATACCTATGTAAAACAAGCATATGAAAGGGGAAAATTTGCATTTGTAAGTGATTATGTAAGAATAAAAGTATTATATGATTATGGCGGAATTTATTTAGACACAGATGTAGAAGTATTTAAAAAGTTTGATGATTTACTAGAAAATGATTCTTTCTGGGGATTTGAAGAAGCAAATTATATAGCAACAAGTACAATAGGAGCAAAAAAGCAAAACAAAATAATAGGTGAATTTATCGATTTGTACAAAGACCAAAGTTTTATAGATGAATTTGGTCAAATAAGCAAAACAACAAATGTTTCTATGATTACAGAATTATTAGCTAGCAAAGGTGTAAAGATGGACGGTAAATACCAACAAGTGGATAGTATGATTATTTATCCAAGAGAAATTTTATCTCCATATGATTATTCAAATTGTAGAGATTTTACTACAAAAGATACTTACTGCATACATCATTTTTATAAAAGTTGGTTACCATTATCACAGCGTATAAAAAGTAGTATAAAGTACAATATTGCAAACGTTATCGGAGGAGACAATATAGCTAAAATTAGAGAAATAATACAATAAAAGTTTTGGGTGATATTATGGAAAATATATTAATTTCATCATTTGATTTAGAAGTTGGTGGAGTGGAAAGAAGTCTAATAAGTATGGTAGATAAGTTTGACTATAAGAAATATAATGTAGATTTAATGTTATATAGCCATACAGGGGAGTTTATGAAGCTATTACCAAAGAAGCCTAATTTATTAGATGAAAATAAAAAGTATAAAACAATGAGAATGTCAATATTAGATACTATAAAAATAGGACAAATACCAATTGCAATAGGCAGACTTATAGCCAGATACAAAGCTAGGGGAAAAGGATATATGCAAATGCAATATATATGGAAATATACATTACCTTATATGTCAAAATTAAATAAAAAATACGATGTAGCAATTAGTTATTTATGGCCTCATTATTTTGTATCAGAAAAAGTAGTTGCAAATAAAAAAATAGCTTGGATACATACAGACTATTCAACTATAGAAACGGATGTAGAATTAGATCTTAAGATGTGGAGTAAATTTGATTATATAGTAGCAGTATCACAAGAGTGTAGAGCGTCATTTATATCAAAATATCCAACATTAAAAGAAAAAGTGAGAGTAATAGAAAATATAACATCACCAGAGTTTGTAAGAACGCAGTCAAGTGAAAAAATTAGTGATTTCCCAAGAAATAAGGGAGATTTTAATATATTATCTGTGGGAAGATACTGTGAAGCTAAGGGGTTTGACAATGCTATCAAAGCATTAAGGATTTTACATGATAGAGGTTATACCAATATTAAATGGTATATTATTGGATATGGTTCAGATGAAGAATTATTAAAAAAATTAGTAATAGAGAATAACCTAGAAGAGAGTTTTATCCTATTGGGGAAAAAGATAAACCCATATCCTTATATGAAAGAATGCGATTTGTATGCACAACCATCAAGATATGAAGGAAAGTCAGTTACAGTAACGGAAGCACAAATTCTTGGTAGACCAGTTATGATTACTAATTACGCTACTGCAAAGTCTCAAGTTGATAATGGGTATGATGGATATATAACTGAATTATCCATAGAGGGAATTGCTGATGGCATTGAAAGATTATATAGAAATATAAATCTGAGAGAAAAATTCATGAATAACTGCATCAATACTGAATATAGCAATAAAGAGGAATTAAAAAAACTATATGAAATAATGTAAAAGATAATTAAGTCAGAAAGAGGGTACAAAATGAGGATATGTACACTTACATGTCATGATGTATATAATCATGGAGCATCATTACAAGCATATGCATTAATGAAATATTTAAAAAATATAGGGCATGAAGTAGAGATAATAGATTATAAACCAGATTATCTTAGTCAGCATTATGATATAGGGGGTATAAGTAACCCTAAATGGAAGAAAAACATATTGACAAAGGTAACTTATATAACGTTAAAAATGCCAGGAAGATTAATTTCACTGAAAAGAAAAAAGGCATTTGATAAATTTAAAAAAAACAACTTAATTATAACCCAAAAGAGATATACATCAAATGAAGAGTTAAAAAAGGATTTACCACAAGCAGATGTATATATTTGTGGTAGTGATCAAATTTGGAATAGTTTACATAGAAATGGCAAAGATCCAGCATTTTATTTAGATTTTGTTCCAGATAATAAAATAAAAGCAGCTTATGCGGCTAGTTTTGCAACAGATACAATAGATGATAAATATAAACCTATGGTAAAGGAAAAAGTTTTAAAACTTGAAGGAGTAGGTATTAGAGAAAAAAGTGGAGTAGAAATAGTTAAAGGATTAGGAATAGATAAAGCTATAAATGTTGTAGATCCTGTATTTTTATTAGATAAAGAAGAATGGAATAAAATAGGAAATGAAACTTTTAACGATAATTATATATTAGTATATGATTTTGATAAGAGTAGTTTAGTAGAAAAAATAGCAACAGAAATATCAAGAGAAAAAGGATTAAAAATATATACTATAAATGCAGATAAACCTAAATATGCAAATAGACACTTTAATTTAAGTGGACCGAATACTTTTGTTTCTTTAGTAAAAAATGCTGAATTTGTTATATCAAATTCATTCCATGCAGTTGTATTTTCAGTTATATATAATAAAAATATAGCTATAGTTAATAGGACAGAAAATATTAATACAAGAATGAAAGATTTATTAGATGATTTAAAGTTGAAAGATAGATTAGTAAATGAAAATTATAATATAGAACAAATACTAAAGGACATTGACTATACAGAATCAAATAATATACTAAATCAAAAAATAGATTTTTCTAAACAGTATATAGATAATATATTATTAATCAAAAAATAATTTTTAATTAATGTATAAATAGAATGAGGTCGCTATTATGTCAAGCAAGTTACAAAATAAAAAAATTGCAATAATAACTAGAAAAATGATTACGGGTGGAGTAGAAAAAGCATTACTAGGAATGTTGGATAAGATGGATTTTAGAAATATTGAAGTAGATTTATACCTAGAACAATTAGGTGGAGAATTATTTGACGATATACCAAAAGAAGTTAATATTATTAAAATTCCTACTATAAAAGATAATAATGTTTATATATTAAAACATCCAATTAAATATTTAGAAACAATATACTTTAGAATTAAGATCAGAAATGAGAGTAACTATTTAAAACAGTGTAAATTAGCAGCTAATTGCTTGCCTATTGTAGATGAAAAGTATGATATGGCTATTTCTTATCATGCTCCTAATACTATACCTGTTTTTTATACAATTAATAACATTAATGCTGATAAAAAGGTGTTATGGTTACATGGAGACCTTGAATCAAATGATGGATTATGCAAAGAAGCATATGATTACTATAAATTATATGATAAGGTATTTGCAGTCTCAAGAAATGTTAAGGAATCATTTGATAATAATTATCTAGATTTGTCATATAAATCTGAAATATTTTATAATTATATAAATGAAATTCATTTAAGAACGTTATCAAATAAAGGAGATAGTTTTGATGATGAATTTTTAGGTATTAGAATATTAACTATCGGTAGGTTAGACTATCAAAAGGGATATGATCTTGCCATCAAAGTTTGTTATAAACTTAAAAATGAAGGATATAAAATAAAATGGTATGTTTGTGGTGATGGAAATTATAGACATAAAGTAGAAAATTTGATTTCAAAGTATAGAGTAAAAAAAGAATTTATTTTACTTGGGAACCAAGTGAATCCGTATGGATATTTGAAAGATTGCGATATATATGCACAGACATCTAGATCTGAGGGATACTGTACAACAACTAATGAAGCTAGAATACTATTAAAACCAGTAGTTACTACAAATGTAAGTGGTGCTACAGAACAATTTGAAAATAACAAAACTGGTATAATTACTCCTATTACAGTGGAAGGAATTTATGAAGGATTAAAAGTTTTAATCGAAAATGAATATAAAAGAAATGAATTAAGTGAAAATTTGAAAGTTAATTTAAAAAATAAGAATGAGGATATAGAAAAACTTACCAATATTTTATACTCAATGTAAGTGGGCGTTTAATACATAAAATAATTGTAAAATATACGATTGATAAAAGGAGAATTGAGTTGAATAATGATTATTTAGTTTCAGTTATAATACCTGTATACAATGTAGAAAAATATCTACACAGATGTGTAGACAGTGTTATAAATCAAAATTATAAAAATTTAGAAATCATACTTGTAGATGATGGTTCTCCTGACAATAGTTCTAAAATTTGTGATGAATATAAAAAAATAGATAATAGAATAGTTGTAATTCATAAAAATAATGGAGGACTTGCATCTGCTAGAAATAGTGGGATGAGAGTAGCAAAAGGAGATTATATTTTATTTGTTGATAGTGATGATTGGATAAATGAAAACACAGTAGAAGAATTATTATTAATTGCTATTAAAAATGATGTTGATTTTGTAAGGTTTACTCCTGTTACAGCATCACATCCACAGAAAATAGATGGTACACCTGTTGACTTTGGAACAGAGAACTTTATGGAGAGTGGGATATATGATAAAGAAAAAACAAGAAAAGATATATTTCCAAGGTTATTTGTAACACCGAACTTAACAATGGGTCCAATTGTTGCAGCATGGAGATCATTATATAAATCTAAGTTTTTGTTTGATAATAATTTGTATTTTTATGAAGATATAAAATATTCGGAAGATGCTATTTTTAGTGCGAAGGTAGTATATAATTCTAAAAAATTTTACTATCTAAAAGGTGGCTATTATTATCATTATTTTTATAATAATAACTCCATTACAAAATCATTTAAACACGATAGGTGGGAAGTATGTAAAGCTTTATCCATGAGGTTTAAACAAGAATTTGCAAGCAAAGAATATTATGATTTTACTGATCAACTATACTTGGAGGATATTTACAACGTATTAAATGCCCTTGGTCAAAACAAGTCATTAAATACTCTAAAAGAAAGATATGAATATGTAAAGAACATATTAAATGATAATTTCACAAAAAAATGTATGAATCACACTGGGTTAGTAGATGCAAATTTTAAAATGAAGATTGTATTAAATTTAATAAAATATAGATTTGCAGCATTATATGTTGTATTGGTGTAAAGGGAAGCACGTATGAAAGGAAATGTAAGTATAATAATACCTGTATTTAATACAGAAAACAAATTAAAAGATTGCTTAGAGTCTGTAAGAAGTCAGTCATATGAAAATTTTGAAGCTATACTTATTGATGATGGATCTACTGATAAAAGTGGAGAAATTTGTGATTATTATTCTAGTATAGATAGTAGATTTAAAGTCATACATTGTATAAATTCAGGCGTTTCAAAGGCTAGAAATATAGGGATAAGTTTATGCCGAGGGGATTATATAATATTTGTAGATAGCGATGATAAAGTGAAAAGTAATATGTTGAAAGATATGGTAGAAAATATAGACGAATATAATAGCGATGTAGTAATAACAGGGATAACATTTGTAGAAAAAGAAACTATAACCAAGGAAATAATACCTAAAGTAAATGGGAAATTAGGTTTAGATATATGGGAATATATATGCAAAGATAAAACTGGTATGTTTGGTTATATTCCTAATAAGTTATATAAATCTAGTATTATTAAAGAAAATAATATTCGATTTGATGAGAATAAAAAAATTCAAGAAGATTTGGATTTTGCTTTAACAGTATATTCATATTGTAATTCTTTTTATTTGATTGATAGAAGCTATTATTTATATAATTATGAATCTAGGAATAGAAAGCCACAACCATTAAGTTATATGGAAATTGAAATAAAAAAGAGAGAGATAATAAAAAGCAAAGGTTTGTATGATAGATGCAAAAAGGTACATTGCAACAGATTAGCATCTATGATATTTGTGTATTTGTATTGGTTACCCAAAGAGAAGATTAAATTTTTACAGGGGGTAGAAAGGATTTATAATATTAATGATATAGATGAAAGCTTTGATGTTAGTAGTATACATAATTTAGAAGAAAAAATAACTATATTTTTACTTAAAAACAGAAAAATAAATGCTTCATGGTGGTATTTTAGATTTAGAAGTATTAAAAATAGAAATTAACATAATTATTTTGGGGGAAAGGTAAATGTGTATATTCAGCATAATAGTACCAGTTTATAATGTAGAAAATGAATTGGGTAAGTGTATAGATTCAATTTTATCACAAAGTATTGAAGATTTTGAATTAATATTAATAGATGATGGTTCTACTGATAATAGCGGAAAAATATGTGATTGCTATGAGAAAAAAGATAAGAGGA
The DNA here is from genome assembly GCF_020748185.1 of Terrisporobacter petrolearius. GTDB lineage: Bacteria > Bacillota > Clostridia > Peptostreptococcales > Peptostreptococcaceae > Terrisporobacter > Terrisporobacter petrolearius. Next base: position 10,555 of record NZ_JAHZMO010000039.1, on the reverse strand, counting down.
TAAAAGTTATTCATAAAATTAATGGAGGAGTGTCTTCAGCTAGAAATTCAGGATTAGATATTGCTAACGGTGATTGTATAACTTTTATAGATAGTGATGATTATGTAGATTACGATTATTTAAAAAAGTTATATAATCCAAATGTAGATATGGTGTTATGTAATATGAAATATATGCAAAGTTATAAAAATAATTATAGGATATTAGATAATGAAATATATGGAGTATTTAAAATAGATGAAGAAATTATAAATAAAATAATAGAAAGTAAATATATTAATTCAGCATGTAGCAAAATGTATAAGAATAATTTCATACAAAAAAATAATATTAGATTTAAGGAAAATATATCATTAGGTGAAGATACGATGTTTGTAATTGATTATATAAATAATATTAAAAATTTAGAAGTAAAAAAAGATGTTATATATACTTATATAAGTTATGATCGAGACACATTGAGTGTATTTAATGAGAAAAGCATACGTTATTTAGAATATCTTGATGAATATATTAAGAATAATCTATTAAGGAATCATAGTATACAACCAGGGAAAGTATTTGATAAACGTAGATGGGATAAGTATGAATGGGCTATATTTAAAACAATAAGTTCACAAAAAATGAGTTTTATGGAAAAAAGACGAATCTTAAAAAGTGTATTTAAGAATGAGAATTACATAGAGCTAGTTAAAGGTATAGATAATTTCATGCCAAATGATACGAAGATAGTAAGAGAAATTTTAGCTACTAGGAGTGTAAACTTGGTAATGTTATTTTTTTTCATATGCAATTTAAAATCAAGAATAAGGATAAAAAATGAGTTATGAGAGTAAAAAATTCTATGAAAAATATATTTATAAGTATAGTAACTCAAATAGTAATTATATTATTAGGATTTATATCTAGAAAAGTATTTATAGACAATCTGGGAACAGAATATTTAGGAATTAATGGATTACTAACTAACATACTATCGATGTTAAGCTTAGTAGAAGGTGGTATAGGTTTAAGTATAGTTTATAATCTATACAAACCTTTAGCAGAAAATGATACAGAGAAAATAACAGCATTAGTACAATTATATAAAAAACTATATTTAATATTAGCTATAGCTATATTTATACTAAGTACAATAATGTATATGTTTTTGGGAACATTTATAAAAGGAGGAACCACAGTACCTTTTGTTGGTGTGGTTTACTTTATATTTGTAATTAAAAACATGATCTCATATTTAAATGCACACAAATGGTCTTTGATAAATGCTGACCAGAAGGGATATGTAATAGCAAAATATAATCTCTTATTTAATATAGTTACAACTACAGCAAAGATAATAGTACTTCAACTTACTAAGAACTATATATTATATTTGTTTATAGAGCTAGCTATATTTTTAGTTCAGAACATTTACAATGGTAGAATTGTAGATAATAGGTACCCATATATAAGGTCGAAGCAAAAACATGATGTAGACAAAGAGACTAAAGATAATTTGATAATAAATGTAAAGGCTTTATTTCTACATAATATAGGCACTTATTGCGTTTTTGGTACAGATAATTTGCTGATATCTTCATTTATAGGATTAAAAACAGTTGGTATGTATTCAAACTATACAATGATAACAACTCAATTATCATCATTATTAACACCAGTATTAAATGGTATAGGAGCTAGTGTAGGAAATTTAATAGCTACTGAGAGCAAAGAAAAAAGTTATCAGATATTTAATGTGGTTTATTTAATAAATTTTTGGATTTATTCTTTTAGCGTAATATTTTTATATAATTTATTAGAGCCGTTTATTAATTGGTGGTTAGGTGAAGGCTTATTATTAAATAACATAGCCTTTATATTTATATTAATAAATTTTTACTTAACAGGTCTTAGAGTATCTGTAAGTACTTTTAAAACAAAGGCAGGTATTTTTGTGAATGACAAATATGCTCCATTAATAGAGTCAATTATAAATCTAGGAGCATCCATTATTCTTGAAAAATATTTTGGACTATTAGGTATATTTATGGGAACAACTATTAGTACAGTATGTGTTCCATTATGGCTTCAATCTAAGTTAGTATATAATAAAATTTTTGATAAATCAGTTGTAGAATATTTCAATAAATATATTATATATGCATTATTAACGTTGATAGTGGGTTTTATTACCACATCTTTATGTAATACATTTATTGTAATTGATGGTTTTATAGCTTTGGTGATAAAAGGTATAGTTTGTGTATTATCAGTTAATATTTTTTATTTTATAATATTTCATAGAACAGATGAATTTAAGTATATATGGCAAATAATTAAACCTATTATTACTAAAATAAGAGCAAAGTTAGCATTAAACTAGAAAAATTTAATAAGTGTAATGAAAATTCAACAAATAAATATTACTATTTTATAGAATTATATCCACTGAGAGTATATATAAAAACTATATAGTGAAATGAAATCTAGTTTATTGAAATTAAGGAGTAAGAAGTAAAAAGGGTATAATAATAAATAAGGAGAGGAAGATGAGTAAAAAAACGAAAAGAAGATCACTTGTTTTATTATTAGTTGCATCAATTTTTCTAATATGCGTCTACTATGTATCTATATCTTATAATAAAATAGCAACGAGTAGATATTCAATAGAAGCAAACCAAATCAGCAATTCTATTAATATAGTTATCATATCTGATTTACACGACAATGAATTAGGAAAAAATAATAAAAAATTAATAGATGAAATAAACTCACTGTCTCCAGATATTATTATAGTTGCAGGTGATATGATAAACTCAGACTCAAAAGATAGCAAAATAGTTACAAACCTTATGAAACAGTTATGCGAAAATCACAAAGTATTTTATTCACTGGGAAATACAGACATAGATTATATGAAAACAGGAACATCAAATTTAGTAAAAGAACTAGAGGATGTAGAGGTAACAGTACTTGATAATGAGTACAAAGATATAGATTTAAACGGAAACAAAATAAGAATAGGTGGAATGTATGCCTACGCTTTTGGATTGAATGGTAACAATAATGTTGATAAAAACACTATGGAAGAAGGGATTTTTGACTTTCTAAATGATTTTCAAGATACAGACAATTACAAAATCATGATGGCTCACAGACCAGACAGCTTTATATTTGGGAATGCATCAAAAGTATGGAATATTGACCTAGTAGTAAGTGGACACAACCATGGTGGACAAGTAGTACTACCTTTTGTTGGAGGACTTTACGGAGGAGATCAAGGTTGGTTTCCAAAGTATGACAAAGGATTATTTGATTTAAACAAAATAAAGCTCCTTATAACTAGTGGGCTAGGATCAGGTAAACAAAAGCTACCCAGATTTAATAATCCACCTGAATTAGTAAATTTAAAGATATCAAATAAATAATTATAAAGGAATTAAGACCATAGTTTTTACTATGGTTTTTTTGTTTGTTAGAAAATTATAGTTCCATTTACGCTGTTAATAAAATTAATTTCTATCTAAAAAATACAATATTCTACAAAAAAGGACAAAAGGGCTATGTTATAATACGCATTGAAAATATGTATATATAGTAAGGAGAATATGAAATGAATTTAAGTTTTAAGGCTAGTTTACAAAAGGCATGGACTTTATTAGAAGATAGGGTAATTATAGGAAACAAAGAAATATTGCTTACAGAAATAGAATCTGTAAAATTATTTGGAAAGTCTTCTTTTGCAACAAATGGAGTAATACAGATTACTGTGAATAAAAAAGTTATGAATTTAGCATATCCTCATAAGTCAAAAGAAGATGGAGAAAAAGCATTAGATTATTTACAAGATAATTGTGGTAGCAAAGAAGAAATATCTAATAGAAAAACTGTGAAACAAATAAATCATGAAATAAATGCTCTGCCATGTAAAGATGAGTGGGGAACAAGAAAGGAAATTGCAGAATTACCATCAATACTTAGATTAGATGAAGAAATTAAAGCTATGACAAGTGGGCTCACTGAAGGGAATACTTGGTTGATAGTATGCACAAATAAACGAGTATTAATGTTAGATAAAGGGATGATTTATGGATTGAAATTAATAGATATACCATTAGATCGAATTAATAGTATTTCTCATTCTAAGGGATTATTGCTTGGAAAAATAGCTATCACTGATGGTGCAACAACAAGAATGATAGAGAATGTATCTAATAATACTGTTAGTTTTTTTGCAGATACAGTTAATAATGAAGTTGAACAATATAAACAAGCAAAAACTACTTCAGTTACACAAGTAGTAAATAATATATCAACTGCAGATGAGTTAATGAAGTATAAACAGTTATTAGATATGGGTGTATTAACTCAAGATGAATTTGATATAAAGAAAAAAGAACTTTTAGGTTTGTAATAAAAAATTAATTGCTTAGCAAACTTTATAAATATAGATTATGAATAGAGTATATAAAATAATGCAATAATTAATAAAATTTGGATTTTATTATACGTATAGCTAAAAAAAATATATAAAACCAACAATATTTTATAAAATATGATATGAATACTGTTGTATGATGGTAATGTCATATCGACAAAATAGTTACAAATAGGTGGAGATTTATATAATTGGGAGTAAATTAAAATATGAGAACATTAGAGCAAATAGGAAGTGAATTTTTCTCTGCAGTAGATGAAACTTTAAGTGATGCAGTACTTGGTATTCATACACAAATATCATTAGGAGATGCAGAAGAACTATTAAAATTATGTAATGAAATAAATAATACAGAAGATGATTTATATAATATGGCTAATAAGCTGAGTGAACTATCTGATAAACTAATGGATGCAGGTTATTTTGATAAAGTAGTTGCATATAAAAGTTTATCATTTAGAATGGAAACATTGATTGATAAATTAACAAAATTTACTTTTAAATCTACTCTAGATTACATAGATTCTAAAGAAAAAATGGAATTACTAAATGATTTAGATGAAGAGTTTAAAAGATATATAGAAACAAAAAAAGAATATAATTTATAGTAAAAAACAGTATTAAATTATTTGTTTGCATATATTTTATTTTTATAAAAATAATAGAGCGGTGTAAGCTGTGACTAAAAATGCATTATAATATAGATTATAAAGTTGGAGTTTTTTATATAGTAGGAGGAATATATGAGCTTTTTTAAGACTGTTGTAGGAGGAGCACTAGGATTTATGGTTGGGGGACCATTGGGTGCAGCAGGAGGAGCTGTATTAGCAAACAGCTTTGGAGGTGGCAATTACAGATATAATATTAATTGTCCACATTGTCATAAATCATTAGGAGTTAATGAGTATGGGATTTATAACTGTTCTCACTGTGGTGGGAATTTTGATTTTTCCACTGATGGTGTTATAAAAAATAATAATTTCAATGTGATTTGCCCATATTGTAATGGAAATGTACTAATTGATAGTACTGGAATATGGAATTGTTGTCATTGTAAAAATAGTTTTGAATATGGGGAAGATAATAGGATAAGAAAATACGATGATGAAGAAAACACATATATTTTTATTATATTTGCAGCATATGCTAAATTTTGCAAGATTAATGGATCTATTAAAAATAGTCATATAAAAGTTCTAAATGATATTATAAATAATTATTATGGATTTGATGAACAAAATAGAAAAAAAGCCATAGAATGTTTTAGAAAAGGAAGAGATTCAGATAAAACTTTTGAAGACTACTGTGTTAAATTAAATAACAGCTGTGATGATAATCTTGAAGACGATAGAAATCTAAAGAATGGATTTTTAGATTGTTTATATAAAATAGCAACTTTTGGGGGAAAAGCTACATATCAAGATGAAAAAATGCTTGATTATGCAGCAGCAGTTCTTAAAATAGAACCTTACATAATAAATTCAATTAAAGCAGAATATATGGATAATACTTTGGACAAGTATTATGAGATTTTAGGATGTAAAAAAGGCGATGATTTACCAACAATAAAATCTAAATACAGAAAACTTGTTGGAGAGTGTCATCCTGACAAGATTTTAAATAAAGATTTACCAGACTATTTGGTAGAATACTCGACACAAAGATTTAGAGAGGTTCAAGAAGCCTACGAAAAAATTAGAGTAACTTTAGGAGCATAATAATAAAAAAAAATAATTTCTAATTCAGCATATCTATCATTTATGTTACTATTAACATATTTTACTAAGTATAGCGATGATTAATAAAAAGTTTGAATATTATATTCAGGCTTTTTTTTATTTATACAAAATAATCTATGCAGTAATCTAAAAAAATGACAATACCTTTATATAAATATAAAAATATAGTTGAAAATAATAATAATAAAACGAGTAAAAATTTATTTATGAAAAATGATTAACTTTATTATAATTGGAGAATAGTATATACTATAAGTATAAAAGTGAAAAAATCACTTTTAATATAAAATAAGGGGGCGAAGGATAATATGTTACTTAGATTTAATGTGAAAAATTTTCTTTCGTTTAATGAAAATACTGAATTTAGCATGTTTTCAGGAAAAGCAAGAATGAAAGAAAATCATTTGATAAAAACGAAAAAAACGAATTTGTTAAAATTTGCTGCTATTTATGGTGCAAATGCTGCAGGTAAATCAAATTTAGTTAAGGCAATGTTTTACTCAAAAAATATAATTATAGGAAGTATGAGTGATGCTTCTAGAGATTATTACTTTAAAGGAAATACAGAAAATAAGGATAAAAACACAACTTTTGAATATGAAATAATGATAGGTGATAGATATTATGCTTATGGATTTAATATAATCATTAGTAAAAAAGAAATATGTGGAGAATGGTTATATGATATAACTAATAAGGATGAAAAGTTGATATTCGAAAGAAATATTGAGGAAAATCATTTTGAATATGGTATAAAGTTTGCAAACAGTGAAAATAAAACAAGATTTAATATTTATTTTGAGGATAGTAAATTAAATAAAAAGTCTTTATTCTTAAATGAATTAAATAGAAATAAGGAAACCTTATATGAAGATCATAATGAGTTTATTGTATTCAAAGAGATTTACGCATGGTTTACGGAGTATTTAGACCTTAATTTTGCATCAGCACCAATAACTAATTTTCAATATATGTTAAGTAATGATGTTAGCTTTAATGAAAGTGTTGTAAATACACTAAATATGTTTGGAACAGGAATAACAAATTTTAATCTAATAGAGTCAGATATAGATGATATTCGAAAAGATTTGCCAAGAGAGTTACTAGAAGATGTAAAAGAAGAATTATTAAAACATGATGAAGGTGTAAAAGGAGTAAATATTAGAGGTAATAAACAATTTTATAATATAACTTTAGATGACAATAATAATTTAAAGGTTAAAACTTTAGCTTTTAAACATGAAAATCAAAATGGAGACTTCTATTTATCAGATGAATCAGATGGTACTAGAAGGCTTATGGATTTAATAGAAATATTACTGAATTCTAAAAATAAAGTATTTGTTATTGATGAGATAGATAGAAGTTTACACCCTAATCTAACTTACAAATTTATTGAATTATTCTTAGAGGTTGTAGAGTGTAAAAATGTCCAACTTATAGTGACAACTCATGAAGATCGTGTGCTAGATCTAGATTTATTAAGAAGAGATGAAGTATGGTTTGCAGAGAAGGATAATAGAGGAAGAACAGAACTCTATTCCTTAGAAGACTTTACACCTAGATTTGATGCTAAAATTATTAAGGCCTATTTAGAAGGCAGATATGGAGCAGTACCTCACTTTAAAAATTTAAATATAGAAAAATTAAATAAGCTTTATTGTGATAATAACTAATATTGGAGATTAAGAATATGAGTTTGCGTATAAAGAAAACTATGGGTATTAGAAGTAACTCAAGATATAGAGATTTTAATAAAAAGTATATTTTTGTATTTGAAGGAGAAAAAACTGAAGAATATTATTTTGAAAATTTATCTAATTATAAAAGTGAACTAGGTATTAATGATTTGATTCATATAGAAATTTTAGAAAAGTTAGATGAAACGAGATCTAATCAACTAAGTGTAGTTAAATCTTTAGATAATTATATTAGAGAAGTAGTTGAAATGAAACAATGTAATATAAGTATTAAAGAAAAAATAAGTGAGTTAGTTATTTCTAATTTGGGCAATTACAATGATATAAAAAATAAAACTTTAGCATTAGTAGAGGAATGTTTTATAGATGTTGAATATGGAGAAAATATAGATAAATTTATAAATTTTATTGAAGATTTAATAATTGACGAAGACATAGATATAAATATATTGATTCAAGATATAAAAAATTTAAAACAAAGCTTGGATTATGATGATGAAATTGATGAAGTATGTATAATTATTGACAGAGATAAAGCTAGTTTTAAAAAAGAACAATATGAAGAAGTAGTTGCAATATGTGAAGAAAATAATTATAATTTAGGTATTTCAAATCCTTGTTTTGAGTTTTGGTTATTATTACATTTAAGTGATTGCAAAGAATATAATGCAGAAGATATTAGAATAAATAGAAAAATATCAAAATCTAGAAACTCAAAAAGATTTTTAGAAAAAGAACTGGCTACAAAACTAGGAGGATCTTATAATAAAAGTAATCTTAAGTTTGAGCAGTTTAAAGATCATATTAATGAAGCTATAAAAAATCAGAAGTTACATGAAATGGATGTAGTAAAATTAGAAAATCATATAGGCACTAGGGTAGGTTTAATTATTGGCAAAATGATAATAGAATAATATAAATTAGGATAGAAATAGAGTAAATAGATATATTAAAAGGCAATAACTGATATGTATTAAAAATCAGTTATTGCCTTTTAATATATCTATTATTAATAATCCAAAAGGGGGTAACAAAAATGTGCACCCCTTTGCCCCAAGTCTAAATATAATTTCATAAACTATTTTATACAAATAAACCACAAAAATAAACTACTATAATATCAATAAAACAAATTTCAAAGGAAAAATTATTAATAATTGGAGGTAGAAAAATGGAAAAGCAATTAATACCCTACATAATTAATGAAAGTGGAGAGGTAATAGTAAGTGGAAGAGAACTACACGACTTTCTTCAAATTGAAACACCTTTTAAAATATGGATATCAAGAATGATAGAGTATGGATTTGAGGAAAAGGAAGACTACGAAATAGTGATACAAAAACACCAAACATCAGGAGGAATACAAGACCTTAAGGACTATATGTTGAAGGCAGACATGGCAAAGGAAATTTGCATGTTTCAAAGAAGTGACAGAGGAAGACAGGCAAGGTTATATTTTATAAATCTTGAGAAAAAGTTTAATTCACCAGAAGCTATTTTAGATAGACTTAGACAATTATTAGATTATAACACATCATACACACAAAGCTCACATGAGGAAATTGTGTATCCTTCACAAGCTGCGTCGCAAATCATACCAAGTAATCCTAATATGACAAATCAACTAGTGCCTAGCTATATGGCAGATAATTATAACAGTGAAAATTTTAGTGATTTACTTACTAATTTTAGAGATACAGCAAAGATGTTTGGTATGAAGGAAAACATGCTAATAAGCTGGCTGATTTTGAGAAACTTTTGTTACAGAGACAACTATAACAGTATTAGGCCTTACTCACAATATATGAAATATTTTAACCTAAGACCATTTAAATCACCAGCAGGACATAGTGGAATTCAGGCATTGATAAATTCAAGGGGAAGAGACTATTTTACAAACTTGCTCATGAATGAGAATCTTATGGAAGTAGAATATATTAATGTTTTGTAAAAATAATGTACAAATATTTATACAATAAATATTTATATAAAATTGTTGCTAACAAAACGTAAGTTCGTTACAATATAAATATAAAACGTATGTTCTATAAAATAATAAAGTAAACTTGAAAAATAAAAGAGGGGGACAAAAGATGAATATTTTAATGGAAGATATTCCATATGAACTACATGCTTTGGCAGAAATAGTAGGAATGAAAAATTTTGAAGAAATATCAAAACTTTATGGTGGTACTACAGTATATATTCCAGTCCACAGAAAAGTAGTTTTGGGGGAAAGAAACAGAGAAATTGTAAGACAATATAATGGGAAAAATGTGGACAAACTTAGAGTAAAATACGGCATTACAAGTCAACAAATAAGAAAAATTTTAAATGACAATGGAGTTTTAAATTAATGGATGAACTTATTTTCATACAAATGATAGAGTACATAAATTAAAAAATCTAAAGGTTATAAATATTTTTATCATAAGGCTCAAACTTTACTTTAAGTTGAAAAAGTAAAGTTTGAGTAAGTTTGTTGGCGATAAATTTATTGTAAGAGGGGAGTAAAAACTTTGAGTTTTAATAGTAAAAAATACGTTGATGATATAAGAAGTTTGAACGAATGTAAATTGCAATATATATTTGTATAAAAAGAGGAAAATAATTATGTACAAAAAATATACTTTTAAGAATTACCTGAAGAAGAACTATCTAAATAATTAAGTTTAGACTTTAACCTATATGATGGA
>NZ_JAHZMO010000038.1 GCF_020748185.1 Terrisporobacter petrolearius | reverse complement strand
GGTGTACTTGACATGCAATTAAATTGGAATTACATTCAAATTAAGGCATGGATACATAATTTTCATATCCATGCCTTAATAAACTTATCATAGAAAGCTATTTACAGAAAAAACTTCACAGTCTCTCAGCAGATTAAAAATCTGTTAGTGGTGGCCCTTTTTTAGTTATTCAAATAAGTAGCCGTACAAAGATTAGTATATTTCATATACCTGCTCCTTTACTTAATTAATTAACTAACTAAAGTGTATAATCAGCAGTTAATGTAACTAATTATCCCACGCAGTATATTACATTTCTACTATTTCTCATGGGTATTTGCACTCTGTAATATTTTTAAACTTTTTAGTTTTATAGATATATTTACTACTTCCTAAGTCTATTCGATTAATACATCTGAGTATACCATATTTAATGCATATGTTAATTTTTTTACATTAAAAAACACATTGACAATATTATCAATGTGTTTTCGTGGATTTCAATGGTGGAAATGAGTCGTATCGAACCCCTGTCCACCTACTTACTATCTATATATAACCTTCCCATCAATATCCCCAACAGTCTGACATCCAGTAAGTCTCATAGTAGCCTCAAACTCACCAACGATCTTCTTAACATACATCTCAACACCTTCTCTGCCACCACCAAAACTAGCAGTTACAAAAGGTCTTCCAATAAGAACACCATCAGCCCCAAGACCAATAAGCTTCACAACATCAACACCACTTCTAACACCACCATCAACAAGCACAGTTAACTTACCATCAACAGCCCCAGCAATAGCAGGTAACACATCAGCAGCACCTGGAGTACAGTCTAAAACTCTACCACCATGGTTAGAAACAACTATAGCATCCACACCAGCTTCTACAGCAAGCATAGCATCTTCCACAGTCATTATACCCTTCACTATAAATGGTAGCTTAGTAGCAGCTTTTAGCTCTTTTAAAGCTTCCACATCCTTTGGTACAACAGCCTTCCCGTGCATAGATAAAGTCACAAGACCACATGCATCTACATCCACACCAACAGCAAAAGCTCCCGCTTCTTCAGCTAATTTTATTTTTTTTATTATGTCGTGGTTTTCCCAAGGTTTTATAAATACGATCCCTTGTCCATTATTTTCTTTTAATACATCTAAGTTATCCATTAAAAAAGAATCTACAGCAGTATCTCCAACCATTGGGAAGATTCCACTTTCTATACATCCTTCTACAACTGGAGTTATGTATTCTCTTTCACTTATTTTTCCACCCATGTTTAATGTAGTTCCTGTTATAGGAGCTGCAAATATTGGTGCTTTCATTTTCTTCCCAAATAATTCTACTGATGTATCTGGATTTGATACGTTATGTATAACTCTCATGTTTATTTTAACATCTTGTAAACTTTTGAAGTTTTCTACAAATGCAGATCCAGTGTCTTTTCCACCCATTCCTGGTACTTCTCCTGCACAAACTACTCCATTACAAGCTTTACAAACTCTACAACTTCCATTTAAGTTTTCTCTCGCTTCTTTTAGCATGTCTTTATAATTCATTATTATGACCCCCTCCAACAATAATTTATCTTAATAATTCTTCCATTTATAATTATAGTCTATAAAACATTTTTAAGGAAACTTTTTCTATGTATTGGTGTTATACCATGTTTTTCTATAGCTTCGTAGTGTTCCTTTGTACCATATCCTTTGTTTGATTTAAATCCATACTCTGGGTATATTTCATCGTAGTCACACATCATTCTATCTCTTGTAACCTTCGCTAATATACTGGCAGCTCCTATAGATATGGATTTTGAATCACCTTTTATTATTGGATTTTGTTTTATATCAATCCCTGGTATAGTTACAGCATCTACTAATAAATAGTCTGGTTGTTTTTTCATTGAGTTTAATGCTTTTTTCATTGCCATAAATGTGGCATTTAAAATATTGTAGTCGTCTATTTCTTCATTGTCCACAATTCCTATTCCAAAGTCCAGTGCATGTTCTTTTATTATTTCGCATAACTCTTCTCTTTTGCTTTCTTTTACTTTTTTAGAGTCGTCTACTCCTTCTATTTTTGTGTTTGGTGGTAAAACAACTACAGCTGCAACTACTGGCCCAGCTAGTGGTCCTCTACCAACTTCGTCTATTCCACCTATGTATAAATACCCTTTTGAGTATCCGTCATTTTCATATGTATTTATAAGTTCTAATCTTTCATCTTCTTTTCTTATGGCATCTAGTTTTTTTGCCAAAGATACAGCTAACTTTTGCACTGATTTTCTTTCATCATTTTTAAAAATATTTATATATTCTAAGTATTGTTCAACTTTTAAATTATCTACTATTTCTTTTATCTCTTTTACACTTTTGTTATTCATGGTAATCTCCTTAATATTTATTCAGTTTTATTATGTACTTACCTTTTATATTTTATCATATAATTCACCGCCTTCATATGACCAAGGATTTACCTTCACAAAAAAGGCCAACAGAACTACTTTTCTGTTGGCTTCATATATCTATTCAACTTAATAACTAATTAGCTTTTTCACACATTTTTAAATCTTCTTTATTATCATCTATTCTTGCTACTTTATAATTAACTGCTATCATTGCCAATGAAACTAATGGATTTATTATATTTAATAAGGCATATGGCGCATACACAAAGGCTGACACACCTAATGTTCCTGCAATATATGCTCCACAAGTATTCCATGGTACTAATGGAGAACTTAGTGTTCCACTATCTTCTAATGCTCTTGATAACATTTTTGGATGTATTCCTCTTTTTTTGAATTCTTCACTATACATTCTTCCAGGTATAACTATCGATAAATATTGTTCTCCAGCTATTATGTTAGTAAATGTGCAAGTTAACATAGTACATAATACAGTTCCAAATACTCCTTTTGCAGCTTTTAATATGGAAGATGCTATGGCTTCAAGCATACCTGTTTTTTCTAGTATACCTCCTAAGCCTAGGGCACATATTGTTAATGATACTGTTGACATCATGTTCATAAGGCCACCTTTAGATAATAACATGTCTACTGACTCCACACCTGTAGCTGATACATATCCATTTGTTGCTGCCTCTAATATGACTCCCATATCTTGACCTTGGAAAAATACTGCTATAACAACTCCTATCAATGCTCCTCCTATAAGTCCAGGGATTGCTGGTACTTTTAGCATTACTAGCACAATTACTGCTATTGGTGCAATTAATAAAAGTGGTGATAGTGTATTGTATGAAGATTCTAATGTATTACTAATTAATTGTATTTGACTTATATCTAATTCTTGTCCCGAATATTTCATTCCCATTATACCAAATATCACTATAACTATTATTAATGATGGTATAGTTGAATATAACATATATTTTATATGAGTAAATAAATCAGTACCTGCCATTGCTGGTGCCAAATTAGTCGTTTCAGATAAAGGTGATAATTTATCTCCGAAGTATGCTCCTGATATTATAGAACCTGCTACTAAGCCTGTTGGTATTCCTAAACTTTGACCTATTCCTAAAAGTGCCACACCAACTGTTCCCATTGTACTCCAAGATGATCCTGTTGCTAGAGATACTATGGAACATACTATTACTGATGCCACTAAGAAAATATTTGGTGATATAACTTTTAATCCCCAATAAATCATGCTTGGTACTACTCCACTTATTATCCAAGTTCCTATAAGTATACCTATTATCATTATTATTAAAATTGCTTGCATTGCCATTTTAATACTATCAAACATACTACTTTCTAGTTCAGACCATTGAAAGCCTAATCTATATACACCTATAGCTCCTGCTATGGCTGCTGCTCCTACCAGTGGTACATGTGGTGATGATCCATACATAAATATTCCTATTCCTAAAAACACTCCTAAACATATTATTGGTATCATCGCCTCTAATAATGTGGCCTTCCTACTAACTTGCTGTTTCATATTAATTCTCCCCTTATCAATAGCATAACGCTTTTTTTGGAAACTTATTAGTTCGTACTAGCTCTTATTATTTTACTCATAAATCAATATGTTTTTGCTGTATCACCTGCTTTATAATTTAAATATATAATTTGTTATATTTTATTATAATTTTAGCACGATTTTTTATTGATTGTTAATTTTTTGCTAAATTTTTTTAAAATATTTTTATTTTTTAACATTATTTTTTATTATACTTATTTAAATATTTATTTTTATGTAATTTTATAAATAAAAAAACGTAGGTATCCTTTTCCTACGTAATTTTAATAATCTTCATATATTAAATATTTCACAAACACTGCTTTTATCACTGCATTAACTTGATAGGATTGTCTAACTCCTGTTTTGCACCAAATAGCAAAATGCTCACAATTGTTAGCATGAAGCAAAAACTTTCTTTCCCCAATTCTACTTCTTGCCCTTTTTACAGTTTCTTCTGGTGTGTATACTTTAAATTTAATCTTGTTTTTAATTTGATAAATAAGATATAAAGCTTGCACATCATCTACTAAGTCTCTACCTAGTCCTTCTGCCCTTATCCTATTAACATTAGAAGGTTTGTCCTGTGAAAACCTATATACATAATATTTGTCAGAGCCTCCCAGAAAATTTTCCATATCTGTTTCATCTATAACCATCTCTCTAAAAAACATATCCTTTTCTTTTCCACTATAATGGATAACGTGGTTTTTATCTACAAATATGCCAAAATGATTATATATACCGTGATTAACACATATTACATCTCCGTATTCAGGTTCAATCAAAATACCATCTCCCTATAAATATTTATATATATAATTTATGATTTATTTTTTATAATGTTATTTCTCAATAAAAAAAGAAAGTCATAATGACTTTCTTTTTTTATTTTTCCATATAATCCATAGGTTCTTCTAAAGATATTTGTCCTATTTTACCTTCTCTGTATTCGTTTAAAACAGTTTGAGCTATTCTAGTATAGTCAAGTTCTTGTCTTCCTAGTATAAATCCTCTTTTTCTGCCTATCATTTCCATAGTTTCAAGAGGAGTTTCTCCTAGCTCTTCTAATTTATATCTTGCTTTTAATTTTTCCGGCTCTATTTCCATAAGCTTTTCTATAAATTTAAGTCCTAAAGTGTCTATATCAAGTACTTCGTCTTTTATAGCTCTACTGAAAGCTAAGTTAAGAGCAACTTCTTGATCTTCAAACTTAGGCCAAAGTATACCTGGAGTGTCTAGTAATTCTAAGTTTCCTTTAAGTCTTACCCATTGCTTACATTTAGTAACCCCTGGTTTATCGCCAGTTACAGTACTTTTTCTTCCTGTAAGTTTGTTTATAAGAGTTGATTTACCTACGTTTGGAACACCAACTATCATAAGTCTAATAGCTCTTTCTTGTCTTCCCTTAGCTTTAAGGTTGTCCATCATCTCTTTAGTAACATTTTTACACTCGTCTACTATTTTATTTACTCCATTACCTTTTATAGTAGCTACAGGTATTGCTTTTATCCCTTTTTTATCATAGTAGTTAACCCATTTGCTTAAGTTAGCTGGATTTGCTAAGTCACTTTTGTTTAAAACAACTACTCTTGGCTTATCTCCAACTATTTCATCTATTTGAGGATTTTTGCTTGAGTAAGGTATTCTAGCATCTAATAGCTCTATTACAACGTCTACCATCTTTAAGTTATTTTGAACCAATTCCTTAGTTTTTTTCATATGCCCTGGATACCAGTTTATATGTAAGTTATCATCTTTTAAATATTCGTCATAATCACTTCTTCTATAATCTCTTGCCATATTTTCACTTCCTTATCTTTTATAAGTACTAATTTATTTCATCCTAATATATTGGATTTTATTTTTATTATATCTATAATTTTGTCCATATTTCATCATATTAATGACTGAAAAAAAGGAAATCCCCAAAGAGATTTCCTTCCTAAATTAACTTAAAAAGTTATTATTTATTTCTAGCTTCTTTTATCTTAGCAGCTTTACCAGTTCTAGTTCTTAGGTAGTTTATCTTAGCTCTTCTTACTTTACCTTTTCTAGTAACTTCGATTTTTTCTATTTTTGGAGAGTGAACTGGGAAAGTTCTTTCTACACCAACATTGAAAGATATTTTTCTAACAGTGAAAGTTTCTCTAGCTCCTCCACCTTGTCTCTTTATTACTACACCTTCAAATACCTGAATTCTTTCTCTTTTTCCTTCAACTATTTTAACGTGTACTCTTACTGTGTCCCCAGGTCCAAATGCAGGAACTTCAGCTTTTAATTGTTCTTGTTCTAATGATTTTATTAATTCGTTCATTTTCTTCCTCCTAAGTTCATAGACGCTCTTAATTACTGACCAATGTAAGCAGAGGAGCGGCCGTTATTTATCAACAGTCTTAATTATACTATAATTATTTACTTCTTACAAGACTTTTTGTACAAGTCTGGTCTTCTAAGTTTCGTAATTTTTTTAGATTCATCAAGACGCCATTTTTCTATTTTTTGATGATTACCTGATAGTAATACATCTGGTACAGACATACCCATAAACTCTCTCGGTCTAGTGTAATGTGGGTATTCTAATAAATCATCTTTGAAACTTTCTTCTTCAAAAGATTCATTTTGGCTAAGTACGCCAGGAATTAGTCTAGCTATAGAGTCTATCATAATTAAAGCTGGAAGTTCTCCTCCAGTTAATACATAGTCTCCTATGGAAACTTCATCCGTTACTATTAAATCAATTATTCTTTGATCTATTCCTTCATAATGACCACAAAGTAATATGATATCCTCACCTAGAGATAAATCACAAGCTATATCTTGTTTATATACTTGACCTTTTGGTGTTAAATATACAACTCTAGGACTTTTTATATTGTGGGTTTCTACAATATGCTTATATGTGTCATATATGGGTTGAGGAGTCATAAGCATTCCTGCTCCCCCTCCAAATGGATAGTCATCCACTTTTTTATGTTTGTTTGTTGAAAAGTCTCTAATATTGTACACATGTACTTCTATTATTTCTTTTTCAATAGCTCTTTTCATTATACTTTCACTCATATATGAATTAAAAATCTCTGGGAAAAGAGTCATAATGTGAAATCTCATATTATCACCTAATCTAACATTCCTTTTATAGGATCTATTATCATTTTCTTTTCTTCTATGTTTATTTCAGGAACAAATTTTAGTGTTGATGGGATAAGATATTCTTTATCATTATCTCCTTTTACAACATATACATCGTTAGCTGAATATTGTAGTACATCTTTAAGAGTTCCTACTTTATCTCCACCTACTGTAAATACTTCTAGTCCTATTAAATCTGCTATGAAAAATTCATCTTCATCAAGGTCTACACTGTTATCTCTAGATATATAAAGATTTTTAGTTTTAACTTTTTCAGCAAGCTCCACAGAGTCTATACCCTTTATTTTCATTATAACCATATTTCCTTTATATCTTACCTTTTCAACTTCATATTCTTTTTCAAAGTTTTTATCAAGATAAAAACTTTCTAAATCATCAAATCTGTTTATATCGTCCACATATGGATATACTCTAACTTCGCCCTTAAGACCTTGAGTATTTACTATCTGACCGATTCTAAAATGAGTTAACTTTTCTTTCATAGTCTCACCTTCTTTAAATTGTTTCTTTCTTTTGAAAAAATATATCTTTAATATCAAATAATATTCGTTTTTGTTTTTAGCTTTTGTTTTTAGTCTTTGTTTTTAGTCTTAAAATTATTTTGTATTTATATATTTAATATTTGAATGATTGTTTTCAACTTTAAAGATTATTATAAACAAAAAGGATTAGGCACATACCTAACCCTTCTATAATATTTCAAGTGAAACCTTGATATTTTCTTTATTTCCAGCAGATTTTAACACAGTTCTTATAGCCTTAGCTATTCTTCCCTGCTTTCCGATAACCTTGCCCACATCATCTTGAGAAACTTTTAGTTTTAAGATAATTTCATCTTTTTCCATAGTTTCTTCTATTGTCACTTCGTCAGGATTATCTACTAGAGCTTTGACAATATGCATAACTAGCTCTTTCATATATTCATCTCCTAAAAACTAATCCATAATGGATTAAATTAAGTACCCTAATAGTTTATAGACTATTTAGATTGTTTTTGAGCTTCGAACTTTTCAGTTATTCCGTTTTTAACGAATAATTTTTTAACAGTATCAGTTGGTTGAGCACCTACAGATAACCATTTTAAAGCTTTCTCGTCGTTTATTCTAGTTTCTTTGTTAGCTGAAACTGGATTGTAGAATCCTATTTCTTCTATGAATTTTCCATCTCTTGGTGCTCTAGAATCTGCTACTACTATTCTGTAGAAAGGTTTTTTGTTTGCACCCATTCTTTTTAATCTTATTTTAACTGCCATTACAGTCACCTCCGAAATTTTTTGTTTATTTTTGTGTATTATTTATTTAAAGAAAGGAAGTCCGCCAAGTGCGCCTCTTTTCTTCATACCTTTTTGATTACCCATAAACATCTTCATCATTTTTTTCATTTCGTTTAATTGTTTTACAAGTCTGTTTATGTCTTGTACGCTTGTCCCACTACCTTTTGCTATTCTTCTTTTTCTAGAAGCATTTAGTAGCTCCGGCTTACGTCTTTCTTCTAAAGTCATAGATTGTATTATGGCTTTAGTTCTTTTCATTTCTTTTCCATTTAAGTCCACATCACCAAGTTGACCTTTTAAGTTACCCATACCAGGTATCATTCCAAGTACTTTATCAAGCGGTCCCATGTTTTCAATTTGTTCCATTTGAGCTAAGAAATCTTCAAAATCAAAATCTTGTTTTTTCATTTTCTGTTCTAGCTCTTTGGCTTTTTCCATATCTATAGATTCTTGAGCTTTTTCGATTAAACTTAGTACATCTCCCATTCCAAGAATTCTCGATGCCATTCTGTCTGGATAGAATGGTTCTAAGTCGTCTAGTTTTTCACCCATACCTATAAATTTAATTGGTTTTTGTGTTACAGCTCTTATTGAAAGTGCTGCCCCACCTCTTGTATCACCATCGAGTTTTGTAAGAACTACACCGTCTAAGCCTAAAGCTTCATCAAAACTTTGTGATACATTTACTGCATCTTGACCTGTCATAGAGTCAACTACTAATAAAATCTCATGTGGTTTTATTTCTGTTTTAATAGATTTTAATTCATCCATTAAAGTTTCATCTATATGAAGTCTACCTGCTGTATCTATAATAACTAAGTCATTGTTATTTTTTATAGCATGACTTAGTCCTGCTTTTGCTATATTTACTGGGCTTTCTTTGTCACCCATATTAAATACTGGTATATCTAATTTTTCTCCTACAACTTGTAATTGTTTGATTGCTGCAGGTCTATAAACGTCACAAGCTACTAATAAAGGTCTTTTACCTTGTTTTTTAAAGTAATTCCCTATTTTTCCTGAAGTAGTTGTTTTACCAGCACCTTGAAGACCAACCATCATAATAATTGTAGGTGGTTTCGAAGATATCATTACTTTACTTTGTACATCTCCCATAAGAGCAGTAAGTTCTTCGTTTACTATCTTGATAACGTGTTGAGCTGGAGTTAAACTTGTCATAACTTCTTGTCCAACACATCTTTCTTGAACCTTTTTTATAAAGTCTTTAACAACTTTAAAGTTTACATCTGCTTCTAATAAAGCAAGCTTAACTTCTCTCATTGCATCTTTTACATCTTTTTCTGTAAGTTTTCCTTTTGATTTTAACTTACCAAGTGCACCTTGCAATTTATCTGATAAACCTTCAAATATCATTTTAACAACTCCCTACATATTTGTTCTATTGTTTCTAACTTAGGGATTAAATTAGCACAATCTCTATTTTGCAATAAATCTTGTTTAATGTCAACAATTTTATCTTCAAGTGATTTTAAGATTTTTTCTTCCTCGTTATTTTGCGATACTAAGTGAAGTTTACTTTCATATTCTCTTAATATCTTCTCTGAACGTTTAAGTGTATCGTAAACTCCTTGTCTAGATACATTGAGATTTTCACTGATTTCACCTAAAGAATAATTCTCTTCATAATAAAGTGAAACTATTTCTTTTTGCTTCTCAGTTAATAATTCTTTATACTGTTCAAATAATAACCCGATTTCAACCATCTTATCTATATTCATAACTTTACCTCCCAGTGTATACTGTAAAGGTTAATTACTTTACACATTGTATTTTATATTAAAACTAATTTATTGTCAATATATATTTCGTCTAAATTTTACCCAAATAATGCCTCTGAAAATGCTTTAGCATCAAAGTCTTGTAAATCTTCCATTTTTTCTCCAACACCTATTAATTTAACAGGTACATCTACTTCAGATTTAACAGCAAGTACTACTCCACCTTTTGCAGTACCATCAAGTTTAGTTAAAACAAGTCCTGTTATATCACACACTTGTTTAAAGCTTTTTGCTTGAGATACGGCATTTTGTCCAGTTGTAGCATCCACAACTAACAACACTTCTTTTTTAGCTTCTGGGTATTCTCTATCCACTATTTTGAATACTTTTGATAATTCATTCATTAAGTTAGCTTTATTGTGTAGTCTTCCTGCTGTATCACAGATTAATAAATCAATATCTCTTGCTTTTGCAGCTTTTATTGAGTCAAATATTACAGCTCCTGGATCTGCACCTTCTTGATGTTTTATTATATCTACATCACTTCTCTTAGCCCATACTTCTAATTGGTCTATGGCAGCAGCTCTAAATGTATCTCCTGCTGCTATTAAAACTTTTTTACCTTCTTTTTTGTATCTACTAGCTAGTTTTCCTATTGTTGTAGTTTTTCCAACTCCATTAACTCCTACCATTAATATTATTGTTGGTTTATGACTAACATCTAAAGTTGAATTTTCATTTGTTAATATTTCTTCTATTATTAACCTCAATTCTCCTTTAACATCTTGTGGATCTGTTATTTTTTTAGTTTTTATTGCATCTGTTAGTTTTTCAATTATATTCATTGTTGTATCTACACCAACATCTGCTGTTATTAGTATTTCTTCAATTTCTTCTAATAACTCATCATCAACTTTTGTATATGATTTTAAAACTTGGTCTACTCTATCTGTTATACCTTGTTTAGCCTTTGATAAACCTTGCTTTAATCTTTCAAATAAGCTTGTTTTCGCTTCTTCAGTTTTCTCTTCAACAATTTCTTCTTTTTCTTCTACTACTTCAACTTGTGATTTCTCTTCAATTTGAATATCTTCCTCTATTGATGTATCTAAAGAAACTTCTTCAATAGCTTCAACTGTTTCTTCTGTTTCTTCTTCCACTACTATTTCTTCTTCCACTGTTTCTTCACTTACAGCTACTTCTTGCACTTCCTCTTGTATTTCTTCTTTTTTGTTCTTTTTGAAAAACTTTTTAAACACTCTGCTTCCTCCTAAGTATACTTTACTTTTCTTGTTAAATAATATCAGTCATTTCTTCCGCTTCATTTAAGCTTAAAGCTATGACTTTTGAAATAGCTCTTTGTTCCATAGTTACACCATAAATATAGTCTGCTGCTTCCATTGTACCTCTTCTATGAGTTACAGCAATAAATTGAGTTGTAGATGTTAATTCTTTTAAGAATTTTCCAAATCTAGCTATATTACTATCATCTAGCGGAGCTTCTATCTCATCTAGGATACAAAACGGTGTTGGTTTTGCTAGTAAAATGGAGAATAGTATACTAATTGCTGTTAATGCCTTTTCTCCTCCTGATAATAAACTTAAATTCTTCATCTTTTTACCTGGTGGTTTTGCAGTAATTTCTATATCACTTTCTAGAATGTTTTCTTCATCTAAAATAGTTAAATTTCCTTCTCCTCCACCAAACAATCTATTATATACATATTTAAAGTTTTCATTTATTTTATCAAATTCTTCTTTAAACTGTACTTTCATATGCTCTTCCAGCTCTGCTATTATTTCTTCTATAGCCTCCATAGACTTTTGTAAGTCTTCTTTTTGCTCACTATAGAAATCGTATCTTTCTTTTGTTTCTTTGTATTCTTCTATAGAATCCACATTTACATTTCCTAAAGATCTAATATCTTTTTTAATAGAATCTAATATCTTTTTATTTATTTCTATTTCATCATCTCTAAGCTCTATAGCTTGTAAATATGTTAGATTATAGTCCTCAAATAATTTAAAGTTATTACTTTCCTTATTTGATTCTAGTTTCTCAATTTTAGATTCAACTTTAAATATGGCTTCTTTTAATTCCATAAATTGTTTATCAATATTTTTAAGTTTTATATTATTATCATCTAGATTTTGTTTTAAGTTTTCTCTAGCTATTTTTTTATTTTCTAATCCTTTGTTATTTTCATTTAATTGATTTTTTAAATTTTCCTTTTCTCTATCTTCCAGGATTATTTTTTCGTCAATATCTTTTATTTGGTTTTCTTCTTCATTATTTTCTTTCTCAATTAAAAGTTTTTTAATGTGAAGTTGATTTAAATATTCTTTTATCCTTTCCATATCTGCATTAAAGGACTTGAGTATTTCTTTGTCTTTTGTAAGTTGAAGATTTATATTGTCAAATTTACTTTTTTCAGCTTCGTAAATTTCACTTTCTTTATTAAGTTCTTCATTTAAAGCTTCTATATTTTCTTTGTTATTTTTATGCTTGTTATCAATATCTTTTATTTGAGATTCTAGTACTTCTTTCTTTTGAAGAGTATAACTTAAGTTTGATCCTAGATTTTGTTTTTCATTCTCCAACTTTTTCATACTAGATAAGAAGTTATTTATTTCTTCTTCGTATCTTGAATAAGATGAATTACTAAATATTAATTCTTTATCTAAGTTTTTCATTTCTTCTTCGTAAGATTGAATATTCTCTTTACAGCTTATTATGTCTTTTTCTATGGATACTAGTTTTTCTTGTATAGATGCATTCTCTTCCTTTGTAGTTTTTATTTTTTCATTAAACTCATTTATAAGTCTTTTTCTTGATAAAATATTTCCACTTGTTTTTAGAGAACCACCTGTTAAGGAACCTCCTGGATTTAATATTTCACCGTCTAAGGTTACTACTTTGTATTTATGTCCAGTTTCTCTAGCAAATTTAATTCCTTCATCTATATTGTCTATCACTATAGTTCTTCCCAGTATATTCTCTAGTATATCCCTATATTTATCATCATAAGATATTAAATCACTGGCAATTCCAATAATATTAGTTCTAGTTTGAATATTGTTTATCTTTTTAGATTTAATTATATTCATAGGTAAAAAAGTTACCCTACCAATTTTATTGTTTTTTAAATAATTTATGGCTGCTTTTGCACTATTCTCATCAGCTGTTATTATATTTTGCATATAAGCACCAAGTGCTGCTTCAATAGCTTTTTCATACTTTTGTGGAACAGTTACCACCTGTCCTAAAGCTCCATATATTCCCTTAAGGTTTTTATTTTTTAGAACCTCTTTAACTCCTCTGTTAAATCCTTCATAGTGATTTTCCATATCTATATAAACATTTAATTTAGAGCTATATTCTTTTAGAGCGTAGTTATTATTTTGCATCTTAGTATTTAAGTTTTGATTATCTTCTTTTAACTTTCTAAGATTTTCATAATAATTATTTACTTTATTTTTTAAATCCTCAATTTTTTCTTTTTTATTATTTATTTCATCTTGGATTTCTTTTAAAAGTTCTTCCTTAGATTTTAATTTTTCATTTATTTCTCTAATTTCTACGTCTATATTTTCATTTCTTTGATTAATATTATCTTTATTGGCATTTAAAGTTGATAATTTATTACTTACATCTTGTTTTTCATTAAGTAATTTAATTATTTCATCTTTTAAATTTTCAATGCTATCATTCAATTCTTCAATTTTATTCTTATTGGTTTCATTCTTTTCCATAAAAATATTAAGTTGATTTTTGAATTCATTTATTGATTTTTCTTTTTCTTCTTTTTCATTGTTTATTTTTTCTAAGTTTTCTTTATTATCTTCTAAGGATTTGTTTATATTTTCTAGTTCCTCAGTATTCCTTTTTATTTTAGCAAAACCATTATCTTTTCTTTGATTTAATAAATTAATTTCATAGTCTTTTTTATCTATTACAGATTTAATAGAGTTTATGTATTCTGTGGCTTTTTCTATGGATTTATCTATTTCTTCTATTTGAATATTAACTTCCTTTGAGTTTTCTTCAAATAATATTTTTTCTTTATCAATATGTTCTAATTCTTTACCTAGAACTTCATATTGGCTATTTATCTCTTTTAATTGTTGTTCTATTCTTTGTATTTCTCTTATATAATTGTTTACTTCTAATTTTTTTAAGGTTTCACTAAGATCTAAGTATTTTCTTGCTTTAACTTGTTGATTATAAAGTGGTTTAATTTGGTTTTCTATTTCCACATATATATCATTTATTCTCTCTAGATTTTCCTTAGTGTTTCTTAAGTTCCTTTCCGATTCCGTCTTTTTATATCTATACTTAGATATTCCACAAGCTTCGTCAAAAACTTTTCTTCTGTTTACTGGGTTATTACTTAAAATTTCATCAACTTTCCCCTGCTCTACAATAGAATATCCATCTTTACCAATTCCTGTATCTAATAAAATTTCTTTTATATCTTTTAGTCTACAGTTTTTATTATTTAAATAGAATTGACTTTCTCCATTTCTATAAGCCCTTCTCTTTATGGTAACTTCACTATAATCTATATTTAATTTTTCGTCTGAATTGTCTATTGTAAGAGCTACCTCACAGAAATTCATAGGTTTTTGATTATCTGACCCAGCAAATATAACGTCTTCAAGTTTGTCTCCTCTAAGACTTTTTATACTTTGCTCTCCAAGAACCCATCTAACAGCATCAGATACGTTACTTTTCCCACTTCCGTTTGGTCCAACTATTGCCGTTACACCTTCTTTGAAGATTATATCTGTTTTGTTTGGGAAGGATTTAAATCCTTTTAACTCTAATCTCTTTAAATACAATGCTTACATTCTCCCTTACTTACAAAAATTTCCTTCGCTTAAGCCACTTCATGGGCGCTACACTTCATATGGCTAACGATGTATTTCTCTACCTCTTCAGATATATTCGTTGCTCAAATAATTCACTATGCTCATGACGCCAATGAGATGCCTTTGTTGACACTTCAGGCAAATCCATTGCTTAAAATTCACTATGCTCATGACTTTAACGAAATGTCTTTCCTACAAGTTATAAATATTATAAAGTTCTTTGTACATATCTTCTGCTTTAACATTTACTTCCTTATTGTCATCTAATATTATTGCAAATTCATTTTCGTCTATGTTTTCTGGCTTTGTCTTAATATTAATATTCAGTTCGTTTTTGAAGAATAATTTATTAATTTTCTTATTACCAACTACTTTTGATATATTTTTATTGTTTGTTTTTATTTCTAAGTTGCTTACAGTCTTATTTTGTATAACAAGATAATGTAAGTAGTCTTTGATCATTTCCCCTTCAACTAATTCTCTAAAAGCTGGATGATAAGGTCCATCTACTATTCCTTTTCCAAGCTGTATATCTTCTGTTGCTTGAAGCCCAACTCTTATAACATTTATGTTGTTAACATAAAATAAAACTAAAAGCTTTTTAACAATTGAAATACATTCTTCTAAAGTAAAAGGCTTGTATTCCCCTTTATTTAATAATGTCTCAAGTCCTGTATCCTTTACTACTAATGTAGGATAAATTCTTACACAAAATGGATTTAATTCAATAAATTTTTTTGCCGTTTCAATACATTTTTCTTCTGTATCTGAAGGTAGTCCAACCATCATCTGAAGTCCCAAATTTATACCAGACTCTTTAATTAAGTTTGAACTATTTATTACACTTTCTATGTCATGTCCTCTAGCACTATCATGAAGTACTTTTGCGTCCATTGATTGTACTCCAAGCTCTATTATTGTTGTTTTATATTCTTTTAATCTATTTAGTATATCTACACTAATACAGTCTGGTCTTGTTGACATTCTTATATCTGATACTAAACCCTTGTCTACATACTCTTTGGCCACTGATAGTAACTCATTTTGTGTTTTTTCATCTATTGCCGTAAAACTTCCGCCAAAAAATGCAATTTCTACACTAGCATCCTTGGGTATAGTAGGTAAATATTCTTCTATAATATTTCTTGCTTCTTCACTAGTAACTTCTGTGCTAACTCCTGTTATTTTCTTTTGATTACAAAATATACAATCATGAGGGCATCCCCTATGTGGCACGAATATGGGTATTATTCTCTTTTTCATTTTATCAACCTCTTAAGTTAAAATTTTTGTGATTTAAGAGCAGATTTTGCAGCAGCTTGTTCTGCATCTTTTTTACTTTTACCTTCTCCCACGCCTAACACTTTATCATTAATCCCAACTTCCATAACAAATCTTTTATTATGATCTGGTCCTTTTTCTTCAAGTAACTTATACCATATGTTTTGTTCACCTTTACTTTGTAAAACTTCTTGAAGATATGTTTTATAGTCTCTAAAAATTTTACCTTCAATAGAGTTTTCTATTATTTCTTCCATAAATTTAAATATAAATCTGCTTGCTTGTTCTAAACCACCATCTAAGTAAATAGCTGCAATTATTGCTTCTAAAGCATCTGCTATAATTGATATTCTGTCTCTTCCACCAGTAGCTTCTTCACCTTTTCCAAGTAGTAGGTGCTCTCCTAAATGGATTTGTCCTCCAACTTCACTAAGTGACTCTTCACATACAATATTCGCTCTTAATTTTGTAAGTTCTCCTTCTGGAAGATCCTTTTCTTTTTTAAATAAATAATCGCTTATTACTATACTTAAAACTGAATCTCCAAGAAATTCTAATCTTTCATTGAATTTATAATTTTTATTTTCATTTGAATATGAGCTATGAGTTAACGCTTCTAATATATAGCTTTTATCCTCAAATGTATAATCGATTATTTCTTCAAATTTACTTATGTTATAAATTGCTTTTTTATTAACGTTCATTGTTCCTCCTTAAATAATTATATCATTTTATAGTGTACTATTTTTAATAAAATAATGCAAAAAACCTATGGAGCAGAAAGCTTCATAGGCAAAATATTTTAATAATTTTTTCTTCTATTTCTCTTCATGATCTTCGCAGCTACATCCGCATCCAGAGCATACATCTTCATCTTCTTCTGATGATAATATGATTGCTTGACAATTTGGGCAAATAACATCTACTGAATCATCAAATAATAGTTCTTCGTCTATGTCAACTAAATCGCCACAATTTGGGCATTCCATTTCTATGTAACTTAATTCATCTTCCTCATCGTAATCTTCATCATCGTAGTCATCATCATCAAAGTCATCATCGTCTTCTTCATATAATATGTCTTCTACATCTGATAAATCTTCGTCAACACTCTCAACATATTCCACTAACTCATCATAATCTTCCTGCATATCATCTAACGTGTCAGTTAGATTTTCAAGTACATCTATTATCTTGCATATCATTTTGCCTTCTTTAGTTTCGCTTTCTATTTCTAAACCTTCTGCCAAACCTCTTAAATATGCTACTTCTTCGCTTAGATACTTCATACGTTAATACCTCACTTTCATTTTATTTATAAACTAAAAGCTCATATATCATTATTATTAAGATATATAAGCTTTTTATACATTAAAATATTAAACTCTTGATAAATATTCACCAGTTCTAGTGTCTACTTTTATTTTGTCACCTTCATTTATAAATAAAGGTACTTGTACTACTGCACCAGTTTCAACTGTAGCTGATTTAGTTACGTTTGAAGCAGTATCTCCCTTTATTCCTGGCTCTGTTTCAGTTACTGTTAATTCTGCAAAGTTTGGAGCTTCTACTTGGAATGGTTGTCCTTGGTAGAATCTTATAGTTGCTACTTCGTTTTCTTTTAAGAACTTTATAGCATCTTCAACTTGCTCATAGTTTAAAGGTATTTGATCATAAGTTTCTTCGTCCATGAAGTAGTATAATTCTCCATCATCATATAAATATTGCATTTGCTTAGTTTCTATTAATGCTTTTGGGAATTTATCACTTGGGTTAAAAGCTTCTTCTCTTATAGCTCCTGTTTTTAAATTTTTGTATTTTGTTCTCACAAAAGCTGCACCTTTTCCTGGTTTAACGTGTTGGAAATCAACTATTAAACAAGGTTGTCCATCTTTTTCGAAAGTTACACCTTTTCTAAAATCTCCTGCTGTTACCATATCTGTTCCTCCATCTAAAAAATTTGTCATCATATATCTTGACGATATCTATTAACTTCATCCCAATACATATCATCATATGAATTTAAATTTTTAATATACAATAAACTTATTAAGCAAATTGCATATTTTTACAAAATAATTTTTTCTCTTAATATAATATCATACATTAAGTTATTTAAACAAGTTTTTAACTAACTACTTTATTATATTTTTATAATTTATCTATTTTTTTATACTAAGTGAAATAGTTAAAATTATTTCCTCACATATTTTTTCAATGCTTTTATTATCTGTATCTATTATCAAATCAGCTGAATTTAAATATTTTGACTCTCTTTTATTCATAAGAGATGATATAAATTCTACATTCATGTTGTTATTTAATATTGGTCTTTCATTGCTAAACCTCACTCTATCATATACAGTTTCAGGAGTTGCAGTAAGTAATATTATTTTTCCTTGTTTTTTCATTAAATCAATATTTTCTTCTCTTAATACTATTCCACCTCCGCAAGATATTATAGTATTATCCATCCTATTTAACATTCTTAAAGTTTCAGTTTCCAAATTCCTAAAATAGATTTCGCCATATTTTTCAAATATTTCAGGAATAGTCATTTTTTGCTCCTTTTCAATATATTGGTCTATTTCAATATATTTTCTATATAATATTTTACTCAAATAAGAAGAAACTGTTGTTTTTCCTACTCCCATAAATCCTATGAAAAATATATTGTATTTACCCAAATTTTCAATATCTATTTTTTTAAACTTATCTAGTATTTTTTCTGATTCATCGTTATTACTTTTACATATATCTATGTCATTAGTTTTTTTCATTTATATCCACTCCATTTTATAGTAGTTTCTATAAATTATAGCATCTTATTACTTTTTTTCAACAATTAGTCTTTTAATAAAATAAATACACAATGACAAAAAGGTCAACTTAATTTAAAGGTGACCTTTTTCCTACATTATATATATAACTAATAAATCTTATACATTGTTTCATATTTGCTTACTTCTGATTCCTTTTCCTTTAAGTCTTTTAATTTAGGAACTATCGTTGTAAAATGCTCACTTTTATTATGTCTCTCTATAGCTTCTTTATTTTCATATTTTTCTACAAATACGAATATATTTTTATCATTTAAATCTTGGCATAAATCATATGATATACAGCCTTTTTCTTTTCTAGTTTCTTTAACTAATTTTTCAGCATATTTTATAAATCTGTCTACTTGACTACTTTTTACGTAATTCTTAGCTAATATGACTATCATGTATTCAACCCCTTATTTTATGCTATTTGTTGTTTTTTATATTCTTTGTTTACATAAAGTGCAAGTAATACACCTATGAAAGTAACAACTATGTTAAGTAATATAACATTAAGTGGTCCTTGTTGTGTTCCACCAACTTTAGTTAAGTAACTTGCTAGATTTAATACTGTGTAGTTAGCTATACTTGAAGCTATCATAACTATAGATGTTATCTTACCTTTATCATTTGGGAACATTTCATTTGCAGTTGATACACATAATTGTAATACCCCACCTGCTGCTGAATAACCTAAAACAAATCCTCCTACAAGAACTATTGTTGGATTTTTTACGAAATATATAGCTATTAACATTATTGTAGCTACTGCTGGATATAATATTAATATTTTAACTGGCTTAATACCTTTTTTAATTAATACTGTTGACATTAATATTGCACATACAGTTCCTGCTGCATATAATGATTGTATTTTTGATGGATCTAATACTCCATATAATTTCCCTAACTCTTGATTACAGTTTAACCATATCATGAAAGTTGAAGAACAAGTAAATCCTATAGATATTAATGCTATACTGACTGGTGTAAATTTCATTTTTTCTTTTTTAACTGGCTCATTTGATTTAGCTTCTTGATTTCCACTATTTTTTAGAGGGAATGGAAGAAATACTATTAATAAACCATCTATTGCTATTGCAGCTGCTGCTACAAGG
This sequence comes from Terrisporobacter petrolearius, assembly GCF_020748185.1. Lineage (GTDB taxonomy): Bacteria > Bacillota > Clostridia > Peptostreptococcales > Peptostreptococcaceae > Terrisporobacter > Terrisporobacter petrolearius. The sequence continues at coordinate 12,548 of NZ_JAHZMO010000038.1, read as the reverse complement.
AATATTGTTTTAAATGGTAATGCTGATGTTACTACAAATCCTATCATAAATGGTAATAAAAACTGAGCTACTGATATTGAGAACTTAGTAAACATATTTGCTATAGAACCATTTTTAGGGAATATTTCCATACATGAAGGTGAAACACAAGTATCTAAGAATGAGTTAGCTATACCTCCTACTATGGCAAACATATATCCTATTGTCATACTTGGTGAAAAAGCTATACCTCCAAGATACAATACATAACAAATTATACCTATAAGTCCACTTACTTTTCTACCAAACTTATCTGATATTGGACCAGAAAAAGGAAGTGATATTAAACGACCAAGACCTAATGCCGCAATAACTGCTATTACCATACTTACATCAAAAGTTCCATCTGCTAATTTTTCAGCTCCCCATTGCGCTGCAAGGTTTTGCTTATATTGACCTATTATTGATGCACCTATTCCATGTATAAAATAAGTAAAATAAAGGGCTACTGCTGTCGGGTAAAACTTTTTGTAATTAATCTGCGTTGTATTATTCATAATACAATCCTCCTACATATTTTTATAATTTATTCTTCTTCGTTAATTTCTTAACTTATAATTGCATAAAAAATTTAATTTACTTACTAATCTGCAAAATATTTTGCTTTTACTTCTTTTACTGGCATATCTTTTCCTGTAAATAGTTTAAATGCTTCTACTCCTTGGTATAACAACATTCCCTTACCATCAATAACTTTACATCCCTTATCCTTTGCATCTAAAATCATTTTTGTTTTTATAGGGTTATAAACCACCTCTGTAACTACTAAGTCTTTTCTAAATACACTAGTATCTAAAATGTTTGTATCATTTTCATAAGGTTTCATACCAACTAAAGTTGCATTTGTTAATATATCGCTATTTGCTATTTCATCATATAATTTTTCAGTGTCATCTAAATCGTATAAATTAACTATACACGTTGGAACTTCTTTCTTTATATCTTCTACAGTTTTTTCAGCTCTTTCAAAGAAATCATCCTTCTTGTTAAATATAGATATTTCTCTAGCACCATCTAGAGCACACTGTACTTGAATAGCTGTAGCAGCTCCACCAGCTCCCATTATAGTTAATTTTTTACCTTTTACTTCAACACCATTTTCTTTTAAATTTCTAACGTATCCTTGTCCATCTGTAATATGTCCTGTAAGCTTTCCATTATCATTAACAATAGTATTGCAAGCGCCTATTATACGTGCTGCTGGTGATAGTTCATCCATATAGTCGCATACAGCACTTTTACATGGCATTGTTACATTTGCACCTTTCATATTAAATGTTTTAATAGCAGATATGGCATTTTCTACCTTGTCCATTTTTATATCAAATGCTAAATATTTATAGTCCATGTCTAATAACTCAAAACTATAATTGTACATTGCTGGTGATCCTGAATGTGCCACTGGTGATCCTATTAACCCTAATAACCCTGTCTTTCCTGATATTTCCATTTGTTTTCCCCCTAATTTTTATTATTTATTATCTCTGTTGTAAATTTAAACAACAGAGATAATAATTTTTTAATCTAGACTATATACTTAAAGCCACATCTAAAGCTTCAACTGTAGCGTTTAAAGCTCTTCTAGCTTTAACTGCGTCTCCAATTACAAAAGTATCTTTTACTATTTCTTTAACATTTTCACTAAGTGGATCGTAATTTCTAGAACCCATAGCAAGTACTACTGAATCAAATCCATGAGCTTCATGTTCAATTCCATCCTCTAGTGCGTAGTTAACTCCACCTTCTACAAATTGAGAAACTTTTGCTCCAGTTATTGTTTTTATTTTATATTCATCAAAATCTTTCATTAGATATTTTCTATGCTCAGCTGCAACATCAGCTGCTACTGAATCTCTCATTTCTATTACTGTAACATCATGTTCTTGTTCTCCAAGGAATGCTGCAGTTTCTGCACCAACTAATCCTCCTCCTACAACTAAAACCTTTTTACCACATGATTCTTTACCATCTAATAAGTTTATTGCATGTATGATTCCTGTCTCATTTATACCTGGTATAGGAAGAACTAATGGAGTAGCTCCTGTTGCAATAATTGCACTATCTGGGTTGATTTCCTTTATTAAATCTATTGTAACTTCTGTATTTAGTTTAATTTCAACTCCATATAACTCACATTTAGCTATTAAATTACGAACTAAATTAGTCAAATCTCCTTTGCCTGGTGGGTAAGCAGCAAGTCTCATTTGTCCACCTAGTGTATTTGTTTTTTCAATTAATGTAACTTTGTGACCTCTAGTAGCTGCAACCCAAGCAGCTTCCATTCCTCCAACTCCACCACCAACAACTAAAATATTTTTAATCTCTTTAGCTGGTCTTAATTCATCTTCACGACCAACTAATGGATTACTTAGGCATGTTAGTGGTTTTCCTTGGAACATATTAGGTACACAACCTTGTAAACATGCTATACATGGAGTCATTAATTCTAATTTTCCTTCTTTGGATTTATTCGGAAGTTCTGGGTCAGCTATACTTTGACGACCAAATGCTACTAAGTCAGCTTTACCTTGATTAACCATTATCTCAGCAAATTGAGGTTCAGTATAACGACCAACTGTTATTACTGGAATATTAACAGCTTGTTTTATTTTTGCTACTAAATCAGCACTAAATCCACCATGAACTGTAGTAGGAGCCCACATAAATTCATCATTTAAGTGAGTAGCGCGTGATACATGTAATCCATCTACCTTACATTCTTCAGCTAAATAAGCTGCTATAGCTGTAGAATCTTCTGCACTTACTCCTCCTAATTTATCATCAGAAGCATTTATTCTGCATAATATAGCTATCGTTCCTTCAGTTTTCTTACGTATATTTTCTAATATAAGACGAGGAAGTCTCATTCTATTTTCAAAACATCCACCGAACTCATCAACACGTTTATTAGTTCTTGGTGATATGAATGAACTTACTAAGTAACCATGGGCACAGTGAAGCTCTACTACATCTATTCCTGCTTTTTTAGCACGAAGAGCTGCATCCCCATAAGCTTCTATTATTTGATATAATTCTTCTGTTGAAACTTCATCAGGAATTATGTGTCCTTGTTTAGTTGGAATAGGAGAAGCTGCTATTGGATTATGTCCAGCTATTTTAGCATTAACTTCTGGTCCAGCATGTTGTAATTGTACAGAAACCTTTGCCCCATGTTCATGACATGCATCTATTACAGTTTTAAAACTTTCTATGGAATCGTCACTAAATAAACAAGGTTTTCTAGGCCCACCTTTTGATTTATTGTAAACAACAGTTGACTCTATTGTTATTAATCCAAATCCACCTTTAGCTCTTGCTTCATAGTAGTTTTTAGATTTTTCACTTAATGTACCATCAGTATTTGCAAAATTATTCCCCATTGGTGGTACAACAAAACGGTTAGGCACTGTTATGGGACCTATTTGTATAGGTTGAAACATTGATTTATATCTCATAATTCTCCATCCTTTTTGTATATATTTTTTAATAAAATTTATTTGGTTTATTTTTATTAAGTTTTATATTTCAAATAAAACCAATACGTTTTATATTGTTTTCAAAATCAAATAGTTCTTTTATATAATAATTAATATTTCTATTCAAATTAAAATTTTAAAATTATTATTTTTCTACTAGGTAAATTTATCTTATAGTAATTTTTACTTTTAACTGCATGCCTCTTATTTAGTAGACATGCAGTTAATATTTAAAACATTATGTCTAAGCCAATTCTGCATCTATTTCTTCTATCATTTCAGGCCAAGCTTCTTTTAAAACTTTCATTGCATTTTCATATGTATATTTAGCTGCAAAATCTACACCTTTTTCAACATACTCATCGCATATTACTTCTACACCTACTACATTTGGTTTAATGCCTTTTTCTCTTAACATCTTACAAAATCCAACTGTATCTCCATATCCAACTCCTGGAGCTACTCTATCATGCATCGACTCATCTCTTAATACTTCTTTAGCATACGGTCTTGCTTGAACATCATTTATTTGAACAGATACGATTTTTTCTGCTGGTATCATATCAATTACACCTTCATATGGTTGATTTGCTCTTACCCAGTGCCATGTATCTAATATTATCATGGCATTGTCACATTCGGATTTTTCAACAACTTTCCAAGCTTTTTCAAGATTTGGAAGTCCACTGTATGGCATTGGTTCTACTCCAATTATATATTTTCCTGCTCTATGGCAAAGTTCTTTAAGCTTTTGTGCTGTATATTCTATCGAATAGTTTTCCATAAGACCACAGTTTATTTGTTTTACTCCGAATAATTCACACATGTGAAAACACATTTGCTCTTTATATTTTTGTTCATATGATCTGTTTTCCTCAGCCCATTGAACTATATACTCAACTTCAGTAACCTTCATATCATGTTTTTCTAAAATTGCTAGTATATCATCATCATGAAGTCCTTCATTTAAAGCATCAACATATATTTCAGCTCTAAGTCCAATTCCTTCATATCCAGCTTCTTTAGCAGCTATAACACGTTTTTCAAATTTACACTTATCCCCAAGTGTCCATGAACTTACAGTAATAGGATGTTTTTTTGACATTTGTATTCCCCCCTAAAATTTAGAACTAATATAGTTATTAGTTATTTGTTTTTTCTTATAGCCTATAAGTTATTTAAAGAATAATGTATGTTTTCGAAAACCGTTTTCTTGCATTCATCTAGATGACTATATTTATATATTATCATAGGATTTTTATAATAACCAATTGATAATATTCTATCAATTCATTGATTTTATATATAGTTTTTAGTATATTTAATTTAAGAAAATTCACTTTTACTTGTGTCCATATATTTAACTGTTTACAATTAATGAATTAAAATAAATATTTATATTATTATAAAAAGGAGAGTTAATATTGAATTTATATCATTTACGTTACTTTGTTACTTTAGCTCACTTAGAGCATTACACCAAGGCGGCTCAGCAATTGTCTATTACTCAACCTAGTTTAAGTAATGCTATTTCTTTATTAGAAGAAGAACTTGGAATTCGTTTGTTTGAAAAAGAAGGTAGAAATGTGGTTTTAACTAAATATGGCAAGACATTCTTAAATAGTGTAGAAAAATCTTTAGATATACTAGACTCAAGTGTCAAAGAGTTAAAAAATGTAGGTATGGGTAAAGGAAAAATTGACTTAGGATTTTTGAGAGCTTTAGGAACAGAATTTATTCCAAAAGTATGCCAAAATTTTTTAGATGAAAATACTAATAAAGACATAAAATTTAATTTCAATACAGCATCCACTACCTCAGATATTATTGAAGGGTTAAAAAACAGAAATTATGATATAGCATTTTGTTCCAAAATAGAAAAAGAAGCAAATATTGATTTTACACCTGTGGCTAATCAAAAACTAGTTTTAATAGTTTCACTTGACCATCCATTAGCAAGTAAAGACTCTGTGAACTTAAGAGAAACTATTACATATCCTCAAATAATTTTTAATGAAAAAAGTGGTCTTCGACCTATTATTGATAACTTATTTAAAAAAATAAATGAAAAACCTTCTATTTCTTACGAAGTTGAAGAGGATCAAGTAATTGCTGGATTAGTAGCTAAAAATTTTGGTATTGCAATAGTACCATATATGAACATACTAAATTTCCTAGATGTTAAATCTTTAGATATAAACTATCCAAGTTGGGAGAGAAATTTCTATATCGCTAATCTAAAAGACTCTTATTTATCACCAGCCGTTAGGGAGTTTAAAAACTTTGTAATAACTAACTACAGTAAAAGCCAAATATAATATTAATGCTTTATACAAAGCTTTTATAGACATTTAAATTAAATATAGTTTTATAGTAATTAAAAAAGATATGTTGAAAATTTATACAAAAAATTTTCAACATATCTTTTTATATTAAGAATTATATTTTTCAATATCTAAGGTTCCTTCTGATTTAGATACTACTAATGCTGTTGCTGCATCTCCAATTACATTTAGAGAAGTAGTATACATATCCATAGGTCTATTAATAGCCAATAATAAAGCATATGCTATAAGTGTAGCATCGTTATTATATCCCATTCCTGATATTACTGTAAATAATACTATCATTGATGAACCAGGTGCAGATGGAGTACCTACTGATGCTATAAGAGCTAAAATAGCAATTAAAAGCATATTTCCTAATGTTAAGCACTGGCAGCTATAAATACAGCACCAACCACTTGCATTATAGCTGTACCATTCATATTTATTGTCATTCCCAAAGGCAAAACAAAAGATGCAATATCATCACTAACACCAAGCTCTTCTGTAGTAGTTTTTAAGTTTAGAGAAAGAGCAGCCGCAGAAGAAGCTGCAGAAACAGCCAAAAGAGCAACTTTTGTTATTTTTTTTATAAATATTATTGGATTTAAACCTGTTGTTATATAAATAAATGAACTATATAAAAATACTAAACATATAGATGCCGCTATAGTAACTGTTGCAAGATATGCAAAAGCAGGTCTAAGATGTTCTACTCCATATACTGCAAAAGTTCTTGATATTAAAACAAAAACAGCTATAGGACCAAAATTATATATTACATAATTTAAAAATACAGTTATTACATTGTTCAAATCAATAAATAATTTTTTTATAATTAGTATTTCATCTTCTAGTTTATTAATACAAAGCCCCATTACAACACCCAAAAATACTACTGCTATAACACGACCATTAGTTATAAGTACAGTTCCTATATTATTAGGTACAGCATCAAGTATTACCATTAAAGGATTTCCACTAGACGCAACTTGACTAGCACCGTCGCCTGATATAGAAACATTAAATAATCCTAAGTGATAAGTAATAAAACCACATATTACGGCAACAATCAAAGCACATATTGAAGTAGCTAAAAATCCTAATAAAGTTTTTCCTGAAATACGACCTAATTTTTTTGTATCACTAATTTGACACATTGCAATTGCTATTGAGGAAAAAATCATAGGCACTATTATTAACTGTAGACAATTTATAAATAGTTGTCCTATTATATAAAATATACCTATTGCATTTTTACCCTCTTCTACACTAATATCTTGAAAAAATAAATTATTTATTACTGTCCAGACAGATTCATAACCATGAGAGTTTAAATATTCTCTCAAAAAAAGTAATAATAAACCTGTAATTAATCCTGCACCAAGAGCAATCCCCATGTTTTTGGCTAATTTATTCACATCATTTTTATCATTATTTTGCTCAATATTTTGATCAATATTTTCTATAGGTTTTGAAATCATAAAAAGCCCCTTTTCATTATAATAATGTTTTTATTATAAACTTTTATTTATAATATTTAATACTTTATTAAGTTCTTCTACATTTATTTGACCTGGAGCTGACGCTTTGGATACTGCTCCAAAAGTTAAACAAGAACCAAATACTTCCCCACATAAACGACTTATGGCACCTTGACCTGCCATAGACATAGTTATTATTGGTCTAGTAGCATATTGTTCACTCATTATTACAGTTGCTTCTAATAATTCTAAAACATCTAATTTACATTTAGGCATTACAGCTATTTTAGGAATATCTGCACCTAAATCTTGCATTTTTATTAAACGACTTACTATATCACCTTTTGATGGTGTTTTGTCAAAGTCATGATTTGAAGCTATTACTTTAACATCTGACTCATGAGCTGATTTAATTATTTCCTTAACATAATCATCACCAGTAAATACCTCAACATCTACTAAATCCACTAATCCTGTAGCTGCCACTGCTTTATTTAAGCTTGCATATTCTTTGTTTTCTATGGATTTTTCTCCACCTTCTTTTGATGTACGGAAAGTAAATAATAAAGGTAACTCTTTTAATTCTTTTCTTAAATCAACTAAAACATCTTTTACTTTTTCTAATTGGAATACTCCTTCAAACCAGTCAATACGCCATTCCACTACATCAACTTCTACATTTTCTAAAGCTCTTGCTTGATTTAATATATCTTCTTTTGTAATACCAACTATTGGAACACAAATTTTTGGTTTTCCTTCTCCAAGTACTACATTTTTTATTTTTACTGTATTCATCTTATCCTCCAAATAAATGAGTTGTATAACTATCTATACAACTCTCATATTATTAAACCTAACTATATACCTATATCCCTAAAAATTCTTTCATATGATTTATTGGCATTGGTTCTCCTGTCCATAATTCAAAAGCTGCTGAACCTTGGAACAACATCATTCCTAATCCATTCATAGTCTTACAACCAACTTCTTTAGCCATTTTTAGCATTTCTGTTTCCCTTGGTGAGTAAACAACATCTGCCACTATTAGCTCTGGTCTGAAAAATGATTTATCTGGTATATAAGTTTTTCCTTCTAGTGGCTTCATTCCCATACCTGTTGCATTTACAAATATAAAACTATCTTCTATTTCTTCTTTTAATTTGTCTAAATCTTGTAAATCATATAAAGTTGCTTTACATGAAGTGTTTTCATTTATTTTTTTAACAGTTTCTTGTGCATTATCCCAAAATTTATCTTTTATATTAAAAATAGATATTTCTTTAACTCCATCTAAAGCTGCTTGTATTTCTATTGCGGTAGCTGCTCCACCAGCTCCTACTATAGTCATTTTTTTACCTATAATATCAATATTTTTTTCTTTTAACGATTGCATAAATCCTATACCATCAGTTATATGTCCTATTAATTTTCCATTTTCATTTACTACAGTATTTACTGCTCCACATAATTGAGCTGCTGGAGATATTTCATCTAAATATTTATGTATTACTGTTTTATTTGGCATTGATACATTGCATCCTCTTAATTTTAAAGCTCTAAGATCTTTTACTGCATCTTCTAGGGAATCGTTATCCACCTCAAAAGCTAAGTATGCATAATCATATCCTAATTTTCTAAATGCTTCATTGTGCATCGCTGGTGAACTTGAATGTCTTATTGGATAAGCCATTAGCCCTATTAATTCTGTATGTCCTGTTATTCTTTTCTCCATTCCTCTAATCTCCTTCTTATCTTTTTATAATATAATAAATATTCAAATTGTTAAAATTTTAATTATTAATTTTGCTTAATTTCATTATATTAAAAAAAATAAAAATGTACCAATTGATATTTTTAGGGCTTTTTATAGTTTTTTTCTATAATTTAATTAGTTTTATTAATAACGAATTTTATAAATTCATTGACAGCTGGAGATAAATATTTATTTTTTAGTTTAGCCATGTAAATATTTCTATTATATTTTGGATTTTTAATTTTTATAATATTTACATCTAAATGATCTAATATAGGTATTTTAGGAATAATTGCTATTCCAAATTTCCCCTCTACTAAACCTGCTAATGACTCATCTTTTTCTACTTCATAGATTATATTTTGTTTTTCACCTATTTCTATAAACATATTATCTATAAATGGTCTTAGTCCACTATTTTTTTTGAAAGCTATATATTTATAATCAATTGTATCTTTTAAATCAATCTCTTTATATTTAGATAGAGGATGATTTTTCGGTGTAATTAATACTAGTTCCTCTTCTTTTACCTTGGTAAATTCTATATCATCTTCGTTTTCTATTTTGGAACAAAATCCCACATCATAATCTTCATTTTTTAGACCATTTATAATATGTGATGTATTACCATCTGAAAATGTAAATTTAAAGTTCTTGTCTTTCTTTTCTTCCAAAAAACTATTTATTAGCAAGGATATGTCTTTCGTTCCAAAAGTGTATATATACCCCAAATCTATTATTCCACTAGTTTCACTAGTCAGAAGTTTTACTTTTCTTACTCCTTGATTTAAAATTTCTAGTGTTTTTTCTGCATATTCCAAAAATACTTTACCATACTTAGTCAACACAACATTTCTTCCTTTTTTTTCAAATAAATATGTTCCTAACTCTTTTTCTAAAGATGATATTGCATTACTTAGACTAGGTTGGGTAATAGATAGTTTTTGTGCAGCATTAGTATAATGCTCTTCCCTTGCTAATGTTACAAAATATTGCAAATGATTTAAATTCATCTCGTTCTCCCTATATAACCTTCATTTTTAAAATATTATTTATAATTTTAATCTTTCTCCAATTTTACTATAACCTATAGTTTTTTTCTATTATTTTATATAAAAATATCAATTTGTTTTATCAATCTTTATAATTTAAAATTTGAATTGCAAGGAAATTATTTTTTTAATAATAAAAATAGTCAAATATTAAACTACATTTCAAATAAAGGGGAGGTTTATTAGTTATGAATAATAAATATAAAAATTTATTGTCACCTTTGACAATAAAACATATGACACTTAGAAATCGTGTAATGATGTGCCCTATGGGAACTAACTATGGAGAACAAAATGGAGAAATGAGTTTTCTTCACATAGACTACTACGAGCAAAGAGCAAAAGGTGGTACTGGACTTTTAATGGTGGAAAATGCCAGTGTTTACTCACCACAAGGTTCAAACGGAACTACTCAACTTCGCATAGACCAAGATAGTTATATAGTTAGATTATACAAACTATGTGAAAGAGTTCATAAACAAGGTGCTTGCATAGGTATACAAATAAATCATGCCGGAGCATCTGCCATGTCTTCAAGAACAAATATGCAACCAGTATCTGCATCAAATATTCCATCAAAAGATGGAGGTGAAATACCTGTGCCATTAACTAAAGATGAAATTATATTTATAGCAAAAAAATATGGAGAAGCGGCAAAGCGTGCTCAAATGGCTGGATTTGACTGTGTAGAAATTCATGCTGGTCACTCTTATTTAATAAGTCAATTCTTATCTCCAACAACAAATAATAGAACTGACGAATTTGGTGGTTCTATTGAAAATCGTACAAGATTTGCAAGAATGGTAATAGATGAAGTTCGTAAAAATGTTGGACCGTTCTTCCCAATATTCCTTCGTATAAGTGCAGATGAATTAGTTGAAGGTGGTAATACTTTAGATGATGTTTTAAAATATCTAGAATTTTTAAATGACGACATTGATGCATTTGACGTTTCTTGTGGATTAAATTCATCTATACAATATCAAATAGATTCTAATTATTTCCCTGATGGATGGCGTTCATATATGGCTAAAGCTATAAAAGAAAAGTTTAAAAAACCATGTGTATCAATGGGTAATATAAGAGATCCTAAAGTTGCTGAAGAAATATTATCTCAAAATCATGCTGATATAATCGGAATGGGACGTGGATTAATTGCCGATCCTGAATGGGTAAACAAAGTTTCTACTAATAGAGAAGATGAATTACGTAAATGTATATCATGTAATATAGGCTGCGCTGGCAATAGAATAATGTTAAATAGACCAATTAGATGTACAGTCAATCCATCTGTAAATGAAGGAGAAGATTACTTAAATGCAAAAACAAAAAAACCTTGTAACGTAGTTGTAATTGGTGGTGGAACAGCAGGTATGGAAGCTGCATGTACTGCTAGTGAAGTTGGTTGTACTACATTCTTAATAGAAAAACAAGATCACTTAGGTGGATTAGCTACTGATATTTCAAAAATTCCTGATAAAAAAAGATTAGCTGATTTCCCAAATTATTTAATTAATAGAACAAATAAACTAAACAATTTATTTATATTCAAAAACACTGAAGCTGATATTGATTTTATAAAAAATTTAAAACCAAATATCATTGTTAATGCAACAGGTTCTACTCCTTTACTACCTCCAATAAAAGGGTTACATGATTATGTTGATAAGGATGGAAGCAAAGTAAGCTCAATAAACAATATGATTAAAAATATAAATGACTATCCTGAAGATTTATTAGGGAAAAATGTTATTATTATAGGCGGAGGAGCTGTTGGTCTAGATGTAATGGAATTTTTTGCAAAGAGAAATGCATCAGTTACTGTAGTTGAAAAGATGACTATTATTGGAAATGGTCTTGACCCAGTTACAAAAGCAGATACTTCTTCTACTATGAAAAAACATAATGTTAATAAACTTACAAACACTTCTCTATTAGAAGTTAAAGAAAACTCTTTCTATGTAGAATTAGAAAATGGAGAGAAGAAAGATTTATACTTTGATTATGGATTTGTTTGTTTAGGTATGAAATCAAACAATTCTATATTTGATGAATTAAAAAATCATTTCACTGACGAAGTAGAAATATTGAATATAGGAGATAGCTTTAGAGCTAGACGTATTATTGAAGGAGTTTTTGAAGGAAGAAATATTTTAAACACTTTATCTAGATTAAATTACTTAGATTCTATTAATATTTAATTAGGAAAAATTATTTTTTTAATATAAAAATATTTAAATTATTGTAAATTAATTAAAATTACTATATTTTATACATATAGGTATGAATATCATAGAGAATGTCTATAGATTTGTGTAATAATTTTGTTTTGTAATTTATATTACTGGAAATTCAAAATTCCAGTAATATTTTTTTATTTCTAAGAAATACTAATACTAGCATTCTTTTCACAATTATTA
>NZ_JAHZMO010000037.1 GCF_020748185.1 Terrisporobacter petrolearius | reverse complement strand
CAAGTAGATCTTTTAAGGCTTCTTGTATATCTTCAGCGCTTTGAATATCATACTCTTCAATTAAATTTGCTATGATATTTCCTTTTCCTTCGCTAAGCTTTTGTTTTCTTTTTCCCATAATAAAACAACCTCCTATAATAATTAAATATTATCATAGAAAGCTGTTGAATTTTGTTATTTACAGAGTTTTTTTCACACACTCTTTTATATATTTAGTTTTAAAAAACCTTCTTTTACTAAAATATCTAAAGATTCCTTTAACTGTTCTAAATCTGTAATTTCCAGAGATACGGTTATATCATTATTCATATTATTTAGTTTATTAAGTATGCTTATTACATTCATACTTCCTTTATTTATTCCATAATGACTATCTTTATCTTTATGATTATTGTGTAAATGTATATGATTTAGCTTATAGCCAAGAACATTTATCCATTCTTCCACACTTATTTTAGAGTAAGCATTTATATGACCTATGTCTATACAAACAGAAAAATTATCTTTATTTGTTCTCTTCATTAAATCATCTAAAAGCTCATAATCTTCATCAAGTACATTTTCTATAACTATGTCCTTATTATTTTTTCCCTTTAAAAACTCAATCCAAAAATCATAAGCATTATTTTTCCATTCTACATATGTATACGTTCTTGGAGTGTATCCATTATGATAAAGTATCTTCTTTGCTCCTAAATCTTTAGCCACCTCATATGCTTGATCCATTCTAAGCTTTGTTATCCTTTTTATTTCACTGTCTCGACTTGCAGGACATAAATCTGCATATGGGCCATGAATTATTAAATCAATATTTCCATATAAGTCTTCTAACTCTTTTTTGTATATATCCATAATCTCATATCTATTATCCAATATGTAAGGATTTGCAAACTGTACAACTTCCAAACCTACATCATACTTTTTTAGTATTGGTAAAATTTTTTGTGTTTCTACTAACTGAGATACGTAAAATTTCATCTTATCACTCCTAATTTTTTTATATTTTTAATTCTCTTCTTCAATCATAATACTATAAATCTTATATATCTTTTCAATAAACATCAAACTTTCATTTATAAAAATTTTAACTTTTCAAAATAACTAGTCTATGAATATGTATTTGAGTTATAATAAGTTTATATTTTGACTAATAATTATAAAAACATAAATAAGATTTAAAATATTATTGCTATATTTAAAAATCGCTGTTTTTTATAATTTTATCTATAAATATAATAAAAGATAATAAGCAAAGGTGATAGAAATGAATTTAATAAGCTTAGAAAATATAAGTAAAAACTACTCAGAAAAAACATTATTAAATAATATTTCTCTAGGTATAAATGAAGGAGAAAAAATAGGACTTATCGGTGTTAATGGTACTGGTAAATCTACTTTATTAAAAATAATAGCTGGTAGCGAAGAAAGTGAAACTGGAACTATAATCAAAGCTAATAAAGTTAGAATTGAGTATCTTCCACAAAACCCATACTACGATGAAGAAGCCACTGTTCTTGAACAAGTGTTTAAGGGTACTTCTTCTGAAATGAAATTAATAGGTCAATACCAAGATATATTAGAAAAAATAAATCATACTTATGATGAAAAATTAAACAATACACTACTTTCTCTTCAAAGTAAAATGGATGATTTAAATCTATGGGATTTGGAAAGTGATGCAAAAACTGTACTTATGAAATTAGGTATAAAAGACTTTAACCAAAAAGTCAAAGAATTATCTGGAGGACAAAGAAAAAGAGTTTCTCTTGCTTCTGCTTTAATCACTCCTTGTGAGTTGTTAATACTAGACGAGCCTACTAACCACTTAGACAACGATACAATAGACTGGCTAGAAGAATATCTAAATAAATTTAAAGGTTCATTACTTATGATAACTCATGATAGATATTTCTTAGATAGAGTTACTAATAGAATAATAGAATTAGACAAAGGTAGCCTATTTAGCTATGAAGGTAACTATTCTGTTTTCTTAGAAAAAAAAGCTGAAAGACTTGATTTAGAGCAATCATCAGAACTTAAACGTCAAAACCTACTTAGAAAAGAACTTGCTTGGGTTAGACGTGGAGCACAGGCCCGTAGCACTAAACAAAAGGCAAGACTACAAAGATTTGATGAACTTGTTAATGCAGACAAAAATACAATTGATGAAAAATTAGATATATCTGTAGGTTCATCAAGACTTGGAAATAAAATCATAGAAATTCACAATATATCTAAAACATTTGATGATAAAAAAGTAATAGATAATTTGGAATATACTTTAGCTAGACATGACAGAATAGGTATTATAGGGAAAAATGGATTAGGCAAATCTACTCTAATTAACATACTTGACGGTAAAATCAAACCAGATAGTGGTGAGATTGAAGTAGGTGAAACAGTTAAAATAGGTTGCTTTTCTCAAGATGATTCACACATGCATCCTGATATGAGAGCCATTGATTATATAAAAGAAGAAAGTGACTACATTACAACTGCTGATGGAAGTAAAATCACAGCTTCTCAAATGTGTGAAAAATTCTTATTTGATGGAACTATGCAGTATACTTATATTAGAAAGTTGTCTGGTGGCGAAAGAAGAAGATTACACCTTCTTAGAATTTTAATGTCTGCACCTAATGTCCTTTTACTAGACGAACCTACAAATGACTTAGATATAGAAACTTTAAATCGTCTTGAGGACTACTTGGATGAATTCAAAGGTGTAGTTATAACTGTATCCCATGATAGATACTTCCTTGATAGAATTTGTAATAAAATATTTGCATATGAAGGTAGGGGCAAGATTCATATATATACAGGAAATTATAGTGATTATCTAGTATATAGAGAAAATGAAAAAATAGAATTTGAAGAATTTGCTCAAAGTATCTCAAAAGAAGAAAAACTTAAAAAAGAAAAACCTAAAAACGATAAAAAACTTAAATTCTCTTTTAATGAACAAAGAGAGTTTGATACTATTGATGATGATATTGCTAAATTAGAAGAAAAAATAGAAAAACTTGAAGGAGATACAAGTAAGTTTGCAACAAACTTTACAAAACTTCAAGAAATAATGAATGAAAAAGAAAAGTTAGAAAAAGAATTAGAACATAAATATGAAAGATGGGAATATTTAAACAATCTAGCAGAAGAAATATCTAACCAGAAATAATGGTCCCTTCGTTCATAAAGCCAACGTCTAAGTCTTTACTTCGTGGCAGACTTAGACTGTTGCTTATAATTTAGTTTGGAGGTTTAAATAATGAAAATAATCGCCCATAGAGGACTAAGTGGATTTTATCCAGAAAACACCATGCTAGCCTTTAAGAAATGCCTTAACTTAAACATATATGGCATAGAGCTAGATGTTCAAAAAACAAAAGACAATCATCTTGTAGTTATACACGATGAAAAAGTTGACAGAACATTTAATGGTACCGGTTATGTTAAAGATATGACTTTAAAAGAACTTCAATCTTTAAATTCTAATTTTAAAAATTATGAAAATAACAAGGACTGCAAAATACCTACTCTAAAAGAGGTTCTTATATTATTTAAACCTACAAACTTTATAATAAACATAGAAGTAAAAAATAATAAAATAAAATATAGAAACTTAGAAGAAAATGTAATTAACTTAGTAAAGGACTTAAAAATGGAAAGAAGGGTAATTATGTCTTCTTTTAGGATGAAAAGCCTTCATAAAGTAAAAACCCTTTGTCCTAAAATATTAAGGTCTTATTTGATAAGTGAAAGATTTTATAAATATAGACTTAAAAGTATGATCTTTTCAAAAGCTATAAAAAATAAATCTACTTATATAAGTAGTAGTTATTCTATTACAGACAAATATTTTATTAATAAATGCCACAGAAGAGATTTACAAATTCTTTGTTATACAGTAAACACTGTTGAAGAATACGAAAAACTATTAAAGCTTAAAGTAGATGGTATATTTACTGATTTTCCTAATATCATCTCCTCAATAAACAAGCAAATTTAATCTTTATTTATAAAATTACAATTTAATTTTTTCTCAAATTGTATATACACATATATTTACGTAATTTCCCAATAAATATAAAATAAGATTATATTATACTGGAAGGTTTTATGATGGAAAAAATATTAGATAATTTTATAGTCGTAGGATGCTGTACTGATATTTGTGTCTATTAATTAACCATAACCTTAAAAACATATTTTAATAAAAATAACTTAGACAAAAAAATTATAGTTCCTATGAATTTGGTTGAAACTTACGATATAGATATGATTCATAGTGGTGATTTTTTAAACACAGTTTTTTTCAATAGTATGATGCAAAACGGAATTGATGTAGTTAAAAGTATTTCAATATAATTAAACTAAAAGGTGTTATTTCTTTTGGAAATAACACCTTTTTATTATAATTGCAAATTAGACTCTTATATTGTTTGTAAGTGTCATACCTAACAATACAAAGCCAAGGAAAATGTTTATAATTCCTAATGTACAGTCTTGTGATTCAGTATTTTCTAATATTTCTTCAAATCCTGTGTAAAATAATCCAGCCGTACAAAAACATGAAATAATTAAAATCGTTGGTATTCCTAAAATATAAATTTCATTAATACCTAAAAATAACGCTAAAAATAATAATAAAGTTTCCTTTACTACTGTTAATATCATTTTCTATTCCTCCATTCCCCCCTTATACCCCTATTGTATTTCACATCTTACAATAAATCCATAATATTTAAAATCTTATAGAAAAATATTTCATAAAAAAATACACTTCCATTGAAGTGTATTTTAATAATCATACTCTTTGCATTTTTCACAAATAGTTATTTTTAATTTTTTATTTTTAATACCTTTATATGATAATAATAATTCATTTAGTTGAGCATCTACTAAATTTATAGAACCTTCGCTAATTAAAGTTACCTTCTCTTTTTCAATAATAATTTTCATATCATTTACTTCATTCTTTAAAAAAGTTGTTATTAGTACCTTACTTTCTAAATCTTTATTATACTTTTTATAAAAATCAGAATTTTTATCTATATCATAGTCTATTTTTTCTTTTATTTCATTTATTGTATTTTGTGTATCGTTTGTATTGTTTTTATTGTTTGTAGGATTAAATTTATTTAAATCATCAAAGCTTAAGCTATTAGGGTTTAAACCAAGATTTTTTATTTGTTGGTCCAATTCTGCTGGATCCACCCCATATCTTTCCATTAATCTATTTTGCATTTTCAAAAACTTTTCTTGAGATATATTATTTTCTCTCATATATTCATATATTTTAGATGTAAATTGAGACATAGTCATACTTCCATCTGCCACAGAGAAATATAAATCATACATATAATTTTCAAATTTATCCACATCACTGTCTTTCACTTTATTTTTTAGTTCATTAAAATCAATTATTCTATCATCAGACATGTTAATTCCTCCTGCCAAAATTGTACTTAATATGAATTATACCACATTTATTTAAATATACATAATATAAAAAGGAATGTGGTGATCATTTTGTCATTTCGTTTATTTCTTGTTTGTGCTATTTTATTAGCATTGGTTACACCTCAAAATAAATCATCTTAAGGATAGTTTACTATCCTTAATTTATACTTTTTATTATTTTTATTTTTTTTTCATAAGAGTTAAGGTAACAATTCATATTTAAAGGTATGGTAACCATAGGCATACAGTGACCAGACTTCAAATTGCATATGGTTGGCTTTTTATTTTTTATAGCAATCTCCTTAAGTATATTTAAAATTCCTTCGTCATTTTGAAATGCTTTTTTACAATTTGTAAATTCTCCAAATATTATTCCTTTACAATCATTAAATTTTCCCGCCATTTGCATATGATTTAACATTTTATCAACTTTATAAGTATATTCTCCTATTTCCTCTATAAATAATATTTTATTTTTAGTGTCTATTTCATATTTAGTTCCTAACGTTGAAACAATCACGGATAAATTGCCTCCTGTTATCACCCCTTCACAAATACCTTCATATAAAGATACTAAGTTTTCATTAGATGGATTTTCAATTATTAATTCTTCTTTAAAATTTAAAGCTTTTATCAGTGATCTATAAGTAAATTCATCCCATTTTTTTATACTTGCTGCCATAATGCCGTGATAAGTTGCTAAGTTAGATAGCTGATTTATAGCTATGTGAAGAGCTGTAACATCAGAAAAACCTATAAATATCTTAGGATTATCTCTAATTATAGTAAAGTCTATTAAATCGAGAATTCTGGCACACCCATACCCTCCTCTAACACAAATAATAGCGTCTATATTTTTATCTAAAAACATTCTTTCTAAATCTAAAGCTCTATCTTTGTCTTTGCCGCTTAAATATCCTTTGTATGATAAGTAACAACTCTTTCCTATTTTAACTTCATAACCCAATCTATTTAATTCATATTTTATTTCTTCTATTTTTATATCTCTTAAAGGTCCTGCTGGTGCAATTAGGCCTATTGTATCTTTTTTTTCCAAAGGCTTTGGATACTTCATATTATCCCCCATTCCATAATATTTTACTTATTCATTAGCATTTTATACTAATTTCAATCGTAATATTACTATAAGTAAATTTATAAATATTTATAGTTATATACTATTAAAATTTTTCTAGGAGTTGATTAATATAAAAAAAGAAAAAATAATAATGAAATTTACCCTGCTTTCTTTTATTATTTATATGATTATCATGCTAACTTTCGAAGCAATTATATATACAATAGCAGGAATAGGTTTTTTATCTTTTTTAGGATTTACATATGATTCATATAAAAGCGTTATAATCTTTCTAATAATTTGCTATATTATGCTTATCCCTGCCGATTATTATACTTCTATTTTAATCGGTTTATTTAAAGCTAAAAGCAATATTTCTAGGTTTCAACAAAGAGCCATAGATTTCATTTTATACACTTCTTTTTCTTGTTTTGTAGTTGGAGTTGTAGACTTTTTTATAGAAGGGATAAGTATAAGTCCTGCTAATCAAATTCTCTTTGTTTTACTTTACTACCTACTAGAAATATATTCTGATGTTTTACTTTTAAGCAAATAAAAAGTCTATCAAAAGATAGACTTTTTATTTGCTTAAAAGTAATAATTTTTCAATTTTCTTAGTCATTTCACAAGATTCACTCCAGAATTGATCTATATCTACTACCGTTTCACTTACATTTGCAAACTCACATGCAAATCCTGTAACATGACTATTTATAGTTGAAATAACGCTAGATTTCAAATCATCAAGATTTCTATTTTCTACTTGACTTATAAAATCCTTTATTAATTGTTCTTCAAAATTATCTTTATCAAGTTTGATTACTACTTCTTCCTCATTAATAAATTTTTTAATAATAATAGTGTTATCTTGTAAATCTGCATAAATTTCTCCATGAGTAAACATAAGTGTAAGGTTTCTATTTTCTTTTTTTGTAAATGCACTAATAT
This sequence comes from Terrisporobacter petrolearius, assembly GCF_020748185.1. Lineage (GTDB taxonomy): Bacteria > Bacillota > Clostridia > Peptostreptococcales > Peptostreptococcaceae > Terrisporobacter > Terrisporobacter petrolearius. The sequence continues at coordinate 25,560 of NZ_JAHZMO010000037.1, read as the reverse complement.
TAAGTGTTGCTGTAATATTATTTTTAAATTTAAGTATGCTTATTAAATTATCAGAAACATTATTATCACAAGAATATACACATTGCCCATATTGGCCCTCTTTTAATATATTATTTATGTTTTCTTCGGTTGGGTTTATATGTAGTGCATGACTCATTTTATCATCATCTATATAAATTCTTTGAGCACAATAAGGACATTCTTTTTCTTTACTACATCTTATACATAACTCACTCATATCCAGTTGTAGATTTTTCCTCATAAAGTGATTCAGTTTACCAAAGGATGAAATCTTCTCACATTGTGAATTTGTTAAAAATTCAAGTATATCTAAATCATAGCAACTATTTGTTAAAATAAGTGGAGCCGTATCATTATCTAATCTCCAATTCCCTCTTACAAAATTATGTACAAATTTTCTATATCCTATATAAGAATTGTAATTAATATTAATTAAATTCCCCATCTCTTTGTTTAATATTATTTGTCTAATCTTCAAGAATAAATTTGAATATCTAAAAGGCATTGTAGCCATAAAAACTTTATCTTTGTTATTTTCACATAAATTTTTTAAATTAACTAATTTATCTAGGTTATTGGCAACAGGACCTTCAACTAACACATCATAACCTTTTTCTAAAGCTGAAGAAGCTATATAAAAATGAGTATTATCATTACTACAAACTATAACTGCATCTGCCATTTTTTCTTTTTTTAAAAAAACATCTATATTTTCAAAGACTTTATCCTCAGATAAATTAAATATTTCCTTAAACTTTTCTCTTCTTCCTATTTTACTTTCTACAACCGCTACAACTTCACATATATCATTATTATTTTTTATAAATTCACCATAAGTGTATCTACCCCTTACACCTGCTCCAATTATAGCTAATTTAACTTTATTCATCAAACAATCCCCTTTATTAGAAAAATAAATTACTTCTATAAATAATTATAATATACATTTTTCATATTTAGATTATTTTCTTAACTTATCTTGTCTTTTATTATATAAAAACATATATAATGCTGCAGCAAATATTATAAAGTAACCTACAATACTAAGACTATCTGGATATACACCAAATAAGAATATACTTAAAATAGCTGAAAATATTATATTACTATAATCAAATATAGAAATTTCTTTAGCTGGGGCATATTTGTATGCTAAGGTAACTCCAAATTGACCAAGACTGGCAAATACCCCTGCTAATATTAAATAAATAAACTGCACAGGTGTCATTGGCTCATAAACCATTAGAAACATTGGTAAAACTGTAATTAATGAAAACGTGGAAAAGAAAAATACAATAGTATAATACTCTTCTTTATTTCCTAACATTCTTACAAAAGTATATGCAAGAGCAGCAAATACTGCACTTAAAAAGCCTATCATGTATGGCACAACTCTAACATCAAAAGTAGGTTTTATTATAAATAATGCACCAATAAATGCAAAAATAATAGCTAATATTTGCTTTGGATTAATTTTTTCCTTTAGTATTAAAGCACAAAATATTACTACTAAAAATGGACTTATTTTATTTAACATATTTGCATCTGATAATACTAGTTTATCTATAGCATAATAATTAAAAATAACTCCAATTGTTCCAAATATAGAACGATAGATTAATATTTTTCTATTTTCTTTTTTTCCTGTAAAGCTTCCTTTATGTTTTATTATTAAAAATAATGCAATTATTGCAGCTACCAAATTTCTAAAAAATACTTTTTGCATATTAGGTAAGTCACCTGATAATTTTATAAAAGCCGACATCACTGCAAATCCGAATGCAGATAAAATAATAAAGAATATGCCTTTTAATCTGTTTGATTTTGTTATTTCACTCATTTTTTATCTTTAGTGAGAGAGTGTACTATAAGTACCAAACCCCCATTAAATTCTCCTTTCTTTCTTATTATTCACTTTTTAGTGTCTAATAAGTTATTTTATACTTTTTATTTTATCTAAACTTTCTCTTAATCTTTTATTTTCATCTTTAAGTTCTTCCATATCAACTAATTGAATAATTAGTTTTTCTTTATCTTCTTTAAGTTTTTTAATTTCTTCATATAGTTGTTTTATCTTAACGTCTTTAGCCTTTATTTTATCTTTAGGTGTAGCAACTATACTATCATTAGATACACCTTTCTGAATGGCTCTTAGGCTTAATATGCGCTCTTTTAAAATAGGATTATTGTATAGAGTAGCCTTAGATACTCCTGCTTCCTCGGCTACTGTTTTAAAGTTAATTGGCTTAGTCTTTGAACGCTTTAACTTATCTATTGCTTTATTAACCTTTTCGATAGTTTCTTGGTTTTTCTTTTTAGCAAATTCCTTTATGCCCTCTGTATTTTTATTATTGTTTTTCTTCATTGATTTGCTCCTCCAAACTATCTACTAATGGTTTTAAATACTTATATTTAACGTATTGCCTTTCCCAAGAACGTTGTTGACCTAATTCCTTATATCTTGCCATTTCTTTTTCCATAAGGTCTAATTCTTGCTTTAAAACAGGGTAGAATTTAACCTCGGTAACGTAGTTAGGGCAGTTGTAAAAGAAGCAACCATCACCATCTGAACAGTTCCCCCTTCTAAAATCATATAGGCATACGCCTGTTGGTAATGGATTAAAACCCATTGATTTTGACAAGTTAGAAATTATTTCATCAATCTCTTGCTCTGTTTTACCTCTAAACTGTTCATTAAGTTTTCTCTTAATTTCTTTTGCTCTAAGTCCAGCAATTTTAGAATCTTTACCAAGTATCATATCGGAATATATTTCTTTAACTTCTTCCTCCTGTAAAGTAAGATAGTGTGAAGTCATTTCAATAGATACATGGGCAAACTGTTTCATAATGTATGCTATCGGTACTTTTTGTTTGATAAGTTCTCTAACAAATGTTGCTCTAAATTGATGTGATTCTAATGAATATAAGTTGCCTTTGTTATCCCTTATATCCCATATTTCTATAAACTTCCTTAATTTTTTTGAACCCCATTGGTCTATTGAATAAACATTTCCTTTATTAGTTATAAATAATTCATTCAAGTCATATTTAATTCTTAAATCCTTAGTATATCCTTCAAGTTGTATAATTGCATTTTTAACTAACTCATTAATAAATACCTTATGAATTATAGGCTCACCCTTTTCTGTTTTACCAATAGTAACTTCCATATAATCATATCCATCATTCGTTGTGTGAACACAACCTTGTCGGATAGATAATACTTCATTAATCCTAAGTCCAGTTTGGCTTTGAATTATTATCCCTGCTTTAGTTAAAATATTTTTTTCTTTCAAGGCACATTGAAGTATTTTATCAAATATACCTTCGGGAATAGGCTTAGTTTTATTTTCTTTTAAAGCCTTTTTAGTATCCCATAAATCACAAGAAGTAAAATCTACAAAGATATTAGTTTTAGGTACATTCCAACCTTTTATTTGACCTATTTTAATAATCTCTTCAACTATCTTACAACGAATATAACCTGTTTGTTGTTCAACTTTCTTTTCTTCTTTAAGCCACATTGAATACTGTAGAAACATTTCCTTGGTTATCTCATTGAAATTAGTAACATTGTTTAATTTACAATATTCAATAAACGACGGTAAATGACATCTCATATAATCAACAATAGTTCTTGGTTTGACTTTTCCTAACTTATAATAAACATAAAGTTTTGTAGTAGTCTTAATTTCTTCTTCTTGAATATATTTAAAATTTATTTGCTTTTTATTTTGTATTACCTTAGCAGTAGTTATAAAAGGTGATAAGTCCCATACATCATCAGTAAATTTAGAATTTCCAATAGTTATATTACTATAATCACTTTCAGTAGTTATTGGTTGTAAATTTGACTTAGTTATTGCCATCTTGTATTTCCTCCAATCTCTTTACAATCTCTTTTAGAATTTCAATAGTAGGTAGGAAATGCTCGGAATAATGGTCGCCATAGATATTTCCCTCTAATTGCTTTTCTAACTCTGCCAAATGATTTTTATGAGCCTGTAAATACTCTGGAGTAGTGATATATCTGCTACAAGTGTAGCATTTTTGCCTTTTTAATAATCTGTCGCAAATCTTTCCATCAATACAAGGCTTAGTGCAATAACCATCTTCCATTCTTGCTCCTTTATCCTTATTTTCCTTGAACCAAATTAAATCATTCTTATCTGTTATAACTGTTTCATCAACAAAGTTGATGTTTCCGATAATACCTATATTCTTAAAGACTTCGGCTCTTTCTTTATCTTTAATATCAGCATAACTTTGTTTAGTAGTCATAGGAGAAGAATGTCCTAAAACTTCTTGTATAGCCTTTAAATCAGTTCCTTTAGATAACATATCAGTTGCAAGTGTTCTTCTAAATTGGTGTGATGTAAGGTTATAATATTCACCATTTGTATCTCTAATATCATTATTCTTAATAAAAGCATTAAACCAATTAAATATTGATGGCTTAGTAGTATTAATTATTTCATCTTTTTTCACCTTTGAATTACCTTTAGATACTCTATGAATAAATAAATAATCTCTAATGCCATCATCTGCCTGTTCTCTTAATTCTTTGGTATATTCTATCAACTTTTCGACTGCGATAGTACATTCATTAGGAATAGGCATTGGTTGACGTTCCTTACGATTTTTATGGTCATACCAACTTAAAGTATATCCACTAATTAAATGTGGCTTAACGCTATCGATAGTTAATTTAAGCATATCTCCAATTCTCATTCCTGTACTTTGAAGAATGATTATTCCATATTTAACATAAGGATTTTCTTCATTCTTTAAGCCTTTATTTATTTGCTCTAAAACTTCATCAGGAATAAAATCTATTTTAAGTTTTCTATTAACTCCTGCATATTCATTACCTGTAAATATCTCTATTTTAGGCACTTCATTAGGTATATATAACTGTCCCCAACGAATTATATTTTTTAAAACATCAAGACAATTTTTTTGATATATATAAGAAAGTCTCTTTTTAGTTCTATCGTTTAAGTAAGTTTTTAAATATAATAAATACAAATCAATATCATTATTTTTAAGACCTTTAAGATTTGTAATATTATTGTTCATTGCATAATTATTAAAAATTTTAAATTGAGAAATTTCTTTATACAATTTTGATAGAGTACCATTTCCTTCTCTATAATTTCTCCAAGTGTAAACCTTAACCACATTTTTAATACTATCGCTTTCAATATATGAGAAATCAAATTTAAATTTCTTTCCATAATGTTGTGAGTTACTATCATTATCTATTAGTTCCCAATTATCACCATTAGGCATTTTACTTGCCATTTGCTCCACCTCCAATTAAAGAACTCTTATTCCAATATCTACTTAAATTATCTTCAAGATACTGATTTGAAATATGAGTATATTGTTGAGTTGTAGTAATATGTTCGTGTCCTAAGATTATCTTAACAACACTAATATCCACACCACTTTGAACTAAAGCAGTTGCACAAGTATGCCTTAAATCGTGAAAATTTAACTCTATACCAGTTTTCTTTTTAACTGTATTAAATACTTCATAAATTGCCCTATAAGTTAATGGCTTACCTAAATTTTGCTTTTGTTGTGATACAAAGATATAACTATTCTCTGTATCAATATTATTTCTTTCTTCCATTATGAAATTATCTATTTCCTCTAATAAAGTCATTGGAATATATAAATGTCTTGTTTTACCCTTAGACTTTATATTTTCTAATATACCCACTTCTAAGGATGTATCGGGATAGGGTATATCTTCAATTTGAAGGTCTAATACCTCTCCAATTCTCGCACCTGTAAGGTACATTATCTTAAAGATAAGTTTATCTCTCCAAGTATTTAAATTATTTAAAAATATTTCAGCATCTTTATCTGATACTAACTTAAAAGTAGTTTTACTTTCTTTAACTTTAAATATAGATTGTTTAGTTTTATTATTACTTCTTGCGTGATGTAGTAGACTTTTAAACATATCAAACGGTCTGTTTACATCTTCCATTATGATAGGATTATTTACCTCTTTAACCATTCCACAATATTTATAGAAGTTATAAACTGTACTAAGTATTCTATTTATTGTTTTTCCTGTACGCTTACTTTTCGCATAAATACTGACTACATTATCCGTAGGATTGGGTTCTCTAAGATACTCTATAAATTCACCTATAACATTAGGTGTAACTTCATCATAGTTGTAATGTTCTTTATTTAAAAACTCCCAATACAACTTTAAATCATTGCAGTTAGCCTTTATTGTATTAAATGCTCTATCTTTTTGTCTAAGGTATTTTAAGTAGTCATATACAGGCTTAACTAATTTCATATTATTATCAAGTAGTACAACAATGTCTTTATTTTCATATCTTATTGTGTGTAATTCCATTCCGTAAGTTCTCCTATCGTTCTTTATATGTATAATAAGTTGATATTACTATTTTAAGTTGATTTGATATAATTATTCAACAGTAATATTGTCTTATCAATAATATATTTTACTGTGGTTCTTACTTACTCTTATACACTCCCTTATTATACTCTCTTACCTATGTATATCTCTACTCTTATCTATACCTATATTATTATTTACTATCTATACTATAATCACTAAAGATAACATTTTTTCTCCTTTTATTTATTAATTTTTTCTAAAATTGCACTAATCTATTTTATATGTGCAAAATACAATAGTCAAATTTTTTATACCCATTTCATTACATTTATATTTATACATATTTATATTTTTTATGATAGCGTATTGCATATTTCTAAATTATCTATACAATATTAATAGTGATATTATTTTATATTTTACAATTTTAAAATAGAAGGTGAATAAATGAAAGAAAAATATACCGTTCCTATATATCAAAAAATAGCATTAGATTTAGCAAATAAGATACATACTGGGGACATAAAAGAAGGTAGTACTCTTTATGGTCGTTCTATACTTGCAGGGAAATACAATGTCTCTCCAGAGACAATAAGAAGAGCCATAAAACTACTAGAAGATATCGACATTGTTGAGAGTATAAAAGGTAAGGGTGTAATAGTGTTGTCTTCTAATAATGCATTATCTTTTATAAAAAAATATGAAGACATTACAAATATATCTTCTTATAAAAGTAATTTATATAGATTACTTGAAGATAAGTCAAGAATTGATAGCGATATAATTCTTACATTAAACAAAATTTTAGATTATTCTGATAGATTAGAAGTTATTAATCCTCTAGTTCCTATACAATTCACTGTAGAAGCTCACTGCAAATTTATTGGGAAAACAGCAGCAGAAACTAAATTTTGGCAAAATACTGGGGCTACTATTGTTGCTATAAAAAGAGGAGATGAATTAATTATTTCTCCAGGACCTTATATAGTATTTATGGAAAAAGATATATTATTAGTTGTTGGTGATAGATATATTTACAACTCAGTGCCAACTTTCTTATACGATTAAATTTTTACTTGAAAATTTACTATTAATAAAGGCATATGAAGCCTGTAATCTTCATATGCCTTCTTATTATTCTTCGTCTTCTCTAGCCCAATCAAGTGCTCTAGATACAGATTTTTTCCACCCCTTGTAAAGTTCTTTTCTTTTCTCCTCTTCCATAGAAGGTGTAAAGTGCTTATCTGACTTGCAATTATTTTTTATACTACTAAGGTTATCATAAAAACCTACTGCTAATCCTGCTAAGTATGCTGCACCAAGTGCAGTTGTCTCTACAATTTTAGGCCTATCTATATTTACATTTAAAATATCCGATTGAAACTTCATTAAGAAATTATTTTTACTAGCACCACCATCAACTCTTAAATCTTTTAATAATATATTAGAGTCTTCTTCCATGGCAGCAAGCACATCCTTAGTTTGATAAGCTATAGATTCCAAAGTTGCTCTAATTATATGCTCCTTTTTAGCTCCTCTACTAAGACCAAGTATAGTTCCCCTCGCATACATATCCCAATATGGTGCGCCAAGACCAGTAAAAGCTGGTACCACATATACACCGTTTGTATCCTCTACTTTATTCGCATAATCTTCGCTATCAGAAGCATTTTTTAACATGCGAAGTTCGTCTCTAAGCCATTGAATAGATGCACCTCCCATAAATATACTTCCTTCTAATGCGTAACTTACACTCTCTCCTATTCCCCAGGCAATTGTAGTTAATAATCCATTTTTTGATTTGACTAATTTATTTCCTGTATTCATTAATAAGAAACATCCTGTGCCATAAGTATTTTTAGCACTACCTTCTTCAAAACAGGTCTGCCCAAATAATGCTGCTTGTTGATCTCCTGCACAACCTGCAATAGGCACTTCTTCACCAAATATATGCATATCTGTATTGCCATATATGCAACTAGATGGTTTAACTTTAGGAAGCATGCTTAATGGAATATTAAGCTCTTTTAGTATGTCTTCATCCCACTTTAATTCATTTATGTTGAACATCATCGTTCTAGAAGCATTGGAATAATCTGTAACATGAACTTTTTTATTTGTTAATTTCCATATTAACCAAGTATCCACCGTTCCAAATAAAAGTTCTCCTCTTTCTGCTTTTTCTCTAGCACCTTTCACATTGTCTAATATCCATTTTACTTTTGTTGCAGAAAAGTACGCATCGATTATAAGCCCCGTTTTATCTCTTATCACCTGTTCTAAATTCTTTTCCTTTAATTCATCACAAATCTTTGATGTTCTTCTACATTGCCATACAATGGCGTTATAAATAGGTTTTCCTGTATTTTTATCCCATACTATTGTAGTTTCTCTTTGATTTGTTATTCCTATAGCAGCTATTTCTTTTGGATCTATTGATGCCGTTTCCACAACTTCTCTCATAACACCACTTTGACAACCCCAAATTTCCATAGGATCATGTTCTACCCATCCTGACTGCGGGAATATTTGACTAAACTCTTTTTGTGACACAGATACTATTTCGCCTTGTTTATTGAAAATTACCGCTCTAGAGCTTGTCGTTCCTTGATCTAGGGCAATTACGTATTTTTTTTCCATCAATCTTCCTCCAATTTTAAAAATGAAACCTTATATTAAAATCATATTATTTTTGTATATATTTTAATTATATATTTTCATAATTAGTTTGTAAAAGAATTTTCTATTTTGACACTTATTAATATTTACTTTAATTTATTTAAATATTACGCCACTATTTTCACACTAAAAAAAGACCCCCGCAGGGGTCTTAAAAGCATTCTGACAAATATATTATAATATAGTTATGTTAGCTGCTTGAAGACCTTTAGCACCTTCAACTATATCAAAGCTTACTTTTTGACCTTCTTCTAATGATTTGAATCCATCACCTTGTATAGCTGTGAAATGAGCGAATACATCATCTCCACCTTCTACAGATATAAATCCGAATCCTTTTTCGTTGTTAAACCATTTTACTGTTCCGTTATTCATTTTGGAATCTCCTATAAACCTACATCAAGCTTTTCTTGACTTACTGTGTATTTCTACAATATTTATTATAACATTATTTTTTAAAAATAGCTACCTTTTTATTTTTGTAATTTTAATTTTTCCTATACAATTTATATAACTATTTATAGCATTTTCATCATACTATATATCATTATTATATTGAATATTAGCAATGATGGAACTCCATATACAAATTTATTGTGTTTAGTCTTGTGATGAAACTTATACATTCCTATTAACACCCCTAGACTTCCTCCTAAAACGCATATAAAAAGCAAGTTCTTTTCTGGTATTCTGTAAGCTTTTTTTACAGCTTTTTTCTTGTCTATATTCATTATAAGAAATCCAATTACATTTATTATTATTAAGTAATATATCAATTTACTTCTCCTAACTAACTTCCTCAATTTTTATACCTTTTATTATACTGTCTATTATGTTAGCGTTATTGTTGTAATTTTCCATATTCGTTTCTAAATGAATGCGAAAATCCCACTGCTCTGTTGATATTAATACATCTTCATTGAAAACTTCTTTTCCATCTGTTTTAGTTTTATATGTAGCTTTAAAAGCTGGATAAGATAGCTTATTGGTAATTTCATCATCTATGCTTTTATCCTTATGTTTTAAGTCATATATATCTTTATCTTCTATGTATACTGGAAATTCTGAATAGTCTTTATTCTTCATTCTTTCCAAAGTAAATTTAATATTTTCATATTTATAGCTTTGTTTATAATATCCGTCATCTTTATTTTCTTCGTCTATAAATTCACTTTCTGTAAAATACTTACTGCCACTTAACATTATTAAATTTACAGATGGTGTATTTTTACCTTCGTCCACAACTTCTTTTTTACTTTCTTTGTTATTACATCCTACGCTAAATAATAAACATAGTGACATAATTAAAATACTTAATCTTTTCAATTTAATTCCTCCTTTTAATCTGTTCTCCATATAAGAGTAACTATAGTAGAGTTTATCTCTTCTTCTACACATCCATTATGACTTATATCTTTTAAAAATTGTTTTATTTCACTTTCCTCATCATCATTAATTTTTCTAATTGTTTTTATTTTTTTTATGTATGTATTATAGGCTTTTTCTAATGGTTCCTTATAAATCCAATTTTTATATTCATAATTTATTTTAGGCATATATCCTTGTAGAAATAACATATTTATAGCATATAAAAAGTTTAAATTTTGTTCATTATCTGAAACATTTACAATTTTGCTTAGTTTATCATAAACAGAATCATTTCTTTTTATATTAACCCTCAGTGCACAATATTTCTTACTAGCTTCATTCATTTTTTCAAGGGTAAGTGCACTTTGTATGGCAGGTGTCATGGATGCAAAAACTAAATCAAATTTTTTATATAAATTTGATTTTTTTATATTTAGTTCATGCCAATCATCACAAATAAAAGAAGCATTATTAATATTAAACTTCCTTTTATTCTCATTAGCATAATATATCATTTTAGGTGATAAGTCTACTCCATATATATGGCTGCACTCCTTAGATAGTGAAAGAGTATATTTTCCTCCTCCACATCCTACATCTAGTACTTTAAAGTTATTTTTTATTAAATTTTCATCTTTCAAAAATTTTATAAATTTATCATTTTCCCTAGTCAAAATCTCATAATTTCCAAAATGATCTGCCTTTTCATCCCATAAATTTATGTTAGATTCTTTATCCTGATTCTTCAGTATCCACTTCAATCTTATTTCGTTTATGTCCATTTATTATCCCCCCTAAAATTTCACCTATTTATATTGTAACAATTTATATTTAAAAATCATAAAATACTTTATATAAATTTAAATATAAGGGGGTTGAATATGGATTTTCCAATAATAAATAATGAGATGATTAAAGTTTTCTCCTCTTATCTACCTAATTATCCTACGGCTATTGCAAAAATTCAAGGTGATGCAAATAATCCATCCTTAAAAGGTGAGGTGCTTTTTTATCAATTAGCCCTAGGCGTCTATATTAAAGCATATATTATAGGAATACCTAACACTGATTCTAAGGGTGAACCTACAAAATTTCACGGTTTCCATATACACGAAGTAGGAGATTGTAGCATCGGAACATCTCAAAATCCTTTTCCATCTACAGGGGGACATTTTAATCCTGGTGATAGTGAGCATCCTTTTCATGCCGGTGATTTGCCTCCAATTTTATCCGCTAATGGACTTGGTATTTTGTCTGTTTTTACAAATAACTTTCGTGTAATAGATATATTAGAAAGATCTATTGTTCTTCATGAAAACCGTGATGATTTTACATCCCAGCCATCTGGTATGTCTGGAAATAAAATTGCTTGCGGTAAAATATTACCTTATCATTATTAAATGATTTTCAGAGTATTATTAAATAATTTTAATAGTACTCTTTTATTTTCACAAACTTGACAATAATCAGTAATCTAACTATTATTTACTTAGTAGATTTTATTATTTAACTAATTTTTTTAAGTAATACATAAGGAGGACTTATGATTGAAAAGTATGATTTTAAAAAAGAGTATAAAAACTTGTATTCATCAAGACAAAAACCAATATTAATAGATGTTCCACCTTTAAATTATATTATGATAGATGGTATAGGAAAACCAACGGGAGAAAACTACCAAAACGCTATGCAAATTTTATACTCTCTTACTTATACTATTAAAATGAGTAAAAAAGGAGCTAAACATATTAAGGGCTATTATGAATATGTTATTCCTCCTTTAGAGGGTTTGTGGTATTTAGACAATGGTAAACTTGACTTTAATGTAAGTAAAGACAAATGGCTATGGACTTCTATGATTGCCCAACCCAACTTTGTAAATGAAGATATTTTTAATTGGGCTTTAGATGAATGTAAGAATAAAAAACCCAATTTGGATTTTTCAAAGGCTAGATTTGAAACTTTTGCTGAAGGTCTATGTGTACAGTCTATGCATATTGGCTCATATGATGATGAGCTTAGAACTATTACTAAAATCGAAAAATATATGGAAGAAAATAAATTAACAAACGTTACAAGTAATATTAGGAAGCACCACGAAATTTATTTATCTGATCCTAGAAGAACTTCACCTGAAAAATTAAGAACTATTCTTAGATTTCCTGTAGAGAAAACTTCATTTTAAAAAAAGGGCTGTGTTATAACAATATTTAATTGTTTATTACACAACCCTTTTAATTATTTATTATTTACCTATAAACATTTGTGTCCAATATAAAGTTCCATTTGAACTTTTTGCTACTCCCACACCTATATCTGTAAAGTTTGGATTTAATATGTTTTCTCTATGGCCTTGAGAATTCATCCAAGCATTTACAACCTCTGCTGGAGTTTTTTGTCCCATAGCTATATTCTCTCCTGCTGCTTTATAGCTTATATTAAATTGCTTCATCATGTCAAATGGTGAACCATAAGTTGGAGAAGTATGGCTAAAGTAATTTTTATTTATCATATCTTGTGATTTTAATGTTGCCACATTAGATAATTGACTATTGAAAGCTAATTCGCTTAAACCTCTTTTACTTCTTTCTACATTAACAAGTCTAGTTACTTCTTTTTGGAAGCTTGAAAAAGATCCTGTTGTACTTTCGTTATTATTTGATGTATTATTGTCAGTATTTGGCTTTTCAACTACATTGTCATTTTTATCATTTGTGTTGTTATTATTGTTTCCTGTGTTTGCATTGTTATTGCCTTGGTTACTACTATTTCCTGCATTAGTATTGTTATTATTTTGGTTACTATTATTTCCTGCATTAGTATTGTTGTTATTTTGGTTACTGTTATTTCCTGTATTAGCGTTGTTATTACCTTGGTTATTATTATTTTCTGTTGAAGTATCTTCCTTCTGTGATGGTTTATTATTTACCACTAGTGGTATTTTATATTTTTTACCGTTTATGTTAAGGTATACTGCTCCTTTTGTTTTATAAGTATCAATTGTTTTTTTACATAGAGCACTTGATGATACTATGCTAGAACCTGCTATTACAGTAACTAATCCAGCTGTCAATAATGTTTTAAATTTTTTATTCATACTATCCACCGTCCTATTTTCTAAATTTGTAACTTTTTTGTAACCTTGTGTGTACAGGTTACCCCTGTGATTAGTATTCTAGCATCATTTCATTAGATTTTTAACTGTTATTTAATGTAAATTTATTATTTTTCCCTTGAATTTGTTGAAATATACATGTTTTTCACAAAAAAAATACAACATAATTTTCATTATGTTGTAACTTTTACGTTTTATTTTGTAACCTTTTTGTTAATTATCAAAATCTACATGATATGTCTTTCCATCTGCTTTTATATCTAAATAAGATAAATTAAATTGTTCTTCCATTACATCTATTTTGTACTCATATATTACATCATCTTCTTTTTTACTCATAAATATGTAACTACCTTCTTCTTTATCTTCTATTTCATCACATATTTCATCATAAATTTCTTCCCCACTTATTGTTCCTTTATATCCTGATGCATATATTTTATCTTCTATCATTTTATATAATTCTTCCATTTGATGACACTCCTTAATATTAATTTTTAATCATAATTATATATTATACACAAATATAAAATAATTAAAATATTTTCTTTAATTCCCATTTTACAAATAAATAATCATAATTAGTTATTTATAAAATATAACTAAAATCTAAATTATCATTAGTATTCAATATTTAATTCATGGGCTATTATTTTTACTCTATCCTTAGCAACTTCCCCAATGATAGTACAGCATTTATTCAATTTTTCTTCACTTTCTGGACCTTACTCTTTAGTGACTTCCTTCACTTCTACTAAACAATAAACCTATAGATATATTTGCTACATGTAAGGTTCCACAAACACATTTACACCCCTCCAAACCTCCACAAAGCCCTGAAGTAACTATAATAATACTATCAGTCCACATTCATATCAAAATCACTTACAATTGCTTTTAATACAAATTCTTAAGATGTAGGTTTTTATTTTTAAAGTAGTTTTGTCACTCTTTCCAAATTGAATTTAAATCAATTTTTTTCATAATAAATTTACATTAAATTCCAATTACTTTTTTATAATTAATGTAAAGATAATCTTAGTGATATATATTTTAATATCTCTAATGATGATGAAAAATTTTTCGTCATCATCTCCCCTTTTTTACCTACATAAAATAGTTATATATAGTTAATACTACCATAGTTACATCAATTAGTTTTCAAATCATTTTTAATTCAATATAATTATTATTATTTTTAAAAATCTTTTCACATCTCATTTATTTTCTTTTTATACTTTTTATGTTAAAATAGTTATTATATTTTGATAATCTTGAATATAAATTTTAATAGATATTTTGTTAATAATATAAATATAATATTTGTTTCAAGTATCAAAGATAAATAGATTAAATTCTATTAAGGAAACAGGAGGATTGAAATGAGCATAAGACAAAAATTTGCCGAATCATTTGCAAGATCTAAGACGATGACCGGCCCAGAAAAAAGAGCCAACGAAATAATGGGGAAAATCCTTTTAAAAAAAGCTATACTTCCAATAGTTGCTATGGTTGTAGTTATTATAGCATTTGCTGCACTAAGAATTAATGGTTGGTATGCTTTTGCAATAAACATATCAATAGCAGTGGGTACTTTCTTCTATATGAGAAATGCTAGCAAAAAGTATCAAGCTTTTAAACCTTATGTTGGTAACTTAATAAAAGTTGAGAAAAAAGGTAAAAAGGAATATGTTGCAATCATAAAACAAGGTAAAATGCCTGTTAAATTACAAATCGCCTATGGTGGAGAAGATTTGGAGAACATTAAGAAAAATCAACTTGTACAAATAAGCTACAATCCAGATTATAAAATAGCTATATTAGTTACAAAGCAATAATATTAATTAATAATTAATAATTAATACATATAAAAAACTTCTACTATCTTTAGTAGAAGTTTTTTATTATTTGTTTAATCTTTATTAAGAACATAATCTCTGTAGATTTTAAGCGCTTTTGCAAGCTGATCTGGACAAGATGTATTTTTATTTCTACAAGGTATATATTCAAGTTGATCAATTATCTCATCAATATGTCTTCCCTCAACAAAATGTTTTAAAGCTATTAATGAACCATCACATCCTCCATCAAATACTACATCTAATAAAATATCATCTTTTATGTTTAATAAAATAGATTTTGAACAGACACCACGAGTATAATATCTATACATTTTCTTCACCCCCATAATAATTTATGATTAAAAAAATGCTATAATGATATTATAATTATTTATCTTAATATAATTTAATGTTTAAGAAGCAAAATTGAGGTAAATAGTAATAGTAAAATATTACTCATGTGAAAGGAGTATAAATTTGAAAAAAGAATATTATTTAGAAATGGGTTTTAGAGGGCTAACTCTTATTTTCTGGCCCATAATAATATATAAATGGATTTTCATTCCAAATATTTATGTGGAGAAAAATTTTCTTTTAATCTTTACAATTTTGGCTATAATATACATAATAAATATTGGAATTTTACAAATAAAATATAAACTTTTAGATAATATAATATTATACTATAGAGTTTCCACATTAGTATCTTTTATATTAACATTAGCATCATTTTTGCTATATCCTACTAATATAACATTAATGTGGTTGAAATTATTATCTATTTTTATCTACTTCTATATTTCTTTTAAAAATGTTTATAATCACAAAATAGAAGAATGTGTAGTAGGTATGATTAGTTCAGTATTATTACTAGTCATAAGCATATGCTATTAATTACCATATATTAATATAAGGAAATATTAGACATAGTATATATTTTTTGGTATTATTTATACTGAAAGTTATTATAAAATATTAAGGGTATAAAGGAGTAACTAATAATATGGAAAAGAAAATATTAGCTAAAGTTGGAGAAAAAGAAATATCTAACTTAGACGTTCAAGGTGCAATCCAAGGACTAGATCCTTACCAAGCACAACAATTTCAAACTGAAGAAGGTCAAAAATATGTATTAGATGATTTAATAAATCAAGAATTATTATACATATATGCAAAAGACAACAAAATAGACCAAGATGAAGAATTCAGAAATGAAATGAAAAGAGTAGAGGAAAATGTATTAAAGCAATACGTTATAAACAAAATATTAACTAGTGTTAAAATAACTGAAGAAGAAAAAAGAGCTTTCTTTGAAGCTCAAAAACAAAGCTTCTCTAAACCAGAAACTGCTTCAGCTAAACATATATTAGTTGACAGCGAAGAAAAAGCTAATGATATATTAGGCAAAATAAATACTGGTGAAGTATCATTTGAAGATGCTGCTAAAGAGCATTCTTCTTGCCCATCAAAAGATGCTGGTGGAGATTTAGGTTCTTTTGGAAGAGGACAAATGGTTCCAGAATTTGAGGAAGCTGTGTTCAATATGAATAAAGGTGAAGTAAGTGGACCTGTTAAAACTCAATTCGGATATCACTTAATAAAATTAGAAGATAGAAAAGAAAGTGTTCTTCCTGAATATGATGAAGTTGCTGAAGAAGTAGGAAAAACTTTATTATACCAAAAGCAAGGTGAAGTTTATCAACAAAAATTAAATGAAGTTAAGTCTTTATTACCTAATGCAGTTGAATATATGAATAAATAATTAATAAAACAGCTCTTAGATCATCTAAGAGCTGTTTTTAATTATATAAATATTCCATTACTTTTATATTTTTTAGTTATTAAGTTAAAATTAACTTCTGT
This sequence comes from Terrisporobacter petrolearius, assembly GCF_020748185.1. Taxonomy (GTDB): domain Bacteria; phylum Bacillota; class Clostridia; order Peptostreptococcales; family Peptostreptococcaceae; genus Terrisporobacter; species Terrisporobacter petrolearius. The sequence goes on along the minus strand of NZ_JAHZMO010000037.1, from coordinate 8,282 downwards.
CACACCTTTAATTTTGTAAACTTCCTCAAATATAAAATTGTTTAGTTCTTGAAAATCTTTCGCATATCCATGAACATGCAATTCATTCTTCCCTGTTGTAGCACATACTGATTCTATTTGCGGATGCTTGCAAAGTTCATTTGCAACAAAATCAATTTCACTTGGTGTTGCAGATACTTGTAAAAATACAGCTGTATTAAGTCCTACTTTAGGTGAGTTAACCTGTACTGTAAATTTTTCAATTATTCCCTCTTCTGTCATTTTCATAACTCGCTCTCTTACAGCCATACGAGATAGATGTACTTCTCTTGCTATTTCTGCGTAAGAAATTCTACAATCGTTTGCCAATAGCCTTAATATGTCCATGTCAATCTTATTTAGCTTCAGGCCAATTTTATTAAAGTTCAAAGTATCTTCTTTCATAAAATCAACACCCCCCCTTAAGGTCAATTATATCATCATAAAATAAGGGTGTATACATAATTTACTATTATATGTTGTTTTTTGTATATTATTCCAAATTACTTTGTACTTTTGTATGTCAAAACTCTTATTAATTTATCTAAATAGAATTTCTATTATCTCCTAAATAACAAGTCTCTTTGTTTTCTTACTATTCTAAGGGCTAGTTTAACAATTTCATTTAAAATAAGTACCATAGAAGACAATAAAATTATTTTACACCACATAAGTACACTTAACGAAACTGAACTAAAAAATTCTCTAAATATTTGTGTAAACAATATTTGAGCTACTGATGTAAGAAAAATTACTTCAAGAGCTAATTTGTTTTTGAAAAAATTTGGTATTTCACTATTTAGTCTAACTCTCGACAGTTTAGTGTATTAAATAGTGCACTAAATGCAAATAAAGAAAATATAACAGTTCCTTGTTTAGTTGGTGTAGCATTTAATATGTTAAAGTACTCTTGTAATTGAACTATAAATACTATAAGCAACACATTAATAAATATATTAATACACATACTTCTGGCTATAATACTAGCATTTCTTCTTATTGGCTTTCTTAATTTCTTACAGACTCTAATCCTAAAGCTAGTGCTGTACATCCATACATAATTATATTCATCCATAATAATTGTATTGTCGTAAAAGGCATTTCTTGTCCTAAAACTTGTGATATTATAGCTGTAATAATGGCAACTATATTTACTGTAAGTTGAAACTGTATAAATCTTTGGAAGTTTTCATATATTCCTCTTCCATCATTTTATCCCATCAACTTTTTCTCTGAGCTAAAAGGCACTTGAGACAATAAATTAGTATTTTTTCTAAAACTCTTATAGTCTTTGTCAATATGATATAAAAGCAAAGCACATTCTGTTGCACTTCCTATATACTTTCCATCAATATAGGAATCTTCCAAAATCATCTTATTTTTAGTTAAAATTTCCGTTTTGTCTGAACAAATTACAGACACACACCCAATAGTTTCACATTCTTCCTTTTTAGTTACCATCGCATTTATTTTAGCTTAACCATAGTTAGTAATCCTTCTGGAACGGTAGATCAAGGCTATGCACACATATATATCCTTAGCATGCTCTAATGATTGTAAAAATGGAATAACTCCTTAACTATTTAAACTTATTTGTTCATTTATACTCATTTTCGTAATCATATATATAATAAAAATAATATAGCACTTGAAATACCTGCACTCTTAGCAACATATGCCAATTCTCCTGTAAGCATGCCCTCTCTTAACTTTAAATTTTGAGACTCTACTAACCTTCCATCTGCTGGTATCATATTCCCACTTTCTATATCACTTATAACTTCATACAAAGGCTCTCTCTAACTTTGAACTAATTATAATCATAAGTTTTTTGTCTTAATTCTACGTCATTACTACTTAATCCAGTTTCTTTGCTTACTTTCAAATATTTTAAGCTTTCATTAGTTGATTTATTATAATATCCCATATTTTTATCCCCCTAGTTACTCATACTCAAACTTATATAAATATATGTATCTCTGCATTTAGATGTTCTAGTAACTAAATTAAGAAATTTTAATTTATATTCAAATAAAAAAATAGATAAATCCTATTAGAATTTATCTATTTTCTAAAACTATTTTTATATTTTTACAGTTTTATGTATTTTATCGTAACAATATTCAATAATCTCTTTTCGTTTTATTATACCAATAAAAGTCTCATGGTCATCAATTACTGGAACAAAATTTTGATTTCTAGCCTTTGATATTAAGTCTTCAATATTTGCTTCCACACATACTGGCGTATTGTCCTTTCTTCTTTTTATTGTGCTAATTGGCATATCTTCCAATGATTTAAAATCAAGTGTCTTCTCTTGAAAATTATCTTTTAATGTCCACAACAAGTCGCCTTCTGTTATAGTTCCTACATATTTCCCTTCACGAGTCAATATAGGTATAGATGAATATTTATGATACTCCATCTTTTCTAGAGTTTGTCTCAATGTATAGTCTTCATAAATAAAAGCCACTTCACTCTTTGGTGTTAAGAAAAACAATATATTCATTAACATTACACCTCCAAAATTAACTAGCTAATTATAAAAGTATTTCCTTTAATATTAATTTTATCATATTTGCCTCATAATTAAAATTTATATTTTGAATTTCAATTTAAAGGGTATAAATATACTACTAACTTTTTTGGAGGAAGAAAATGAATTATCAATTAGAATTAGAGAATTACTTATACAAAATATACAATGAAAAAATTTATCAAATACTTACAAAAGAAGGTTTGTCTAGATTAAAAAACATGAATTTAAATGAAATTAAGTCTTTATTAAACTCAAAGGAAGTTTATTTGGGTAGCGATTTAGATAATTATATTATAAATTTAATACCAGAAGGATTTAAAGGATATCTTTTAAGAAAAACTATTTCAAAAGAACATAATCTTACTTATCCTCTACTTTATGATGAAGATGGTAAACCATTAAAAGTTTATACTCATAATAGTTTTTCTACTGTACTTTGGAAAGACTTTACTAACGAAACGTTTATTAGAGATTTGAACAATAAATTTAGTTGTAAAGGATTTTATAATTATGTAAACGAAAATCTTGATATCATATATAGTGATTTAATTAATAAAATTGAAGCTTTTAAAAATGATAATGTTATTATTATACCTTATAAGAGTGATAATTTAGTGAATACTGTAAAAGAAATGATTTTAAGTAAAAAGCTAGATTTTTCTTACGCTTTATCATTTGTAGATATGGATAAATTAAGAGAAGAAATGGAATCTCTTGCTGTTGACCTTTCTTACTACGATGAGTTTGATAAACTAGAAGATGATTTGGAAGAGTGTTTAAATAAATTTTTTAGATACAATGATAGTGAGTTGTACGATTTATTAATAAATAAAGAGAACTTTACTTTAATAGATAAAAATAAATTAGTAAAAAAAATTTAACTTCAAAAAAAGCCACTTTAATAGGTGGCTTTTCTTTCACATATGACTAGATATTACTAATATTTTGTTACTAATTAATACTAATATATATGAATTTTAATTATATTCTTACTACGTTAGCAGCTTGAGGACCTTTTGCACCTTCAACTACGTCGAATTCTACATTTTGTCCTTCTTCTAATGACTTGTATCCATCGCCTTGTATAGCTGAAAAGTGTACGAAAACATCTCCTTCACCTTCTACAGATATAAATCCAAATCCTTTTTCATTGTTAAACCATTTTACTACACCAGTTTTCATTTAATTAAATCCTCCTAAAAACACACTTTAATTTAGCTGCTTAAAAATGCAACTTTACCTTTACTTTAACATATATACATAGTTTTGTCAATCTTATTTATTTCTATACTATTTTTATAATTTTTCTATTATATAATTATATTATTTAGTAATTAACTTTAATTAAATGAAATTTAATAGCTTTATCACTCCATCCTAAATCCCATGGAACTAGTAGTCTGTCTGTATTGTGACAAGTTACTAAAGGATATCCTTTTGAGTCAAATCCTGTAACAGTTGATACATGAGTTATTCTCCCTTTTTTTTCATATCCAACGAAATCTCCAGGCCTTAAATTATAAGACTGTCTATATACTTCTTCATAACTTCCTTTAGAAATATAACTTCCTCTTCCGCTGTTTATTATATAGTTTTTAAATCCTTGTGCATTTACCCAAGCTTTTGTTGCGCTACCATTGTCATAATTCCAAATTCCATTTTTTTTAAATTTACCACTCTCATACATTATTTGAGATGCAAAATTGGCACAATCTCCACCATCACCATTAAAATCACGATATTTTGTATTAAACCTTAATCCAAACTCTTCATCAGCTGCTGCCCCACAGTATCTATGTGCATATTCTATAGCTTTTTTCTGTTCTTTCGTTAACTCAGGATGAATTTCTTCATGATTTATAATGTAATTTTTTATATCCTCAGATTTAATATTTTCTAAGTTTAGAGAGTCAGCAAATGGATCTGTGTACCATTCCTTTACAATTATATAATTTCCATCTTTTATTTTTACATGAAGGTAGTGATATGTACCTATTCTAAACATATTTGTTTTATCAGGGTCATTTTCATAAGAATATTTATATTCTGTAGATACATCACAAATAATGCCATATAAATTTTTTTCTCTTTCTTTCATTTTTTTTATTTTAACTTTTGTCTTTATATTGTTAAAATTTACTCCTTGTTTACTTGACCAATTTTCTAAGTACTTCATCTTTTTTACTTCTTGCTCATATGCCCAAAGGCCAAACTTTATATCAGTATCATAAAGTCCTTTTAATATGTCTTCATTTTTTTCTAAAATTGCTTTGTTTCTATAATCAAAAAGATTTTCCAAAAGTACAGTATACTGTTCACTTATTTCCTTTGGATGTTCATCATTATTATAAGCTTCTTTAATTAATGCTTCTTCTTTGCATAAACTATTATTCTTATAGTTAAGTAATAATGACATAAATAAAACCAAGGATAACGCAAATAACATATACTTAATATACTTATTTTTGGCTACCTTCAAGCACTACACCTCCCAATAAAAAGTACATCTATTTTTAAGTTAATTTTAGTATGTCCAAATTCCCCTAAATAATTTTAGGATTATTTGCAAATTTATAGATAAAATTGTATTAATACGCTTTTTATTTCCCAATTAATATTTAAAAGATTAACATTTTTTTATTTTTTATAGTAATATAAAATTGTATGATAATTTTAATGTTTTAAAATGGAGGTTTATAGATGTTAAAAAAGGTAGCTGCCATAAATGATTTATCTGGTATTGGAAAATGCTCTCTTACCGTAGCAATTCCTATATTATCGGCTTTAAAAGTACAGTGCTGTCCATTTCCTACAGCTATTTTATCTAGCCAAACTGGTTTTAGTGAATATACTTTTTTAGATTTGACTGATGAAATGAAAAAATACTCAAATACTTGGAAAAACTTAAATTTGGAAATAGATACTATATGTAGTGGATTTTTGGGTTCTATAGATCAAATAGATATTGTAAGCAATTTTATTAAGGAAAATCCTCAGTCTTTTGTAATTGTTGACCCAGTCCTTGGTGATGATGGTGTAATGTATCCCATATTTAGTGAAAAAACATGCGAAGAAATGAAAAATTTAGTTATACATTCAAACCTAATCACACCTAATATAACTGAAGCTTGTTTATTGTCAAATAAAAAGTTTAGGAAAGATTTTAGTGAAAATGAGATTATAAATATAGCTAAAGATTTAAGTGATTTAGGTCCTGAGAAAGTAATTATAACTGGTATAATTAGAAATGAAATGATTTACAACTTATCTTATGATAGAAAAACTAATAAATCTTTTACATATGGACTTAAATATAATAAATGTTCTTATAGTGGTACCGGTGATATCTTTGTTTCAATAATATGTGGACTTATAACCAATAATTATGATTTAGATTTTGCAGTAAAAACAGCATCTGATTTTATATACAAATGTGTTTCTTATACTTCTAAGTACGAAAATGATAGGAATCAAGGGGTTATGTTTGAAATGTTTTTAAATGACTTAACTTCAATCTAATAAAAAATCTAAATATTAATGAAAATTTATTCTATATCTTCCTTTAAGCTTATAAAATATAATATATGCCTAAAGGAGGATATTTTTATGGATATAAATCAAAAATCTAAAGAACTTGCTTATTATATTAAAGGTACTAGAGAGTTTAAAACAATGAATAGATGTAAAGAGGAACTTGAAAGAAATAAGTCTTTAAAAAGACATCTAGATGCATATTTAAATAAAAAAAATCAAATTTACTCTAGATATAAAATGGATGATGCAAATAAAAGAGTTTCCAAACTTGATAAAGAGTATATAAATTTCTTTAATGATCCTCTTGTAACAAATTACATGAATAGTACTAATGAATTTAATTCTATGATGAAAAAAATCTACTCATCAATAGAAAACGAGCTCTTAAAATAAATTTTATTTTTAACACATAAAACTTCCGTATATCCATATGGAAGTTTTAATATTTTATTGACTTTTACAAACATGGCGAATTATTATTTATGTAATATGTTATCATTATATATTTTTAATTTGTTAGGGGTGAAATACAATGAATCTTACTAATAAGGATATTTGCCTGAGAGAAAAAAAAGTTTTATCTAGCATTCAAAAACTACCTTATTGTCCAATAGCTATAAAAAGTGGAAAAGGAGCTTTGCTTTATGACTGTGATGGAAATGAATATATAGATTTTCTGTCTAGTGCTTCTTCTGCTAACATAGGCCATGGTAATGAGGAAATTACTCAAGCTGTAAAAAATCAGATGGACAAAATTACACAATATACGATTGCTTATTTCACTTGTGAACCACCAGTGGTTCTTGCAGAAAAAATAATAAATTTAGCTCCTGGAGATAACAATAAAAAAATTCTTTATAGCACTAATGGCTCTGAGTCTATAGATGCAGCCATAAAATTATCAAGGGGATATTCTGGTAGAAATAAAATCATTTCATTTCATGGGGCTTATCATGGTAGTACTTATGGATCACTTTCAATTTCTGCAATAAGCTTAAATATGAGAAAAAAAATAGGTTCTCTTTTACCGGACATTTATCATTTTAATTATCCCATATGCATCAAATGTGCCTATGGTAAAAAGGAATCTGAATGTAAGCTAGAGTGTCTGGAAGAAATTAAGAATGCTTTTCGAATGTATTTACCTGCTGATGAAGTAGCCGCAGTATTTTTTGAGCCTATTGCTGGTGACTCTGGTATTATTGTTCCTCCAAAAAGATATGTAGAAAATTTATATAAATTATGTAAAGAGAATAATATCCTATTTGTTGTTGATGAGATTCAACAAAGCTTAGGCAGATGTGGTTATTGGTTTTCTATCGAGTATTTCAATATTGAACCTGACTTAATTGTTATGGGCAAATCTTTGGGAGGTGGTTTACCTTTAGGGATAGTAATTGGTAAAAGTGAAATTATGGAATGTTTAAACGCTCCTGCTCATGCCTTTACTCTTTCTGGAAATGCTACAGTATGTGTTGCAGCCTTAAAAATGATTGAAATATTTGAACGAGATAATATTATTGAACAAGCTAAAGAAAAAGGATCATATTTAATGAATAAGCTAATTTGCTTAAAAAATAAGTATCCCAACATCATAAGAGATATACGTGGTTTAGGCTTATCCATAGGTGTTGACTTACCCGATAAACTTGCCACAAAGAAAATATGCTATCAATGCATCAAAAATGGTCTTCTACTTATATCCTTAGGTGAAAATACACTTAGAATTCAACCACCTTTAATTATTACTGAAACACAACTAGATAAATCTATTGAAATATTAGAAAATTCCATCAACGATTTTATAAAAGGAAAAATCAGTGACGATGCTTATATTTTTATAAATGGGTGGTAAAATGCCTGATAATTATTTTATAAAATAAATTATATACAAAAATAACTCTTAAAATGATTTTTTAATGTTTAATATTGATGTGGAAAATAGTTATGCATATATATGTAAATTAAAAAAGGAACTGTAAAAATTAGTATAATCCCCTTATAGTAGACACATAAAAAAAGGCATCGCATAATGATGCTAAATGTAACTACAATAAGGGGGGGGGGTTCTATGTCTAAAAAATATAATAAATATAATAAAGAAGTAAAATTGAAAGCTGTAGATATGTATATAAATCAAGGTATGAGTGCAGTTAGTGTTGCTCGTTCTTTAGATATAAAAGATAAAACT
>NZ_JAHZMO010000036.1 GCF_020748185.1 Terrisporobacter petrolearius | reverse complement strand
CAATATCATATACAGATCCAAGTGGTCATTTCCCAATTTTGCTCGCATTTGATGCTGCATGGGGGGCATATGATGGATATCAATATGCGAAGAAGAAAAATCTAAGAGGTTGGAAAAAAGCAGGAGCCATAGTTGGTGGAGCAGTACTTGGAACTATAAATCCATTTAAAGCATTAAAAGTAGGTAAAGTTTTCAAAAGAGTTGCTAAAGTAGCTAAAAAGCGTAAGAGTACAAAGGCTATAGCTAAGAGAGTTTATAGGGTTGTAAGGAAAACTAAATCAATTACAAGGAAAGTAACTAGGAAAGTACGTAAAAAGGCTACGAAAGTATTTAAAAAGAAGAAAACTAGAATAAGTGCAAAGAAAAGAAGACATGGTAATAGAAACGTTAAAAATAAAATTGATTCTGTTTGCTTTGTAGCAGGTACTTTAGTGTCAACTGAAGAAGGATTAGTTCCAATAGAAGATATTAAAGAAGGTGACCTAGTATGGTCCCAAAATCCAGAAACTGGTGAAATTAAATTAAGGAAAGTAGAACAATTATTTATAAACAAAAGTGACACTATACTTAGAATTAATGTGTCAGGGGAAATAATAGAAGCTACTGAGCAACATGTATTTTATGTAGATAACGTAGGTTGGATACCTGCAAATATGATTGAAGAGGGAGATACAGTAGTTCTTCAGTCAGGTGAAAAAGTTATAGTAGAGGATATTGATAAGGTTATTTATGATGAGCCAATAACGGTATATAACTTTGAAGTAGAGGATTTCCATACATATTTTGTATCTAATACAAGTGTATTAGTTCATAACTCATGCTATGAAAATGAAAATAGAATTCCAAAAGATGGTGAAACCATTCTTAAGAATAGTTCCTATAACCGTACAAGTTATGAAGTAAAGGGTGCTAAGGTTTATAAAAAGGGAAAATATTATTATCATAGAGATACTTTACATACTGGGAAAAGTGCTCATCTTGAAGTGTACAATAAACGTGGTAAGCATCTTGGTGAGGCAAACCCTAAAACAGGAAAATTAATACCAGGCACTGCTGATCCTAAAAAAAGAATTGAACTATAGAAAAGGTGATATGAATAATGCAGTTAGTTAAAAATAAAAAAATTGAAGATAATGATGTATATTACTTTAGAATTCACAAAGATTTTATAATTATTAATAATAACTATGAAGGAGTAATATTTCTTGACAGTGAGTTACAAATCATTAATAATATTTATATTATCAACGATTTACATATATATTGTGATTGTTTTGTGAATAATAAACTAATACTTTATTGCTCAGAGAATAATTGTTTGGCATGTATCGATATAAAAGATTTCAGTGTAAATATTATAAGAATACCTATTTGTTATGATATTGTATCAATAAAATCATATAATAATGTTGAAAGTATTATTTTTAGAACTGTTATGGGTGAAGAGTATATTATGAATATTAATAATAAAAATATAATACAGTATCATAATGAGAAAAAAAGTAATGAATCAGAATTAATAGTATCGCAACATAGAGTAGATGAGAATGTAGATTTTTCAATAGAAGGTCCTAAATTTTTAGTATCAAATAATAATATAAAAATAGCTTATAATGAAAGAGATATAGAAATAATAGATACAATCAATAATGAAACACATATAATGAAAACTTATGAAGAGTGGATTTATAGGAAAGTAGAAATTTATGATTCATATACAGGTATTTATATATTTATATTAGAAAATAACAACTATTATTTAAAAAGAAGTAAATTAATTTGTTATAAAATATAATTAATTTTAAATACTTAAAACTTATTTAATAAATAAAAAATACTCCAATTATATCTACTATTATAATTGGAGTATTTTATTAACAACAGAAAATGTCATTGCGACAGTTAGAGATATTTAAAGCTCCAAAAGTGAAAAATACTACTTCTACAACAAGGACATGCGTGAAAGTACAACAAACCTAGTAAATCTAGAAGGTAAAAGTGAAGTATCTTATGAATACACTGACTTTGGAGAAACTGAAACAAATGGTGACGAAAACTTCTACAATGTAATTTGCTATACAGGTGGAATTTACGATAATAAAACAGGACTGTATTATTTGAATGCAAGATACTACAATCCTGAAGATGGAAGATTCTTAACAGAAGACACTTATCGTGGAGAATTCACAGACCCAAGTAGTTTACATCTATATGCTTACTGTGTAAATAACCCAATAGCATATACAGATCCAAGTGGTCACTTCCCGATTTGGTTAGCTATAGATATAACTATGCGAAGAAGAAAAACCTAAAAGGTTGGAAAAAAGCAGGAGCTATAGTTGAAAGAGCAGTACTTTGAACTATAAATCCATTTAAGAAACTAAAAGTAGGTAAAGTTTTCAAAAGAGTTGCTAAAATAGCTAAAAAGCGTAAGAGCGCAAAGGCTATAGCTAAAAGAGTTTATAGGGTTGCAAGGAAAACTAAATCAATTACAAGGAAAGTAACTAAAAAAGTAAGTAAAAAGGTTACTAAAATACCTAAGAAGAAAAAACTATAGTAAGTACAAAGAAAAGAAGAACTGGTAATAGAAAAGCTAAGGTTTACAAAGGGGCATCAAAGGGATCTAAAGGTGCTAATTTACCTTTGAGAAGTAAGCGTAATCCGATGAATCAACCTAAAAACCATACTTATCAACGAGTATTTCAGGAAGGAAATATTCAGGACATGCATTAGATAGAATGCAAGATAGAGGCATTATGCCTTCTGTGATTGAAAATACAATTAAATATGGAAGTATTACACCAAGAGGTTATGGAGGAAAAACACAATACTATGATTCTGTGAATAATGTTTCTGTAGTATTAAATGAGGCAGGAAAGGTGATAACGGTAACTTATGGTAAGTAAAATATTATATCTAATAAATCATAAGGCAAAGATAGCTTGTGATAACTTATATGAATATACAAATTTTGTGAGTGATCTGGAATTTGTTGCTGAACAAAATAAAGATATATTTAATAGAAAAGAGTTAATTTGCAAGTATCATGACCTATGGTTTGAACTTGAAATATTAAATGCTTGTGCATTAGAAGAATGTGAGGGAAAAAGGAACTTTAAGGATTGTAGTAACATATGGAATACAAAATATAAAGACGATGCTATAAACCTAGTTAATTCATTACTAGTTTTTTTGGAAACATTAGATACTAGATGATAGCAAGTCAATTCATTGAAATGACTTGACTATGATGCTCTGGGGTGCAGTTGTTGACAGTTTATGTCAAGAACTAGCTAGCAACAAATTATAACTCTTATAGAAAAAATTAGCTAGAAAATATAATATCAAATTGAAATGTCATCAAAATTCATGGACTTGATAAAAAGCTTGATGTTTTTTATCAGGTCCATTCTACTTATGAGTATGATATAGACGACAACATAACAGATGTAACATATCCTTCGTCTACATCTAGTGATGTAAAAGGTCTAAAATTAACTTATAATAGTGATAAGTGGTTACAAAAGTTGGAGTAGGGCACAAGCTTCTTAGAGAATACAACTACTTAAACGATGGAAAAGTTGAAAGTATAAAAGATTACAGAGATTTTGCAAAGGGAAGTAAAAGTACTTATACACTTAGAAGTTTTAAGTACGATAGCTTTGGAAGAGCTATAGACATCACTTACACTGATAGTGGAAAAGAAGAAGTGCTAGAAAAATATGAATACACTTACAATAAAAATAACCATATAATGAGTGAATATTTATATAATAACTACACTAGTACAACTCAGCGTGATGAAGATTCACCTAGCACAATAGTAGATGAGCTACGTGAATATGAATACGACAAACTTGGAAGACTTACAGAAACAAATATAAGAGATAATATCTCAAATTCAATAAGCAGCACTGTTTATACTTATGATAAAGTAGGTAACAGAGTCAAAGAAGCTAAAGATGGAAAAACAACTACATACACATATAACTCACTAAATCAGTTAGTTTCAAGTGTTGAAGTTGGATCAGAAGATTCAAAAGATGGAAGTGAAGAGTCATCTGAGGATGAGGGAGAGTCCCACACCACACTATCTAATAAAAATTCGCTTCGCTCATATCGCCAACGTCTAAGTCTTCGCTATCGCTTCAGACTCATCCCGTTGCTCAAGCTTATACTTATGATTTAAATGGAAATCAGCTAAGAGAATCAGACAGTGTGACAAATGAAGTAAAGTGCTACACTTACGATGCAGCAAACCGCATGGATAAGGTCATGTTTACAAAGGCTGGTATAGTAACACTAAACCAAGTAAATACTTACAACGGAAATGGACAAAGAGTTGAAAAATCAGAAAATGGTCAATCAACTAAGTACTATTACCAAGACGATTCAGTACTTTACACCACTGGAAAAGCTGATACTTCAACAGAATTAGAAGAGCCAGAGAATGTTGAAAAACTTACTGGAGTAACTAGCCTTAACCTAATGGGAGCTAGTGGAAATGCCATTGCTACAGTCAGGGATATTTCAAGTGCCGAAGGTGAAAAATACTTCTTCTACAATAAAGACATGCGTGAAAGTACAACAAATCTAGTAAACGTAGAAGGTAAAAGTGAAGTAGCTTATGAATACACTGATTTTGGTGAAACTGAAATAAACGGTGATGAAAACTTCTACAATGAAATCTGCTACACAGGTGGAATTTACGATAATAAAACAGGACTATATTATTTGAATGCTAGATACTACAATCCTGAAGATGGAAGATTCTTAACAGAAGACACTTATCGTGGAGAATTCACAGACCCAAGTAGTTTACATCTATATGCATATTGTAAAAACAACCCAATATCATATACAGATCCAAGTGGTCATTTCCCAATTTTGCTCGCATTTGATGCTGCATGGGGGGCATATGATGGATATCAATATGCGAAGAAGAAAAATCTAAGAGGTTGGAAAAAAGCAGGAGCTATAGTTGGAGGAGCAATACTTGGAACTATAAATCCATTTAAGAAACTAAAAGTCAGTAAAGTTTTCAAAAGAGTTGCTAAAGTAGTTAAAAAGCGTAAGAGCACAAAGGCTATAGCTAAGAGAGTTTATAGGGTTGTAAGGAAAACTAAAGTAGTTACAAAAAGGTCTTATAGAAAAGCAAGAAGAAAGGCTACGAGAACATATCGTAAGGTTAGATGTAAAATAACTAAAAAAGGTTGTTTTACAGCAGGAACTTTAATATCAACACAAGATGGAGATGTTCCAATAGAGGATATTGAAGAAGGGGACCTGGTATGGGCACAAAATCCAGAAACAGGGGAGATAGTCCTCAAAAAAGTAGTGCAAACTTTTGCAAAAGAAACGGATACAATACTTTATATTAAAGTAGCGGGAGAAGTTATCGAAGCTACTGAACAGCATGTGTTCTATATTGATGGTGTAGGATGGATACCAGCAAGTATGATTGAAGAAGGAGATGTAGTAGTTCTTCAGTCAGGTGATAAGTCTGCAGTTGAGAAGATAGATAAAGTAGTTCACAATGAACTAATACCTGTATATAACTTTGAGGTTGAAGATTTCCATACGTATTTTGTATCGGATGCTAGTGTGTTGGTACACAATGATTATTCAGGAGTAAGAAGAAAAAAGGCTGGCAATAATAGACCAACTAGTAAAACTACATGGCAACGAGGGAAAACGGAAAGAGTGGATGTTGAAAATTTTGGTAATGGGAAAGGTAATGTTCATTATCATGAACCTGACAATACAAAATGGTACTATAACCTAAAGAAAAATACATTTACAGATTTTGATGGAAATCCAGCGCCTTCAAGGATTCAGAAATTATTAAAAAAAGATAAAAATATAACAAAAGGATTAAGTAAAGCTTATAAATATTTAGAAAAGTAATAATAAGGAGATATAAAATGTTTTGCAATTATGATATGAAAAGATTATTAAGTAATATTGAATACACAAGTAATGATAAGAATGTGAAATTAATTGAAAAAAAGTGTAGTATAAAAGGAGAATATTTTTATTGTATAAAAGAAGGATTTTGTTTATCTTGTGATAATGTTAATTTTGTTAAAGATGAATTATCTGATTTTGAATGGGAAGGTAATGAGATATATTTATATTCAGATGGTTATATAGATGAAGTATTAAAAGAAGCCTTAATAATAATTGAGCAGCTAAAAGTACAAATGTTGAATGAGTTTAAAAAAACATCTTTCGATATTGTTTTATCAGTTGACCTTGGAGATGAAGATGTAAATCCATCAGCAACAATTAGATTTTATTCAGTTAGAGATGAATATCATATTATAGAATATGATGAAATAGAAGAATACAATCAACCTATGTTAATTTGTGACATAGTTAATAAATAAATTTTTTATGAAAATTATGTAGAAAAGAGTAAGATCAAATTTAAATGTCATTAAAACCAATGGACTTGATAAAAATATTAGTATTTTTATCAAGTCCATTATAATAATAAGGAATTAATTAAGAACTAGCTATTGATGACAATCAGTTAGTAAGGTTAAGGTAGATACAAAGGAAAGTAACTAAAAAAATAACTAAAAAGGTTGATTTACAGCAGGAACTTTAATATTAACACAAGAAGGAAATGTAGTAACTTACAATGGAGTGATAACGGTATATAACTTTGAGGTTGAAGATTTCCATACTTATTTTGCGTCTGATGCAATTGTGCTTGTACATAATGATTATTCAGGAGTAAGAAGAAAAGGCGCATTTAGAGAAGCTAAAAGAGATGTAGGTATATATAAATCTCAACAACCATATGAATCTGGGTCAGATCATATGAGAACAGCTGAGCATGAAGGAAGTAAAATAATACTGGGTAAAAATAACAAACCTATAAAAACAAGAGAATACAATTTTATTAATTATAAAGGTAAAAAAATTATTATACAAGATAATGGTGCGAAACACTTAAAAGGAGGTCAAGGACCACATTTTAATGTGATACCGGCTAATAAAAAACTAGTAAGTTTTAGGGAACTCAATTACATTATTCTTATAACAAATGATAGAGAGGTGATAGCATGTGGTATGAACTATTAGATAACAATGTATTTATTACTAAATTATACGATCAAGTTCCTGATCTAATTGATATTAGGATGATCAGATAAATGTTTTAGATGAATGTGATAAAGTTAGTATTTTTTTCGATTTACAAAAATATGCAGATAATCCTCCTCAAAAGTGGATTCAATCAAAATATAATACTGTGGTAGTAAATATAGATTTATTTGGAATACACGAAATAAATATGTCTTATAAACCTACAAATGTAGATAAATCAAACATTAGAATATGTATAGATGAGAATAGTTACATAAATGTTAAAATTACAGGGCAATTTAATGCAACTATTAGAGCGGTAGTTGGAATGATTCAGACGATAAGCGGATATTAAATAAGGTATAAACAGTAGAGGTATGCTTCAATTATATTATTCATAATTAGAACATACTTTTTAAATACTAGGAATTTTTATAATTGAGAATAATGAAGCAAAGTGCTATACTTACGATGCAGCAAACCGCATGTATAAGGCCATGTTTACAAAGGTAAGTATAGTAACATTAAATCAAGTAAACACTTATAACGGAAATGGACAAAGAGTTGAAAAATCAGAAAATGGTCAATCAACTAAGTACTATTACCAAGACGATTCAGTACTTTACACAACTGTAAAAGCTGATACTTCAACAGAATTAGAAGAGCCAGAGAATGTTGAAAAACTTACTGGAGTGACTAGTCTTAACCTAATGGGAGCTAGTGGAAATGCTATCGCCACAGTTAGGGATATATCAAGTGCCGAAGGTGAAAAATACTACTTCTACAACAAGGACATGCGTGAAAGTACAACAAATCTAGTAAACGTAGAAGGTAAAAGTGAAGTAGCTTATGAATACACTGATTTTGGTGAAACTGAAATAAATGGTGATGAAAACTTGTACAATGAAATCTGCTACACAGGTGGAATTTACGATAATAAAACAGGACTGTATTATTTGAATGCTAGATACTACAATCCTGAAGATGGAAGATTCTTAACAGAAGACACTTATCGTGGAGAATTCACAGACCCAAGTAGTTTACATCTATATGCATATTGTACAAACAACCCAATATCATATACAGATCCGAGTGGTCATTTCCCAATTTTGCTTGCATTTGATGCTGCATGGGGGGCATATGATGGATATCAATATGCGAAGAAGAAAAATCTAAGAGGTTGGAAGAAAGCAGGAGCTATAGTTGGTGGAGTAGTACTTGGAACTATAAATCCATTTAAAGCATTAAAAGTAGGTAAAGTTTTCAAAAGAGTTGCTAAAATAGTTAAAAAGCGTAAAAGTACAAAGGCTATAGCTAAGAGAGTTTATAGGGTTGTAAGGAAATCTAAAGTAGTTACAAAAAGGTCTTATAGAAAAGCAAGAAGAAAGGCTACGAGAACATATCGTAGGGTTAGATGTAAGATAACTAAAAAAGGTTGTTTTACAGCAGGAACGTTAATTTCAACAAAAGATGGGGATGTTCCAATAGAAGATATTGAAGAAGGCGACCTGGTATGGGCACAAGATTCAGAAACAGGAGAAATAGCACTTAAAAAAGTAGTACAAACCTTTGAAAAAGAAACGGATACAATACTTTATATTAAAGTAGCGGGAGAAGTTATCGAAGCTACTGAACAGCATGTGTTCTATATTGATGGTGTAGGTTGGATACCAGCAAGTATGATTGAAGAAGGAGATGTAGTAGTTCTTCAGTCAGGTGATAAGTCTACAGTTGAGAAGATAGATAAAGTAGTTCACAATGAACTGATAAGGGTATATAATTTTGAGGTTGAAGATTTCCATACGTATTTTGTATCTGATGCAAGTGTGTTGGTGCATAATACTGCGACATGTGGGGAGGTAGTATTATCTAAAGAAAAGTCATACGAAAGAGCAAGAAATAAAGCATTGAATATTTTAGGAGATCTAGGTCCAGGTTCAAAACCAGTAAAAGGTAGGTTAAAAACCAGTAGAGGAAACGGTAAAGTTATTGGAAGACAGTCTGCAGATGGAAAAGTAAGATGGAGATTAGATTATGACCCTAAAAAGGGAGCTCATATTAACGTTGAGGATTTCAGAGGAGGTAAAAAAGGCAAAGGTAAAAAATACGCTATACCTTTTAAAGGAAACGAAGCTACTTATGAATCTCTATTAAAACATTTAAATAGGTAAGGATGTGGAAAAATGACATTATTAGAAGAATGTATAGAAGTATTAAAAAATAATATATATATATTACCTGGAGATGAACAAGAAAATATCGAAGAGATATTTTTTGACACAATACCTTTTACCAATTGGGGAAGAGTTGATTGGAGTAGAATTAAGAATAAAAAAGATATTAAATCTATTGAAGAATTAAGTGAAATTAATAATGATGAAGAGTTTTATATTATTTGGAGTGATGCAGATTTACCTATAATTAAAAGCAATGCTAATGCTATTTTTAGTAATTTAGATGATATAACAGCTGTTAGTTTCGATACGTGGCTATTTTCGATAGATAGAAAATTAATTATTGAGTTTTATCATGATGGTGATACAACTATAGGTTTAACATACAATTAAAAAATATTTCTATATAGAATTTAATTACTATAAAATATTATGTTTTAAATTGTAAAGAAAGCATATCAAAAGAATAATATATTTAAATTTACTATTGTATTGCAACAATAAATGCAAAATTAATTTTTAATGGAAATACTCCTGTTATGATAAACTTTTAAAATTATTAGTCTATCATAATGAGGGGTATTTTTGATAATAGACTGTATTTCATATAGATAATGTAGGCTGAATACCAGCAAGTATGATTTAAGAAGGATATACAGTAGTTCTTCAGTCAGGAGACAAATCTACAGTTGAGAAGATAGATAAAGTAGTTCACAATGAACTGATAAGGGTATATAACTTTGAGGTTGAAGATTTCCATACGTATTTTGTATCTGATGCAAGTGTGTTGGTACATAATAATTATTCAGGAGTAAGAAGAAAAAAGGTATTTTATAAAGTGAAAATTTACCAACGAAAGGCAAGATAAGATATATTACTTCCGAAAACTGGAATTCACCCCAATCACTACCTAAACATATTGGAGGATATGTTGATAGATTTGGAAATGTTTGGACTCAAGGACCTTCTAGAACTAAAAACCAAAACTTTGAATGGGATGTACAACTTTCAAAAAAAGGAAAGTCAAGCTTAGGATGGGCAAATAGAGATGGATCTCATTTAAATATATCTTTAGATGGAAAAATTACACACAAATAGAAAGGAATACGACCTTGTTTATAAGATTATATGTATATTCAAATAATAATATAGAATCTAAGAATATTGCTAAAGAGGTAGTTAAACCTCTTGAAAATTATATAGAAAAAATAAAGTATATAGCCAATAAACCCTATTGGAAAATAGATGGTATGTATGTTGTAGAAATAAAGATTAAATTATATGATAAACTTAATCAGGATTATTTTAATAAGTTTTTAAAAGAAATATCTAATGATTGGTCAATATTAGGTATTAATGAAGATGAACTAATAGCCTCAGATACAAATTGCATGGAACTAGAAATGGTTTATATATGTATTGATGATAAGACAGAAATAAAATTTGACTGAGATGAATTTTAGTAAGAATTTTGTATTAGTATATGGATGAAATAAAATTAAAAAAATTATGCTTACTAAAAATATAAAAATAATATATTGATTAAATTAAACAAATATTTAATTATAAAGTTTTTTTTATGATTTTATATTATAAAATATATATAATGAGCCAATTGAAACTGATTGGCTCATTAATATTTTGAGATGTTAAAGTTGGAATATAATTTTTAAAAAAATTGTAAGGTTAAATATAAAATTAGCAACAAGGACATGCGTGAAAGTACGACAAATCTAGTAAATCTAGAAGGTAAAAGCGAAGTATGTTATGAATACACCTATTTTGGTGAAACTGAAATAAATGGTGATGAAAACTTCTACAACGAAATCTGCTATACAGGTGGAATTTACGATAATAAGACAGGACTGTATTATTTGAATGCAAGATACTACAACCCTGAAGATGGAAGGTTCTTAACAGAAGACACTTATCGTGGAGAATTCACAGACCCAAGTAGTTTACATCTATATGCATACTGTGAAATAACCCAATAGCATATACAGACCCAAGTGGTCAATTCCCAATTTGGGGCGTAATTAATGCAGCATGGGGAGCTTATGACGGATACCAATATGCTAAAAAGAAGAACGTAAGTGGTTGGAAGAAAGCAGGAGCCACAGTTGGGGGAGCAGTACTTGGAACTATAAATCCATTTAAGAAACTAAAAGTAGGAAAGATTTTCAAAAGAGTTGCGAAAATAGCTAAAAAACGTAAAAACACAAGGGCTATAGCTAAGAGAGTTTATAGGGTTGTAAGGAAAAATAAATCAATTACAAGGAAAGCAAGTAGGAAAGTACGTAAAAAAGCTACGAGAGTATTTAAAAAGAAGAAAACTAGAATAAGTGCAAAGAAAAGAAGAAATGGTAATAGAAACGTTAAAAATAAAATTAATGCTGTTTGCTTTGTAGCAGGTACTTTAGTATCAACTGAAAAAGGATTAGTTCCAATAGAAGATATTAAAGAAGGTGACCTAGTATGGTCCCAAAATCCAGAAACTAGTTAAATTAAATTAAGGAAAGTAGAACAATTATTTATAAATAAAAGTGACACTATACTTAGAATTAATGTCGCAGGGGAAATAAATAGGAGGAAAAATGTTTAAGGAATATTTGGAAAAAAATATAATGGAGGGTATGGGAAGATGTTCTGATATGATTTGGATTTCATTTGGCAAGGAATTATTAATAATGAATTACAAAAATCAGGAAGTTAAAAAATCAGAGTATGAGTTTCATATCCAATGTCCATTTAGAATATCTAAAAATAATAAAGTTATATTAGGAAATTATGATATTTATACATTGCTTGATGATTCTATAAGTGATGATTGGGATGTTATAGGAAACAATAGGTATGATAAAATTGTTAATGAAATATTATTACCAATGCTACCTATAAAAGTAAATAAGGTGAACTACAGTAAGATAGGAGATATTGAGATTTTATTAGAAGATAATATAGTAATAAATATATTTGTAAACTCTTCTGATCTTGATGAAGAATGGAGATTCATAAATAATCATACTGGTAATCATTATGTATTCAGAGAAGAATAATCTATTAATACAAATCAGGTTATATAAAGTTGTAGATATATATGTCGGAAAAATATTAGCACACATTTACAATTAAGTTTTAAAAAAATAAAAAAGCTAAATAAAAAATAAAATTGATATGATTAAGTAATATACACAAATAAATGATATGATAAAAAATATATGTTAGAGTATACCACTCATCTCCACCATTCAAACACTGGAAAACGAGGATAAGAAACTACTGAGTTTAGTGCTTAGTAGTTTTTCTTGCATAAATTTTACACAAATGTCATGCAAGAATTTTTAACTGTATTTCAAAATACTACCCCTATCATTATCTTATAAAACTAAACACAGAACTAATAAAACTACAAATACTACAATTCAATAAACAATCTATCAAAAAAAAGTCACATATAAAAAATAACAATATGAAGATTACTAAAAAATTTACAGTGCAATTTAACAAAAAAAATATGGTGTTTATTTATAAATCATGTTAGAATAAGTGAAACAAAATAGCTATCGTATAAAGTTGATATAATGGATCAACGGTTTCTACCAAATCACCAATGGTTTGACTACGATAAGGTATATTTTTGCATTCAAATAGATTACATTTGCGCTAATTAAGCTGAATAAATCTATCTAAAAATATTTCCATTATCCTTTATACATAGTTTGACAAAAGTATTAAGGAGACACATTATGAATTTCATTTCTAATTATTTTGAATTCGAGAAAAAAGGAACAAATTTAAAAACTGAAATACTAGGAGGAGCAACTACTTTCTTAACCATGGCATATATCTTATTTGTTGTACCAGGAGTTTTATCTCAAGTAGGAATGCCAAAAGAAAGTGTATTCGCAGCTACAGCAATAGCAAGTGCTGTGGGAACTTTTATAATAGGAGCAATAGCAAAATTCCCAATGGTTTTAGCACCAGGTATGGGACTTAATGCATTCTTTGCATTTGGGGTTTGTATGGGTATGGGAATACCATGGCAAAGTACTATCTCAGCAACTTTATTATCAGGAATTATATTTTTAATTATATCTATTACAGGATTGAGAGAACTTGTAATAAAAGCAATACCAAATGATATGAAATATGCAGTTAGTGCAGGAATCGGACTTTTTATAGCATTTATAGGTTTAAAAAATGCAGGAATAGTAGTAGCAAATCCAGCTACATTTGTTGCTTTAGGAAATTTATCTGATAAATCGGTATTAATATCATTATTTGGACTCGCCGTAATTTCAATATTAATGGTAAGAGGAGTTAACATAGCAATATTTTTAGGAATAATTATAACAGTTATAGCTGGAGTAGTTAGCGGAGTTGTAGATGCTCCAACTGCAATTGTATCAATGCCTCCATCAATGGCGCCAACTTTTGGTGTAGCAATTACTCATTTAAAAGATGTATTTAATCCTCAAATGATGTTAGTTGTATTTACTTTCTTATTTATGGATTTCTTTGATACAGCGGGAACTTTAGTGGCAGTTGGTTCAAAAATAGGTTTAATAAGAGAAGATGGAACTGTGGAAAATGGTTCAAAAGCATTACTTGCTGATTCTGTAGCAACTTGTATAGGAGCTATATTTGGGACAACTAATACAACTTCTTGTATGGAGTCTTTATCAGGAATAGGTCTTGGTGCTAAAACAGGTTTCTCAAGTGTAGTAGCATCTGGATTATTTATATTAAGTTTATTCTTCTCACCATTATTAAGTGTAGTAACTACTCAAGTTACAGCACCAGCCTTAATAATAGTCGGATCACTTTTATGTATGTCATTTGCAGAAATAGACTGGAGTAAGTCAGAAGTAGCTATACCAGCATTTTTAACAATAATACTAATGCCTTTAACATATAGTGTAGGAGAAGGAATTGCCTTTGGACTTTTAGCTTATGTTGTATTAATGGCATGTAAAGGTGAAATAAAGAAAGTTCACCCTGTAATGTGCGGATTAAGTGTATTATTTTTAGTATACTTTATGATTTAATAACAACAAGAACTGCTTTTTTATGATATTTAGTAATTAAAATTATGTAAGTTTGTGTGAAAATAAATGATGGATATGATTGTAGTCAATCATATCTACTAATTGAAGATTCTAAAAGGTATTAGTATAAGGGATTATATTAATACCTTTTTTTATTTAATTTATATAAATTAAATAATTATGCAAATTAAAAGATAACTCATATATTCATCTACAAAAGGATAATTTACTAATGTCTAAAATTTATTGAAGAACAAGGTTTTCACGATTATAATGAGGTTATATCAATTTAAAAAATAGGCTATTAAATATCTAATGAATCAGGGGGAATATACTATGGAAAATAAAGAAGTGAATAATGCTTTTCAAGAGATGTTCATGGCTGCTAAAAAACGTCTAAATAATAGGTCACCTTTTGATATTGCAGAAAAAACAGGGGTAATATTTTGCCAAGAAACATCTACTTTTAAAATTAATAGTTTAGGTGAAACTATAGAAGTAGAATACCCATCCTATGAAATAGATGGGAAAATGCATAGTTGGCATGATTTAGTTATACTGCAGTATTTTGATATGGCAAATGGAATGCCTGATGATTGGCAAGCAGTTCATTTTGGTGAGTTAAATGATGGATTGATAAGGGGAACTAAGTTTGATAAGACTGCAGAGTTGGAATTGAGCCGTTTTTTGGCTAATAAACAACCAGATCAGGTAATAAATGTTTGTAAAGCATTAGGTGGAAAAATTATTGATTCAAAAGTAGATTTATGTGTAGTATTTGAATTTCTTCCCTACTACCATGTCACTTTAAATATTTGGTTTGCAGATGATGAGTTTGAAGCATCTGGAAAAATGTTAGTTAATAAAAGTGCAGATAATTATATTTCATTAGAAGGTTCAGTTGGAGTAGGGGAGATTATGTTAAAACGTATTTCAGAAAAATACAAAGAGTTATATGATATGACCTCCATGTAAGTGGGAACAGTGTGGGAAGATAGTTATAAAGGAGAATAGAGCAAAATTTTAAAATATACACGAAATATTGAAAGGAGTGCATCAGCATGAATGACAAAAAAGATGTTTTAGATAATGGTCCTTTTTTTCATGGTACTAAAGCAGAACTAAAAATTGGAGATTTATTAGAACCACAACACTTATCAAATTACCAAAATAAAAAATCTAACTATATTTATTTTACTGCAACATTAGATGTTGCTAAATGGGGTGCTGAATTAGCCAGATCTGAATCAAAAGAAAGAATTTATATAATAGAACCATTAGGTGAATTTGAAAATGACCCAAATGTAACAGACAAAAAATTTCCTGGAAACCCAACACGTTCTTATAGATCTAAATCTCCTTTGAAAATAGTAGCTGAATTAGGTTCATGGGAAAGACATTCCCAAGAAGAAATAAATAATATGCTTTCATCTTTAAAAAAATTAAGTGAGGAAGGGAAAAATATAATATACGATTAGTCCATAATAAAAAACATCTGTTGAAATGAAGTTTTCTAACAGATGTTTTTTATTATTATTTATGGCTAATTAATAAATTTTCTTAAATAGTTCTACAAGTTTTTCTTTACTAAAGAATACAGGATTAGCACCTGCACATGCATCTTTCATTGAATTTTCAGCAAGTAAATCAAAATCTGGATCAGATACACCTACATCCTTTAAAGATTTTGGTATACCAACTTCATCTGAAAGAGCTTTTATTCTATTTATTACATAATCAACACATTCTTCATCAGATTTTCCTTCAACATCCATACCTATAGTCTTAGCAATTACACGGAATTTAGCAGGAGCATGTTTAGCATTTTCTTCTTCTACTATAGGAAGTAACATAGCATTGCAAACTCCATGAGGTAAGTCATATAATCCACCTAATTGATGAGCCATAGCATGTACATTTCCAAGGCCTGCATTACTAAATGCAATACCATTTAAGAAGCAAGCATAACATAATTGCTCTCTAGCGTTGATATCACTTCCGTCTGCTACTGCCTTTGGAAGGAAATCAAATATTTGTTTTATAGCATATAATGCAGTTGAATCTGTAACATCATAAGCACCATTAGCAACAACTGCTTCAATAGCATGTGTTAATGCATCCATACCAGTTGCGGCAGTTAAGTTAGATGGTTTGCTTATCATTAATTCAGGATCATTTACTGTAATTGTAGCTAAAGAATTAGTATCAACCATTATCATTTTTATATGTCTAGATTCATCAGTTATAACATAGTTTATAGTAACCTCAGCAGATGTACCAGCTGTAGTAGTTATAGCTACTATAGGAAGACATTTATTATTAGTTTTGTTAACGCCTTCATAATCAGTTATGTTTCCACCATTAGTAGCAAGTATAGATATTGCTTTACCACAGTCCTGAGGAGATCCACCTCCAATAGTTATAACAAAATCACATTTTTCAGATTTTAATATTTCAAGACCATTATTAACATTAGTTACAGTTGGATTTGGTTTTACATCATCATAAACTACAAAATCAATACCTATTTCAGTTAACATATCAGTTACTTTTTTAACCGTACCATTTGAAGTTAAAAACTTGTCACTAACAATAAAAGCTTTTTTAGTTCCTAAAGACTTAATTGGCGACTTTGCTTCAGAAAGGCAACCTTTACCAAGTAAATTTATTGGCGGAATATAGTAAATACTCATAATTAAAATCCCCTTTTTTCATTATATAAATTTTTTTAAATCATCTACTTCTTTTAATACTTGAACTATTTCTTCTTCTTGCTGTGCTGTAGCTTGTAGGAATGGTTTTGTACAATAATCATTCATATCAATTCCCTTTAAAACCATTGCTTTTTTAATTATTGGAATAAATGGAACACCAATATCGTATAATTTTGCCATAGCGTCAACTATTTGTTGTATGTAAGATATTTTTTCTAAATCTCCCTTATCACAAGCTTTCACCCAAGCGCTGAATATTTCTGGATACAGGTTAGATAATCCACCTATACATCCATTTCCACCACTAAGAACATTATGTGCAAAGTTATCATCAAATCCTGAATATACAATAAAATTAGGGAATTCTTTATATATTTCTTGAATTAATTTTCTTGTATGGCCCATTTCTGTTACTGTATCTTTAAATCCAATTATATTCTTATTTTTTCTTAATAGATTAAGTGTCACTGCTGGTGATAAATCATATCCAGTTCTTGCAGGGAAATTATATAAGAATACGTTACCATTAATATTTTTGCAAACAGAGTCAAAGTAGAATTCAATACTTTCGTCAGATAAGCTAAAATAATATGGTCCAATTATCATTACAGCATCAGCACCAGCATTAATTGCATAATTTGAAAGTTCTATAGTGTCTTCAGCAGACATACAACTAGTTCCTATATAAACCTTAGTCCTATGATTTACATGATTAACAACTAAATCGATAAGTTGTTTTTTTTGCTCAGTTGTCATAGTGAAAAATTCACCAGTGCTCCCCATAATAACTAATCCATCTACACCACCATCAATTAAATGGTCGTAGATTCTTTTATTTGCATCTATATCTAATTCACCATTTTCAGCAAATGCAGTTATCACAGGTGTTAAAAAATTTGTTTTTTTTATCATATCATCCTCCGTTATTAAGTTGTTTAATAAATGTAAATTTTATGTTTGAAAAAGAATATTCGTTATTGCGAACTACTTACGTATTAACGTATTTATACATTAATGTAACACACAAATAATTTATAGTCAAGAAAATATTAAGTGTTTTTATTCCTTGCTTACAAAAATAATAATATCTGATATAATTGTGCTAGAATCATAGAATAGGAGAAGATTTATGAATAAAACTGAACATAGACCAACATCAAGAGTGCTAAATATTTTGGAAATCCTGGCTACAAATTCTGATGGATTTACACTAACAGAGATTGCTGAAAAAATTAATGCACCTAAAAGTACTATTTTGCCAATTGTTCATACTATGGCAGAGCGAAAATTTATAAATATTGATAGAGATTCTGGTAAATATACTATAGGAATAAGCACATTTTCTGTTGGAGCGGCCTTTTCTAGCAATAAAAATATATTACAGTATATAAATAGTGAAATGAAGCATATTGTAGAAGTAACTAAAGAGATCTGCCAGTTAGGAATACTTAAAGGTAATAATGTATTGTATATTGACAAAGTGGACTCTGAAGAAGCCATAAGATTGGTGTCTCATATTGGGAAAATGTTACCAACTTATTGTACAAGTCTTGGCAAAGCATTAATTTGTGAAATGGAATTAGATGAAATTAAAAAATTATATCCCACAGGTTTAAAGTCTTATACAAAAAGCACAATAACGGATTTTAATATATTATTTGAGCAATTACTAGAAATAAGAAAAAGTAATATTTCCATGGAGTTTGAAGAAATTTCAGAACATCTAATATGTTGTGCAACACCAATAAAATATAACAATAAAATTATAGCGGCTATAAGTGTAAGTATACCAGCATTTAGAGCTACTCAAGAAAAACTATCAGTCACTTCAGAAGTATTGATAAATGCTAAAGGAAAAATAGAAAAATATTTACAAACTGTAGGACTAGATGAGGAAAGTTTTCTATATTAGATGATAATAAAAAAATTCTAATTTCAATGATTTTGTATCATTGAAATTAGAATTTTTTTTTGCCTATAATTTGCCTATAATATTTATAAAAAATAAAACTTTGAAAATGTTTACAAAATGTAAATATAAACATTGACAAATTTTTTTCAAAGTGATAACATGATGTTAGTTTGGAAATAGGTATTAAATTCGGAAATGCGAACCATGCAAAATAAGGAGGAATATTTATGAGTGAAAAGTTTGTACAAAATTGTAGTGAAGCAAGAAAAATATGGGCACAAAGTGATGCCTTACGTTGTGGTATGGGATGGGATGAACATTCTATAGAAAAACCATTAATTTTAGTAGATGATGTTTTTGGAGAAAGTCATCCAGGAAGTACTCATTTAAACACACTTTCTCAACAAGCTAATATAGGAATATATGAAAAGGGTGGACAACCAGCTAACTTTCATGTAACAGATGTTTGTGATGGATGGGCACAAGGACATAGTGGAATGAACTATATATTAGCATCTAGAGAGATAATAGCAGATATGGTAGAAATTCATGCATCTGCATCTCAATGGGATGGCTTAGTACTTGTATCATCTTGCGATAAAGCAATACCTGCACACTTGAGAGTAGCAGCAAGACTTGATTTACCAACAGTATTTATTCCAGGTGGTGTTATGAGACCAGCTCCAGAATTAGGTACATCAGGTAAAGGTGGAGAAGTTTCCTTAAGAGAAAAAAGAGGAGATATTTCTCAAAGAGAGATAATGAATTATAAATTAACAGGATGCCCTTCATGTGGTGCTTGTCAGTTTTTAGGAACTGCAGGAACTATGCAATGTATGGCTGAAGCTCTTGGACTAACATTACCAGGAACTGCTTTAAGTCCATCAACTATGAGAGATATACTTGCAAGTTCAAGAGAAGCAGGTAAGGCAGTAATGAATTTAGTACATAAAAAAATAACTGCTCGCCAAATATTAACTCCAGCTGCATTTAAAAATGCAATAATAGTACATGCAGCTATAGGTGGATCAACAAATGCATTAATTCATTTCCCTGCAATAGCTCAAGAAATGGGATATGAATTAGATTTGAATTTATTTGATGAAATGAATAAAATAATACCTCACCTTTGTAATGTAGCACCAAGTGGAAAATATCCAACAGAAACACTATGGTTTGCAGGTGGTATACCAATGGTTCAGTGGGTATTAAGAGACTACTTAGATTTAGACGTTATGACAGCTACAGGGAAAACCTTAGGAGAAAATCTAGAAGAACTTAATGAAAGTGGATATTTTGATAGAATTATTGGATATTTATCTAATTATGGATTAAAAAGAGAAGATGTTATTCATCCTTTAGAAGATGCTAAATCTTACGGATCAGTTGCAGTATTAAAAGGTAATATAGCTCCAGAAGGTGCTGTAATTAAATATTCTGCAGTAGCAGAGGATATGCTTCATCATATAGGACCTGCTGTTGTATTTGATTCAGAAGAAGCATGTAATCAAGCTGTGGTAGATAAGACAATTGAGCCAGGAAGCGTGTTAATAATACGTTATGAAGGTCCAAGAGGTTCTGGTATGCCAGAGATGTTTATGACAACAGAAGCAATAATGAATGATGATAGATTAAAATCTTCAACTGTATTAATAACTGATGGTAGATTCTCAGGAGCTACAAAAGGTCCTTGTGTTGGACATGTTTCGCCAGAAGCAGCAACAGGTGGACCAATAGGTTTAGTTGAAAATGGAGATTTAATTGAATTAGATGTTATAAATAGAAAAGTAAATATAATTGGGATTAATGGAATAGAGTGCGGCCAAGAAGAAGTAGAGAAAGTTTTAGAGGAAAGAAAGAAAAACTGGAGTAAAATGGACACTAGTGATAGATTTGGTATTTTCAAGCGTTATACTGATAGAGCAACATCAGGTATGCGTGGGGCATATATAGAATAAAAAATTAATCGGGAGGTTTACGTATGCAAGTTTCATCATTTGGTGCAATTTTAGCTCTTGTAATAGCTATATTTTTAATTATTAAAAAGGTACCACCAACATACGGTATGATTATAGGGGCAGTTATTGGTGGTATTGTTGGGGATGCCGGTTTAACTGGTACGGTAGAAATAATGATAACTGGAGTGACTGGAATGTCATCTGCCATTATCAGAATAGTTACAGCCGGAGTATTAGCAGGTGCATTAATGGAATCAGGTGCAGCTAATAAAATAGCAGAGTTTATAGTTGGAAAATTAGGTGAGAAAAAGTCATTAGTAGCACTGACACTTTCTACATATGTCCTTACTACAGTTGGAGTTTTTGGTGATGTATCTATAATTACAGTTGCACCAATAGCTATAGCAATAGGAAAAAAAGCAGGATTTAGTAAGATGGGAATATTATTTGCTATGATTGGGGGAGTTAAAGCAGGTAATATGACATCTCCTAATCCAAATACTATAGCAGCTGCAGAAGCATTTGGCGTTGAGTTAACTACACTAATGACTGCGGGAATAATTCCAGCATTCTGTTGTTTAATCGTTACATGTTTAATATCTAGTAAGCTAAAAAATAAAGGAGATAAAGTGTCATTAGATGTATCTGGAGATAGTTTATCAAGTGAAATAGCGATAGAATCTGAGAAAGAAGATATAACTTTATTTGGAGCTATTATAGGTCCAGTAGTTTCTATAGGATTATTGCTATTAAGACCGACAGTTGGTATAGCAGTTGATCCACTAATAGCTCTTCCTGTAGGTGGTATAGTAGGAACTATATGTATGGGTAAAGCTAAAGAGTTAAATAACTTTGCAATAAGTGGACTTGGTAGAATGAGCGGAGTTGTATTGTTACTTATTGGAACAGGTACCATAGCTGGTATTATATCTAACTCTGGATTGAAAGACGTTATTATAGGGGGAGTAGATTTATTAGGATTACCAGGAGTATTATTAGCACCAATAGCAGGTATAACTATGGGGGCAGCAACTGCTTCAGCAACAGCAGGAGCATCAGTTGGAGGTCTTGTATTTGGTCCTGCAATATTAGAATATGGTGTATTACCAGTTCAAGGTGCATCTATGGTATATTCAGGAACTCAACTATTTGACGGATTACCTCATGGAAGTTTCTTCCATGTAAGTGGTGGATGCGTTTCTATGGAAATGAAAGATAGATTAAAATTAATACCTTATGAAACGACTATAGGTATAGTAATGTGCCTTGCATCAACAATTGCATATGGTATTATGGGATTAGCTTTTTAGAAATATATAGTAAATATATTTATGAGTAGGATTTATGAGAATCCTATCTACAATTGAAGGCAAAAAACACATTGATGTAATAGTCAATGTGTTTTTTTATCTTCAAATCTTATATATTTTTGAAGGCACATATCTTATATAAATTTACTAACTTGATTGATAAAATTTAAAATAAAAATTAAACTAAAGTATACATACATTAAGATAAAGAGGTGTAAAAATGACTAAAGAAGAAAGAATTGCCAACATAGTAGCAGACTTAGAAGGATGGGAAATCAAATCAGATGATAGTGGGTCATATCTAGAAGTAGAGTGTGGAGAATTTTTATTGGAAATGGACTTATCTGATATACCAAGCCTTGAAACTTTGACAAAGGAAGAACTGGCAACAATAATATTTGATAAATATTTAGAATAATAAATAAATTTATATTAGAATGTAGATGAGCTTATAATAATGTAAAGTAGTTACATACATGTAAGTAGATCAGGATGAAGGGATGAACTCATATAGAGTTCATCCCTTTTTTGTACAATCTACTGAAAGGTTTATTTCACCGTTTTATCACAAAATTTTATACTATAACAAAATGGAAATATTAGAATAATGTCAAGCAATATGCAAATAATATTGAATGATATCAAATAATAATGAAATATAGGAAGGAGATTAATAAAAAATATGAGCGAGACAATTAGAGAAAAATTAGAAGGTCGTGTAAGTTATCATGACTCCGTTGAGGAAATGTTAAAGAGAATACAAACTGATGGTCTTTCAAGTGTGTTCTCAAGATGGGGACCACAAGAAAAAATAAGATGTAAGTCTTGTCTTCAAGGTTTAAGTTGTCAGTTATGTACACAAGGTCCTTGTAAAATTAGTGAAAAAATAGGAGCTGATAAAGGAGTTTGCGGTATCGGACCAGATGCCATGGCTATGAGAAATTTCCTTATGAGAAATATAATGGGTGCAGCTACATATGCACATCACGCATATGAAGCATATAGAACACTTAGAGCCACTGGTGAAGGGAAATCCCCATTCAAAATAAAAGATGAAGCTAAATTGAAATGGATGTGTGAAAAAGTAGGAATAGATACTAATCAAGATATTAATCAACTTGCTATTCAATTAGCTGATTTACTTGATAAAGATATGAAAGCAGGACCTGATGAACCTAGTATAATGACACAAGCCTTTGCTCCAAAGAAAAGAATAGCAGTATGGGAAAATCTACATATTTATCCTTCTGGTGTTGACCATGAAGTTCAAAACTCAATTGCAAGTTGTTTAACAAATGTGGATGGAGATTATGTATCACTTGCCATAAAAGGTCTTAGATTAGGTTTATCTACTATATATACAGCTTTAATAGGTCTTGAAATGGTACAAGATATATTATTTGGAACACCTATGCCTCATGAGGTTGACGTTGACTTAGGAATAATGGATCCTGACTATGTAAATATAGTATTTAATGGACACCAACCTTGGATAGGAGCCCTTACTATAGAAAAACTTAGAAAAGGCGAATATAAAGATGAAGCTATAGCTGCTGGAGCTAAAGGAATTAGAGTAGTTGGTTCCATTGAAACAGGACAAGAATTATTACAAAGATACGAAGTTGACGATATATTTGTTGGTCTTATGGGTAACTGGTTAACTATAGAACCACTTCTTGCTACTGGTACAGTAGATGCAATTGCTATGGAAGAAAACTGTTCACCACCAGCTATAGATCAATACGCTGAAAAATATCAAGTAGCATTAGTTAGTCTAAGTACAATAATAGGTGTACCAGGTGCAGAACATAAAATGCCATATTATCCAGAACAAGCTAATGAAATAGCAAATAATTTAATTGAAATAGCAATAGATAACTTTAAGAAAAGACATGGAAAAATTGAACCTATGGTACCTAAACATGTTACAAAAGCTATAGCAGGATTTTCAACAGAAGCTGTTTTAGGTGCTCTTGGCAATTCACTTGATCCATTAGTTGATGTAATTACGTCAGGTAAAATAAAAGGTATTGTTGCACTTGCAAACTGTTCTACACTTAGAAATGGTCCTCAAGACTGGAATACAGTTAATATAACAAAAGAATTAATAAAAAGAGATATATTAGTAGTAGCTGGTGGTTGTGGTAACCATGGTCTTGAAGTAGCAGGATTATGTAACTTAGATGCTATAGAAAAATATGCAGGAGAAGGCTTGAAGGAAGTATGTAATATGCTTAAAATACCTCCTGTACTAAGTTTTGGTACTTGTACTGATACAGGTAGAATATCAATGCTTGTTACTGCTTTAGCAGATCATCTTGATCTTGATATTCCAGACCTTCCTATAGCAGTTACAGCTCCAGAGTGGATGGAACAAAAGGCTACTATAGATGGTATTTTTGCAGTAGCATACGGAGCTTATACACATTTATCTCCTACTCCATTTGTTACTGGTGCTCCTGAATTAGTAAAACTTCTTACACAAGATGTTGAGGGCTTAACAGGTGGTAAAGTAGCTTTGGGAGATGATCCAGTTGAAGCTGCAAAGGCGATAGAAGATCATATAATAAGTAAAAGACAAAAACTTGGACTTAAATAATATTTTTAATAAATTGTCTATGTTTACATAAACGTAGAATGATTGGAATTGCTAGGTTTTAGGATCTGGTAATTCCATTTATTTTGCCATTTAAATTTCATACATTAAGACTGAATGACGTGGGGTGTAGAAAGGAGAAACTGTAATGAAAAAAATAGTTATCATATCAACAGGTATTGCTGGACTAATAGGAACATGGTTCTATCATCGTGATAAGAAATATCCTTTGACAAAAGGTTATTATCTCATGAATAAATTCAGTGTACCAGATAAAGTGTTGACATTGTCCAATGTCAAGCTAGCTAATAGATTATTATCTAAAGGTGGATTACCCAAAACACCTGATGGTATTATTAGAGAAATGCAATATGTTAAGACTGAGAATGAAGAAAAGATACCTTTAAGCATTTATAAGCCAAAAGATATGAATTACAATATTCCTTGTCTTATTTATTTTCATGGGGGTGGTTTTTTCCTTAAAGATGAGGCATATATGCATAAGCTTGTTTGTGAATATGTTAAGAAAGCAAAATGTATGGTTGTGTTTGTCCATTATAGAACTGCTGATGAATATCCATTTCCAACACCTTTTAAAGATTGTTGCAATGCCATCCAATATGTATGGGAAAATACTGAACAACTTAACGTGAACAAAAATAAAATTGCATTAGGTGGTGATAGTACTGGTGGTGCATTAACAGGTGCGTGTACATTATGGTGTAGAGATGAAACTGACATAAAACTGTGCTTTCAAATGTTGATTTATCCAGTGATTGATTCACGCATGGAAACTGAGACTATGAAAAAATATGTGGACTGTCCCCTATGGAATTCTTCCCTAATAAAAAAGATGTGGAAATTCTATTTAAGAAATGGTATTAATGGAAAGAAAGAGTATACAAGTCCAATTTTAGCAGAGGATTTTTCAGAGT
This sequence comes from Terrisporobacter petrolearius, assembly GCF_020748185.1. Lineage (GTDB taxonomy): Bacteria > Bacillota > Clostridia > Peptostreptococcales > Peptostreptococcaceae > Terrisporobacter > Terrisporobacter petrolearius. Next base: position 7,996 of record NZ_JAHZMO010000036.1, on the reverse strand, counting down.
TGCCACCTTCATATATAGAGACGGCTGAATACGATTGTGCTCATGATGAAGGTATAGATTATGCTAAATCTTTGATATCAGCAGGGGCAAAAGTCCATCTGGAAGATGTGAAAAGTGTTTTTCATGGCTATGATGTATTTTTCAATACTGAAATAACAAAGAGAATGATTGAAAAACGCGCTCAAGCTCTTCACTCTGCATTTCATGATGAGTATGGGATATAGAGTAACCGATTTATTCATGTATGGGAGGTTTTAGGATTAATTGTAATAACAGTAATAATGAACAAGTGAATAGTACATATTTTAGATGAGTGTGCAATTAAGAAATATATCATAGTTGATGGTGTTTAACTATATTAGAGGATTAGTTTGTTGCATATGGATGTTAAATTAGATATCAAAGGGGACTTATAAAGTGGAGACTTCAGAAGACACACCTAAAGAAAATAGTGATTTTACTACAGTAATTGGAGACGAAGATAATCCAGATGCAGTATTTAGAAGTTTAAGTGACATAGCAGGAAAAGAAGTTAATTTAAAAAAAGGGGACATAGTAAGTTCAGATGTGACAATTAAACTAATAAAAGGTGAAAAATAGTAAATATGAGCTTGAAGAAAATAATATATATATCTATGATATTTAGTATTATAGGATGTCTATCGCTATGGAATTCATTAGCAAATGCTTAGGCTCAGGAAGCAGAGGATATAAATTATGGTATATATTATAAAAGTGATTATATCTATATTTATAGATAACAACTTTAATATGCATAGATTGTAAGGTATATATGTTGAAGAAAAACCATATCTACTTTTTTTAGTTGATTTTAATTTTTTGATTTTATATATCTGATAAAACTTGAGTAAAATCCCATGTCATAGTTTCTGTCTAAAAAATATTAATGTACACCCTTCACTATTATTCCATTAAAAAATCCTATTATCCAAATGGAACTACAAAAAGTGAAACAGCAGAAGATGGAACAATTACATCATATACTTATGACGAAATGAATAGAGAAGCAAGCGAAACTGTAAACAAAGGTGGATTAGTTAAAACTTGGAACACAACATACAGCTATGAAACTGTAGAAACATTTACAGGTAAAGGAACTAAAAGAACTGAATGTTCATTTGTAAGTACAGAAACAAATCCAGATGGTGATATTATAGGTCAAACTTATCAAGATACATTAGGAAGAACTATAAGGGAAAAAGAAAATGGAGTTTATGTAGACTTAACTTATGATGGCCAAGAAAACATAATAACTAAATATGAAGCAGGTCAAAACGCTGGTAGTGAAAAAGGCATTCTTTCAGTATTTCTATATGATAGTCTAGGAAATCAAACAACAACTATGCTTAATCCAGCTTATGATTCAAATGCAAAAACATTCTATGTAGATGGTGATAATACAATAACTACAACAAAGAAATATGATTCATCAGGAAATGTAATTGAAGATATAGATGGAGAAGGAAACTCTACAAAATATGAGTATGACAAAGAAGCAAGAATATCAAAGGTAATACTTCCTGATTCAGAAAATAACATAACTAGTTTTACTTATGACAAAGAAAATACAGATGGTACAACGAGTACTATAGTTACAGATGCAAATGGGAATAAAAGTGAGACAATAACTAATTCTCAAGATCTTGCAGTATTAATTAAGGATCTTGGTGATGGTTCTATAAAACCAATAACTACAGCAACAGAATACAACTCAAAAGATAATGTGGTTAAAGAAACAAACACAGAAGGAAATTACAAAACTTATGAATATGATGACAAAGAGCGTTTAAGTGCGCTAAATTACTATGATTCTAAAAAGAATAGAACTCTAAGAACAGAGTATGAGTATGATATATCTGACAATATAACAGTAATGCGAGATTATAAGCAGTCAGGTGGCAAATTAAACTTATATAGATATACACGATATAGTTATGATAGTCTTAAGAGATTAGTAGGATATGCTGAGTTAGATGCTGAGCATATATCAGGAGATTCGCCAACAGATGCTGAAATAGATAGTCAAAAAATTACTTATGAGTATGATATAGACGATAACATAACAAATGTAACATATCCTTCCTCTACATCTAGTTAAAGTTCACTTATAATAGTGATAAGTGGTTACAAAAGATAGAGGCAAAAGTTGGAGTAGGGTACAAGCTTCTTAGAGAATACAACTACTTAAACGATGGAAAAGTTGCAAGTATAAAAGATTACAGAGATTTTGCAAATGGAAGCACAAGCACTTACACACTTAGAAGTTTTAGCTACGATAGTTTTGGAAGAGCTACAAACATAACTTACACTGATAGTAGAAACAATGAAGTACTAGAAAAATATAAATACACTTACAATAAAAATAACCATATAATGAGTGAATATTTATATAATAACTACACTAGCACAACTCAGCGTGATGAAGATTCACCTAGTACAATAGTAGATGAACTACGTGAATATGAATACGACAAACTTGGAAGACTTACAGAAACAAATATAAGTGATAATGTGTCAAATTCAATAAGCAACACTGTTTATACTTATGACAAAGTAGGTAATAGAGTAAAAGAAGTGAAAGATGGAAAAACAACTACATATACATATAACTCACTAAATCAATTAGTTTCAAGTATGGAAGTTGGATCAGAAGATTCAGCAGATGGAAGTGAAGAGTCATCAGATGATGGAGAGTCCCACACCACACTATCTAATAAAAATTCGCTTCGCTCATATCGCCAACGTCTAAGTCTTCGCTATCGCTTCAGACTCATCCCGTTGCTCAAGCTTATACTTATGATTTAAATGGAAATCAGCTAAGAGAATCAGACAGTGTGACAAATGAAGTAAAGTGCTACACTTACGATGCAGCAAACCGCATGGATAAGGTCATGTTTACAAAGGCTGGTATAGTAACATTAAACCAAGTAAATACTTACAACGGAAATGGACAAAGAGTTGAAAAATCAGAAAATGGTCAATCAACTAAGTACTATTACCAAAATGACGCAGTACTTTACACAACTGGTAAGGCTGATACGTCAACAGAATTGGAAGAGCCAGAGAATGTTGAAAAACTTACTGGAGTAACTAGCCTTAACCTAATGGTAGCTAGTGGAAATGCCATCGCCACAGTTAGGGATATTTCAAGCACCGAAGGTGAAAAATACTACTTCTACAATAAAGACATGCGTGAAAGCACAACAAATCTAGTAAATGTAGAAGGAAAAAGTGAAGTATCATATGAATATACGGACTTTGGTGAGACTGAAATAAATGGTGATGAAAACTTCTACAATGAAATCTGTTACACAGGTGGAATTTACGATAATAAGACAGGATTATATTATCTAAATGCTAGATACTACAACCCTGAAGATGGAAGATTTTTAACAGAAGACACTTATCGCGGAGAATTCACAGACCCAAGTAGTTTGCATCTATATGCATATTGTACAAACAACCCAATAGCATATACAGATCCAAGTGGCCACTTCCCAGTTTGGGGCGTAATTAATGCTGCGTGGGGAGCATATGATGGATATCAATATGCGAAGAAGAAAAATCTAAGAGGTTGGAAAAAAGCAGGAGCAATAGTTGGTGGAGCAGTACTTGGAACTATAGACCCATTCAAGAAACTAAAAGTAGGCAAAGTTGTAAAAAGAGTTGCGAAAATAGCTAAAAAGCGTAAGAGCACAAAGGCTATAGCTAAGAGAGTTTATAGGGCTGTAAGGAAATCTAAAGTAGTTACAAAAAGGTCTTATAGAAAAGCAAGTAGAAAGGCTACCAAAACATATCGTACGGTTAGATGTAAAATAACTAAAAAAGGTTGTTTTACAGCAGGAACTTTAATATCAACTGAAGACGGATTAGTTCCAATAGAGGATATTGAAGAAGGCGACCTGGTATGGGCACAAAATCCAGAAACAGGAGAAGTAGACCTTAAAAAAGTAGCACAAACTTTTGAAAAAGAAACAGATACAATACTTTATATTAAAGTAGCTGGAGAAGTTATTGAAGCTACCGAACAGCATGTGTTCTATATTGATGGTGTAGGCTGGATACCAGCAAGTATGATTGAAGAAGGAGATGTAGTAGTTCTTCAGTCAGGTGATAAGTCTGCAGTTGAGAAGATAGATAAAGTAGTTCACAATGAACTGATAAGGGTATATAATTTTGAGGTTGAAGATTTCCATACGTATTTTGTATCTGATGCAAGTGTGCTTGTACATAATGATTATTCAGGAGTAAGAAGAAAAGGCGCATTTAGAAAAGCTAAAAGAGATGCAGGTATATCTAAATCTCAACAACCATATAAAATTGGGTCAGATTATATGAGAACAGCTGAGCATGAAGGAAGTAAAATAATACTGGGTAAAAATAACAAACCTATAAAAACAAGAGAATACTATTTTATTAATGATAAAGGTAAAAAAATTATTATACAAGATCATGGTGCGGGACACTTAAAAGGAGGTCAAGGCCCACATTTTAATGTGAGACCGGCTAATAACAAACGTACTGGTAAGGTTGAAGGAACTAAATCACATTATCCTTTTAACAAACGATAGAGAGGTGATAGCATGTGGTATGAACTATTAGATAACAATGTATTTATTACTAAATTATACGATCAAGTTCCTGATTTAATTGATATTAGGATAGATCAGATAAATGTTTTAGATGAATGTGATAAAGTTAGTATTTTTTTTGATTTACAAAAATATGCAGATAATCCTCCTCAAAAGTGGATTCAATCAAAATATAATACTGTTGTAGTAAATATAGATTTATTTGGAATACACGAAATAAATATGTCTTATAAACCTACAAATGTAGATAAATCAAACATTAGCATATGTATAGATGAGAATAGTTACATAAATGTTAAAATTGCAGGTCAATTTAATGCAACTATTAGAGCGGTAGCTGGAATGATTCAGACGATAAGCGGATATTAAATAAGATATAAACAGTAGAGGTATGCTTCAATTATATTATTTATAATTAGAGCATACCTTTTAAATACTAGGAATTTTTATAATTGAAAATAATGAAGTAAAATGCTACACTTACGATGCAGTAAACCGCATGGATAAGGCCATGTTTACAAAGGCTGGTATAGTAACATTAAATCAAGTAAATACTTACAACGGAAATGGACAAAGAGTTGAAAAATCAGAAAATGGTCAATCAACTAAGTACTATTACCAAAGCGATTCAGTACTTTACACAACTGGAAAAGTTGATACTTCAACAGAACTAGAAGAACCAGAGGATGTTGAAAAACTTACTGGAGTAACTATAATGGGAGCTAGTGGAAATGCTATCGCCACAGTTAGGGATATTTCAAGTGCCGAAGGTGAAAAATACTACTTCTACAATAAAGACATGCGTGAAAGTACAACAAATCTAGTAAACGTAGAAGGTAAAAGCGAAGTATCTTATGAATACACTGATTTTGGTGAAACTGAAATAAACGGTGATGAAAACTTCTACAACGAAATCTGCTACACAGGTGGAATTTACGATAATAATACAGGACTGTATTATTTGAATGCAAGATACTACAACCCTGAAGATGGAAGGTTCTTAACAGAAGACACTTATCGTGGAGAATTCACAGACCCAAGCAGTTTACATCTATATGCTTACTGCGTAAACAACCCAATAGCATATACAGACCCAAGTGGTCTGGGGTGTAATAAATGCAGGACTTGGGGCTTATGATGGATATCAGTATGCTAAAAGGAAGAACCTAAGTGGTTGGAAGAAAGCAGGAGCCATAGTTGGTGGAGCAGTACTTGGAACTATAAATCCATTTAAGAAACTAAAAGTAGGTAAAGTTTTCAAAAGGGTTGCTAAAATAGTTAAAAAGCGTAAGAGCACAAAGGCTATAGCTAAGAGAGTTTATAGGGTCGCAAGGAAAACTAAGTCTGTTAAAAGAAAAGTAACTAGAAAAGTAAGTAAAAAGGCTACAAGAACATATCGAAGGGTTAAGTGTAAAATAACTAAAAAAGGTTGCTTTACAGCAGGAACTTTAATATCAACACAAGATGGAGATGTTCCAATAGAAGATATTGAAGAAGGCGACCTGGTATGGGCACAAGATCCAGAAACATGAGAAATAGCCTTTAAAAAAGTAGTACAAACTTTTGTAAAAGAAACAGATACAATACTTTATATTAAGGTAGCTGGAGAAGTTATTGAGGCTACTGAACAGCATGTGTTCTATATTGATAATGTAGGTTGGATCCCAGCAAGTATGATTGAGGAAGGGGACGTAGTAGTTCTTCAGTCAGGTGATAAGTCTACAGTTGAGAAGATAGATAAAGTAGTTCACAATGAACTGATAACGGTATATAACTTTGAAGTTGAAGATTTCCATACGTATTTTGTATCGGATGCAAGTGTGTTGGTACATAATATAAATTGTGATACAGAAAAAACAATAGAGATTAATTTGAAATATAAGAAAGGCTGGACAAATAAGCAAAAAAAACAAGCAAGAAAAAAAGTAAAAGCTTTATCAAAAGCAAAGACAGTAAAGACTTCTGTAAAGCGTAAATCATCATCGGCATCATCAAGATATAGAAGCAAACATGGATCATCATCAATACCAAAGTCACATGATGTGGATCATATGATAGAATTACAGTTAGGTGGAGCAGATGAATTATCAAATATGAAACCATTAGATAAAAGTGTTAATAGAAGTTTGGGGTCACAAATTCATCATGCAATTAAAAATCATCCAGAAGGAACCGTTTTTGGTAAATTTACAATAGATTAAAGGAGAAGTAAAAATGTTTAGTAAATTTTTAAATTTTTTTGACAAACATATTGAATATAAAATAGAAGGTAGTCCATATGAAACATTATTAAATAACTTTGAAGGAATGGAGTTTGGAGATGGCATATTTAGATTATTTAATAAAAGAGACTTATATAAATGGAGTGAAATAGTCACAGAAGCCTATCCAAAATTTAAAGATAAATTTGATTTATTTGGGTATGATTGGCTAGGACGATGCTTTGCAATTGATTTGAGAGATAGAAATATACTAATGTTTGAAATAGGAGCAGGAGAAGTATTAAACATTCCTTGTGATATACTAGAATTTCTTAATGTAGAAATCCCAGTATATAATGATGCATGCTTAGCATCTACATTTTATAAAGAATGGGTTGAATATTGTGGTAAAAATGCAAAATTAAATTATTGTATGGGGTATAAAGTTCCATTATTTTTAGGTGGCGAAGATGATATATCCAATTTAGAAGAAATTAATATGGAAGTTTATTGGTCCATAACTGGACAATTGAATAATCAGTGTTAACAGAATAAAAACATAAGATAAAATACATATTTTATTTAGATTTAATAAAATTTAAAAATAGATGCGTTCTACTTATATGACTATTAAGTATAAAAATTATGTAGAAAAGTGTACTATCAAATTGAAGTGTGTAAAAAAACTATGGACTTGATAAAAATATTAGTATTTTTATCAAGTCCATTCTAATAATAATGAATTAATTAAGAGCTAGATGTTGATGACAAGCAGTTAGGAAAGTTAAGGTAGCTACAAAGAAAAGCAAACCCAAAAAGTAGTACAAATTCTTGCAAAAGAAACAGATACAATACTTTATATTAAAGTAGCTGGAGAAGTTATTGAAGCTATTGAACATCATGTATTTGAGCAACGGAGTTGCCTGAAGTGTTAACGAAGGCATCTCGTTGGCGATATGAACGTAGCGAATTTTTATATAGATAACATAGGCTAAGATACCTTAAAATAAAGAGAAGTACTAAAAGGACATAGTGCTATAATACATATAATAATCAAAGAGTGTGTGAAAAAAACTCTGTAAATAACAAAATTCAACAGCTTTCTATGATAATATTTAATTATTATAGGAGGCTGTTTTATTATGGGAAAAAGAAAACAAAAGCTTAGCGAAGGAAAAAGAA
>NZ_JAHZMO010000035.1 GCF_020748185.1 Terrisporobacter petrolearius | reverse complement strand
TATATTAATTTGTCCTATTAAATTTAAAATCATGGCTATCCCTCCCGGGATAAGGATAGCAGAAATTTGTATAATTTTGTACATTTTTATATTCCATTTTATGTACATCTATATAGTATCATTTACATAGTAGTTGTTTATGTGGTATTGATCCCCTTCTTTGTTCAAAACTGTTTCCTCATTTACAATAAAGTCCAGTAGAAGCTTTGTCACTTCAATGTTTGTAGCATTACACATTCCTTTTTTTATTGTTTTTGCATAAGTAGCAAAATTCAAAGTATACATAGGTCTCCTCCTATAACCATTTAAATTTTATCCCAATTTTGCCCTGATTTTATCCCAATTTTGTCCCGATTACTTCTTTAGCAATTGGTTTTATTATTTAAGTATAAAAGTTATAAAAAAAATATTTGGAAAAATAACTTCTATATTATGGATTATAGCAATAATTTAGTCATTTGGACAGAATATTTGTTCTTTTTTATAGAAAATTTGTTTGATATAACTTTTATAAAATAAAATAATCTGTAAAAAACACACTAAAGGAGGAGTAAATATGAGTAAAAACACAAATTTGAGAAAGGTGATTGTACCATGTAGATTTTCTTATCTATATTGTTTTCAGCCTAATGTTTCCAGTGAGTATGGAGAAAAGTATTCTGTATCAGCAATAATACCAAAGAGTGATATTAAAACAATTGAATCAATTATGAAGGCAGTTGACCAAACAAAAAAGGACCATGCATCTAAATGGAATGGAAAAATTCCTAGTAATTTGAAAATACCCCTTAGAGATGGTGACTTGGAGCGCCCAAATGACGAGGCTTATAGAGGATGTTATTTTTTAGGTGCAAACAATAAAAGAAAACCTGAAGTGGTGGACAAAAAGGTCCAGCCTATTTTAGATGAAAAGGAAGTTTACTCTGGTTGTTATGGTCGTATTAGTGTTACTTTTTATGGTTATAACACAGATGGAAACATGGGAATAGGAGCAAGTCTGGGCAATATCCAAAAGATAAAAGATGGTGAGATCTTAGGTGAGAGAGTAAGTGCCAAGGATGAATTTGGTGAAATCAGCGAAGAAGATTTTCTGAGCTAAGGGGAGGAGAAAGTGGATATTTTATCAATTGATATAGAAACATTCTCGAAGGTGAATTTAGCAAAGTGTGGTGTTTATGCTTATAGTGACTGCGACAGTTTTGAGATTTTGCTATTTGCTTATGCTTTTAACAATGACCAGGTGGAAATTGTGGACTTGGCAAAAGGAGAAAAGTTGCCAGAGAAAGTTATTAAGGCATTACAAGAGGAAAAAATTATAAAAACTGCTTTTAATGCTGTATTTGAGAGAACTTGTCTTTCAAAATATTTGGGAATAGACCTTTCACCACAGTCTTGGCTTTGTACACAAGTTCAATCAGCCATGCTAGCTTTGCCAGCATCCTTGGAAAGTGTGGGAGATATATTAAATATAAAAAGTAAAAAAATGAAGGAAGGTAAAGATTTAATAAAATTTTTTTCCATACCTTGCAAACCTACTAAAAATAACAACTATAAAGAAAGAAATCTGCCAAGAGATGCACCAGATAAGTGGAAAATATTTAAAGAATATTGTATAAGAGATGTGATTTGTGAGAGACAAATTAGAGAAAGACTAAGTAAATTTCCCATAAGTCATAGTGAAATGGAAATTTATAAAATAGATCAGGAGATAAACGACAGAGGCATACTTGTTGATATGGATTTTGTAAACAAAGCCCTAGAATGTGATTTGAAACACAAAGAAAAAATCACCTCCAAACTTTATGAATTAACAAAAATAGAAAATGCCAACTCCATATTACAAATGAAAAACTGGCTAAAAGACCAGGGAGTTATGACTGATAGTTTGGACAAAAAATCCGTGAAAAAATTAATAAAAATAAGTGAAGGAAAAGTAAAAGAAGTTTTAAAACTTAGGCAGTTAATGAGCAAAACTTCGGTGAAAAAATACGAAGCCATAAAAAGATGTGTTACAAAAGACAAAAGAGTTCATGGATTGTTTCAGTTTTATGGAGCCAATCGCACAGGCAGATGGGCAGGAAGACTTGTTCAAGTGCAAAACCTTCCACAAAACCATATAAAAGACTTAGGTTTAGCAAGAGATATGGTGAAAAGTGGAGAGTATGAAAAGCTGGAACTTTTGGAAGAAACCACACCTAACATACTGTCCCAACTTATAAGAACAGCCTTTGTACCAAGGGAGGGCTATGAGTTTGTGGTGGCAGATTTTAGTGCTATTGAGGCCAGGGTTTTGGCTTGGATTAGCAATGAACAGTGGAGAATAAAGATCTTTGAAAGTCATGGCAAAATATACGAAGCATCAGCAGCAGAGATTTTTAATGTACCTATAAATGAAGTTACAAAAGGAAGCAGCCTAAGACAAAAAGGTAAGATTGCCGAGTTAGCACTGGGCTATGGTGGATCTGTGGGAGCATTAACAATTATGGGAGCTTTGGAAAAGGATTTAAAAGAAGAAGAATTATTACCCTTGGTGAAAAAATGGAGAAGAGTAAACTCTAATATTACTAAGTTTTGGTGGGATGTGGGAAATGCAGCCATAAAAACAGTAAAGGAGAAAATGCCAGTTACTGTGGGGAAAATCACTTTTTCCTATGAAAGTGGAATGCTTTTTATAAAACTTCCCAGTGGTAGAAGACTGGCTTATGCAAAACCTAGAATGGGAAAAAATAAGTTTGGCACATATTCATTAACTTATGAAGGCATAGGTGAGCAGAAAAAATGGACAAGAATTGAAACCTATGGACCAAAACTAGTGGAAAATATAGTACAGGGAATAAGCAGAGATATTTTAGCTTATGCCATGTTGAACATAAGAAACAAAGGAGGGGATATTGTTATGCATGTTCACGATGAGGTAGTTGTGGAAGTGAAAAAGGATGAAAAAACAGTGGATGAAATATGTGACATAATGACAATAGTCCCACCATGGGCTAATAACCTACCCCTAAGAGCAGAAGGCTACAAATGCGACTTTTATAAGAAAGAATAACAGGCTAAAAAAACAACAAGGTAATAAAAAATACAAATCTAGGAATATAACAAGAAAACGTCTAAACTTGTTATATTCCTAGTAGGAAATAATATTACAACCTCTTTCAATTATTAAAGACAATAATATTAAAATGCCCTTAATTTATACAAATTGAAAAATAATGCACCCATATAGAAAGGAGTAAAAAATGAAGATAGATATAAGCATAGGGAAATCTCGAAAAGATAAAATATGGAAGTATGAAAAGATAGATTTAGAAGAATTTATAAAACTAATATCATCCACAACTAGAACAAGTGAAACTATGGAGCAGTACAGAAATCTTACAAAGGAAAAGCAAGATGATATCAAAGACGTGGGAGGATTTGTACTTGGTAAATTAAAAGATAACAGACGAAAAAAAGATTGTGTCATAAGCCGAAGTGGCCTAACTCTAGATATGGACTATGCCACAGTAGGTATTATAGACGAAATAAAAATGTTTTTCCCTTTCACTTCTTATTTTTACTCCACACACAAAAACACAAAAGAAAAGCCAAGACTTCGACTAATAATCCCCCTAAGTAGAAACATAAGCCCGAAAGAATACTGTGCAGTTTCCAGAATGATAGCAAAGGAAATAGGAATTGATTTATTTGACGATACAACTTACGAAGCAAGCAGACTGATGTACTGGCCATCCACTAGTATGGATGGAGAATTTATTTTTGAGGAAATAAAAGGGGATTTATTAAATCCAGATGATGTTTTGCACAAATACAAAGACTGGACAGACTCTAGACAGTGGCCCGTATCTAGCAGACAAAATATTATTATAAAACATGATGTAAAAAAACAAGCAGATCCTCTTGAAAAAGAGGGTTTGGTAGGTGCATTTTGCAGAGCTTATAGTATAGAAGATGTTGTGGAAAAATTTCTTTCTAATATATATGAAAAAAGTGAAATGGAGGGCAGATATGATTACATCCCAGCCAATTCTTGTGCAGGAGTAGTTGTTTATGATAACAAATTTGCTTACTCTCACCACGCTACAGACCCAGCTTGTGACAAGTTGGTTAACGCTTTTGATATGGTGAGAATTCATAAGTTTGGTCATTTGGATGAAAATGTGGAGGGGAATGAGGAGTGTGTAAATCTGCCTTCGTATAAAGCTATGGAGGAGTTTACTGTAAATGATGAGAAGGTAAGGTTGCTATTGTCAAAGGAGAGGAAAGAACTAGCCTCTATGGAGTTTGATGTGGTGGAGGATGAGGAGGAAAATAAAGATTGGCAGGAGCTTTTGGAGTTAGACAAACATGGCAAAGTAAAAAGTACTTTATCAAATATAGCAACAATTATTCAATATGATCCTAATTTAAAAAATATTGTATATAACGAGCTGAAATCTTCCATAGATGTTATTGGAAAACTTCCTTGGAAAGAATCAAAATCAGGATGGTTTGATGGAGATTTGGCTTGTGCAAAATTGTACTTTGAAAAAGTTTATGGGATTTGGTCTCCAGCTAAATTCAAGGATGCACTTTTGGCAGTAATTTTTTCAAAAAGAAATTATCATCCTATTAAAGAGTATTTTAGTAAATTAACTTGGGATGGTATAGAAAGAATAGACACACTTTTAGTAGATTATTTGGGGGCAGATGACACGGAATATGTAAGAGAAGTAACAAGAAAAACTCTCTGCGCTGCAGTAGCTCGTATATATGAACCAGGTATAAAGTTTGACTCAATATTAGTACTTTGTGGTCCTCAGGGAATAGGAAAATCCACCTTATTCTCAATTTTAGGCAAAGATTGGTATTCAGATTCATTATCTATAACAGACATGAAAGACAAAACAGCAGCAGAAAAACTCCAAGGCTATTGGATATTGGAGCTGGGAGAACTGGCAGGAATGAAAAAAGTAGATTTAGAAACAATTAAATCATTTATAACAAGAACAGATGATAAATTCCGCCAAGCCTATGGAGTAACTGTGGAAAATCACCCAAGAAGCAATATTATAGTTGGTACAACTAATGCAGAAAGTGGATTTCTAAGAGATATAACAGGAAACAGAAGATTCTGGCCAGTTGACGTAAGCGGTGGAGGAAAATACAAATCGTGGGATTTAAAAGAGACAGATCAAATTTGGGCAGAAGCAATTGTTAAATATAAAGAAGGGGAAATTTTATTTTTAAAAGGAAAAGCAGCCATAGAGGCTAGTATAGCACAACAAGGTGCAATGGAAGGAGATGATAGAGAAGGTGTAGTTATAGACTATCTGGAAAAGTTACTACCAAGTAATTGGGACGAAATGGATCTATACCAAAGACGTAGTTTTCTTAGTGGTGATGAACTTAGTCAAGATTTAAAAGTGACTATTAAAAGAGAAAAAGTATGTACTATGGAGATATGGTGCGAGTGTTTTTATAAGGAACGTCAAAACTTAAGACGAATAGACTCTTATGAAATTGAAGGAATTATAAACCGTATTGGAGGATGGGGAAAAATATCTACCAATAAATCTGGAAAAACAAGATACCCATTATACGGTCCTCAAAAAACATTTGTTAGAAAATCATCCTAAGAACATAGGAACTAAACAAGAGGTATGGGAACTAAACATTGTGTGCCTATGTTTCCCACAACGAGATAGGAACATAATCAAGGCAACAAGTTGTAATGTAGTAAAATACAGGTGTGTAACTGATAGTGTTCTTTTGTTCTTATAATATATACTAGAGTAATAAATAATAAAATATATAAGAAATAGGCACACGAACACACATATACACGTATATACGTATATAGAAAAGTTTGACCCCGAGGAACGGACCAAGGAACGCTATGTAGGAACACCTAGTTTGGGAGGAATAAATATGAATGTTTTAATGGAAGATATACCTTATAACTTACATACAATGGCAGATATAGTGGGAATGGAAAACTTCTTGCAGATTTGCAAAATGTATGGAGGCAGCTGTGTATACATTCCTGTGTATAGCAAAATGATTATGGGAGATAGGAATAGAAGAATTATTGAGGAGTATAATGGAAAGAATTTGGACAGGTTAAGGGTGAGATATGATCTTAGTAAGGAGCAGGTGAAGTATGTGCTTAGGAAGGAGGGAGTGATAGGTTAGGGGTGAAAGGCTTAGATCTTGTGATGCAGGGTCTAGGTCTTTTTGATATAGGGTTGTGAAGTGTATCACAACAATAAGAATAAATTATTTAGCAGATAACATTAAAATTTCTAATAAAGATGCTATACTTTATGAGGAAATTATGAAGATTCTATTTTAAAAATAACGAAAAATGGATCAAATGCTAATAAATTTATTTAGATATAAAATCACAAGGATACAAAGGTGGGATATTCTAATGTAAGACACTATATTCCATATTTAAGAAATAATATTCTAAATAAATAAGATATTCAGTTGACTGACTATATTGATAGCAAAGATTTGTTGAACTTACTATACAATAAAGATAAATATTTAAAAACGATTAATTTCGAAAGTTTTAAAGTTTTATTAAATAAATATGAAGAAATAAAAATAGTATTAGATATAATTGATAATTTTAAAAGTATGTTGTTTAATGGTAATTCAAGTGATTTAGATAAATTAATTTAAAAGAATATGAAATTAAATATTAGCGAAATTAACAGTTTCTTTGCAGAAATTCAAAGAAGTATATTAGCAGTAAAAGTTATAAAAAGAATTATGTATGGCAAATGTAGCTTTGAAACACTTAAAACAAAGGTTATTTTAACGGAAGAATAAATAGAAATAAACTAATAGTGGAAAGAACCACTTTCGTATTAACATTTAAACATTTATTATACTTATCTAAATTAAGTTTTATATTATCATAGGAGAGAATAGTCCTCCGAGAGCAGTAGTAAAGAGAAATTAATAGGTATTGAAGAAAAATTCTTATAAATACCTTGGAAAAGAACCAATCAAAGAAGCTAGAGTAATTGGTAATGTTCTTGGGTATTATCCATTGAAAATTGGGGATTGGTGGTATGCATCAATAATTGAACATATGATAGAAAATAACATAAAAGCAATTTAAGATATCCTTAATTTAATCGAGGATATTTTAAATTGCTTATTTTTATTTTATATAAAATAATTCACATTATAATTTATTATGACTATGCAATATTTAATTTGAAAAAATTAAAAAAAATATAGTTTAATGAGGAGAATACGTAAGAATGTGGAGATTGTAATTGTTAGAATATAAGTAATTGAACCTTGAAAAGTGAATAAACTACTAAAATTTAAAAGGAGATTTAATAATGAAGAGAATAAGATTTATAATCAAAAATGTTGAGGCTGTACAGAAATATATTAATAATGATGAGATAAAATTAAGTGAAGGAAATTTAGAAAAATTTAATTCCTATTTGCAAATACAAAACTTAATGGAGTTAATTCCTACATCATATGAATCAAGTGACTTAGAAGAATTTTATAATAAGACAGGATTAAAAGCGATACATTGGAAATGTGAAGATAAATATTCATGTAAATATTGTGATCGATTTAGTGAAATGTCTTCATCTTATTTACAACCTAAAGAGAATGAGGATATAGAAATTATAGAAGACGATGACGATTGGGATATAGAAGAATATTCAAGCCAAATTCATGACTATATTTATTGTCTTAAAGGTATTGAAAAGAATAAAAGTATAGATATAAAAATAACAAAGCAAAAAATAGAGAAATTAGCATATGAAGTCTTAGATATGTTTTATGATGATGGTGCTGATGATGTGGAAGTTTTTTTCAATAATAAGTGTGTGAGTAAAATAAAAAATTTAGATACAGACACAATAGAGAAGATATGTAATGTAAATAGGACGCCATATAAAGAAGTTTATTGTCCATCGAAACATATCTTAACAATTAGATCAGAAAAAATATTTGATATATTTAACGGATGGAATAATATATTTAAAAAATTTATGACTTTGATTAGTAAATATAACTTAGGTGCATCCATGTATTTTTCTAATGATTGCTCTTTATACCCTGTTGATATGAACTATGATAATATAAAATATTTAGATTATTCGAGGGGAAAGAGAACAGAAAAACGTGTTATTGATATGTGGTCTATGCCAGTAGATACATATGAAGCATACAGACAGTTCTCTAACATTTGCTATACTTGCCGTATAAATAAAGAAGAAAAAAGTCAAGGGGACAGAACTATAATTGCATTTAAATATAAAGAACTATATTTTAATTTGTATTCTAATTACCTAACAAATTCAGGTTTAAAAAAAGAAATAAACAAAGTAACAGATTTGCTAAGGGAGATTGGTTGTAGTAATATTAGATTTTATAATGAGTATTGGTATTAATATTAGTAATTTTACTTTTGTTTTTAGGAAGAAAGAACATAATTAGGTATCAATATCTAATTATGTTCTTAGATATAAAGAACTAGATTTTTATGACGATATATATAATAGGAAAAAATAATATACTACACATTAAAATATAAAAAGGAGTTATATATGAGCAACTATCCTAATAATAGTGCAATAGTACGAGCGTTGGAAATACTAAAAATACTAAAAAAAGAAACTGACGAAGAGCATTCCTTGACACAAGATAAAATACTTTTTAAATTAAAACAAAGAAATTATGATTGTAATATAAAAACTCTTAATAAAACATTAAAAGAATTAAGACTAGCATTAAATCCATATACATATGATGAATTTTCAAAAGATGATTTTAGAATTGTTTTTCCTGGATATGACAAGTTTGATTCTAAAGAATTGAGAATGACAAATTTACGTTATGTGCATGAATTTTCTATGGATGAAGTTGATAGTATAATTGAAGCAATTCAATTTTCAAAGACATTAAGCAATGAAAAATCAAAAATTATTATTGAAAAAGTAAAGGGACTTACAAGCAAATACTACAAAAATAAAACAAATCACATTAATACTGTTCCACAGTTTTCTACTATAAACAAAAAAATATTGAAACAAAATCTTATAACAATTCAACAAGCTATTGAAGATAAAGTAAAAATATCATTTTTTTTTAATCGATATAATAGAGCAAAACAATTGGAAAATAGTAGATCCTCTAGATATGTAATAAGTCCTTATTATATAGCTGCATATAATGGAAAATATTATTTATTGGCAAATACAGAACCATATGAAAATACGTCTATTTATAGAATTGACTTGATGACAGATATCCAGATTCCTAAAGAAGATAATACAAAAGGAATTAGAAGGAAAAGCATTAGAAATGTTAGAGGTATAAGTGAAGTATGGAATCCAGAGGATTTTATGATAAAGCATATGAATATGTTTTATGATGATCCAATGACAATCGGATTAAAAGTGAAGAATCATAAGTACACAATAATTCACGATTGGTTTGGAGATCAATATACATTTAAGAAAAAAATAGATGAGAATTATGATGAAATTGAAGTCGTATGTAGCCCAAATGCAGTAGTTCATTGGGCAATGCAGTATTGTAATTATGTGGAAGTAATTAGTCCTATCTTTGTAAGAGATGATGTAATTAGCATACTAAAAAATATGGTGGAGAAATATGATATAAGAATTTGAAAAATAAGTATTATAAAAAGGAGTAGATTATGAGTGAAAAATTGGAAGAGATAAAGAAATGTTTGAGAGACGCATCAGTTGAAGAAATTGGTTTATATGATACAAAAAATGAATTTGAAGATATTTTGAAAATTAATTCAGATGATTCTGATTTAAAGAGAATAATTATATATAAAATGAAAGCTAACTCTTTGGGTATAGATTGCGATGTTTCATTAAGGTCAGTATTTATATATACTTTGGTATTTGATTTTTTAGGCACAGAAGAATTAATAAATAAACAATCTAGCAAGTATAAGTACCAAATTAATAAAAATAAAGAATATGACAAGGGTGTAGAGATATATTTTGGTGATACAATGACATCATTTTGGACAACTTTAAAAGCATATATACAAGAAAATGCACCCAAAGGAGACATTAGGAAACAAACGGGTGAATTTCTTTTGGATATAAATGGGTATGTTCCAAAAGAACAGAGAAAAATGGGGTGGTATTCATATATTAAAAAAAATATGAAGGAATTTGAAGCATTGCTTTCAGATGAATGTAAGGAGTTTTTGAGATTAAATCACACAATGGCTAATTTCATCCCAGTACCAGAAAAATTTAATATAAATAGGAGTGCAAATCCAAATGGGAAAAAACGTATAAATGCAGAATGGGATTATTGGGATTTAACACTGAAATCCATATACAATTATTACAATCCTAAGAATTCAGATAATGAGAGTGAAACTGGGAATGGATATAAAGCTTTAGAATTTCTTCTAAAAACAACTAAAGACACAGAAATTTTTGCTAAATGTAAGGAATGGTTAGACAGTTTTGAATCATGGAATGAATTTATAATAAAAAATTATTTACAAGATTTTGTATACATGGAAATTGATAATGAAGGCAATGACATTTGTAAAGAGCCGATAATGTTTTGGGAAAATCATAGTTTTGCTAATCCGCTTCCAAAAGGTGATCAATTTAATGAGTTTTTCACTAATGTGACAAGAATGATAAAATTAAGGGGATTAAGGATAGGAAATAAAGCTAAATCAGTTCTTAAGGAAAAATAGAAACTAAAAAATTAATTTAATAAAAAGAAATGAGGAGTATTATGTTAATATATGCAATAAGTGATATTCATGGATGCTTAGAACAGTTTGAATACTCTCTAGAACTAATAGATTTATCAGATAATAACATGCTGATTCTTTTAGGTGATTATATTCATGGACCTAATAGCTATGGTGTATTAAATAAAATAATGGACTTGCAAAACAAGTATGGCAGAGACAAAGTGATAGCATTAATGGGAAACCATGAAGAAATGGCAATTAGGGGTCGATGGGCTATTGATGAAGATCGTAATCAAGGAGAAGAAGATGACAGATATATTACTTGGATGATGTCTTTGCCGTATTACTATGTAACAGATCAACAAATATTTTGCCATGCTGGCATTGATGAAGAAGCCGAAGATATGTGGGAGTACGGTACAGATGATTATACTTTTATAGAAAAATTCCCAGCTGAGACAGGAGAATTTTATATGGATATTATTGCAGGTCATGTTGGGACATCAGTTATTTCACAAAACCCTCGTTACCATGATATTTACTTTGATGGGCAGTCACATTATTACATAGATGGAACAGTTTTAGAAAGTGGAATAATTCCAGTGATTGCAGTGGATACAGAACAAAATAAGTATTATAGCATCACAGAAACTGGGCAAAGGCTAATTTTTCCCTATGATGATGAAAATTGATGAATTTAGTATGGAAGGATAAATAAAAATGCAAATCAATAAACTTGAAGCTGTTAGTATCAATGATATTGAAAAATTAATATTATTGGCAGATGATGTGCTAAAGCAACTTTGCTATAATAGCCATGACTACAATGATAAAGGACAACCTATTAATATTGAAAAGTATCGTAAATTATGTAATTATGAGCTGAATACTACGAAAAACTCTATCTGTTACGAGATCAGTTTTTAAAAAATAATAAAAAATATTAATAATAATGTAGGCTAACGCTTTTAGGAGTAAGAATTGCAATAAATATAAAGTTTAGATGTGAAGCCTAATTTATATACATTATTATACGAGGGGGGAAAATATAACAATGATTAGTTGGTGTTTAAAAACAAAAGAAAGATTTATAGGAGCAGTAAAAAATTTCAAGAATGATCCTATTAATAATTTAGGTATAATATTTCCTGTATTGGCATTGATAGCAGCTATTTTAGGATTTGTTGTTGCGTACATAATTTTTATTATTAATGGTGGATATACGAATCAAATAAGTATTATTAAAAACTATGGGATTAAAGAAGCTTTTACAAGTGGAACCTATTATATAATAATTAATGGTTTAGTAAAAAATTTAATTTTAATATTTCTTACATTTGAGTTGATACTTGTATTAATGGCTTTCTTTAAAAATGCATCTATTACTAAACGAGCTATTATGTCTATTGACCTTATTGCAGGAACATTAGTTGCAATAGTAGCATATATTATCTGGGCAATAAATACAAGGAAGATTGGATTAACAAAACAGCAGGAAATAAATATATTAAAAGCTATTGATGGAATGAACATAAAGTTATTTTTAAATATATCTATAATTATTTGTATGATTATAGTATCAATTTTTTTTATTTTACTTATCAGCGATAAAAATAGATGGATGCTTGGATATATAGCATTATATGGAGCAATTTCTTTGGGATTGATACCACTTGTTTTACTTTTTATACAAAATGTAATTCCATTATTATCGTGGATCATTATGGCAGCAATGATTTGTGGAATTATTTTTGTCACATTTTCTATGATTGGAAAATCGAATACAGATGTAAACACAGAATACAATAGATCTTCTTCTACTAATAATAAAAAAAGTGATTCAAATAAAAAAGAAGAAACACACATGAACTATAAGAAAAGAGAGTTTACTGGAAATATAAAATTTTATAGAGATAAAGGTGGACATGGAGTATTTACACCACAAGCCGATTGTATCTATTTCGATGGAAATTTACATAAACATAATTATATTTGTACGGTTAAAGATTTTGAAACAGGGAAATTTGTAATTATATATAATGGAAAAAGACTTACATGTATTTAAATATTTTAATAATTCTTACGCTATAAATCAAATAATGTAATCAGGATAAAAGGGGAAATAATAATGAGGAATAAGAGATGGCTATTATCATTAATAATGGTTGGATTTATTATAAAATAAACGATGATAATTTTAATACAATATACAAAATTAAAATAGATGGTTGTGATAAGCAAGTATTCTTTAAAGGTACAGATATTACTAAAGCCCAAAATGTGAAGAAAGAACAAGATATGTCCGAGCAAGAAATTATGAAACAATTAGAAGAATCAGTAAGACTAAGTGAAGATAAGGCATTGTTAGAGGAAGCTGGACAAAAAGGAACAAAAGAATACAATGCTTTATCTCTAAGTAAAAATAATATGGGATATTCATCTAAACCGGAAGGAGCATGTGTATATAAATTAATAATAGAGAATAACAACTTAATTGTATGGGGTTCCCTTGATTGTAATTCACAAGGAAGTTCATAAATCAAACATATAAAAGACCAAAAGAGAATTTTTAAACTTTCTGACAATGTAGATCTAGGACTTGATTGGGTAGGTAATCGAGATAAACAAATAGAGTATTTTAATGACAATGGACAAAACATGAACTCAGAAGCATTTTTCTTTCGCACTATAAACGGCAAAGTAACTTATTTAACATTTGCTGGATAATTTTTATAATATTGAAAATTAATACACAAAATGAGAAAACAACTGATATTAATGTTAGTTATTTTATTCATTTTACGCTTACAATAATAAATCATATGGATTCAAAAATATTGTGATATAAGTTAATATATAAAAATTGCAAAATATTATAGGGAAGCGATAATGGCGAGTGTATTTTGAATAAGATGGAGAAATACACAAGTAAGTATAGTATTTGCTTATAGAAAATCTATAAGTAGAAAACCGCTGAGTATCAATAGAGTTTATATTTAATTACATTATGTAAATAAATAATATATAAAAGGTATAAATCGGTACAAAATTACCGATTTTGATTACTAAAACAATATAGCTAAAAATAATCAATAATTAAAAATAAGTATAAATTGAATAGATATTAATATTGGTCACTAACCAAAGAAGTTCATTTTCTTTGTTAGTGGCTTTTTATTTTGAAAAATTTTGAATTATTATTTTCACTGACAGTCTGTGTCATTGAGTATAAGTATAATTAAGATAAAGTTAAATGATATAAATATTAAGGATGGGGAGAGTAAGTGAATTATTATAATATGAATAGAAAAAAACTTATTGAGATTTTGATACAGAAAGATGAGATGCTAGAGAAATTAAGGTTAGAAAATAAAAAATTAAATTACTTAGTTAGTATAGATTCCATGACAGGAGTATTAAATAGAAAATCAGGTTTAGGGTTACTAGAAAGAGAATTAAAACTAGCAAAAGATAATGATGAAAATCTGGTTATTTCCTTTATTGATGTGGATGGACTAAAGATAATAAATGATACTTTTGGTCATGAACAAGGGGACAAACTATTAATAAGTGTAGCTGAAATTTTGAAAGAAAGTATTAGGAAAACTGACTTTGCAATTAGAATGGGAGGTGATGAATTTTTAGTAGTATTTCCTAAAACAACAATGA
Organism: Terrisporobacter petrolearius; assembly: GCF_020748185.1. Taxonomy (GTDB): domain Bacteria; phylum Bacillota; class Clostridia; order Peptostreptococcales; family Peptostreptococcaceae; genus Terrisporobacter; species Terrisporobacter petrolearius. The sequence goes on along the minus strand of NZ_JAHZMO010000035.1, from coordinate 19,512 downwards.
AAGAAGTCAATACAGTATGGGGGAGAATAATAAAATTAATAGAAGAAAGTAATAAAAATAATGAAAAATATAACTTGAGCCTTAGCTATGGATTTTATGAATACAGTAAAGAAACAGAAGAAAAGTTAACTAGTAAGGATCTAATAAGAATGGCAGATAGAGAAATGTATAGGATAAAAAGGGGAAAAAAGAGGAATTATGCGATAAATGTAGAAAAATAATAAAAGAATAAATTAAGATATACTATTTAAAGGAGTAACATTTTTATATGGAGAGATTTAAAGGGGAAGTGTTGTTATATATTTATAATAGATTATTTGAAGGAAAAGTAGTTAGAAAGCGTGAGGTAATAGACAAATTTAATATTAATGAAAGAACTTTTTATAGGTATATGCAAGATGTTAAAAAGTTTGTTGAAAAGCCTGATGGAGAGTTGGTAGGTGAGGAAATTGTAACAGATAAAGAAAAAGGAGGATATATTCTTAGAGGTAAACATGAAAAAAATCTCAATGAAAATGAAGTTTTAGCTATCTCTAAGGTTCTTCTAGAAAGTAGGGGTTTTATAAAGACTGAGTTAAAAGATATGTTAGACAAGCTCCTTGAAAACTGTATAAGCGAAGATAAAGATAAAATTGAAATAATTATTAGAAATGAGTTACATCACTATAAATCACCACAACACGGCAAGAAACTTTTAAGTAAGTTATGGAAAATAAGCAATGCTATAAAAGAACAAAAAATATTGAGTATTGGGTATTTTAAAATAGGTAGTGATGGAAAATTACAAGAAGAAGTTTCGAAAAGAAAAGTTTGTCCACAAGGATTGTTATTTTCAGAGTATTATTTTTACCTGATAGCTTTTATTGAAGGAAAAAGCTATGAATACCCTGCTATTTATAGAGTAGACAGAATAAAAGATTTAGTCATTACTGATGAAAAATATAAAGTGGATTATAGCAAAAGATTCCAAGATGGAGAGTTTAGAAAGTCAATTCAATTTATGCAAACAGGAAAACTGGAAAGGGTAAAGTTTAGATTTACAGGTAGATCCATCGAGGCAGTTGAAGATAGATTGCCTGATGCGACAATAGTAGAGGAAAAAGGAGAATATACAGTAGAGGCAGAGTTATTTGGGAAAGGTATAAAAATGTGGCTTTTGAGCCAGGGGGAATCTGTAGAGGTTATCGGTTCTGATAAGTTTAGAGAAGAAATGATTGAAACTATTGAAAAGATGAGAAGTGTGTATTATTAATGCATAAACAATATATAAATGTATTCCTACAAAAAATTTAGTAGCAAATTTATCTAGAAAAATTATGATATAAGTAAAATTAATGAGGAGATGTGATTATGTTTAGTGATTATAATAAAAGAAGTATTAAGGATATACAAGTTAAGGCTGGTATGAGTATTAAACAAATAAAAGAATACTATGAAGCTAATGGATGTGATATTGAAAAAACATTAAAAGATATTGAGAATAAAATTGATTTAGGTATTATTGAAGTTATAGGCGCAGAGACAGGTGGTATGTTTAGTGATTATAATAAAAGAAGTATTAAAGATATACAAGCTAAAACTGGCATGGGCCTAAAAAGAGAAAAAGAATACTATGAAGCTAATGGATGTGATGTTGAAAAAACATTAAAAAAAGATATTCAAAGTAAAATTGATTCAAATATTACTGAAGTTATAGGCGCTGAGACAAGTGGTATGTTTAGTGGTTATAATAAAAGAAGTATTAAGGATATACAAGCCAAGACTGGCATGGGTATAAAACAAATAAAAGAATATTATGAAGTTAATGGACGTGATATTGAAAAGACATTAAAAGATATCGAAAACAAAATAGATCTAGGTATTATTGAAGTTATAGGGGCTGAAGCAAGTGGTGTCGTCTATGGAAATGTTAGCAATGCAAGTACAATTTATGGCATGGATAAGTTTAATACTCCTAGAGGACATGGATTTGCAGCTGAAAGAGATAATCACATTTACGATAAATTATCTGGAAAAAATGCAAAAATTGTTGGTGATGATAATGCAAAATTTGGCGCAGACAGAGTAGTTGATGGTATTAATATTCAATCAAAATATTGCAATTCTGGATCTAAATGTATTCAACAGTGTTTTGAAAATGGCAGATTAAAGTATATTAATCCAGATGGTTCTCCAATGAAAATTGAAGTTCCATCTGATAAATATGATTCAGCTATACAGGCGATGGAAAATAGAATTAGAAATGGTGAAGTTCCAGGAGTAACAGATCCTAATGAAGCAAAAAATATTGTTAGAAAAGGTCACTTTACATATGAGCAAGCGAAAAATATTGCTAAGTTTGGCACAGTAGAATCAATAACTTTTGACGCTGTTAATGGTGCAATTATTGCAACAACTGCTTTTGGATTAAGTACAGTGCTAACTTTTGCAACTAGTATTTGGAATGGAGAAACTTTTGATACTTCTTTAAAATCAGCAACCTATTCAGGATTAAAGGTGGGTGGGACTACATTTATTACAGCTATTTTAAGTAGTCAATTATCCAAAGCAGGATTAAATAGTGCTTTAATTGGAAGTTCAGAAGCTATAGTTAATATTATGGGACCTAAGGCATCAGCTATGTTGGTAAATGCATTTAGAAGCGGGTCTAATATTTACGGTGCGGCAGCGATGAAAAGTGCATCGAAAATGTTAAGAGGAAATGCAATAACAAGTGCAGTTTCTGTTGTCGTATTATCATCAGTAGATGTAGTTAATATTTTTAGAGGAAGAATATCAGGACAACAATTATTTAAAAATATTACTAATACAGCATCTGCAGTAGCTGGTGGTACTGCAGGTTGGGTAGGTGGGACCACTGCTGGGGCTTTTGCTGGTTCCGTTGTTCCTATAATAGGCACGGCGGTAGGTGGATTTGTAGGAGGATTACTTGGTTCTTTTGCTGGTGGAAGTGCAGCAAGTAAGGTGTCAAACTCTGTTGTAAGTAAATTTGTTGAAGATGATGCAGAAGAAATGGTACGCATTATAGAAAAAACATTCACTGAAATTGCAGAAGACTATTTATTAAGTAAAATGGAAGCTGAAAATATTATAGATAACTTAAAAGGTGAAATGACAGGTTCAACTCTTAAGGATATGTTTGCTAGTTCTAGTAGAAAGGAATTTGCATTAAACTTATTGATAAACAATGTCGAAAATGAAGTTAAAAAACGTAAAAAGATAAGTATGCCTTCTCAAGAACAAATGCAAAAAGGCTTAAGAGACGTACTTGAAGGAATGTCTGATTATGAAGAATTCAAATGTTATTAATAAAGCAAAATTTAATTTGTAAGCTTTTAGCAGTTACTAAACATGCAATACACTTAAGTTCACATGCTTTTACAGCTATGGAATTACCAATACCAGTAATTAACACTGTATCATCAACGTTATTTAAAAATGGAATAGATGTCTGAAAAATAAGGGGAGTATAATGAGTAAAAAGTTAATTTCTATAGTTTTTGCAGTACTAATGACAGGCCTAACACTAGTTGGATGCGGAAATAATATGGTGAAAAAATCAATTGAACAGGCTAAGGTACTAATGGAAAGTAAAGAGTATGAAAAAGCAATACTTTCATTAGAAATGGCTTTAGACGAAGATAGTAAAAACAAGGAAGCAAACAAGTTATATAATATTATTAATGGCTATCAAGATGCTAAGTTAGCAAAGGAAGAAGATAATATTAAAGAAGCAAGTAGCATTTTAGATGCAATAGATAAGGAGTATATGAATTATTCTATAAAAAAAGATATAGATAGCTTAAAGCAAGAAGTAGAAAAACATCTTAAAGAAACAGAAAAAGTAGATGATTTATTGATAAAAGCAGACAATTTGTTTAATAAGAAAAAGTATAGGGAGTGCAAAGACTATTTAACGGATTATATATTAGGTTCTGAAGTAGAGTCAATAAAAGCTAATAAGTTTGCAACAGAAGAGCAAACTAAAAAAGCGTTAAAAATAGTTGGAAAATGTGAAAAGGAAATAATAGAAGAAAGTAAAAAAGAAGCACAAAGTGAGAAAAAAGCAGAAAGAATAGCAAGACAAGAGAAATCAACAAAAGATAAGGTATATAAAGAATCAAGAGAAAAAGGATATTATATACCACATTTAAATAAAACATTAACTATTGACGAAATGTCTAAAGAGTATGATAGGTTAGAACGAGGCTTTGAGTATGTAGCAGAAGATGGATGTGTATACATGTTCAATCCAGCAAGTGCTAAAGCAGATAGCTATTTTGAGGATTAAACGTTACCAGATGGTTTTGAATATAAATAGTAGCTAGTTTTATTTAATAAGTTGTATACTTAGCTAATGTTACGTAAAACCGTTTAACAAGTGACTGAGCTTACAAAGTTATAAATGGTAAGAAAGTTTATAGTAGTTTTAGTGATGAAAATATATAAAAACTAAGTAAATGAAGGGGGGTACACAAAAATGTGTAGACCTTCTAACTTTATGGTAGCAAGTCAAGTCATTGCAATACCTTGACTAGGATGGCCGAGGGGTGAAGTTCTTGACAGTTTATGTCAAGAACTTACTATTACTAGTAGGTGACGGCGACCAGATTTTATTACCATATGGATGGTCATCCGATTGGATAAAAGAAATAAGGGATGTGCCAAGTAAATATGAGGTGAACGAAGTGGATAAAAAGAAAGTAATAATGGAGCAGATAAAAATTGTTATAGATAAACTAGAAATAGAGTATACAGACGAAATTAATAGTGGCATTATGCAGTTAATCTATAAAAGGTATAAAAATGCATTAAATATTCTTGAGAATAATAAGGATATAAAACAGATGAATATTATTGGTGGAGTAAGAGCTTACATGGATAGTTATAGCGATTATAATAATCCAATATTAGGTGAGTTATATAAAACTGAAAAGTTAATAAAGAACTTATATGAAAGTGAATGTAAAATTAATAATAAATAGGATACAAAAATATAGCATATTAAGTTTTAGTAAAACTAATATGAGTAACAATAATTAAAGTTCCATAATATTAATAATGAAGTTATCCGGATGGTAGATGAATTAACTCAATGTTTCAGATGGGGGAATCATTAATTTAAAATGGAATAATAGATATTAAATCAAAGTCCTACACAATAGGGCTTATTTTATTGAAACAAAACCGTTTTATGGCGTCCTATGGACTTAAAATAAGATAATACAATACAATATATCTTCTAAGGTTTGAGAAAACATTAAACTTTGTATAAAATATAGGTACTAAAAATATATTGGAGGTATATAATGGGGATATTTGATAAAATGATGGCTACAACACTTGGTATAGGTGGCACAAAAATAGACACAATAGTTCACACAAAAAACATCATGCCAGGAAAAAGAATAGAAGGAATATGTAAAATAAAAGGTGGTAAAGTAGAGCAATATATAAAAGACATAACGATAGGTGTATACACTAACTACAAACAAGAAGTTGATGATAAAAAAGTAAATAAAACACAACGTATTCAAGAAAGTGAAATAAAAATAGATAAAACTATACAACCAGAGGAATTATATGAAATTCCATTTAGTTTTATTTTATATAAAAGAGTACCTATTACAAAGCACAAATCAAAAGTATGGCTATCAACATATATGGATATACAAGGGGCAATAGATACATCAGATAGAGATTACATAAATGTAGAACCTAATGAATATATGGTAAACGTTTTAAATGCTATATCAGAGTTAGGATTCCATCTTAGAGAAGTTGAAAATGAGCATTGTCCAGCAAGACTGATTAAATATAACTTTGTACAAGAATTTGAATTTATGCCTCTTGGAGGTTATTTTAAAAATAGATTAGATGAGCTAGAATTAGTGTTTGTACCAACAAATACTCATGTAGACTTAGTTTTAGAAGTGGATAGAAAAGTTAGAGGAATTAAGAGCTTTATGAGTGAGTATATGGGAATGGATGAAACAAAACTAAGAATAAGACTTGAGAATTCTAAAAAATACACAATTGATGAAATAAAATATGAAATAGAAAGATTACTAAGAATGTATTCTTAGAATTTGTTATATAGAATTAACTAAGCAACTGGAAGGAAACTTTTAAATCCAGTTGCTATTGAAATGAAACAATATCTCAAATTACTGATAGTGAACTTGAACATCTTCAAGATTGGTAAAATAGATTATTGAAAAAATTATATACTTTTTTATTAATTTATGCAATATAGGAGTGGCATATTAGTATAAAATATACCAATATGCAACCCTCTTAATACTCTTATCTAAAATAAATTACTATAGTTTCTTTAAATATAGATATAGATGATACATCATTAAATAAGAATATCAAAAGAACAATTAACGCAAGTATAATCATTACATTGACTTTATTATACATAATTGCCCTCCTATTATAAGGTTGTTTTGTAATTAGTATTTGATATAAAATAACTTTATATACTATATATTATTTGTAAAATAAAAAGAGTAAAGATTATATAAACTTTAACTTATATAGGTATTTGTAATAAATTTTATTAATTTTATACACTTAAAATGAAATCACATAAAATTATAGCTATTTTATATTTATTTTATTACTTTTATACATTAAGGGAGCCACATATATTAATTGTTAAATTAATATATTCTGTGGTGTTTGCATTTGCTACTTCTTAAGTGAAATTATTACTGTTATTATGTCATGAGTAAAATACAGTTATAGAAGAGAGGCAGAAAATTAAAAAGGCAAGTATATAGTAAGTTACAAATTGAATTAATATATTTTAAGTATTTAGATGAAAAAAGAATTGAATGAGATTGTACTTTAAATTAGGAATTATAAATCTATAGATTGGTGGTTCTCATATTATTTACCTTCATGAAAGGAGGTGGTAATATGGAGGTTTTTTTATTGAATGTACTTGCTGGAATAGTTGCAACGGCTATCTGCGCAGTTATTGCTACATATACAAAAAAGTAAAAAACCACTACTCGAATATGGGTCGATAGTGGTCTTAACAATTAAGTTATTAGCTTATTTTCGGGAACCATTACTCTACTTCCACATAGATTTATAGTTCCTTTTTATATTATTATACATCTTTTTTGATAAGTATTCACTAAATATGATGCAATAATTAATAAAATTTATAAAAATAAAAAATTTAAATAAAATTACAATATAGAATTTGAAAGAATGGCTTAAATTCAAGAATTTTAGGAAAAGAAAAACATTACTTTTTAATGAGTACTGTTTTTCTTTCGATTTATTAATTATTGCATGGAAGGGAGTCGCATATTAAATATTTCATTAATACGCTTATAAAAATATAACCAAATTACTTTTTAAAAGTAATAACCAATTTCACCACTTTAGGTATGACTAAATAAAAAGCATCAACCTTGTGGGGAAAAAGTATTAAAATTAGAAAAAGAACTAACATTAATATGGTTATAATATATGGAACATTATCCATAATATTATCCTCCCTATGATTTCAAATTTTAACAGTATTATATCAAATAATTATAAAAATAAAAATGGAAATTAATGTTTATAATATATTAGTTTCTTAATCCACTATAAGATGATGGAATAATTCCAAACAAGTCTTAGCATCTGATAAAGAATTATGATGATTAAGTTCGATATTAAAATGCTTAGTAAGAGCATCTAATTTATGCTTTTTTAAATAAGGTAGATTTTCTCTAGCTATTTTTAATGTATCATAAGCCATATTGTTATGTCTTTTAATTTAGCAAATGGAGGTAACCCCATATTATATTGCGTAAACTCTTGACGAATGCAAGATAACTCTGTACTTCTAAGGTTATGTGCAATTACAAGGGTAGAAGGAGTTATATATTTTCCTACTTCTTTCCAGGCAACAGCCCATGTAGGAGCATCAATTACATCTATTGGTTGTATACCATGTATACCTACAGCTATTTTAGTAAAATCAGTTGAAGGATTAACTAAAATTTCTTTTGCCTCTATTATTTTATTAGAATCTTCAACAACGAAGCTTATACTACAAACAGAGGCTTTTTTACTATTTACAGTTTCAAAATCAATTGCAATTATCCTAGTATAGTTTTTGATATCTACTTCAGCAGCAGATAAATTTTCTGTTACAAAAACATAATTACTTGTTTTATGATGACTATTATTATAAATGGATATTTAAAAGGCAGTCTGTAGACTGCCTTTATATGACTATATTTTTATACATAATAACACACTTTAAACTCTACAATTAAGTGTTAAAAAACTATTTTGTTAATTTTATTATTGCAGAAACAATTGAGTTAGTATCCCAATTGACAGTTTCATTTGCGACTTTAGATACATAGCTAGGCATTACTGTATTTCCTCTTGGTTTTATAGCAAATATAGGTTTACCTAATCTTACGGATTCATCTATTTCATATTTAATCCAGTCCTTATACTGGACATACATACCTAAAATAACTATGGTTATTTGAGATGGGTTTATTTTATTTTGTAGTATTATGGGATGAATTGCCAATATATGCTATAATAGCCTGAGTAAGCGATTAAAAATGCGAGAGGAGAAGTGGTTATGATAGATAGTGTATACATTTTAGGAAATCATAAGTCTAGCAATCATTTTAAAGAAATATTAAAATTATCTAAGAAATCAGATGAATTGATTTTAGTTTCACCTTTCCTTACAAATGATATGGGAACTTTCTTGGAAAAGATGAGCAGTATTCAAAAATTGACTGTTTATACTGTCTTTGAAGGATATAATGATGCTTTAAATAAAGCAGAGTCAATTCTAGAATTGTATAAGTACTGTGAAAGTAATAACATCGAATTATCCGTAAAAATTAATGATGACTTACACGGAAAGGTTTATTTGTATTATAAAGGTGAAAAAGAAAAGGGGTGTTTAATAACCTCCGCTAATTTTACATCTAAAGGATTGGTCAATAATTATGAATGGGGTGTACGTGTTGACAATGTTGAACAACAAAAACTACTCCGTTCCGAAATAGAAGAAATGCCAGTATCTGATGTGAATAGGAATCAAATTGAGGCTATACACAAGGCAGCAGAGGAATTTAAAAAGAATAATCCTGTTCAACCAGAGAAGAAATTTAAAATCAATAAATTTATAAATATTAAGCCAGCCAAGATTGGCAATACAAAAATGGGGTATTATCTTAAGCCTATTGGTGTTACAGGCAATCCCTTTAAAAAAGGAGATACTTTAAAAGAAAATGCTGAGATAGGATTCGGTGATGCTGCTAATAAGCTTAATAAGGGAGATATTCTACTTTGTCACAGTGTTGGAACTGGATTTTTAGTGGGGTATTATAAAATTAATAGTGATAAATCAGAATTTAAAGAATTAAATAAAGATGATAGGTGGCCTTGGAAGATTAGAGTGGAATGTAATTCAGTTCCGTTTAGCCAAGAGTGGTGGGAATATGAAATAAGGACAAATGATTTAGTTGGTGAGTTCAAAGAGTTATATCCAGATAAGCATATTACTTATAATGGTGGCGATACACTAGGTGCTTTGAAATGGGGGAAAGATAGGATTAAGCTAACTGAAGAATTTGCAGCATTTTTAATTGATAAGATAGATGAAAAGTGGAAGAGCTAATAACTCTACCTTTTGAGTAATGATTTTAAGAATAAAGAGAAAATTAGTGGTGTTAAAGTAAGAGTTGATATTTGATGTGGTATAAGGCCATATGTTATTGTAAATTTAATATTAAAGTAGAAAAAGACTATGAAAAGCTAATGCAGCGTACATTTCATAGTTTTTTGTGTTTTAAAAACTATCAAAATTTCTCATAATTCTGAAAAAAACATTTAAAATTTACATCTAAGACATTTATCATCCATTTGCTACACTAAATTATATTAGGGTGGTAAATGTTTTTATAATTTCTTGTTGTTTCAAGAGCAGTAGATATTTAAGTGAGGAAAGGAATTTATTGAAAGACAAAAGAAACAGAGTAAGCGTCAATATTTTGACGCTTACGAAATATCTTATTAATAAAATGGCCTAAGTATGTGTACAAAGTCAACATTTAAGTATAAGTAGATAGCTAAATATAAAAGAGTTAATAATATTGTAAAAAAGTGAAAAAAATTTTTAAGACTACTTTCCTCAGGAGAATTTAAAGTTATTATATTAAAAATATATAATCGATATTTTTTCTTGAGAGGATAAAGTAAACACACGCCATGAGGACTGATCATATCAAGTAAAATATGAGATAAATATCCTATTAAAATTCCGAACTGTCCAGCAAAAATATAGAGGTAGATAGAGTTATACAGTGATAAAAAAAAGACTTTTAATAATAAGTTTATACAAAGGAAGAAAAGTAATATTGATAAAATAGCATATAAACTATGGGTCAACTCTCTATGCATAATGTTATTATGTTTAAAAAATGATGATATACTTGGAAGACGTTTGCCTATATAAGACTTAGGGTGATCTATATCTGGAAGTAAAGAACCTATATGTAAAGTCATTATGAGTATTACAAATGAAATCATAAAATCTATTAAATCTAAATTTAAAATGTAATGTTTAAATAACGGTAATATAAGTAACATACCAAGAAATAAACCACCTCCACTATGGGTTTTATATGTAATAAAAATCACCTCCCATAAAATATATTCATCAAATTTATGTTAAATGATTGCTTAAAATAAAATATCACGAGTCGGTAACTTGATTAAAGTTGATTTTAGTGAGAATTATAAACCATTTATAATAAATAATCTATATAGAACATATTATCCGAGATAGAGTAAAAATAAAATAAACTAAATTACAAAAAATGACAAAATATAACAACCGGAATACTTTATTATATATAATGAAGAATGATTACTTAAAATATACGATGACAATATATAGGGGTATCATATGTGAAAACTATGTGCAACATTTTTACATTCGAATAGCTATAGGCTATAGTATGTAGTTCTTAATAAAGGCACATTCTTTAAATATGATGATACTAAAAAGTTAAATATATGCATCCAAAGGATTTTGCACATTTTGAAAATACACCAGATCAAATGTGTCCTAGATCTGAATAAAGATTTTAGGTAAATTACAGGAGGATTAATATGGGGAAACTAGGTAAACTTTTAGCATGTGTTGGAGGTGCAGCAGTAGCTGTTGCAGCAGCACCAATAGTATTACCAGCAGCGGCGGCGGCAGGAGCAGTAGCAGCAGGAGCAGCAACAGCAGCAGGTAGTGCAATAGCAGGGTCAGCAGTAGGAACCGCAGTTGCAGGAGCAGCAACAGCGGCAGGAACCGCAGCGGCAGCAGCAGGTAGTGCAGTAGCAGGATCAGCAGCAGGAACGGCCATTGCAGGAGCAGCAACAGCAGCAGGTAGTGCAATAGCAGGATCAGCAGTAGGAACTGCAGTTGCAGGAGCAGGAACCGCAGTTGTAGGAGCAGCAACAGTAGCAGGTAGTGCAATAGCAGGATCAGCAGCAGGAACTGCAGTTGCAGGAGCAGCAACAGCAGTAGGTAGTGCAATAGCAACAGGTGCAGGAGTAGTAGGTGTAACGACTACGGCAACGGCAGCTTTAGGAGCAGCAACGGTTGGTGCTGGACTTACATATAGTGGAATGACTTCAATAGAAGGATTTTCAAATAGTATAGAAGCAGATGACAAGATAGCAAAGGCTAAGAATATCTATGAAGATATTAATAATAAATTAGATAAAGCCCAAAAGAAAACTATAGATAAGATGCAAAATTTGAATAAATTAAAAGTAAACATATATGCAAATGAAATACTGAAGTCTATAGCTATAATTGAGAAAATAAAAAACATAAAGCAAACAGAGACTACTGTATCTGAATTCAAGTTTAATTTTTCTCCAGAGGAAATAAAAGAAGTTAAGAAAACATCTATAGAAGCTTTAAAAATAGCAAAAGGTTCATTAGATGGATTAGGAGTATCTGCCGCCATGTCATCATTAACTACTGGTTTAGTTGCAAATTTCGGTGTTGCATCCACAGGTACTGCAATATCTTCACTTAGTGGAGCAGCAGCTCAGAGGGCCACATTAGCATCGTTAGGAGGAGGAGCTATTAAAGCTGGAGGTGCAGGTATGGCTGGTGGACAAGTTATGCTAGGTGGAATATCTTTAGTTCCAACTGCTATAATTATGTCACACAAGTATGCACAAAATTCAGAAAAAAAATTAACAGAAGCTACTAGATACTATTCTCAAATTAAAGAGGAAGTAGGAAAGATAGAAGGAACTATTAGTTGGTTAGAAAACTCTGTAAATGTGAGAGTGGAGGAAATACATAATACATTAGAAAAACTTAGAATAGTTTATTCAAAAGATATATTAGGTAAACTAAGAGATATAAATAATATTAGGTCTAAAAATGGACAAATAAATATGAATGAATGTACTAATGATGAAAAGAAAACTATAGTAAGATCATGTGCTTTTATAAGTTCTATGAAAGCAATAATAAAAGCACCTGTACTTACAGAAAATGGACTTATAAGCGAAGAAACTAAGAATATTTTAGGTATATATGGCGATGTAAACAGGCTATATGTTTAGGAGGGAATATGAAAGGCGAAGTAATAGATAATAAAAAAGTAAGTAAGAAAAATGGTTGCTTTAATTTAGATAACGTAAATTCAAAAGATGCTGTAGATGTATTTAAGATGGTAGTAGAATCTAAAAGAGATTATGAAAAAACTAAAGAAGAAGAAACTACTAAAAGATTAGCTATTGAAAAGTCAACAGAAATTCATTTAGCCAAGATTAAATCAAATAAAGAAACAGTAGAAAATATATCAAAAGCTATATTTAATGAAAGAAAGAATGTTATAGATAAAAGCTTTGATGTACTTGAAAGAGCATTAGATGAAGATAAAGATTCAGTAGCGATAGCAGCTATGAATGGTATAAGTGATATCGTAAAAGAGTCTCCATTAAAAGATTTTGATAGTATAAGTAATGCATTACAAAATGACAACACAGATTTAATTTTATAGAAATATGAGATATAAAATCTAAGTAGATATCAGGTAAAGTTATTGAAATACCTTAATTATGATATTGGGAGATACAGTTCTTCATGTTTTGTGCTAAGAACATACTAAAACAATATACCTAAAAATAATCAATAATTAAAAATAAGTATAAATTGAATAGATATTAATATTGGTCACTAACTAAAGGAGTTTATTTTCTTTGTTAGTGGCCTTTTATTTTAAAAAATTTTGAATTTTTATTTTCACTGACAGTCTGTGTCATTGAGCAAAAGTATAATTAAGATAAAGTTAAATGATATAAATATTAAGGATGGGGAGAGAAAGTGAATTATTATAATAAGAATAGAAAAAAACTTATTGAGATTTTGATACAGAAAGATGAGATGCTACAGAAATTAAGGTTAGAAAATAAAAAGTTAAATTACTTAGTGAGTATAGATTCAATGACAGGAGTACTAAATAGAAAATCAGGTTTAGGGTTACTAGAAAGAGAATTGAAACTAGCAAAAGATAATGATAAAAATCTGGTTATTTCCTTTATTGATGTGGATGGACTAAAGATAATAAATGATACTTTTGGCCATGAACAAGGGGACAAACTATTAATAAGTGTAGCTGAAATTTTGAAAGAAAGTATTAGGAAAACTGACTTTGCAATTAGAATGGGAGGTGATGAATTTTTAGTGGTATTTCCTAAAACAACAATGAAAGAAGTCAATACAGTATGGGGGAGAATAATAAAATTAATAGAAGAAAGTAATAAAAATAATGAAAAATATAACTTGAGCCTTAGCTATGGATTTTATGAATACAGTAAAGAAACAGAAGAAAAGTTAACTAGTAAGGATATAATAAGAATGGCAGATACAGAAATGTATAGGATTAAAAGGGGAAAAAAGAGGAATTATGCGATAAATGTAGAAAAATAATAAAAGAATAAATTAAGATATACTATTTAAAGGAGCAAAATTTTTATATGGAAAGATTTAAAGGGGAAGTGTTGTTATATATTTATAATAGATTACTTGAAGGAAAAGTAGTTAGAAAGCATGAGGTAATAGACAAATTTAATATTAATGAAAGAACTTTTTATAGGTATATGCAAGATGTTAAAAAGTTTGTTGAAAAGCCTGATGGAGAGTTGATAGGTGAGGAAATTGTAACAGATAAAGAAAAAGGAGGATATATTCTTAGAGGTAAACATGAAAAAAATCTCAATGAAAATGAAGTTTTGGCTATCTCTAAGGTTCTTCTAGAAAGTAGAGGTTTTATAAAGGCTGAGTTAAAAGATATGTTAGACAAGCTCCTTGAAAACTGTATAAGCGAAGATAAAGATAAAATTGAAATAATTATTAGAAATGAGTTACATCACTATGATTCACCAAAACACGGCAAGAAACTTTTAGATAAGTTATGGCAAATAAGCAATGCCATAAAAGAACAAAAAATATTGAGCATTGGGTATTTTAAAATAGGTACTGATGGAAAATTACAAGAAGAGGTTTCGAAAAGAAAAGTTTGTCCACAAGGATTGTTATTTTCAGAGTATTATTTTTACCTGATAGCTTTTATTGAAGGAAAAAGCTATGAATACCCTGCTATTTATAGAGTAGACAGAATCAAAGATTTAGTCATTACTGATGAAAAATATAAAGTAGATTATAGCAAAAGATTTCAAGATGGAAAGTTTAGAAAGTCAATTCAATTTATGCAAACAGGAAAACTGGAAAGGGTAAAGTTTAGATTCACAGGTAGATCCATCGAGGCAGTTGAAGATAGATTGCCTGATGCGACAATAGTAGATGGAAAAGGAGAATACACAGTAGAGGCAGAGTTATTTGGAAAAGGTATAAAAATGTGGCTTTTGAGCCAGGGGGAATCTGTAGAGGTTATTGGTTCTGATAAGTTTAGAGAAGAAATGATTGAAACTATTGAGAAGATGAGAAGAGTGTATACATATGAATAAAATCAAAAGGTACTTATGATAATCTTGATGAATATTTTATTGACAGGTTGGGGAGATATAAACCAAATATTATTGTGAACTTATGTACAAGAGGTTCGCATAAAAAAGACTTGTTAGCACCACCAAGAACTAAAATAATAATAAATAAAAACACAACATTGCAGGCATTAACTCAGCTAGCGATTCATGAGTGTATAAAAAATAAATCAACTATATGTATTGGAGGGAAGCATCCATCTTCATGGCACTGTAAAAAAAATAGATATATGGAAAGTTTAAGGAATACGAGGTAAGGGAGCAAATTATGGATATAGAAGAGTTACGTAGAAGAAGAAAAGAAGTAAGTAGTAGTTCAGAAAAAACGCTAAGAAATATGGAGACTATAGCTGATGAATCATTTAGAGTAGCTGAAGTAGCACATAATTCAAGAAAAATCCTCGATAATTTAGATTTAGAGTTTGAAAGGCAAACAGGTTTAGATTCCATGGATGTTAAATTTTTATTATTTGCTACTGCGTTACAGGTTGGAAGATGGGTTCTTATTTCTAAAATCAATTCATTGGCAGATAAAAAAATAAGTGATTCAAGAGTTAAAGACAATGATTCTGGGATAAAAAAAATGGAGCGAGAAAAAAGAGATAAGTATAAAGAAAATCATAGTGAAAAGTGGGATTATAATAAAAGTGAAAAATATAGGACTTGGTTAGAAATTATATATGATGGTGTTCCATATGACGTTTCGGTTGGATCACCTAAATTTGGTATAAATATGGAAGCCGGTTACCATAGAATACATACACTTGGTCACGATCCAATTGCAGGATGGCTGTTTGGTACTATTAATATCATTTCAGATACAATAACACTTGAAGATTTTAGTACATATAAAATTTCAAATGAACCAAGGCCAAAGCACTGGGATCATAAAACCGATATAGGCCAAGCTTTTATGATGGCTATTGAAAGTATAAAGGAAGATGATAAACGCTTACCAGCTGCAGTTTTTGCACAAGCACTACACTTAAAGTCTGATGTGTATACTAAGTTTGGATTACCAATACCATTATTAGAAATATTTTCACCGGATTTGGCTGGAAAACTTTATAAAGATGGGTACGATATTTTATGTTTATTAAAGGATGTAGCAGTTGTAGGGACACAGGCAGCGGTTGCTATATTAATAAACATGCTCATTACATTAATCCATGGATTATACTATAATTCTGAAAAATATCCAAGCCGTGATTTGTATGAGGTAAAAACAAGAAAAATCATTTCATATTCAAACATAATATCTTCATGTAGTAATATTATCTGGGTTGGAGGAAATGCAATAGCAGGAAATGAATCAGCTATCAAAGATTTAGATGTAGGTGGATTGATGGTTACAATGTATCGCTTGGTCACTGATACAGCATACATTCAAAAAGTGAAAGAGGATTTTGTATTTGGTGGTTTTAATAAATTAATTCAAGGTGAAGAATATAATTTTTAGGAGAATAAAATGGGAGTTAAAAGATTTTTAAAGAAAAGCTTAATACCAGGATATGGATTGAAGAGTATTGTTGAAAATGTTGCAACATTTGGAGTAGTTGAGGGATTAAAAGAAGAGTTTAAAGAAACTTATTTAGAAGATATGCCAGGAGTTAGTCATGTTTATAATGCAGGTAAACATGAGGGGAAAAAAGAAGGATATGTACAAGCTTCTTATGAGTATGAGAAAAAATTACTGAAGCAAGCAGAAGAATTTATAAATCAGCAGAATGCTTTCAATCAACAGAGAGATGAATATGAACAACTTATAAATGAATATGAAATTTATATTGAAGAAATGAGCGCTAAACAATCATTAACAAGTGAAGAAGAAACATATTTAAATAAAATTATGATTATGGAGAGAAAGCTTATTAAAGCAAGATAATGATAAAATGTAGTTATCATAAAAATTAATGGGCTTTTAAAAATATTATGATCCTGTTGATAAATATAGTAAACTTAGCTAATCAGGAGAATTATAATTATTTTGATGGAGGAATTTGATGGGAATACTAGATTTTTTAAAAAATAGAGGAGATGTAGTCTATACAGATGAAAGAGATAGAAAAGTTACATTAGGTGATTTAGCCGGTACAGGTTATAAATACACTATATTAAGTGATAAGTTTACACAGCATGCATTTAATCAAGGAAAACATGTAGGTAAAAAAGAGGGATATCAACAAGCCTCATATGAATATGAAAAAAAGTTACTTAAACAAGCAGAAGAATTTTTAAAACAAACAAAGATATTTGAAAGCGATAAAGCTAGATATGACAAATTAATTGATGATTATGAAAGATATATTGATGAAATGATGAAAAAAATTAGTATGTCCAATGAAGAAAAAGATTATATGAATCAAATTATGATTATGGAAAAAAAACTAAAAAAGTTGAAATAGAAATGTTTAACAGTAATGCAAAATAATTTGCGATTATGATGAAATAAATACTCCTTTATGGCAATTATAAAAATGTAAAGTCAGATGCCAGGAAGGGGGGTATTTTTAGGAGTACATTAAAAGAAAAAATTAATAAGGTGAATTATTGCAGATGAATAACTTAGTAGTCAGGTGATATTGGAAATTATCTAAAAGACATGATTAAAGATGTAATTCAAGAAATGTTAGCAACTGAGCCACTGCGTGTCTCAAAATTTCACCCAGGGGTGAAGTTCTTGATGTTTTGTGACAAGGACTTGCTATATTGGGAACATCTAGGTATGTTAGGATTTAAAACTTATGATGAGAGATGCTCTAAGAAATTAAATATATATGATCTGTATTTCAAAGATAAGTTTTATGAGGGTACAATAATAAGTTATATTGCTTTTGAAGTAATTGAAAAGTTGAAATTAAAATAATTAATCATTATAGTTTAAATCTATAGTAACTCCATCAATAACTAAATACCTACTAGATGCATATTTAGTATTTCATAAAAATCTGACATGATATAATTACATAAATTTACCATAAGAGTACTTTGAATTATGAGGGAGAGTAAGATATGAAAAAATTAATATTAGCACTAATAGTAGTATTAAGTCTAAGTACAGGATGCACCAAAAGCAATGAAAAAGCAGAAGAAGCATCAAAAGAAGAAAAAATAATCTACTGCAGTGAATGTGCAGCTGAATCCAAAGAAGTAACCAAGTACTGCAAAGATTGTGGAAAAGAAGTTAAGTGGGTTATCGAAAAACCAGAAATCAAAAATGAAGAAAAAGAAAAGGATAATGAAAAAACACAAACAAGCAATACTTCAAATAAAAAGCAAGAAAGTGAATATGAAAGAGGATACAAAGACGGATACAAAGATGGTTATTACAAAGCTCAAATAGATGATGCTGGAGGGGATGGGATTATTAACAGCAAATATGACGAAGGATATTCGGCCGGATTTAATGACGGATGGATACAGTGTGTGACTGATGGAAAAGATTATGAAAGTAAAAAGGAAAAAGAGGAATATGAAAACCCTCCAGAAGCATTTAGCTATAAAGCAGATAGCTATTATATAGACCAAGGTATTTGTCCATCTTGTGGAAGTGATTATTTATATTTACTAAATGAGGATGAAGGATATTGCAAAGACTGTGGATATGACTGGGATTATAATAGGAATTGAAAAATAAAGTATTATTAAGGGGTTTGTCAATAATTAAAAATTAAGCAACTAAGGTATAAGTCCTATATTCAATTGGACTTAGGACTTTTAGCTTTTTCTGTAATCTTTTATTATTATAAAATTCTATATAATTATCAATTGCTAATTTTAACTCATCAAAGTTATGAAATTTTCTTAAATAGTACATCTCAGATTTAATAATGCCCCAAAAAACTTCTATTGGACCGTTATCTATACATCTACCAACATGAGATATGTTTTGAGTAGCTGATACATTATCAAGTTTTAATTTAAATGTTTTACTTGTATATTGATATCCTCGGTTACTATGAAATAGGGGACTGGTGTGAGGATTTTTTCCATAGCTAAATAAATACGAGTTTATTGTTATTTGAGCGCCCAAAAACATATGAAATTATACTATTATTGTACAAATCTATTATTGCACTTAAATAGGCCATTGTACCATTAGCTAACTTGAATTCAGTTACATCAGTTAGCCATTTCTCACTCAGCGTAGCTGCGCTAAAATTTCTATTTAATATATTTTCAGCAGTAATTTGAGGTGTACTTTTAATATATTTCTTAGAAAATTGACACTAATGTGAAGGGTGAAGTTAGTCTTGAATATCACCCCTTAAAATAGACACAGGATAAAAGTACCTGTAAAATCTAATTTAAGACCAGCTAGTTAAAGTCAACATATTTTATTGAATTTTATATTATGTGTTTTTAGACACAATTAATAGACTATCAAATTTCAACGAAAAATTGATGATTTACTGTGAAAATAGTTCGTAATTAGCC
>NZ_JAHZMO010000034.1 GCF_020748185.1 Terrisporobacter petrolearius | reverse complement strand
ATGAAGGAAGACTTATTTAAAAAACAAATTATTTCTAAAAAAACACCTTTTTACAAGGTGTACTTGACATGCAATTAAATTGGAATTACATTCAAATTAAGGCATGGATACATAATTTTCATATCCACGCCTTAATAAACTTATCATAGAAAGCTATTTACAGAAAAAACTTCACAGTCTCTTTTTATTTTTAATCTTCTACGTTAGAAAGTATTTTTATTTTTTTCATAAGTTTATCAAATTGTTCTGGTGTTATTGATTGTTGCCCATCAGATAAAGCCTTTTGAGGATTATTGTGGACTTCTATCATAAGACCATCACACCCTGCAACTACAGCAGCTTTTGACATAGACTCCACGTATTCGCTACTTCCAGTTCCATGACTTGGATCTACTATTATAGGTAAATGTGAATGTTTTTTTACTACAGGAATAGCGCTTAAATCTAAAGTATTTCTAGTATATGTTTCAAAAGTCCTTATTCCCCTTTCACATAAAATTATATTTTCATTACCACCTGCCATAATATGCTCTGCGCTAAGAAGCCATTCTTCTATTGTTGAAGAAAGCCCTCTTTTTAATATTATAGGCTTATCCGTTTTTCCTACTTGTTTTAACAAATCATAGTTTTGCATATTTCTTGCACCTATTTGTATTATGTCAACAATATCCATAAATTCATCTAAATAACTAATTGACATAAGCTCAGATATAATAGGAAGGCCTGTTTCTTTCTTTGCAACTTCCATTAGCTTAAGTCCATCTAGCTCTAATCCTTGGAAACTGTATGGAGAGGTTCTCGGCTTAAAGGCTCCTCCTCTTAAAAAGTTAGCTCCACTTTTTTTTACTTTTCTTGCAATGTCAACAATTTGCTCTTCACTTTCTACTGCGCAAGGACCAGCTATTATTCCAAGGTGTTTATTTCCAATTTTATTATCATTTATATTTATAATGGTATCTTCTGGATGAAATAATCTATTTGCTTTTTTATATGGTTCTTCAACCTTTAATATTTTCCATACACATTTTAAATTTTTAACTATTTCTAAATCAGATTCTGATGCATCTCCTAATATACCTATAACACAGTTGTGTTTTCCTTTTGACACATTAACGCCTAAATTTTTATTTGTTATATAATTTACTACTTGATTTATATCGTCACTAGTGTAGTCTTTTTCCATTACTACAATCATAGTTTGCCTCCCTCTATTTAGCGGTGATTTTCTTCATTTTGTATCAGTTTGCTTAAATTCATTAAATTTCTAAAAAATCCTTCTAATACAAATCTGTAGTCCTTGTTTTTTAAATAAGATAAATTCTTTTGAATAACTTCTTCTTCTCTTCTAGCATTTAAAATACCTATTTCTTGTTCTTTTTTGCATCTTGATATTTCTCTAGATATATCCATACGTCTTTCAAATAATTCAGTTATCTGCTTATCTATTTCATCTATTTCGTCTCTGTACTTCTTTAAGTTGTCCATAATTTTATTCCTTTCTTATTTAATTTAAAAAAGAGAGCTTATGAGCTCTCTAATAATATCTAATTTATATAGATATTTCAATAGTTTCTTATTTATTTTATTATTATAAGAAATCTATAAGTATAAGTGAACTCAAAATAATGATCTTCCTTTTACTTATTATTTTATCAAGTCATTTTAGTTATTCCATATTTATTAAAAACTTATCGTACAAAAAAAGCATTCATCAAACTATGTATAAATATACATAAATAAGTATCTTTATATTTTATTTTAACCATTCCAAGTATAAATGCTATTATTAAACCAAAGAACACCTTTGAAATAATTATATCGATTGTAAAAAATGAACTACCAACTACACTTAGGTTCTGACTTACTATGTCCCAATAACCTATTTTAAATAAAGCTGATAACAAACTTACAATTACTAAAACTTTTTTTTCATCTTTTTGAAAACTTCTAATATAGTTCCATATGTAATCTCTAAAAATCACTTCTTCAAATATAGGTTGAGCTATTAAAGCTAATGTAAGTATTATCAAGTTAGATGATACATATCCTCCATAAAAGTATGGAGATACAAATATGGCACATAAAGCGATACCACCTAATATTAATCTAATTTTTTTATTATCATATCTGTTATTTAACTTAACCAACCTTTGTCCTGGCGGATTGAATAAATCATTTCCTCTCAAAATAAGAGAAAAACTTATACCAACTAACATAATAGATATAATGTTAGCAATATTAACATTTTCCAATGTGAAGTTTAACTG
This sequence comes from Terrisporobacter petrolearius, assembly GCF_020748185.1. Lineage (GTDB taxonomy): Bacteria > Bacillota > Clostridia > Peptostreptococcales > Peptostreptococcaceae > Terrisporobacter > Terrisporobacter petrolearius. The sequence continues at coordinate 34,112 of NZ_JAHZMO010000034.1, read as the reverse complement.
ACTTAAAAATATATATTTTATAATTACCCTAGCAATCTGTACTATAACCATCAAAATAATAGCATCTAGAACATATTCTTTATTTTTAGAAATATATCTATCTTCTTTTATATCCACACATATCACCCACAATTTATTTTGTATAGTATTCATTATAGCACAGTATTAGTAATATATAGAAATATAAAATCATAATAATTTAAGTCTTTAATTAGTCGTATAATCCATTTAAAACTCTACAAACTGTTGCTTTACTCCATGAAGTTTCCTTTGATATTTCTCGATAGCTAAGCCCATCATTTCTTAGCTCTTTTATTTGCTCAATATCTGAGTCTTTAATTTGCTTTTCTTTTGGTTTCAAATTGTTTCTTAATAATTTTAAATGCTCTATCTCCTCTTTTAAGCTCTCTATTTCCATTTGCTTTGCTCTTAATTTTTCTTCATAAGCATCTCTCATTTCATTAAACTCTTTAATATAATTAACTTTCCAATCATCTTGTGATTTTGTTTTAAATAATCCCATTTTATAACACCTCTATTCATATTTATTTCCTTCAATATATGATAGTTTCTTTATTTACAATGAAATCCCTTGTAATTCACAAGTAAATCTATTCTAAAAATTAGGCTAAAATTCAACCTTTTTTATTAATTTTCAAAATATTATTTTATTTTTCTATGTATTAAGAGTATCTTCTTGGTTAAATATTAAAATAATAACATTTAATTTGCATTGACGTAGGATTTATTCTTCTAATGTGATATTATAAATTAGATAAAAAATATATAAAATTAACTTCTCTTTTCATACTCTATATCTTTCCTATGGCTTTAAACTAATATATAGGAACTTTTATTTAGATATATTTGTTACTTAAAATTTAGAGAAGTAAAATTTATAAAGAGAGGTCGTAAATATGAATTTTAAAGAATTAGGCATAGGTAATGACTTAGTAAATGAGTTAAGTCAAATAGGAATAAAAGCTCCTACACCTATACAAGAAGAAGCTATTCCTTTAATTTTAAATAAAAAAGATATAATTGCTCAATCTCAAACTGGTACAGGTAAAACCTTCGCTTTCTTATTACCAATGTTTGAGGATATTAATCCAAAAGATAATAATATTCAAGGATTGATTATTACTCCAACTAGAGAACTTGCTATTCAAATCAGTGAAGCTGCTCAAAAATTAAATAAAGCTAAGGAAATAAATATATTAGCTGCTTACGGTGGAAAAGATATAAAATCTCAATTAAATAAATTAAAAAGAAGTATTCATTTAGTAATTGCTACTCCCGGTAGACTATTGGATCATATAGATAGAGATTCTATAAACCTTAGTAAGTTAAAAACACTTGTTATAGATGAAGCTGACCAAATGCTTTTAATGGGCTTTAAGAACGAAATGGAAGCCATTATAAAAGAAACTAATAAAAAAAGACAAACTTTGTGTTTTTCAGCAACTATGGATTCTGATGTAAAGAAACTAGCTTATAGGCATACAAAAGAGCCTGCTGAAATAACTATCAAAAGCAAAGAAATTACTATCGATACTATAAAACAAGAAGTTGTCGAAACTATAGATAGACATAAAAAAGATGCTTTATGTAAAGTGTTGAATGAAGATAATCCATTTATGGCAATTATTTTTTGTAGAACAAAAAGAAGAGTTGATGCTTTAGAAGAGTCTCTTGCTATTGATGGCTATAATTGTGAAAAATTACATAGTGATATTTCTCAAGCTAAGCGTGAGAGAATAATGAAATCTTTTAGAAAAGCTGATATTCAATATCTAATCGCTACAGATGTAGCATCTAGAGGGCTTGATATTACTGGTATAACTCATATTTATAACTACGATATCCCAGAAACTAGTGAAGATTATATTCATCGTATAGGTAGAACTGGTAGAGCTGGAGAAGATGGTTATACTTGTATGTTTGTTGATCCTAAAAACACTAGAACATTAGAAGAAATTGAAAGCAATATTAAATATAAGATCCCTAGGAGAGTTTTAAAATAAGTTCAATATAAAAAACCTATCTAATTGTAGATAGGTTTTTTTAATTGTGATCAATCATAAATTTAAATTTAATACATAAATCATGTTTACATAGATCTATCAACTTGTAAGCCACATGGTTTTTGGGCTCATTATCATTCTCATCTTCATCAATACCAACAGATACTATTTTTTGCTTTTCATAATCAAATTTAATATTAATATTAGGTGTATAAAAGTCTTTTATATCCACAGAAAAGTCATATAATTTATCTTCTTGCTTTCTTTCAATACCCTTAATTACTAAATGTTTATTTTCAAATAACAAATTATCACCATCCTTATATAATCTATGTTTTCCACACTTAGAAAATTTATAAATAAAAAACAGTATTAATTTATTAATACTGTTTTTCATATTTTTTTATTATAAAATTCTTTTAAATACTAATAAAAGATCTTTTACAAACTTCAACTAAAGTCTTTTCAAAATTAATATTATCTTCCATAGATCTTTTCTTAGGTCCTTTAACTCTACCTCCACTTTTTCTGATTTTCTTAGAAATATGTCTGTTATAAAGTAACCTATCAATATTGTCATTTGTATAGATTAAACCATTTTGATTTATAACATAGGACGCCTTATTAATTGCCATTGCTGCTAAACCGTAATCTTGTGTTATAACCATATCCTCTTTTTGAAGAAGGTTTATAAGGGCAAAATCAACGGAATCTGCTCCTTTTGAAAACACCATTGTTTTTGCTCCTTCTTTATTAAAAACATGCGAAGTATCACACATTATAATTACATCTAAATTAAATTGTTTTGACACCTTTATTGTCAAATCTATTACAGGACATCCATCTCCATCAATTAATATTTTCATATTATCTCCTATTTTTTAATCATCATCTTCATCTTCGTCGTCATCGTCATCATGGTCATCATCGTCGTCTTCATCATCAGATTCATTTTCAGTTCTATCTTCTAACTCATCTTGCAACTCATCCATGACTTCTTCATTTAGATAAACATTATCTTTACCATTTGTACCTAAAAGAGCCATAATTTCATCAACAGACATTTTTTCTATGGTATCTCCTAAAGTATCTTCATCTAGATCACATAACGCTTCATATCTACCTATACTTACACCTTTTTCCTTTGCAAGTGCTATATCTTCTTCATTTCCCTTTAGATAAACAAACTTTGTATTATTTAATCCTTTACTAACTGTATCTTTTACTTCACTTTCATATTTATCATTGCTAATTTTATTAGTAAAAGTAAATCCTACTATACCTTCTTTACTATCACCATGGTTTTTACTTAAATATTTCTCTAAGATATTTATACCTTCTTCTAATGTTTTGCCCTTTAATTCTTCTAAATTAATTGTCTTTCCATCATCGTTAACTCCATAAACATTAACTATATTTTTATTTTTATCCAATTCAAACTCAATACTTGGATTAATATCTATGGACATTAAAGCATAAGCTCCACCTGTAGTATTATTTTTTACTATAGGTACTACTAATAATACTAGCATTGCAGCAATAGTTAAAATAGGTATTATTTTATTTTTCATAGTATTTCTACTTTTAGTTAATTCATATAAATCCTCTTCTAAGAAAAATATTGTATCTCCAACTTGCATGTTTTCCTTATTTCTTATCCTAACAACAGTAGAGTCGTCTTTTAGAACTAAGGAATACTTTTCTTTTATTTCAAGTATAATTCCTTTATTATACATAATTCAACCTACCTTTTTATCCATAATTTTAAATTTCTATAATTCTTATCAAATATTATAATTACTGTAATAATAAACTTTTTACTGCCTTTAATTATTTTTTCTGTCACATTAAATTGTAGTGAAATTCTTTTTATTGGTAATCTCTTTTTTTCATACATAAAATCTACTAGGGGTTTTTCTCTACTGACTTTTTCAGATAAGTTTATAGCATTTTCTCTTGTTTTTTTATGTTTTGGAGCATCATCAACTAAATCCTCAAAATCAAAACCAAATTCCTTCATATTCATTTTTAAATTTTCTATTTCATCTTTTAAATAATTTTGATTTTCTACAGGATTAATAATTTCTTCACTAAATTCTATTCCTTCCTCTTTTAAACTTTCTAAGGATGGATCTAAACGATGTTTGTTTTCTTTTAGTAAATAATTTTTTATTCTACTACTTATTACTAAACTTGCGAAAGGTAGAAATGGACCTTTATCTTCACTATATTTTTTCATAGCTTCATGAAATGCCAGTACACCTATACTAAACTCTTCATCATTTTCAATTGAAACATACCTCTTAGTCACTTTACTTATTGATTTAATGATAAAAGAAAAATGTTCTTCTATAAATTCATTTTCCTCTATGAAATTGCTTCTTTTTAAATTCATTTATCTTCCTTTCTTTGTAATTTATATTAACTCGTTTATTATAATTAAAATTGTAATCCTACTTTTATAGCAAAAGAATCCAACTTCAATTCCTTTTATATTATATAATACAATTATTATCTATTATTTAGGTACTTTTTCCCTTATTAACATAATTTTTTAACAAAAAAAGAGATTTAAAAAATCTCTTTTATATTACTTTATATAAATTATCATACTTTTGTGGTTTCATTCTTTCATTTTTATTAATAGAATCTATTTTATCCATATCTTCTTTTTCTATATTAAAATCAAATATATCAATATTTTCTTTAATTCTATTAATTTTGCTTGTTTTTGGTATGGCAATTACGTTATTTTGTAAATGCCATCTTAATATTATTTGTGCCTCACTTTTATTATATTTTTGAGATAACTGTTTAATTATGGTATTTGATGACAACTGTCCTCTCATTATAGGACTCCATGCTTGAACTACAATATTATGTCTTTTGCAAACTTTTAATAATTCTTTTTCTGAGCGTTTAGGATGTATCTCTACTTGATTTACCATAGGGTTAATTTCTGAAAAACCTATAATTTCTTCTAGTTGTTTCACTGTAAAATTGCAAACTCCTATTGCCCTAACCTTTTTTTCTTTGTATAAGTACTCCATGGCTTTCCAGGTTTCTTTAATATTTTCTGTTGGCCAATGCACTAAATATAAGTCTATGTATTCCAACCCCAACTTGTCTAAAGATTTATTAAAAGCATTTATTGTATTTTCATATCCATCATCATCTATCCATACCTTTGTAGTTAGAAATAGTTCTTCTCTGGGTATGCCTGCCTCTCTTATACCTTTGCCTACACCCTCTTCATTATTATAAAAAGATGCTGTATCTATGCTTGTGTATCCTAAATTAATTGCTTCTTTTATAATATTACAGGCTTCATCATTTTCATTTTGTAATTTATACGTTCCAAATCCTATAATAGGAATTTCTACCCCATTAGATAATTCTCTAATCCTTCTTTCCATTTTTTTAACCTCCACTAAAGTGTCATTTATCAACCCACAATTTTAATAATATATTATTTATTGTGAACCATCAACTATATTAATATAACCAAAAACACCTTAAATATATAATATATTTAAGGTGCTTTACTATTTATATGATTATATTTACATAGCTTCTTTGTCTTCAAATTGTGAATTATATAGATTTGCATAGAAACCATCTTTTGCTAATAATTCTTCGTGATTTCCTTGTTCAACAATGTCTCCATCATTAATAACTAATATTAAATCTGCATTTCTTATAGTTGATAATCTGTGAGCAATTACAAAACTTGTTCTTCCTTCCATTAAATTATCCATAGCTTTTTGTATTAAAAGTTCAGTTCTTGTATCAACAGAACTTGTTGCTTCATCTAAGATTAGTATTTTAGGATCTGCCAATATGGCACGAGCTATAGTTAATAATTGTTTTTGACCTTGTGATATATTACTTGATTCTTCATTCAATAACATATTGTATCCATCTGGTAAAGTTTTTATAAAATGATGAACATGAGCTGCTTTAGCCGCATTTATTACTTCATCATCACTAGCATTTAATCTACCATATCTAATATTTTCTTTTATTGAACCACTAAATAACCAAGTATCTTGAAGAACCATTCCAAATAATTCTCTAAGTTCTCCTCTATTGAAGTCTTTAACATTATGACCATCTACAAGAATCGCTCCAGAGTTTACATCATAGAATCTCATTAACAATTTTATCATAGTTGATTTACCTGCTCCTGTAGGTCCAACTAGTGCAACTTTTTGTCCTGGTTTTACATGAGCTGTAAAGTCTTTAATTATAGTTCTGTCTTTATCGTATCCAAACTTAACATTTTCAAAATCAATTCTACCTTCTAATCCTTCTATACTTACAGGATCTTCTACTATTACATCTTCTTCTTCTTCATTTAGGAATTCAAATACTCTCTCAGCTGCAGCTGCAGTAGATTGTAATTGATTTGATATTTGAGCCATTTGTGATATTGGTTGATTAAAACTTCTTACGTATTGAATAAATGACTGTATATCTCCTACTTCAATTCTATTTTTTATAACTAAATATCCACCAAGTATTGAAACTACAACATAACTTAGATTTCCTACAAACATCATTATAGGTTGCATTATACTTGATAAAAATTGAGCTCTCCATGCTGAATCATATAGTTTGTTATTAATTTTATTGAATTCTTTTATAGATTCTTCTTCTCCGTTGAATGCTTGAACTACTGTGTGGCCACCATATAATTCTTCCACCTGTCCATTTACATTACCTAAGTACTCTTGTTGGCTCTTAAAGTACTTTTGAGATTTTTTAATAACAAAAGAAATTATAAATAATGATATTGGTATAACCACTAATGCACTAACTGTCATAAGTACACTTATAGTTAGCATCATTATTAATACTCCTACTAAAGTAGTAACAGATGTTATTATTTGTGTTAAACTTTGATTTAAACTCATCGCTAAAGTGTCTATATCATTTGTAAACCTTGATAATACTTCCCCATGAGTTCTTGTGTCAAAATATTTCATAGGCAATCTATTTATTTTTTTCACTAATTCATCTCTAAGGTTATATGCTACCTTTTGAGAAATACCACTCATTACATAACCTTGAACAAATGAGAATATAGCACTAACTATATATAGTATAACTAAAACTATTAATATTCTTTTTATAGCTTCAAAATCTATTCCACTACCTTCTCCAGATACTTTTCCAACCAAACCATTAAATATCTCTGTTGTAGCTTTACCTAATATTTTAGGTCCTATTACTGAAAATGTTACACTTCCTATAGCAAATATAAATACTATTATTATTGATAATTTATATTTAGCCAAGTAAGACATTAATGTTCTCATTGTACCCTTGAAGTCTTTAGCTTTTTCTACTGGTCCATTCATTGCATGACCACCCATAGGTCCTCTCGATCTTCTTTGTCTATTGTCTTCTCTACTCATTTTCTAACTCCTCCTTTGAAAGTTGTGATAATGCTATTTCTTTATAGATTTCACAATTTTTTAGAAGTTCTTTATGCGTTCCTATTCCAACTACTCTTCCTTCATCTAATACTACAATTTGATCTGCATCTAAAATTGTACTTATTCTTTGAGCTACTATTAAAACTGTACTCTCTTTAGTTTCTGTTTTTAATGCTTTACGAAGTTTTGCATCTGTTTTGAAATCTAGGGCAGAGAAACTATCATCAAATATAAATATTTCTGGATCTTTTGCTATTGCTCTAGCAATAGATAATCTTTGTTTCTGACCACCTGATACGTTTGATCCACCTTGGGATATTTCAGAATCAAATTTATCTTCTTTATCATTTATAAAATCTATTGATTGAGCTATCCTTGCTGCTTTTATTATTTCTTCATCTGTAGCATCTTTTTTGCCGTATCTTAAATTTGAATCAATTGTTCCAGAGAATAATATTCCTTTTTGCGGAACATATCCAATCTTTTGTCTTAAGTCATGAATTGATACATTTTTTATATCTGTTCCATTTACTTTAATTTCACCTTCTGTGACATCGTGGAATCTTGGTATTAAATTAATTAGTGTAGACTTTCCACTTCCAGTACTTCCAATAAATGCTGTTGTTTCACCTGGCTTTGCAGTAAAGTTAATATCATGTAATATTTTTTCATCTGCATCAGGGTACTTAAACGAAACATTTTTAAATTCAACTAAACCTTTTTTATTATTATCAAAAGCTTTAGGATTTTTATCTTCTTTAATTACTATATCTTTGTCTAACACTTCATTTATACGTTTAGCTGATACTGCTGCTCTTGGCAACATAACAGAGACCATTGATATCATTAAGAATGACATTACTATTTGCATTGTATATTGAATAAATGCCATCATATCTCCAACTTGCATTGATCCTGTATCTATGTTTTTTGCACCTACCCATACTATTAATACTGATATAACGTTCATAACAAGAATCATAGCTGGCATCATACAAGACATCATTCTATTAACAAACATATTTACTTTAGTTAAATCTTTATTAACTCCATCAAATCTCTTTTCTTCAAATCTTTCTGTACTAAATGCACGTATAACAGGAAGTCCTGTTAGTATTTCTCTTGTTACTAAATTTAATTTATCTACTAGGTTTTGTAATAATTTAAATCTAGGCATTACTGTTAAGAATAATATACCTACTATTATAACAACACCTAAAACTGCCACACCTATAATCCATGTCATAGATGTATTAGTATTAAGTGCTTTGTATATACCTCCCAGCGCCATAAATGGTGCGTAAAATACCATTCTTAACATCATAACTGTCATTTGTTGTATTTGTTGTATATCATTTGTACTACGTGTTATTAATGATGCTGTAGAAAATTCAGCCATTTCTTTACTAGAAAATCTCATTACTTTTTCAAATGTTTTAGATCTTAAAGTACGTCCTAAAGATGCTCCTACCTTTGATGCTAAGAATCCTACTGCAATAGCTGCTATCACACTTAATACAGTTATTCCAATCATTATTACTCCTGTAGTGAGTATGTATTTTGTTTGAAGGCTTCCAGTATCTATACCAATTTCATTGTATTCACTCTTAACAAAAGACACAGCCCCCTGGCTAATCATGGCGTCTGGTAAATCAACCAGTTGTTTATCTATTTCTTTAATTATTTCATTTCTTTGATCTTTTGTCATTGATTTCAATATGTCAAATATGTCCATATTTTCTAAATTAGTATTCATTGTAGAATTGGCCATATTCCCTTGTGGCATGTTTTGTAATGACATATTAGATGTCATGTTCTTTTTCATTTGTTCTTGAATTATTTTACTTGATTCATCGTCACTTTCTAATCCATATAGAATTAATTCTGGCTTACCAAGTATATTTTCTAATTTTGATAAAGTGTCTTCTTTATCTGTATTTAATAAATATAAATCTTCTTTATCTAAAGCTGGATATAATTCTTTGTATTTATTAAATTCATCACTACTTAAAGAATCCTTACTCAATAATTTATAATTGTCTAGTATAGTATTTTTATTTTTATCACTCATAAAAATAAAAAGTTTATCCATTTGGTTTTTTCTTATTACCTCTGGAACAGAATTTTCTATTCCTCCTTGTTGTATACCTATATTAATAATATTTGAAGTATAAGTAGGTAAAGATAGTTCACAACTTGCTTGGCCTGCTAAAAGTAATATAATAATTAAAATTATAAAACTTGAATTTTTTAAATGCTTAAATATTTTTAACATCTTTTCTCCCTTTCTTCATTTTATGACTTTATTTTTCTGACTGCAATTCTTCTATAACATCATAAAGTTTTCCAAACAGACGAATTAAATTATCAGTATCTTCTTCACCCATTTTTTCAACTAATTGACAAGTAAAATTTTCGAATTTTCTATCTTGGTCTTTTAAAAACTCCTCTCCTTTTTGAGTCAACTTCACATATACTACTCTTCTGTCACTTTTGTTAGAAGTTCTTTGAATGTATCCTTTTTCTTCCATAACATTTAACATTTTTGATGTTGCCGGTTTCGTAATACACAAATCTTTCGTTAACTCAGATGTCTTCATCCCATAATAATTTTCATCGTCTTTATTGCTCAAACAATTATTATAAATAACTTTTATCGTCATAAGCATACCTGGTTGAAATTCTTGAGATTTTTTATGTTTATGAGCTAGCTTTTTTATTTTTGCTATAGAATCTAAAAACTCTTTAGATTTTTTTTGTAGCATACTCATTTTTTCATCCCTTTCTGTTTATTTTAGTTAACCATGACAATAGTTAACCAAAGCAACTATTATTATAGGCAACTTTTTTTATTGAGTCAAGTTAAATTTTATATTGTTAATACAATAACATTTTTAAGTATATAACATACTATTATTTCATTATTATTTGCACTTATATCTTTGTAATAATCTATTTTTATGTTGTAAATATTTGTATTTTATTTTCATTGATGACTTTTTAGAATGATTGGTAAATTTTTCACATTTATCTGATATAACTGATATAATTATATTAGATAGATTTTTATATATTTTATATTTTTTTATAAGGGTGGGTTGATGAGTTATGAGGTTTGATTGTTTTTATTATCCTATTTTAAGTGAAGATGAATGTGTGGTTAGAAGTAACGAAGGAATTAAAGATTTTGATTTTGGAGATAAAGTTCCTACAAAAACTTTATATTACAACTACAATCCTAGCTTTGTTATTTTCCAAAATAGTAAGCTATTTATTGTTGAAGATGGCATCCTAAAAGAAGAAGCTAATGTAGACGATCTTAAGTTTCCATTAAAAATTATATTTAATCATGGAACTCAATTGACAATTGATAAAAAATCAGATTTATCATCTATTAGGTTACTAGTACCTGGATTTTTTGAAGATGAAAAATATTTAGGTGAATTATTTTTCTTATCAGAAGTTTATACAAGAAGGATAAGAGATGCACAATATCGTGTAATGAATGAACTTACTAATTCAGTAATAGATGTTAAATATCTTAATGATGAAATTCACAATGCAACAAAAGGCCTATTAAGCCAATTAAAAGTTATACAAGAAAAATTCGTAAAATTAATTGATAGTAATCCTTGCTTAATTGATGATTATCTAAATTATATGAATTTCCATAACGAAGAAGATATGTTACAAATTGGAATTAATAAATATTTCGAGGAAGGTACAGAACAATATAATGAGTACAGAAAAAATTCTTTAATATACAATAGAAAGCCTATCTATCCTAAATTCAAACTAGAGCATCTAGTGAGCTCAATCAGCAAGTATAAATAATATTTTAAATTTTATAAGATATAAAAAAGCTATATCAAAACAAATTTATTGTTTTGATATAGCTTTTTAAATTAATATCCCCCCCATATTGGGCTTGACTGAGGTTCATTTATGCCAATTTGATCAATTCATGAGGGATAATCCCCTGATTCTATGCCTGCATATAAGCTATTCTGAGCAAAATTTATATAAGTATATACAGCTACATCTCTTCCTCTGTATTGATACATATGTTTCCTACAGTATAATAATTTTTATATTTTAAAGTAAATTAAATACCTTAATTTATTATATTTTTCTTATATAAATCTTGTAATTAGATTATTTATCCTCTTTTCAGGGTATTATCATAATGATAAAATAAATATTAATAATTTATACCTAAGGAGATAAAAATGAAAGTTATTATAATAGGAGCTGTAGCTGCAGGTATGTCTGCTGCTGCAAAATTAAAAAGAATAAAGCCTGATTATGAGGTTATAGTATATGAAAAAACTGACATAGTATCTTTTGGAGCTTGTGGCCTTCCTTATTATGTTGGCGGATTTTTCCAAGATTCTAATATGATGATTGCAAGAGAAAAGTCAAAATTTATAGAATCAGGAATCGATTTAAGAACTTTTAAAGAAGTTATCGATGTTAATACTGATAGTAAAACTCTTACTATAAAAGATTCTTTAACTGAGGAAATCTTCACAGATAAATATGATAAATTAATGATTGCTACTGGGGCAAGTAGTATTATGCCTTCTTTAGACAAATCATATGAAAATTTAACTACCCTAAAAGATATGAATGATGGCTTAAAAGTTAGAGAGTTAATGCATAAGGAAGAAAATAATAATATAGTTATTCTAGGAGCTGGCTTTATAGGAATAGAAACTATTGAAGCTGCTAAAAAATTAAATAAAAATATTCATTTAGTAGGTAGGAGTAGTAGAGTTTTAAATAAGGTATTTGATAAAGAAATTACTGATTTATTAGAAGAAGAATTAAGAAAGAATAATATACATTTACATCTTGGCGAAACTGTTAAGGAATATGTAGGAAATAATAAAATCACAAAAGTCATAACGAATAATGGTGAAATAGATACTGATTTAGTAGTCATTTCCATAGGTGTAAAGCCTAATACTTCATTCTTAAAAAACACAAATATTGATATGCTTCCTAATGGCGCTATAATAGTTGACGAGGGCGGCAGAACATCTATTAAAGATGTTTATTCTGCAGGAGATTGTGCAACTATAAAAAATCTAGTTACCAACGAAGATATGTACGTTCCTTTAGCTACTGGAGCAAACAAACTAGGTAGAATTGTAGGAGAAAATTTAGGTGGAATGAATTCTTCTTTTCCTGGTTCTTTAGCTTCTAGTTGTATAAAAGTTTTAGATATGGAGGCTGCTGTTACTGGCCTTACAGAAGAAAAAGCTAAGTCTCTTAATATTGATTATAAAACTAAATGCATAACTAATTATAACCAAACACACTACTATCCAGGTCGTGAAAAATTATTAGTTAAATTAGTTTACCATGCAAAAACTAAAGTTATTCTTGGTGGTCAAATAGTTGGATACAAAGATGCTGTTCAAAGAGCTAATGTAATAGCTACTGCCATTACAGCAGGTATGACTACAGAGCAACTTGGCATGCTAGACTTATGCTATGCACCCCCATTTGCTACAACTTGGGATGTTTTAAATGTTGCAGGAAATGTAAGTAAATAACTTAGGAGGTAATTTATGAATCAAATGACATTGGAAGAATTATATAAAGTTGGATATTCTTTTGAAACCTCAGTTGGTGAAGGTTCAAAAAGTGAAAGGTCTAGGATAGCAAAAAATTCGTCTAGAATAGTTTTAGACGATGAGTTAACAAATAATATTATAAGCTTTGACAAAGAAATAAAGTTCTTAGTCGCTGGAGAAATATGGTGTCCTGACTATCAGCTAAATGGATCTGTACTAAAAAAATTTATAGATTTAAATACTAATTTTGATATGTCTATAATTACTATGGCTAGAGGCAAAAAATTTTTAGAGCCCATCTTAGGCATAGAAAATGCTAAATATCCATTAATAGTTGTTTTAGACAAGAACTTTAATATACTTGGATCTTTTGAAGAAAGGCCTGAAATCGTAAAAAACTCAAAAAACTTCGATGAAATAAAGCTTAATTATTATAAAGGACAGTATTTGACAAATTCTGCAAATGATATTTGGAGTATAATAAAAAGCCATAAATAACAAAAAAGACTATCATATTGATAGTCTTTTAATCTATATTTTATTCCCTAATAAATATAGATTTTTATAATTCAGTTACTTTAAATCCAGCTGCTTCTATTTCACTTTTTATTTTAGCTATATGATCATGATCAAAAGTTTCAAGTATGAACTCTGCTGATTGTTTTCCTATAGCTCCACCTGAAGATAATCTAGTTTGATTAGCATTTAATATATTTGCATTATTTTCACTTATTATTTTTATTAATTGTAAGAATCCACCTGGTTTATCAGTCATTATTGTAGAGAATGAATATCTTCTTCCTTCTTTAGCTAAACCTGCTCCTATAACTCTGTATAATGTATTAACGTCTACATTACCACCAGAAACTATACAAACAACTTTTTCCCCTGAAGCTGGTTGATATTTTTTAGATAATAAAGCTGCTGTTGAAACTGCTCCAGCACCTTCAGAAACTATTTTTTGATGTTCTAATAAGAATAACATTCCTTGAGCTATTTCTTCTTCACTTACTGTTATTACTTCATCAACTAATTCTTTTATTATTTCAAAAGTAGCATCTCCTGGAGTTTTAACAGCTATACCATCAGCTATTGTAGCAGCATGGAAAGCAGTTGTGACCTTTCCATTCTTTACTGATTCTTGCATTGAAGGTATATTTGCAGTTTGAACACCTACAATTTTCACATTTGGGTTTAAAGCTTTTGCCGCTACTGCAACACCAGCTATTATTCCCCCACCACCAATTGGGCAAAGTATAGTATCTACTTCATTATTTAATTGTTCAAATATTTCTAAAGAAATTGTTCCTTGTCCAGCCATTACATATTCGTTGTTGAATGGATGTATGAAAGTAGCACCAGTTTCTTTTTGTATTTCTACAGCTTTTGCATAAGCATCATCATAAACTTCCCCGTTTAATACAACTTCTGCTCCATATCCCCTAGTCGCGGAAACCTTTGCAAGAGGTGCAGTAGCTGGCATTACTATTGTAGCTTTTATTCCAGTCATCTGTGCCCCTAATGCAACACCTTGAGCATGATTTCCAGCACTTGAAGCTATGACACCGTTTGCTTTTTGTTCCTCAGTTAAATTTGCTATCGTGTTAACAGCCCCTCTTACCTTGAAAGATCCTGTCTTTTGTAAGTTTTCACACTTATAGAAAACGTTAGCCCCTGTCATTTCACTCAAAGTTTTACTTTCTAAAACAGGAGTTTCTTTAACTACATCTTTAATAGTTTCTTGAGCTTTTTTTACATCATTTAAAGTAACTTTTAACATATTAATCTTCCCTCTCTTTTTATATATAATAAAATGTTTTGTATTAGTAAATCATTTTCCCATCTTGTAAAACATTTTCCTAATCTATTCCTTAAGTACGAATTTATTATACAATAATCATATAAAAATATCAAATAACTTTATTTTATATTACTAATAAAAATTATCCATATTATTTTCTTATTATATTTAGAATATTTAGCATATTTTTTAAAGTTGGCTTTAACACTTAATTGGAGGAAATAACCATATTATAAATCAGGATCATTTTACCAAACATTTGCATCAAAATATCCTTAAATTACCAGTATAATTTATAAATTTTAGGTTATATTTTGTACAAATTTCTAATATTATATCAAAAAAAATTTTACATATGCACAAAAATAAGAGGACTTTCAGTCCTCTTATTACAATGTATTAATTATTATAATACTTCTTTAAGTGCTTCTTCAATTTCACAGTCGCATCCAGCACAGATTGTTCCTGCTTCAGTCATTTCCTTTATATCATCTACTGTTTTAGCTCCATTAGCTACAGCTTTTTTTATATCTTCTAATGAAGTTCCCATGCAATCGCATATTATTCTGTCTGACATTATATTTACCTCCTAATTGTCTTTTGTAATATATATTTACCCCTTATTTATTTTACCTAAACAAAATTTGTTACTTTTTTTCCCATGTATGTTAATTCATTGGTTAGAAAAAATAATTACTAATATTAAGAAATTTATAAGGAGTAGAATCTATGAAAATTTTAAATACTATACTAAAATACTTAACATTATTTCTCATAGGAGGTATAACCTATTACTTCATTGAAATTGTTTATAGAGGATATTCTCATTATTCAATGATAATAGTAGGTGGTCTTTGCTTTATACTTATAGGATCTATAAACGAATTTTCAAATAAAGAAATTCCTTTATTACTTCAAATGTTAATTTCTGTTCTTATTGTTAATATTGTAGAATTAGTTTCAGGAATTATAATAAATAGAATATTATTATTAAACGTATGGGATTACTCACAACTAAAATATAATTTTTTAGGCCAAATATCCTTAAATAGCTCCATTGCTTGGTTTTTCTTATCACTTTTTGCCATATATATGGATGATTTATTAAGATATGTTATTTTTAAGGAAAAAAAGCCAAAATATAAATTTATATAAAAAAATAAAGCCCTGCTACGAGGGTACAGGGCTTAAGGTTTATAATGATAGATAAAAGAGTGTGAGGGAATCTATCATTATACGGGTATTTAAGTAAATTATTAAGCTAGTCTTTCTATGCTTTAATAATACCTTATTAATATGAATTTAATGTAAATTTTTTATGAATGAATGTAGAATTTTAGCTATATATACTTTTTTATTTTATATTTTAAAAATAATTCACTATAACTTATAGAACAACAACATATATTATTTTTATACAATAATTTTTAAATTTTATAATAAAAAATCACCATAGACAAATTTTGTCCATAGTGATTTTTATTAGCATTTAAATAAAAATGAAAATAAGTTCTTTTTACTTTGCTTTTCCTCTAATGCAAAAAATGCTTCTTTTAAGCTATATAGTAATATTCTATCAAAAGTGAATATTATATCTATATTAACTTCATCTTGTCTGCTCTTAATCATATTCATGATTTCTAGCATATGATCGTAAGACTCACCTTGTATTATTAAGTTTGGCTTTTCACTAAATTTAATATTTAAATTATCATAATGCTCAATTACATTCTCATATCTATGTAATTTGTTTAGAAATTCTTCTTTCCAATTATCTGTTTTTCTAACAACTTCTATTAGATAGGTTTTTCCACCATTTGTTAATATAGACTGAGGTCTCACTATGCAATTTCTTATGTTTTCATTTAGTATTATTTTAGAAACTTTAAATTGTGTATCTTTTACCATAACTTGTGTTAATAGTTGATTTGATGCTAGTAAACACTTAATCTTTGCAGTTTTAATTTCGCTTACATATCCTTGTGAATATGTTTTCCTGTCCAATGCTCTTAATAATCCTATCCCATGATACCCTAAATAATAAGCTTTATATGAACTTGTACTATTTTCTGATACAAACTCAATTTGTTTTATAAAGCTTTTCTCCTTCAATCTTGTGAGTTTTCTAGCTACTGATTTTGATTCTACATCTACCCCACTTTTATTTAGATATGTGGTAATTTGTAGAGAAGTTGCAAAAACTAAATTATTAATAGCAAATAGTATCATTTTTTCCACTTCACCAATGTGTCCCTTTTCCAATAAAAAATCCACTTCTGATTTTGATGTAGTTCTCTTTGGCCTATTGATTTTATGATTGTCCCCTTTATAAGATGCAAATGGTGATAATTTAGTTTCAATATACTCTTCATTTGGATTTTTTAAATCTACTGCTGTACAGTACTTTCCTATAGGTGAAACCAACTCTGTACTTTTTCTTTTGTTCCTCATAATACTCCCCCCCCTGATGTGTCTAGGAAACATAATTAATGCTTCCATTAAATAGCATATTTATATTATAATATTTTTTAATATATTTTACATTTATAATTATTTAAAATTAAATAAAATTTTTATTTTTCGTTTAATTTAGTAAGATATATTATTATTTTTTCATATTTGAATAACTCAATTATATTTTAGTATAAATACCAATAAAAAAGATATAAGTTTTATATAACTTATACCGTTTTTATCGTTAAACTAACTTTGTTCCACAATTAGGACAGAAATTAGACCCTTCATTTTTTGTTCCACAGTTTGGACAAAAGTTAGGTTTTGTTCCTTCTGATGAACTTTTTTGGGTTTCGTTGTTTTGTGGCTTTTTATTTATATTTTCCACCATTTGTTGCCCCATCATCATTCCAACTTGCATTCCTGCCATATCAGATGCCATAGATCCTCTAGAACCACCTTTTGATAAAGAGTCTGCCATGGCAACTTGAGTATATTTATTAATATCACCAACCATGCTATGAGATGCAGCTTTTGTAGCCATTTCTTGTATCTCTTTTGGGTATGATACACTTGATATAGTGAAGTTTGTAATAGCTATTCCTATCTTCTCCATCTCCATATCTAAATCTTCTTGTATTCCCTTAGATATTTCAAATGCATTAGCTTGAAGATTAAAAATATCTCTACCTTCTTTTACTATCCATTTCATAATAACTTGATCTAACATAGACATAATACGTGATTTTACATCTTCCATGGTAAATTGTTTTTTAATCCCCGCAATTTTATCAATTAGTACTTCATAGTCTGATATCTTACAGCAGAACGTTCCAAAGGATTTTATTGGCATTCCTCCTGGAAGTCCTATTGCTGGTATATTAATAGCATTTTTCGTACCCCATTTTACTGTTAGTTCTTTTGTATTAACAAATAAAACCTCAGCTCTAATTCCACTATTAAACCCAAATCTAAATCCTTTTAATGTTGATAAAAAAGGAATTATTTCTGATTCCATATCAAAGCTTCCTTCATCCTTAAAAATTCCTTCTATTTTACCATTATACATAAAGATAGCATCTTGCCCCATTCTAACAACTAGTTTACTACCTTTTTTTATTTCTTTGTTGTCCCATTTCCAAAATAGCATATCATCTCTAAATTCTTCCCATTCAACTACATTGGAAAATTGGTTACTAAATAGTCCCATAATACTAACCTCCTAAAACATTATTCCTTCCAAAGAAGAAACAGTTTCGTCTTTAACTAATTCACTATACTGAATTTTTTTGTCATTATCATAACTCACATCTTTATCTGACGATGCTAAATAAATTCCAAATAATATACCTAACATTACTATAACTATGGCTGCAATTTTAATAGGGCTTTTTGGATATTCGCCTTTAATTTTCCCAGTTTCTCCATTTATTAAAACATTATATTGTTTATCTTTGTATGTATAAGCAGTTGAATAAACAGGTATAAAAATATGTTTATATGTCTCACCTGAGTAAGAAGTATGAAGCCTCACTGAACGAACCCTATCATAACGTCTTAACACGTCTCTTTCAGCCATATAATGAATATCATTTCTCATTTTATTCATGGCATCACTATGTGCATCCTTTAAATCTATCGTATATATTTCTGAACAATAACCTGACATATAATCTGGTGAATATGATGCCACATCCTTTGTATTATATGACTCAATCCAGCCCAAAAGATTTTCGCTTAATTTATTGGATGCTCTGACTAAGACATCATCAAAAAAATGACTTATATGCCCACTGGTAGGATACCAATTTGTTTCTACTCTTGTATGTTTTTCCCCTTCACTATCTTCATATTCCACTTCATAATTAATTCCACCCATTGCTGTATAGTTAGTACTTGTATCTGCATCAAATGTCCAATAAGGCATATAAATTCCTTGAACCTTATCCTTTTGATATAAAGTTTTCAAAACATTTGGAGCAAGCCATCTTTTTTTAATCCATTGACTGAATATAGATTCTACATGGTACTTATCTATTTTAAAAGGAATTACACCATCAGGAATTATGGACTCAATTTGCTTTTGAGATAAAACATAGTGAGACCCACAATATGGACAAGTAGTTGCTGTACTAGTTGCATCAACTTCTACCCTAGCTCCACACCCTTCACATTCCATACTTGTAGATGTTTTTTCCTCTACTTTTATTGTTTTGATTGCATGAATATCGAGATTATGTTCTATAACATCCTCTGGATTATTTTCTATTTCAACTTCAGTGCCACAGTTAGGACATTTTAAGGCTTGAGCTGTGGCATTAAATTCCATAACTCCTCCACATCCTTCACAATAATAAGACTTACTTATAAAATCACCCCCATAAAACATAATCTTTAAAAAATTTTATAATCCTAATTTATTTTTTAAAGCTTGCAATTCATCATCTACTTCAGAATTACTTTCTTTGTTATCATCATATTTACTCATTAAATCTTCTATACTTTCTTCTTCTTTTGAAGAATTTAATTCAGCCACTGCATTAGCTTCGTCTAACTGTTTATTTATTTTATCTTCCATTTTATCAAAGGCAGATAAATTTCCTTTTGCACCAGTTACACCTGAACCAATTTTATTTAATCTTTCTTGTGTTTTGGCGACTGTTAACTTAGCTTTTAGTTGATCTCTTTTTGCATTTAATTCACCTATATCTTTAACAAGTTTATCATGCATACTTCTCATTTTTGTAACATTATCTGCAGCTATATCATAAGATTGTTGTAAACTTTGTTGATTCTTAGATAATTGAGTTTTCTTTTCTAAGAATAGTTTTGCATCAGATTCATTTCCTGCAATTAAAGCTTTCTCAGCATATTTTTGCATTTTATTTATCTGTTCATTGCATTCATCTAATTCTCTTTTAGCTCTTTTTTCTTCAGCCATTACAGATGCCGTTTCAGCTTTAACTTTACCCAAATCATTTTCTAAATTTCTTAAGTATTGATCAATCATTTTTGATGGATCTTCTGCCTTATCCAATAATGCATTAATATTTGAAGACATTATATCTTTAAACCTTGTTATTATACCTGCCATTTAAAACCCTCCTATTTACAACTCTTTAATATGTAATAATTATTAAAAATTTTAGAGTAATATGACTACTTTTTTAAATAATAGTAATATAAAAAGTATACCATATTACTTATAATTCTTTATAAGTTTAAACAAAAAAGTTGAACTCTATAAGAGTTCAACCTTTAATATTTCATTAAAATTACTTTTTAGGATTTTTGCAATGAATTTGTATAATTTAGAATAATCCAACTATAACACCATTTTCATCAATATCTATTCTTTCAGCTGCCGGCATTTTGGGTAATCCTGGCATTTTCATAATATCTCCTGTTAAAGCTATTATAAATCCAGCCCCAGCACTTATATTAATTTTTCTAACTGTTATTCTAAAATTTTCTGGCCTTCCTAATTTTGAAGGGTCATCTGTTAATGAGTATTGAGTTTTTGCCATGCATATAGGAAGATTAGCAAATCCTAATTTTTCTAAATTAGCAATTTCCTTTTCTGCTTCTTTAGTAAAATTTACACCTTCAGCTCCATATATTTTAGTGGCTATTTCATTTATTTTTTCTTTTATACTTCTTTCTAATGAATAAGCATATTCAAAATTATTCTCCTCTTGGCAAAGTCTTACTACTTCTTTAGCAAGTTCTACTCCACCTTCTCCGCCTTTTGCCCATACTTGTGATAAAACCACATTTACACCTAAATCATTACATCTTTCTTTTACTAAATCTATTTCCTCTTGGCTATCTGTTGGGAATTCATTAATTGCAACAACTGTAGGTAATTTAAATACTTTCGTAATATTTTCCATATGTTTTAATAAATTTGGCAGTCCAGCTTCTAAAGCTTCTAGATTTGTATCATTTAGGTTAGATTTATCAACACCACCATTATATTTTAAAGCCCTTACAGTAACTACAATTACTACTGCATCTGGTTTTATATCTGCCATTCTGCATTTTATATCTAAGAATTTTTCTGCCCCTAAATCTGCTCCAAATCCACCTTCTGTTACAACATAGTCTGCAAAATTCATAGCCATCTTTGTAGCTATTATAGAGTTGCATCCATGAGCAATATTAGCAAATGGTCCTCCGTGAACAAGTGCTGGTGTACCTTCTAAAGTTTGAACTAGATTAGGCTTTAAGGCATCTTTTAATAAAGCCGCCATTGCTCCGTTAGCATTTAATTCTTTAGCTGTTACAGGTAAATTTCCATAAGTATATCCAATAATAATATTACCTAACTTTTCTTTTAGGTCACTAATATTATTAGCTAAACAGAAAGCTGCCATAACCTCCGATGCTACAGTTATATCAAATCCGTCTTCTCTAACTATTCCATCAACCTTTCTGCCCATACCGCAAACTATATTTCTTAATTGTCTATCATTCATATCTACACATCTTCTCCAAGTTATAGTTCTTGGATCAATATTTAATTTATTGCCTTGATGTATATGATTGTCTATCATTGCTGCTAGCAAATTATTTGCTGCTCCTATTGCATGAAAATCTCCTGTGAAGTGTAAGTTTATATCTTCCATTGGGATAACTTGAGCATAACCTCCACCAGCGGCTCCACCTTTTATTCCAAACACAGGCCCTAAAGAAGGTTCTCGTAGTGCAACGATTGATTTTTTGCCAATCTTTTGTAATCCGTCTGCTAAACCTATTGTGGTTGTGGTCTTTCCTTCTCCTGCCGGAGTTGGATTTATTGCTGTAGTTAAAATTAACTTGGCATTTTTATCTTTTTTATGTGTTTTTAATAAATTATAATCAATTTTAGCCTTATATTTCCCATAAAATTCTAGTTCATCTTCATTTAGACCTAATTTTTTACCGATTTCTCTAATATGTAGAGGTTTTGATTCCTGTGCTATTTCTATATCTGATTTAAAAGTCATTACATTTATCCTCCAATATATTACAATTATTTAATTATATTATAAAATAATTTGTAAAAATAGTATATATAAAAAACATATTTTGTGAACATTTTTTACGTTTACTAAATTAAAATACGTCTTTTAGCAAACATTATTCATTTTACAATTTTATTCAATATGATTAATACCCTATTTGTACTTTTTAACACTAAATAATTAAATATGTTTATCCCTTTGCTAATAAATTTTATACTTTCTATTTTGCATATAAAAAAGATGTAGGTATTTAAACCTACATCTTTATAAACTATTTAACTGATATTAATTTATCTTTTTCTTTTACTGAACCTTTAGTTATAGATTCTACATCTTTATAACTATCTGTGTTAGTTACTATTACAGGTGTAACTGTTGGATATCCAGCTTCTTTTATTTTTTCTATATCAAATTCTACTAAAAGATCTCCTGCCTTAACTTTGTCTCCTGCTTTAACATGAGTAGTAAAATGCTGACCATTTAATTTAACAGTATCTAATCCTATGTGTATTAGTACTTCTACACCATTGTCAGAAGTTAATCCCACTGCATGTTTTGTATCAAATACTGTTGAAATCACTCCATCTACTGGTGATACTGCTCTTCCAACAGTTGGCTCTATTGCAACACCTTTGCCTAACATACCTTCAGAGAATACTCCGTCTCCTACTTCCTCTAAAGATATTGCATTACCTTCTATAGGTGCCACAATTATAGAATTATTTTCAATCTTATCTTCTTTTTTTTCTTCCTTAGTATCTACTGTATCCAAATCGGCTGCAACCTCAAGATTAACACCACTTGCTATAAAATCTTCTAAGTTTGATTTTATAACTGTAACTCTTGGTCCATATATAACTTGTATTCCATTACCTTTTATTATAACACCTGCTGCTCCACTTGATTTTAGTAAAGATTCACTTACCTTAGAAGAATCTTTTACAGTAACACGAAGTCTTGTAGCACAACAGTCTAAATCACTTAAATTATCTCGCCCACCTAAACCTTTTAATATCATAGCTGATATATTATCGTCTTGATTTGATGGGTTTCCTGAACTTCCTTCTTTTTTAGCATTTACATCTGCTCTTGTATATAATTTTACTTCTTCTTCATCATCTCTACCAGGAGTTTTAAAGTTAAACTTCTTAATTAAGTAAGTAAATAAGAAATAGTAAACTGCAAAGTATATTAAACCAACCCATACTATATTTAGCCAATGAGTTTTAGCATTTCCTTGTAATATACCAAATAATGTTAAGTCTATTAAACCTCCAGAGAATGTCATACCAACTCCAACATTTAGCATGTGCATTATCATATAAGCTGCTCCTGCAAATACTGAGTGTATTACATATAATATTGGAGCAACAAATAAGAATGTAAATTCAATCGGCTCAGTTATACCTGTTAACATTGCTGTTAATGCAGCTGATAATAACAAACCTCCAACAACTTTACGCTTTTCTGGTTTAGCACATTTATACATTGCAAGTGCTGCACCCGGTAAACCAAATATCATAAGTGGGAATTTACCAGACATAAATCTAGTAGCTTCTACACTAAACTGTACAGTAGATGGGTCTGCTAGTTGTGCAAAGAATATGTTTTGAGCACCTTCTATTAGTTGTCCTCCTACCATTGCAGTACCACCAACAGCAGTTTGCCAGAATGGTAAGTAGAATACATGATGAAGTCCAAATGGTATCAAAGCTCTTTCCATGAATCCATATACCCAAGTTCCTGCATAACCTGAACTTTGTACTATGTTACCAACTGAATAAATAGCATTTTGAACATTTGGCCATATATAGAACATTAATATACCAACAAATAAATAAGTTATTGCAGATATTATTGGAACAAATCTAGTTCCACCAAAGAATGATAATACTTGAGGTAACTCAATTTTGTAGAAACGATTATGTAGGGCTGCTACACCAAGTCCTACTATCATACCACCAAATACACCCATTTGAAGTGAGTTTATACCTAATACACTTGCCGTAGAACCAGCTAGCATGGCTTCTGTTCCACCATTAATGTTTATCATTGCGCCTATAGAAGCATGCATAATTAAGAATGCTATTGCTCCAGATAAAGTAGCTACTTCTTTTTCTTTTTTAGCCATACCTATTGCAACACCCATTGCAAATAATAATGGTAAGTTTGCAAATACGATATCTCCTGCATTACTTAATACTGTTAAGAATGCATTTATAGGTGTACCTGGTCCCATAACACCCATTAATCCATAAGCCTTTAGCATTGTTTCATTAGTGAATGATCCACCAATTCCTAAAAATAAACCTGCTACTGGTAAAATAGCTATTGGTAGCATAAACGATCTACCTACACGTTGTAAAACACCAAATATTTTGTCTTTCATTAATTTCGGCCTCTCCCTTATTTAATATTTAATATTATATAATCGTTTTAACAATCATATATAGTTTACCTTAATTTCTATAATGATACTATCATAGCTTTAATAGCCATGTCAATATTTTAATGCAACCGTTTGCACTATTATTTTTTATATTTATATTTATTTTTTTTTACAACTTCATCGTATATAATTTACCCATTTTATTTAATTTCAAACAAAATAAGTGCCCAAAATGAGCACTTATTTATAATATTATTTTTATTTCGATAATAAATCTAACATATCTTCCAGTTCATCATAGGGCATTTTATTTAAAGACATGCAATTATATAGTAGTGTTCCCACTCCTTGAACCTTTATCTTAGAAGGATTTATTTGAACAATATCCAGAACTAACTTTCCGCTTCCATTTAATATTGACTTTTGTATCATATCCAAAGTATCCTGTAAAATTCCTAATAGTTTATAGTCTCTTATACCTAGCTTTGTATAGTCTTCTCGCTGTAATATTGGAATTTGAATAGTTTGAGATATTACATACATATTAATTAATTTAATTTGACAATAAGTTAATTGTCTAGATAATTTTATTAATCTATTGCACTCATCTATATCCAAATCATTCTTGAACATTATATTTCCAAGTAAATATCCATAATATTTTAACTTACTTTCCTCATGTTCATTTTTAGAAGATATAAGAATTCCGTCCATTGTTTCTTCAGCCAAACTTTGATTATTTAAATTTTCTTCGAAAAATTCTTCCCCTCTAATAAAATTATTATTGTCTAAATTTTCTTTTATCATTTCTAATGAATAATATAGCGTAATTAATACTTTTTTCATTTCTTTAGATGTATGTATATTTTCGTATATATCATTTATAAAACGTTCATATAGTTTATCTATATCAACATTATAATCTTTGTGTGGCAATGCCTTTAATATATTTTTAATGTTATTTATCAATTGTTCATTTGACTCAAATATGTATTTAACTCCTAAATCTCCCATTTTTCTATCCCCTTTAATATAATTTTATAACCTAAGCTTAATTTAATTGTAGCAAAAACATATTAATAAACAATATAAAAAGCTTTCTAAAAATAATTTAATTTTTAGAAAGCTTTTTATTATGCACTTCTATTTACATCGTTCATCAACGGTAAAATATTCCTTAGGCACTCTGGTTCCTTTTTTTTCATCATATCATTCTGAAGCATATCTATAAATTTAGGTACTAATTCTACATCAAAATGAGTTCCCGCGCATTTTTTTAACTCTATAATCGCTTGATTATAGTCTTTTCTTACATTATAAGGCCTTTTCGATGTCATAGCATCAAAACTATCTATTATAGTTAATACCCTAGCCAAATACGGAATCTCATTTCCTTTTATATTATTTGGATAACCGCTTCCGTCATATTTTTCGTGATGATGCTTAATTACAGGCACCACAGCATTAAAGGCTTCTATATTACTGACTAAGTCAGCACCTAGCGTTGGATGTTGTCTTAAAATATTAAATTCACTTTGAGATAGCTTCTCTCTTTTATTTAATAGCTCTTTTGATATTTCTAACTTTCCTATATCATGCAAGTAAGCTGCTAAAAGTAAATCTTTTTTAGACTTTTCGTCCATATTCAAATACATGGCAAATTTTTTAGCATAAATAACTACTCTTTCTGAATGACCATAAGTGTATTTATCCTTTTTATTTATTTTGTTTAATATATTTGCAATAGATTCCAAAGCTTTTTTATCTATACTACTATCAATTTCATCTAGTATATTATAATATCTCTCAACGCGATTTTTATCAAAAGATTTTGCTCTATATAAAGCATTATCTGCAAGTTCAATTAATTGCTTTTTATTTTGGGCAACTTTGGGATAAGTCGATACACCAATTGATACAGTTATATTCTTATTAGGTTGAAGTTCTTGACCTGTAAAATATGTTTGTTGTATATTTTGACGTATTAGTTCACCTAAATTCAATGCAGCTTCTTCTGTTTGATCATACAAAATTATAGCGAACTCTTCTCCTCCATAACGTGCAACAACACCTAAATCATCAACTGTATTTCTTAATATCTCACCTAATCTTGTAAGAAGCCAATCTCCTTTTTGATGTCCATTTATGTCATTATAATTCTTAAAATTATCTATATCCATAAATAATAAAGAAACTGGTTTATCTTCTTTTTGAGAATCAGTTATATATGTATCTAATACATCTTGAAAACTTCTATGATTTAATAAACCTGTAAGCCCATCTTTTACTGCCAATTCTTTTAACTTTAAATTATATTCATTTTCAATATTAATATATAAAGAAAGAATAAAGGATGTTATCAATAAGGAGCTTACTAATATTATATCCCCTTCAAAATGTCTTGTTGTATCCATATAACTAATTAACTGTGTATAATCTACATTTATTAGGTTAAATGCTAGTATTATCAATGATACAGCTACAGTTATAGTAAAACTTATTTCTTTTTTATATTGTATAGAAGATATTAATATAATAATTGTACTGATATATTTAAAAGAGCTATTTGACCCTCCTGTTTTCGACATTAAAATAATAAATAATCCTAATAATATCAAGATTTCTATTACGTTGTAAATTGTAGGCATATTAAAAAAACTTTTTTCTGTATCTCCATACATCATTTTTGAACAAAATATCATAAATGGTGCTATACAACACGCTAAAACAATTACAAGAAGTATATTTTTCATATCTAGCGCTATATTGTAATAACTTATAATATTTAAAGTTGCTAATATAATATATAAAAATTTTAACCCAACTAAAATTTCCAATATTTTCAATCGTCTTTCATAATCAAATTTGTTCATATGTATTCACCTATATATTAAATAATTACCACAAGAATAACATACCAAAAGAACCATAAGAATATTTTCCTATGGTCCTTTAACCTATTACTCTTCTCTTAAAGATTCTGGAACTTCAGGCTCAAAGAATATTGCAAAACAATATGTACTTGTATTTTTTGCAATTTTAGTGAAGAAATTCGCTAATACTCCCATTGTTACATCTCCTTTGTAATAATTTTTATATTAACACATGCTTTGTTAATATCACAATCTAAATTTTAAATTTTAATAAAACCTTATCTATAAATAATATAGATTTACTTCCTATGTTCGTCAACGACAAAGCTTGCATATATAAACCTAGTATCATATATAATACTAAGGAGTTTAAATTATTAATAAAGTAAGTTGAACTTAATAATATATTAGATATAAATAATATTATGCATATAGAATATATAGAAAAAGCATTTTTTCTTAATCTTTTTCTTGTTTCTTCTTTTTTTAATGGTTTATTTTCACAGGGCACTGGACATTTTTTATATAAAATAATAAAAGAATGAGCCAATGCAATTGTGCATACAATATAAACATATTCATGCTTCATATATATCACATTTTTACCTATTAATGTGAATATATATGCTACTATAATTCCTGCTAATACACATCTATTTGGACTTGAACAATGCACTCCTCCAGAGTTTCTCTTCATCAACCCCGCTACTAAAGATATTGTAACTATCTGAAATAACGTATTAGTTAAAATTCCAAACAAAATAGTTAGTATTGCTGCAATGCATATATGCAAAAATGCAAAAACACCATATCTTAGTACTTCAAATTCATCACTTGATTTATCTTTAGATCCGCATAATTTAAAAGCAATCTTGTCAGAAAGATTTTCAGTTATACTATTCATTATGTTTAACTATACTCCCTCCTTGAAGTTTTTTCATGATAAATTCTATTACAAAAGCTAAAAGAACAAGTATCATAAGGGATGGCAATGTATAAAACGCGCCCATTATACTATAGTTGTTTATTAAAGCATTCTCATGAATGTTAAATACTTTGGTCAATAAATTTATATAAATAAATTCACTCAGTATCAAACATAAAAATATTTTGCATAACGCCATTATACAATTAATAAAAGTATCCTTTGACATATCTACTAACACAAATAAAACAAGAGCCATACCTATGATAGTATGTATTCCAAAGCTAATTGGGAGCATTCTAATACATGATTGAATTATTCCTAGTATTAATGTCTTTTTTAGTAAAGTTTTTATTGATATTCGTAAATTTAAAAAATAACAACCTGCTAATAAAACTATAGCGCACTCTGGAAATGTCCTAACTAAAATATATCCTAATGATGTACGTAACATAACTTTCTCCTTTATTTTAACTATTACAACAAAATTGTAACACAAATATAGAAAATTTCTACATTTTTTCCTTTTTTTGTTACATTTTTTTACGTATAATTTTTTATTTATTTTATTTTAATATGTTACTTAGAGCTTTAATTTACTCTATAAAGATCTATATAACTATATATTAGCATATAACCAATAAAAAAGACTGCATCCGCAGTCTTTTTTGTCTATTTATTATAATATTGTTTAATTAATTCCTCTTTTCCCATATTTACTAAAGATTTGCTCATTAACCCTCCTAAATCTCCACCTTTCTTTCCATTAGCATATGAAGTCTTATCTCCTCCTGATATGTTAAGTTCCATATCTAGTTCCTTTGCAATCTCCATTTTCATTTGATTTAAAGCTTCTCTTGCATTTGGATTTACAATTTTATTAGTCATAAAAAACCTCCTATTATGCTTTTCATATTATTTTCTACAATTACTAACTATATTATTTTGTAAGTTTTGGTTAGATAATATTACCATGATTTACATGTATATAAATATTAATTTATAGCAAATCCTATAATTAATAATACAATGGAGGTGCTAATATGAATAATTTACATCTAAGTGATGATGAGTTAGTTGAAAATTTCCAAAGTGCCAGTCCTTGGTTTGTTGGTTTATATATGGAAACATTTCTAAATAATTTAAGTTTTCTATCAAACAGACAAACTAAAAATGAATTTACAGCTGATATACATAGATATGATCCCATATTAATTGATGAAAACATATTAGATATTTATATTAGGGTTGAATCATTATTAAATATAATTAAAGGAAATAGAGTTCTTGATGCATTAAAAATGGTTCTTGATTATGACACTAATACAATATATGACATTTATGCCCGAGAAGAAGCAATTTACTTATTAGCTTTAATAAAAAAGGGTAAAATTACTTTACCAAGTTATAATTAGATCAAAATTAACGCTGTTAATAATAAATTTTATATTTATTATTAACAGCGTTTTATCA
This sequence comes from Terrisporobacter petrolearius, assembly GCF_020748185.1. Taxonomy (GTDB): domain Bacteria; phylum Bacillota; class Clostridia; order Peptostreptococcales; family Peptostreptococcaceae; genus Terrisporobacter; species Terrisporobacter petrolearius. The sequence goes on along the minus strand of NZ_JAHZMO010000034.1, from coordinate 4,144 downwards.
GTTGTGCTCTAGTTTAAATATTTTACATAAGTGGCGCAAACACTCTAAGTATCGCTTGCCATAAGGCATACCTTCTTCCAGCTCTTATATCTTCTTCAGTAAATTCTCTACTTTTCGAAATTGTATCTAAAGCGTCTTCTTTAATATCATTTAAGCATTTACATTTATATAAATACACACCACACTCAAAATGTAAATATAGACTTCTATAGTCCATATTTATTGTACCTACTGTTGCAATTTCATCATCACAAACAAATACTTTAGCATGAATAAATCCTGGTGTATATTCATAAATCTTTACACCAGCTCTTATTAATTGAGGATAATAAGATCTAGTAAGTTTAAACACAGTCTTCTTATCTGGTATTCCTGGTGTTACTATTTTTACATCTACTCCCTTTTTAGCTGCTAAACAAAGAGCTGTCATCATTTCATTATCAATAATTAAATATGGTGTAAAAATATATACATAGTTTTTTGCACTATTTATAATATTTAGGTATACATTTTCTCCTACAATCTCTTCATCTAAAGGTGAGTCTCCATACGGCTGTACAAATCCATCACTTATTGTAGTTTCAAGCTGGTGTACTTCTGGCTTATAAATAGAAAAGTCTTCGTCTGTTTGTCTAGTAGAGTTCCACATTTCTAAAAACATCATAGTTAAGTTCCATACACCTTGTCCTTTTAACATAACACCTGTATCTTTCCAATGTCCAAATCTAACTTTTTCATTAATATACTCATCAGCTAAATTTATACCACCTGTAAATCCTGTATGTCCATCTATTACTGTAATTTTACGATGGTCCCTGTTATTCATAACAAGAGATAATAAAGGCTTAAAAGGATTAAAAGCAATACATTTTATTCCTTTTTTCTCTAAAACTTTATCATATCCATAAGGAAGAAGAGATATGCAACCCATATCGTCATACATAAGTCTTACATCTAACCCTTCTTTAGCTTTTTGTTCTAGTATTTCCAAAATACCATCCCACATCTTACCTTCTTCTATAATAAAATATTCCATAAATATATATCTTTTTGCTTTTTTTAATTCCTTAATTAAATCTTCGTAATTGTCTTCCCCCAGACTATAATATTTAACTTCAGTGTTTTTATTCATAGGATAACCTGCTGAGTTGTTTATATAGTTCATATGACCATATACTGTTTTATTATCTTTTTTGACTTCTTCTGATATGTCTTTATTTTGTTTTAAGTATTTACTTGTCTTTTCCTGAATTTTCTCTAGACGATATCTCATTTCCTTAGAAGGCTTTTTATTACCTAGTATAAGGTATAATATCCCTCCTGCTATATTAAAAATTAATATTGGTATAATCCAAGCTAATTTATAGGCTGGATTATCACTTTTATTTATGATCCATAGTACTACTAAAGCACTTATGGCAGTACACATAATAGATGCTATTGCTGAGAAATTACTGAATTTTATTAATAAAAATAGAAATATGCCAAATTGAATAGCAATCATAACCCCAATGATTACCATTCTGCTAAATAATAACCTCAATATTTTCATGAATTTTCTCCCTTCAAAATTATATATAATAAAACATAATTTTTTAAATTATAACATAAGTAAATTTTTAATAAAACTGTTTATTACATTTATAAAACTCAAGAACAATAGTCCTTGAGTTTTTATATCTAAATTAAGTTATCTTCTTTTAGTAAATTGTACAAAGTTGGATTAAAACTAAATTCTTTCATTAATGTTTGTACTTGTTGTAAGGATTTTTCTTTTTTATCTTTTGATAAATTACATTTTGATGCTCTTATTAAAATATTTTTAGGGGAATGTGATATATCAATAAATTCTAGTAATTGAGCTTTATATCCTACACACTCTAATAAATTCCCCCTCACTGAATCTGTCATAAGAGCCGCTACTCTTTCTTGTATAATCCCATACTTATTTAAAATATCTAAGTTTTCTGCCTTCATTTGATGATTAAATTCATGTTGACAACAAGGCACAGAAAATATCATTTTTGCATTCCACTTAATTGCGTTGTATAATGCATAGTCGGTTGCTGTATCACATGCATGAAGTGTAATAACCATATCTACCTTATTATTATATTTAAATCCATTTATATCTCCAAGCTCAAAATGTAAATTGTCAAACTTGTATTTTTTTGCTATTTCATTACATTTTTTTATTACATCTTCTTTTAAATCCAATCCTATTATTTTTACATTTATCTTTTTAATTTCTACGAAATAATAATAAAGGACAAAAGTTAAATATGATTTTCCACAACCAAAGTCTAATATTGTTAACTCTTCATAATTGTTTTTCTTAATTTCATCATCTATTATTTCAATAAATCTATTTATTTGTTTATACTTATCATATTTTGAATTTACAACTTTACCCTCTTTAGTGAAAACCCCTAAGTCAATAAGTGGTTGAATAAGCATCCCTTCTTTAAGGATATAGTTTTTTTCTTTGTTATGCCCTTTATTAGCTACATTTTCATTATTATTTTTCTTTTTACCTAAAAATACTTTACCTTTTTTAGATATTTTTACATCATAAGTTGTATTATTTGACCAAGCATTTAATTGTTTGAAGTCTTCCTTCATATATTCTAGCATTTTATCACTTAAATCTTTCATCTCTATATTTTCATGAAATACTTGCTTGTCTGTAAATTTTTCTATTTGGTAATATTCTTTGTTATTTTTTTCTTTTAACTGAAAAGCTATTTTATTATATTTTATCTCTTTATTCTTTTTATTACTTATAACTACTTTTATTATATTATCATTACATATTTCATTTATTATTTTAATTGTATCTTCCATTCATATCACCTATTTTTTCATTTTCTTTATTGTACTACTTATTATACCATTAAGTATTATTGTATAATTAAATTTTTTATATACTTATAAGACTTTTTCTGTAAATATTAAAGATATTTGTTGTTTTTGTTATATTTTTTCTTATTTTTCATATTAATAATGATATAAGCAGGAGGTATATTATGAAAGAAACTTTTAATCCCCATTTATATCATGGAAAACACAAAAGAAAAAACTTCTTCGAAGGATGGTATTTTAAAATAGTTGACAAAAAAAACAATTATAAACTTGCCATCATTCCTGGTATTTCTTACGGTAATAACGAAGATGAACATCACTCTTTTATACAAATTTTAAATGGAAAAGAATCTACTTTTAATTATTTATCTTACGATGTAAATGATTTTAGATATAATAATAAAAGATTTAGGATATGTATTAATTCTAATATTTTTTCTTTAGAAAACATAAATCTCTCTATAAATTCTAATGATTTAAATATTCATGGTAATCTAATATTAAAAAATTTAGTAAAATGGCCTGGTAGTATTATTAATCCTGGTAGTATGGGGTTTTATAATCATTTGAAATTCATGGAATGCTACTCACATGTGTGTGCTTTGAATGGATCTATTATTGGAGAGTTAAATATTAATGGTATAGATGTGAATTTTACATCAGGAAAAGTATATATTGAAAAAAATTGGGGCAAAAGCTTTCCAAAATCTTGGTTATGGATTCAAAGTAACTCTTTTAAAAGTAGAAAGGCTTCTATAACTTGTTCATTAGGAACTATACCTTTTCCCATAAAGGATTTCACCGGCTTTATTATAGGCCTCACTTTGGAAAATGAGTTCTATAGTTTCACTACAATTAATCACAGTAAAATTAATATACAAAATCTTGGCGATGATATTGCTTTAACAGTAACTAAAAAAAACCTTAAATTAACAATTAAAACTTATACAAATCCAAAAGATTTTTTAGTATTAAAGGCACCTAATCAAGGTTCCATGACATCTACTGTAAAGGAAACTATAAATGGCCAAGTATATATACTTCTAGAAGATACTAAAATAAACAAAAAAATATTTGAAGATACAGGTCTTAGTACCGGGGTAGAATATGGTGGGAATTTTTCTTCACTTTTTAAATAAAAAAAGTGAGTGTGTGAAAAAACTCTGTAAATAACAAAATTCAACAGCTTTCTATGATAATATTTAATTATTATAGGAGGCTGTTTTATTATGGGAAAAAGAAAACAAAAGCTTAGCGAAGGAAAAGGAAATATCATAGCAAA
>NZ_JAHZMO010000033.1 GCF_020748185.1 Terrisporobacter petrolearius | reverse complement strand
CTTGTTGTACTGTATCTAGTAATCTATTTAGTTCAACTCTATTTATTTTAGTACCACTTTGATATTCTTTATATATTGTTTCCTTTGTTGCTCCTAGTTCTATTAGTTCTCTTATCTGTCTATTTATGTCTTGTTTACTTTCATTTGTACTACAACGTGCATAACCATATATTTTGTTCATATATATTTACCCCTTTCATGTACAATTCTTGATTATATAATAGCATACTTTTTCTCATTTGTACACAAAATGGTTATTAATTTTCATGAACACCTTTGTATTGAATACACGTTGAAATTATCCTAAAATTTAATTATATTTCAATCACTTCATAATGTACACGATAACAAGTGTTTTATTGAACAATGCTAATATTTTCCTATAAATAAAAATAGCACCTACATATTTGTAAGTGCTGATAATATTTACATGTCTATTTTTTCAACCACCATAGAAGGTATTGTAATTTCTCCGCCCATTGTAGATGTATAAGTTATCAATTCTGAGCTTTTTCCAATAACTGTTCTATAATCACAATACATTTATATTGTCATAATCTCCATTTACAGCTAATACAACTATTTCTTGTAATTCTCCATTTATATCAACATCTATTGTATTTCTTATAACATTTGATTTTAAATCACTTAAATTAACCATCTAACTCCCCCTTATTTATATTTGTTAATTTATTATATAATTCCAATAATTCTTTTGAATCTAAAAAATAATCTTTGTCTAGTTCTTGTCTTATTTTTTTTGCTTCATCATCTGAAATTTTATATGAAGGGTCATCTGAAATGGATTCTATCATTTTTATTTCTTCATTATCTTCGTATGATAAACTTCCATCCTTATAAAGATTCATAATTTTATCAGCAAAAGCTAATTTCGTCTTCGCTAAAAGGAAATTGTATTTTATTACCATAAATTTAATGTCTTCTTCCTCTTGAGTCGTACCCTTATATTCAACCATATAATCATGGAATTTTGATAATTCATCTAATGATATTTTATTTAAATCTTTAGTTAATTCATTTATTTCTTTCTGATAATTAGCCAATTTTTTACAAAATTCATCTATTCTTTCCTGATCATCAATACCCCAAATTAAACTACTATAAAGAATTATATTGTCAAGTGTTTCACTTGCATTATTCAAATTATAATTTATACTGTCTTCTTGTCTTCCGTATTCATCTATGTCTTCTCTACTCATTTTTCCACAACCAACCATTAAACTTCCACATAAACCTAAAATCAATCCTAAGCTTAATATTTTTTTCATTCCTACACCCCTTTTATGTTACTTCTTTCAATTGTAATTCTTTTCATTAATTCAGTATTTTAAAATTTAATACAATCCATATGACCTACCTCCATACCCAGCTACAGAAGGATAAACCTTCTTTGCTACCCTACTAAGGGTAATTTATAATTGTGATTACATAGGTTACAAAAACTAGAAAGTCAAATTACTCTTATTATATTTTCGGAACTCGTGCCACTTTTTCATATATCATTTTTACTAATTTTTCTGTAAAAATACAATATAAGTTAACCATTTTTTCACATGCTATTAAATAATTAATTTTATGGACAAGACAATACTTTTTTCACTATAAGTTTTGTAAATTTAATAAATTCTAAATTGCCAAAATTCTAGAAATGTTATTTTCTTATTCTTTTTTTCTTAAATACTGTGCAAGTAATTCTATCTTGTTTACATTTAACTATGTCATTATAATTATCACACTTTTTTATTCTTTCATCATTCTTTCTTAATCTCTCATTATTTATAATAAACTCTAAATGTCTATCATTTATAATATTTTTCCATGATATAGGGTTTCTTTTTTCATTTCTTAATCCTAAATAGTTAGCATAAGTAGTTATTTCATTCTTTTGCTCAGATGTAAAAATAGCTATATTAATCCACTTTTCATTTATGTATTCTATTAATTTTTGACTCGATTTTCTGTCACTATATTTTAGATAATTTATATTTTCATCAAAAATTTTATATTCCTTAAAATAATTCTTATCATAGTTATAAAAATAATTATTAAACTTTTTCATTTGCTTTTCTTCTATCGCATTCATTGAATTTCCATATTTATATTTACTCAATATATATAAATTTTTAATATTACCTCTATACCTTCCTGCAAATTGTATAACATCAGTAACAAGCGATGAACATACTATTACATTATCAATTTTAACTTTATCACTATCAAATTCAAATCCTTCCCTTGAACAACTTGTACCAAAAAAATATTGTACATCATCTCGTAAACTTTTATTATCTATAATATATTTTTTATCTTCATCTGATATTTCTTTAATTTTTTTATTATAGCAACTATCTAATACTTTATTATCTGATATAGCAATCATACATTTATTTTCATATTTATTTCTTAGTTCTACAATTTTCTTTATATCATCAGTCATAACTATTGTTTTACCTGTTATGTCATCTAAAATAGAATTTAAATAGATTGATTTACTTATATATATTTTTTCTAATACTTTATACTTAAAAAATGGTTCATCAAGAATATAATTCATCTTCACATGAAAAGTTTCTTTCTTTACTAAGTGGTCTGTTGCTGTCACTCCAACCAAAAACGTATTATTACTTTTTTTACTTAAAGTTTTAAATATAAAATCTAAAATATTATTCATTATACTTATATAACTTCTATCACTTATTAAAGCATGGCATTCATCAAATATAATAATTCTTAATTTATCAGCTAATTTATCTTTTATACACATATCAAATTGATTATAAGTCATTATTGCTATTTTATTTCTATACTCCCTACTAAGATTAAATATATCTTTCTTTATTAATTCTGATTGCGTTAATAGTTCACATGCCCATTCAGATAACGGTTTTAATTTATCTTTGTATTTAATATCATTTAATTGCTGTAACTTTGTTATTTTCCTACTTGTAACAAACCAAACTTCATAGCCCTCTATATTCTTATTAAATTGTTTATTTACCATATTTATCAATTGATTTATTGCAAAATAACTCTTACCAGTTCCACAACCTGATACAATTAAGTTAAATTCATCTAATTTTAACCTTGAAACGTCTATTAAATCACTTACTGTTAATTCTTTATTATCCCTCATGTATACCCCCCATTTAAACAGTCAAATTTCTTATTAAATTAATACTTTACAAATTCATTAAAGGACTTGTTTCTGTTCCTAATTCAACTATTTTCATATCTTGTAAACCTTCTAAATATCTCTTTGTTATGCTTATGTCATCATGACCTAATAATCTACTCAATGAATATACATCTAGTCCATTTCTTAATTGTGATTGTGCATAATAATGCCTACAAGTGTGAGGACTAGTTCTAATTTCATCTCTTACAACTCCATTACATGCTAGTTTAACAATCCTTTCAATAGCCTCTATTGTTAATGGTCTATTTCTAAAACTCAAAAAATAATTATCATAGTATAATGCATTATCTTTTAGATAACTACTTCTAATTCTTTCATATTTAATCATTACTTTTTTAACTTAGGACTTATTGGTACTATTCTTTCCTTTCTACCTTTTCCAAAAATATAAATAGTCGTTTCCTTTACATCTATACTTTTTATATTACATAACTCTGAACACCTTATTCCTGTATCAATTAAGACAGACATTATGCACTTATTTCTTGCATTAATATAACTATCCATAGAATAATAACTAATTATTTTTTTAACTTCTACATCTGTAAAAGTTTGAATTATAGTCTTTTTCACCTTTAACCAAGATACTTTTTTACATATATTCAAGCAATATTCTTCCTTTTGACAGTAATTATAGAAACTTCTAATATTCTTAAGAATTGTATTAATATAACTTTCACTTAAACCTTTTGACTTTAAGAAACTCAAGTATTTCTTTATATGAATATGATTTAGTTCTTCTAGTTGAGATATATTTAATTCATTATTGCAATATACACACCACCTATTTAAATTGTTTTTATAACCTTTTATTGTTCTTTCCGTGTAATTTCTACATTTAATGTCATAAATATACTCTTTAATAATATTCTCTAATAACAAAAAAACACCTCCTTATTAATCTGTACATCTTAATTAAAAGTTTGTACATCATAATAAGAAAGTGTTTTGTATATTCCGTAATTAAGACAGTGTATTCCATAATTATTTTATTAATATTTCATACATATTACTTAATTATCACATATTCAAGCTATTTTTTAACTTTTAATATATCAAATTCATTGAAATTTCAATATATTATGCTTGTTCCCAGTTATGGAATACATTTTGTACATCATCGTCATCTTCAAGTAAGTCTATTAATTTTTCCATAGATTTAACTTGACCTTCTTCTGATAGTACAGTTGTAGTCTGAGGCACTAATTTTACATCAGCAGATACAAATTCATATCCTTTTTCTACTAGTGCATCTTTAACCATATTGAAGTCTTCTGGAGTTGTTACAACTTCGAATCCATCTTCTTCTGTTATTATATCATCTGCTCCAGCTTCTAAAGCATCGTCCATTAGTTGATCTTCAGACACACCTTCAGCAGCTATTAATATTTGTCCTTTTCTACCGAACATAAATCCAACACAACCAGTAGTACCTAAGTTACCACCGTTTTTGTCAAAGTAGTATCTCATATTACCAGCAGTTCTGTTTTTATTATCTGTTAATGTTTCAACTATAACAGCTACTCCACCTGGTCCATATCCTTCGTAAGTGTTTTTGAAGTAGTCTTCACCTGCACCAGCTCCAGCACCTTTTGCTATAGCTCTATTTATATTATCATTTGGCATATTATCAGCTTTAGCCTTGTCTATAGCTGTTTTTAAAGCTGCATTGTATTCTGGATCTCCTCCACCTTCTTTAGCTGCAACAGCTATAGCTCTTGCGTGCTTAGTGAATATTGCTCCTCTTTTTGCATCTTGTTTACCTTTTCTATTGATAATGTTACCTATACGACCCATAGTTCCACTCCTTATTTCTTATGTGTTCACCACATTAAAATTAAATCTTATTAACACCGTAAATTTTAACATAAAAAATCAAATTAGTAAATGTATGTACTTATTATTAATATTTCTATATTAAATTTAATCAAATATTGGTGGTTTAGGAGCAACTTGTCTCTTATGTTCGCTAATTCTATGAAGTCTATCTATTATTTCTAAATCCTTCTGAGGAACTTCATCTCTTTTTCCTTCAACTACTTTGTCTATCATATTATAAGTTGTCCCCATTTCATTTTCATCAGTTTGGCCTTCCCACAAACCTGCTGATGGAGCTTTGTTTATTACATCATCGTGTACTCCAAGCTCTTTTGCCCATTCATAAACTTCAGATTTTGTTAAATTTGCAAGAGGTACTAAATCTACTCCACCATCTCCGTATTTAGTAAAGTAACCAGTATGAACCTCTGCTGCATTATCTGTTCCCACAACTAAATAGCCTAAATCATTTGCAACAGTATATAATGTGCACATTCTAACTCTAGCTCGTAAGTTGGAATCTGCTGTTCTTTGTCCATCTGGATTAAATAAGTTTTTTTCTTTCAATGCGTTTAACGCTGTATTTCTAATTTCCATTTGTGGTTGTGTTAAATCAAGATCTATATAATCAATTTTACATCCGTCAATTACTTTAAGTGCATCTTCTCTATCTTTTGGATTGCTATTTATGCTCATTATAACACCTATAGAATTATCCGGACATGCTCTTTTTATAAGGTTTGCAACAACTGCTGAATCTATTCCTCCTGAAACTCCAACTACTAATCCTTTGCAGTTAGCTTCCTTTACTTTTTCTCTCAGCCATTCAACAGTTTTTTTAATTTTTTCACTTCTGTTCATAATTTTGCCCCTTTCACTAAACATTTCTAAGTCTATTATAGCATATATCCTTATTATGTTTTGTATACATTATATTAAATAATCTTTTAACAAAATTTCATTATTTATTAAATAAAATTCTTGTTTTGGTTAAAACTAATTCAAGGTAGGTGAATTTTTATGAAAAAACAATCCACGCCTTTTAATATTAAAAATTCTGTAATAGGTTTATTTACCGGATTTATCAATGGCGTTTTTGGTTCTGGTGGTGGAACCTTATTAGTTCCCATACTAAATAATATTTTAAAAGTAGAAGAGCATAAATCCCACTCTACTGCTCTTGCAGTAATTATATTCTTGTCTACAACTAGTTCAGTTATTTACATATCAAAAGGTACCTTCGATATAAATTTAACTGTACAAGCAGCTATAGGCAGCATAATTGGTGGTATTGTTGGTGCAAAACTTTTAACTAAGGTAAATGGCAAGTTTTTAAGAATTGGATTTGGAGTAGTAATGATAATTGCAGCATGTAGGATGGTGTTTTAATGCTTGTTAGTATAATTGGATTTTTTGCTGGAATTATTGGTGGAATGGGAATGGGCGGTGGTACCATACTGATTCCCGCCTTGGTCTTATTGGCAAATATAGACCCTAAGTTAGCACAAAGTATAAACTTAATTTCTTCCATACCCATGACTATTGCAGCATTAATTATCCACATAAGAAATAAAAACGTGGAATATGAACTAGTACTTCCCATAGCCATATTCGGTATGGCAGCTGCCATGGGTGGTTCTTTATTAGCTGAATATCTAAACTCAGAAATACTACAAAAAGCCTTTGGAGTATTTTTATTTTTCATAGGACTATATGAAATAAAAAAAGGTATTTATGATAACAATAATAAATAAAAAAGGTACTATATCTTTCACAAGATCTAGTACCTAGTATTTTATTTTAAGTTTTCTTCCAACTGAGACACCATAGAGAAATCTTTTATTGCCTCATCATAATTTCCCATATTACAATAAGCATCCCCTCTATTTTGATATGCTTTTAAATCATCTGGATCTATTTCTATGGATTTTGTAAAATCAGATATAGCATTATCATATTTTTTCAGTTCACAATACGCTAAACCTCTATAGTAATAGGATATAGAACTTTGAAGCAAACTTAATGAAGAAGTAAAGTCATCTATAGCTTCTTCATATTCCTCAAGCTCTAAATTTATCATACCTCTTACATCATATATCCTAAACTCTTGAGAATTGTAACTTAAAGCAGTGGTCAAATCTTTTTTCGCCCCTTCCAAATCTCTTATTAGTGATTTAGAGGTACCTCTATTATAATAAATATTTTCATCTTTATAATCTAATTCAATAGCTTTTGTAAAATCTTTTATTGCTTCTTCATATCTTTCTAAATTGTCTAATGCAATAGCTCTTTTATAATAAGCCTTTGCATTATCATGATTTAAATATAACACTTCATTAAGATCTTTTATTGCTTCTTTATAATTATCTATTTTTAAATTAACCAAAGCTCTACCATAGTAGGCTTGCTCATATTCACTATTTATTTCTAACGCTGTATTAAAATATTCTATAGCCTCATAATACTCCTCTAATAAATAGTAAGAAAAACCTGCATAATAGTATACATCTGCAAAGTCTTGATTAATATCAATAGCATTTTTATAGTCTTTTAGTGCTTCTTCATGTCTTTCTAAAAGTGAATAAGCAATTCCTCTATTATAATATAGTCTATCATCAAATTTTTCTAACTCTATGGCTTTTGTAAAATCTGATATGGCATCTTCATATCTAGCTATTCTACTATAGTTTCTTCCTCGATTATAATATGCACTAATATCGTTTTGATCCAGGTTTAAAGCCTTTGTATAACAGTCTATAGCTTTTATATATTTTTTTAGTTTAGAATAACAAACGCCCATATTATAATGAACTACTTCATAATTCTCATCAATCTCTATAGCTTTTTTATAATTCTGTAAAGCGTCATAATAATAACCTTGTCTAGATAAACAAACGCCTTTACATCTATATGCCTCTTTATATTTATTATCAAGCTGAATAGTTTTATCAAAATCTTTTATTGCATCTTCATATCTTTCAAACTCTATATATAAATTTCCTCTAAAATAGTACCCTATAGGTTCACATTTGTATGCTTCAATGATTTTATTGGCATAGTAAATTTTTTCATTAATTTCGCTTTCTATATTTATGTGATTTAAAATATCTTGAATAAATAATTTCTTTTCTAAGTAACTTACTTTTGCATTTAATTCTTTTATCTTGTTCTCTTTACTTTTTTCAGTAGAATACCTATTGTATTTTTTTCTATTAATTCTTGTGACTATCATTATGATAAAATACATTAATAAATTACATAAAATAATTAATACTATATTCTTTAACATAGCTACCCCCAGTAATGTATCTTTTCATTATAAATTAGTTTACTTTCCTTTTTATAAACTAATTTATAATATTAATTCACCATCCTTTTCTGATAAATAATATTCATCTCCTAAACTTACGTCTGCTGTTGCGCTTGTTATATCAATCATTCTTTTTGTTAATGATTGTACATCTTCAACTTTTGAGTATACTATTATTTCCACATCTTCTGAATATATAGTATCTTTAACTGTAAAACCAAGATTCATTATTTCATTTTGTATTTTACCAAGTTGCGTGTATTCAATTTTAATCCTTACTTCAGTATATTTAACTTTTTCAATTACAATTCCTGCTTCTATTCCTATTTTTGCACCTTTAGTATAAGCACGAACTAATCCTCCTGCACCTAATTTTATTCCTCCAAAATATCTGGTTACAACAACTACCACATCTCTTAAATCTTCCTTTTTTATTACTTCTAAAGTAGGAATCCCTGCTGTACCTTGAGGTTCGCCATCATCACTATATCTTTGTATGTTCATATTTTCCCCAACAGTATAGGCCCATACATTATGAGTGGCATCCTTGTGTTTTTTCTTTATTTCATTAACAAAATCTATAGCTTCTTCTTCTGTATTTATTGGTTTTGCATATCCTATAAACGTTGATTTTTCAACTATATACTCATCTGATCCAAACTTGTGTAATGTTTTATAACTACTCATCAATTCCTCCTATATTATAAAAAAGAAAGGGATTTACCCTTTCTTGAATTTGCTTATTTAATTATATTATATTTTATTTTGCAATTTCTGCATTACTTTTCTTTTCTTCTTTATATTTTTTATATGAAACATCAACTAAGGCTTTTTCCTTATTATGAGATAACATATCCAGGGCGTCTTTTATTTTGAAGAAACCACCATCTAAAAAATCTTCTCTTATTATGTATTCTGAGTTTTCAGCTTCCATTACGTACCAAACTATGGCATTACAAACTTGTTGTTTTCTACTTCTTGAGTAAAATTCATACATAGTATCTCCTGCTACTACCAGTGGGCAAGCATCTACTCCTGTCTCATTCTTTACTCTACTTACAGCACTATCTGATGCCAATTGGCCTTCAATAACTTTTCCTTTTGGTAATGTCCATTCATGTCTATCATTTTTTAATAAAAGTACTTTATTTGCGTAAAAAACAACTCCACCTGCACAACGTCTTACTATCATTTTAAAACCCCTCCTATTAACCTTTGAATTATTTTTCATTACATTTTGTTAAATTGCGGAGATAAATCTCTGATAACAATTAATTATTAAGTTGTCTGTTGCTGATACTGCTAAAAACTTTCTTCCTCAAGAGCTATAATTGTTTCTTTATAAGCTCTTAATACATATTCTTTTTCGTGATTACTTTTTAATAATAGTTTTTTTAAAATTTGTAAACTATTATTGTTCCCAACTACAGATAAAGCTTTTGCACAATATTGTCTAGTCTGTGGATTAGAATCGTATAGTCCTTTTTCTAAGCATGATCTACTTTTAGGTGACTGGATTTTTCTAATAGCTGAGTATGTAATTCTTCTAACATCTGAATGTCTATGCATTGTTAGAGAGTGCAATAAATCTAAATATTTTTCCTCTTTCAATTCCCCAGTAGTCCATATTAAAATTATTAAATCTTCAGCATTTTTTTCTAGCCTGATTCTTTTATAAAGCTCTCTTTTGAACTTTAACATTTTGTCTTCATCTAACCCTAACTCTTCAATAAAATCAAACCTTTCAGATTTCTCTAGCTCCAAATACTTATCTAATATATCTTTAGAGCTTTCAATTTTATTCTTAGACATTGACTTTATCTCTAGTTTTGCCTTAATTAGTTGATCCTTTACTTCAATTGCAGATATGTTTCTAATTTTACTTATTTGTGGCACTGTTTTGGACTCTTTATAAAGAAGATAGGTAATAAAGTGATCTTCAAGTTGATCCATATTACTCCAATTTATATCTATTTTATTACCCAAAATTATTTTATATAGTCCTTATATATATTATAATCTTCTTCATCTAAATTTACATCAACAGAAATACCATTTTCTTCATAATTAAAATCATTAACATTATATTTATTTTTTAATTTACTGAATATATCTCCTCTTTCATAAGGAAGTAAAAGACTTACTTCATAAGTATCTTCCATTAAAGCTTCTTCAATTAGTTTTAATAACTTATCCATATTTATTCCTTTTTTTGCAGAAATATATACTTTATCTTTTTGATTCTTTGGATAAATATCAAGTTCTAACTTATCAACTTTGTTATATACTATAATTGTTTTTTTATCGCCAACTTCTAAATCTTTTAAGACAGATTCTGTTGTTTGTTTTTGAAGTTCATAACTACTATTAGTTGCATCAATAACATGAAGTATTAAATCTGCATATTGTACTTCTTCTAGTGTAGCTTTGAATGCGTTTACTAAATCATGGGGCAGTTTACTTACAAATCCAACTGTATCTACAACTAAGAAGTCTCTTTTATTAGGTAGAGTTGCTTTTCTTAAAGTTACATCTAGTGTAGCAAAAAGCATATTTTTTACAAATACTTCTTTTTCTTCTTCATAGTCTTTATGTGTTTTTATTAATTCGTTTAATAAAGTAGATTTTCCTGCATTTGTATATCCAACTAATGCAACTATTGGCATATTTGATTTCATTCTTTGAACTCTTTGAGTTTCTCTATTTTTCGATACTTCTTTTAGTTCTCTTCTTATATCTGCTATTTTATTTAATATAACTCTTTTGTCTATTTCTAGTTTTTGTTCTCCTGGTCCTCTTGTTCCAATCCCTGCACCAGTTCTACTCATCTCTCCACCCATTCCATAAAGTCTTGGCATTCTATATTTAAGCTGAGCAAGTTCAACTTGTAGTTTACCTTCTTTACTTAGGGCTCTTTGAGCAAATATATCTAATATAAGTGTAGTTCTATCTATAACTTTTCTACCTACAGCTTCTTCTAAGTTTCTTATATGAGCTCCTGATAACTCGTCGTTGAATATTACCATAGTAGCCTCAGTAGCTTCACAATATGCTCTAAGTTCTTCTACCTTACCTTTTCCAACATAATATGCTACATCAATAGATGGTCTATTTTGAATTAAGCTTCCCACAACTTCTGCTCCAGCAGCCTTAGTTAATTCTTTTAACTCTTCCATTGATTCATTTATATCTATGTCATCTATTTTTTTCACATTTGTTGTTATATTAAGTCCTATAAGTAAGGCTCTTTCTTGTTGTTTTTCCATTTTTACACCTCTTTATCTTAATGTATGTATATGTTTAAAATCATTTTGTTTGCTATATTTTTTTGCAATTAAATAAATAATAATTTTTTATAATTATACCATTAAAGTTAATATTTAGTATAATTAAATTATTAATAATAGGAGGTTTTATCTTATGAGTGAAAATTATAAATTCTTTAATCATAAAGAATGTGAATACTTTCCTTGTCATAAAACAAATGACCCTGACAATTTTAATTGTCTATTTTGTTATTGTCCCCTTTATGCTTTAAAAGATAAATGTGGAGGCAACTTCAAATATACTGATAGTGGTATTAAAGATTGTTCTAACTGCACTCTTCCTCACAGAAGAAATAACTATGATTATATTATTGGAAAATTTAAAGATATTATTAATATAACTAAAAAAAATGATTAATATCTATATAATAAAAATGATACCGACTGATTTTAAATTAAATCTGTTGATATCATTTTTTATTATTTATATCTTTTATTTAGTACTTTATAAGATATTTGTAGTAAAATACTGATCATAAGTATTATAGCTAAAATAAATATTCCTATATGAAAGAACACATCTTGTGGCAACATATTAATTACTGGATCCATACTCGGATCAAAAATCCAATAATTATTTGAAAATACTGTCTCATGAAATTTTATAAAGAAATAATTGAAATTAATCATAAGTGGAATTGCCGTAATTATAGGCAGTAGTATGGTAACTATAGATGCGATATTTAAAAATTTTATATTTTTATTTTTAATACTTGAAATAATTCCCAAAACAGAAATTAGACCACTTATATAAAATACCTTTTTAACTATTTGAAAAATATTCCTTACCTCTTCAAAATGAATTTTTCCTTCTTTAGAATATTTAATCGTAGGCAGATGAAATTCTTCCACATTTTTATTTAGATTATAATCAATTAAATAATCATAGTTTTGCTTAATCTCTTCTTCAGTAAATCCACTCATTTCACTTATGTTTAATTCTTTCACATCATAATAATATAAACTCTTATATCTTAAACCTAATATGACTGAACCACTAATTATAAAAATAGCCAGTGAAAATGAAATTAAGATATTTAGTAATCTTTTCATTTATACTCCCCTTGAAATAAATTTTATATTACCCTTTATATTGTTTAAGCAACGATATATAAATATACCGTTGCTCATATTTTTAAAATTAAATTTATACTATTTTAGTAGTGAAATCTTCTATATTCCACACATCATCTACTATATCACTGTAGAATTCAGGTTCATGACAAACTAATAAAACAGTTCCTTTGAACTCTTTGATTGCTTTCTTTAATTCATCCTTAGCTTCTACGTCTAAGTGGTTAGTAGGCTCATCTAGCACTAAGAAGTTTATATCTTTAAGCATTAGTTTACAAAGTCTAACTTTAGCGGCTTCTCCCCCACTAAGAACTCTAACTTGAGAAGTTATATGCTCATTTGAAAGACCACATTTAGCCAATGCTTGTCTTACTTCATAATTTGTTAATACTGGATACTCATTCCATACATCGTCTAAGGCAGTGTTATAATTATCCTTTGAAGACTCTTGCTCAAAGTATCCTACTTCTAAATAATCCCCTAATTGTACTGAACCATCAAATGCTTTTTGCATTCCAAGTAATGTTCTTAGTAATGTAGACTTACCTATACCATTCATTCCTTTAAGAGCTATTTTTTGCCCTCTTTCTAATTGGAAGTTCAATGGTTTGGTTAAAGGATCATTGTAACCTAACACTAAGTTATCTGTTTGGAATATGAATCTAGAAGCTGCTCTAGCATTTCTAAAGTTAAATGTTGGTTTTATTTTCTCTTTTGGTCTTTCTAAAACTTCCATTTTATCTAGAACCTTTTGTCTTGAGTTAGCCATACCACGTGTAGCAACTCTTGCTTTATTTCTTTGCACGAAATCTTCAAGTTTTCTTCTTTCTTCAACTTGTCTTTCGTAAGCACTTTCTTCTTGTTTTTTCTTAATTTCATTAAGTCTTACAAACTCATCGTAGTTACCTTTGTATCTAGTAAGCTCACCATTTTCTATATGATAGATTACATTACAAGTATCATTTATAAATGGAACATCATGCGATACTAAGATAAAGCTGTTCTCATATTCTTGAAGATATCTAGTAAGCCATACTATATGTTCCTCATCTAAGTGGTTAGTAGGCTCATCAAGTATAAGTATTGTTGGACTTTCTAAAAGTAATTTAGTTAAAAGTACTTTTGTTCTTTGTCCTCCACTTAAATCATCAACATCTCTATCTAATCCAACTTCTCCAAGACCTAATCCGTTAGCTACTTCTTGGATTTTTGCATCTATTGTATAGAATCCACTATTTTCTAATATTGTTTGAATTTCAGCAGTTTCCTCAAGAAGCTTAGTCATTTCCTCGTCACTTGCTTCACCCATTTTATCATACATAGCAAGCATTTCTTGTTCTAATTCAAACATGTGCTTAAAAGCACCTCTAAGAATATCTTTTATTGTATTTCCTTTTTCAAGAACTGAATGCTGATCTAAATAACCAACAGTTGCTCTTGAAGACCATTTTATATTCCCTGCGTCTGGCATAAGTTTTTTTGTTATTATATTTAAAAAACTAGATTTACCTTCTCCATTTGCACCAACAAGTGCTATATGTTCACCTTTTTTAAGTCTAAAAGATACATTTTCTAGTATAACTCTAGCCCCAAATCCATGACTGACATTTTCTACTACAAGCATTTTCACACCTCTTCATAAATTTTTTGTCTATAATATCTATACTATTATATTTCATTTTAATAAAAATGTATATTTATTATTTTTACCTTTTTCAATAATTGCAATATGTTTATATAAATAAAAAGAGTCACCTTAATTTTTTAAGTTAACTCTTTTATTTATTAATTATATTTATTTTCATTTACTTTTTTTCTTATCATATCTAAATCATCATAAAACATTAACATACAGCCAGCTGTACTTTTTTGGGCAAGATTTAGTGCATTAAAAGCTATTAAGTAAAACTTAGTTTTATCTTCATGTATATTTTTGTACATATAGTCAAAGTTCAAAGCACTTCTAGAGTTAGATTCTATATAGTCGCTTACACTATTATAAACTAAAGGACCTTCCTTAGTTTTAAAGCGTTTTACTTTTCTATAATTTAATTTTACATAATTCTCAAATTGTTTATGACTATCTAGTAGTTTTCTTTTAGCATGTTGAGGTATAGTTACATCTTGAATAACATGGCACATAGCCCCAAAATAAGCCATTCCATTTACATAATCATTTTTATTAATAAAGTGCAATGCATCTTTATAATAAGTATTTGCCAATGTCATGGCATTTGTAGTATGTCCATACATTCCTCTTTTGTCTTCTGGATTATAAAAATGAAAATATGACTTAAAATCTTGATCAGCCCATACTAACCCTTTGTTTATATATGACTCAAAATTATTATAAAATTGAAACTGTTTTTCATATCCTTCATCTCTTAGTACATCTAATGCACTCTTTTGAATAAATAAATGTACTTCGCAGTTTGTATCTATTATTTTCTTTTTAATAGGATTAACTACTCTAAAAGTTTGAGATATTATCCTACCGTAAGCCTTTTCTAAACGATTTATCATTTATATCACCACTTTAATTAGTCTGAAAATACTCTTCTACTCCGTCAGCAACACTTTGCATCATTTTTCTTTGATAATCTTTGTTAGACATCATTTCATCTTCATTATAATTACTCATAAACCCCATTTCTACTAATACTACTGGTACCTTAGACCAATTGAATCCTGTTAAATCATCTCTTTCAAAGATTCCATTAACCTTGAATCCTCCATGGTCCATTTTATTTTTTATTAAATTGGCACATTCGTAGCTAGCCTCGAAGATTGATGATGTATATTTACCTTTTTGTGATGGAATTAAAATAGATGCACCTGTTATCGATGTATCGTCAGAACCATCAGCGTGGATTCTAATCACCATATTTGCATTATGATCGTTGGCAAATGTAGCTCTTTCTAAATTACTTATATTTACATCATGACTTTCTCTAGTCATAATAATTTCAAAACCTTTACTTATTAATATATGTTTTAAAACTTCAGATGCTTCTAAATTCAATATATATTCTGGTTTTTTTGTACTTATCCCAACTGTCCCTGAAGAAACCCTAGCTTTTTGGTATGGTGAACCTGGACCAATAGGTTCGCTTTTCCAATCACCCTTAGCTTGGTGACCTGGGTCTATACAAATTAAATATTTCTCAACTTTTTCTTTTTTCCTTGCACTTTCATTTTTAGTTGAACCTTTGTTTTTGTCATCTATTTTTAATCCTGTAATTATAGATGCGCTACTTTTATATAAGTTTTTCATTGGGTCTGACTTTCCTATAAAAATTATTCCTAAAACTATAATCATAATGAGAAATACTTTATAAACTTTCATAATCCTTCCTTTCTTTTTCTATAATATTTAATATAAGTTATTATTTCCACTTTTCATTGGCTTATTTATCTTCATAGTTTTTTATTTTGTATTTTTAACATATATATTTATATATCTAGATTTACAAGTAATTATAAAACTGTATTAAGAGGTTAAATATATGAATGCACAAAAAAAGAAATATAATAAAAGAAAAAAATATAAAAAAATAAATAGCCGTAATGAAAATACTAATAGTACTAATACAAATAATACGTCTAAACTTTGTTCTTTTAGTTCTGTAGATTACATAGTTTTAGCATCTACATTAGCTATTGTTTTAGGAGAAGAGTTATCTGGTGATGATATAAATATTTTAGCTTCATTTTTCGCAGTCTTATCTGATGAACTTGCTTTAATCTCATCTATTGATGCATGTAGCTCTGGAGATGATAACACTTCTGTTTTCGTTCCTCCAGTTCCAGATGTAGCTTTAACTACTTCTAAAAAAAATATTAGTAAAAAAATATCAAAAAAAAAGAAATAAAAACATATTTCACAATAAATTACATGTTTTTATTTCTTTTATTTTTTTGTCCTTCAAATTTAGCCATTTTAAATTATCCTTTGTTTTTTTATGAAATCTTCGCCCTTCTTGAAACTCATTTCCAAGGATTAAAACTTTTATAATGCGCAACATAATATTAAAGCACCAGCATGAACACATGACAGAAAGAAGGTGTTTTATATTTTAAATAAAAATTCAAAAGATGAAGTCGCTTTTAAAAAAATAATAAATAAAATTAATGGTTTAGTTTTAATATTTTTTTATGTTTTTCTATATTTTTTCTCAAATAATTTTATTTATTCACAATCCTTAGAAAAAAGCGATTGCGAATACTTAATACCAATGGGAAATATAGTGCAAATTGATGCACAATTAAAAAATATCATTGTCAGAAATGAAATTAATGGTTGTCCTTTAAAAATGGGAGATTCTATTCTAAAAGTTGAAGATAATGATATAACTTCTTACGAAGATTTTAATTACGTTATCTCTTCCTTAACCAAAACAGATGATATATCAGTTTTAATAAGAAGAGAAAATTCAGTTTTTTGTTTAAAATGTGATAAAAATGCCTTAGAAAGAATTAATTTTAATAACTTAATATCAGGTTTTGCTACTTTAACTTATATTAATCCTGAAACAAAGGAATTTGGTGCAGTAGCTCACTCTATTAACATTGGAACTACTAAAAAAATTCCTATTAAAAAAGGTTGTATTTCTTTTACTGATAATTTAAATATCAGAAAATCTAGTAAAGGTAATGTAGGTTGTATAAATGCTACAAAAAATAATGTGATTGGTGAATTTGACCATAATACTACTTTTGGTATTAAAGGTTCAGTTGATAATATTAATTTATCTAATCACAAAAAATATAGAGTTGCTGAAGTAGATGAAGTTAAATTAGGTAAAGCACAAATTATCCTACAAAATAAAAGTAACACTTGTAAGAAATATAACATTGAAATAATTAATATTGAAAAACAAAGAAAACCTGATTCTAAAGGAATTAAAATTAAAATTACTGATCCTCAGCTTTTAAAAGAAACTGGTGGTATTGTACAAGGAATGAGTGGAACTCCAATAGTACAAGGTAATAAAATTGTTGGTGCTGTATCACATGCTTTAGAAAACAATCCTACTGTGGGATATGGTGTTTATATTAAATGGATGTTAAACGAATCTCATTAAAAGAACTGCTTAAGAGCAGTTCTTTTTTTAAAATCTTTTTAAATATCTTAGAAATAGTTAATACTAACAATATAAATAAATATTTTTAATTATTTTGTGAAAATATAAATATTAACATAATTTAATGTTATACTTAAAATCAATAATTTTTACTAATTATTGTATAAAATCAATAATTTTACTTTATTATTTGTATATTATAAATGTATAATTATATTGTATCTTTTAATTAAACTGAAATCAGCATAAAGGAGATTTTGTAAAAATCCTTAAATATGTTATAATTATTCATTAAAATAAGGAGGTTAATCTTATGGGAAGAGATAGTCGTGATGATAAGAATAAAATCAAGAGAAGAAAAGTAAGCTCTTCAGATAAAAAAAATACATCTCATGCCTCGAGTAAATCGAGCAAATCTAGCAATTCCAGTAGAACTAGTAGTAAAAGAAAAACTTCTAGCAAAAAAAAATCTGGAAGATTTAAAGGTGTTAAAACAGTTGCTTTAGTATTTCTAGTACTTTTAGTAGTAGGTGTAGCAGCTGCATCTGGAATTGTATTTGCTTCACTTAGAAATACAGAAACTATTAACAAAGCTTACTTAGATAAAAAAACATACCAAACAACAGAAATTTTATATGCTGATGGTAATTTACTAGCAAAGGCGCAAACTTCTGACAAGAAAGAACCTGTAGCTGACATAAAGAAGATAAGTAAGGATTTACAACATGCTTTAATATCTGCAGAAGATGAGCGTTTTTATGAACATAATGGTGTGGACATAAAAGGTTTAACACGTTCTGTAATAAATACTCTTATGGGGAATAAACAAGGTGGTTCAACAATACCAATGCAGGTTTCAAAGCTTTTAATTACATCGCAAGAACAAAGTCTAACTCGTAAAATAAAAGATATTTACTATGCTTTTGAAATGAGCAAGACAATGTCCAAAGACGATGTATTACTTGCTTACTTAAATAATTTTTATGCTGGTAATGGTTTATATGGTGCTGAAGCTGCAGCTCAAGGTTACTTTAGTAAATCAGCTGATGAATTAACTGTTGGTGAATCTGCTTTATTAATGGCTTCCACTAACAATCCAGGTAGATATTCTCCATATATAAAAGAAAAATTAGATGGAACTGAAACTAAAGAGGATGTAGAAAATAAATTATTATTCTATACTAATACAACAGAGGATACTTGGGATGAACCAAATGAAGCTGAATTACAAATGATAGATAAAATATACTCTTGGGGCTTAATCTCATCTGAAACACATAATCAGTTGAAAAGCAAAACTATTGTTGTTAGAAAGGCCGCACCTAGAGAGGCTGCTAAGGAAAAGCAAAAAGCTATTTTATCAAAGATGCTAAGATTAGGATATATTACACAAGATCAATATGACAAAGAAGCAGCTGCTCCAATTGAAATAAAGTTACCAAAAGCTAAAGAGACAGTTGTTTCTTCTGTTGAAGATTATGTTTATTCTGAAGTATTAGATGCTTTAATGAATCAAGGATATACAAAAGAAGAAGCACAAAATATGTACTATAATGGTGGACTTAGAATTTCTACTACTATAGATGCTGGTATGCAAAAAAACCTAGAAACACAATATAATAATAAAGGTAATTTCCCTGAAACTAGAAACGGTGCTGACGGGGTTGTCCAGCCTCAATCAGCCATGGTTATATTAGACTATAGAACAGGTCAAATTAAGTCCTTAATCGGTGGTAGATATGTCAAAGGTAAAAGAACTTTAAACAGAGCTACTAATCCAAAACAGCCTGGATCAACTATAAAACCTTTATCAGTTTATACTCCTGCTATAGACACTAAAAGGACTACACAGTCTACTCCATTTAGTGATGCAAGAGGCGGATATCAATTTAAAAGGAATCAGGACTGGAATCCAAAAACTACTACCGCTGGGTCTGGCATAATGAGTACACGTAAGGCTTTAGCCTGGTCATCAAATACTATTGCTGTAAAAGTAGGTGAAACATTGGGTAACTCATATAACGAATCTATTGATGTAATGATTGATTACCTTAAAAATTTTGGTATAACTACTTTAAAAGATAGCAAAACTGATAATGATACAGATAGACAATTTCCTTCTTTAGTATTAGGTGGTATGTCTTATGGTATATCTCCACTAGAGATGGCTGCTGCTTATGGTACACTAGCTAATGGCGGCACTTATGTAGAACCTACAGTATTCACTACTATTCAAACTTATGATGGTAATTTAATAGCTAAATCTAACCCACAAGAAAGTAGAGCTGTTAGTGAAGATGTAGCTTTTGTTATAACCGATATGCTTCAAGCAGTTGTTAAAGAAGGAACTGGTAAAAATGCTACTCTAGGCAAAATGGCCGTTGCAGGTAAAACTGGTACTACTAATGATGCTTTAGATGCATGGTTTGTTGGTTATACTCCATACTATGTTGGAGCAACATATATAGGTGATGATGCTGGAACAGGAAAAGCAAGACAAAGTGTTGTTGGAACAAGTTCTGCAGCCGCTTCTCTTTGGTCAAGTGTTATGGCTCCTATACACAAAAACTTAACACTTGTAGAAAACTTTACTAAACCTGAAGGTGTTTATTTTGCTAAAATAAATCCATCAGATGGTGGAACTTCTTCTTATGGTGTGAACGCTGCATTTATTGAAGGAACTTCCCCTGAACGTGCAAGTAGCCAAGCACCTCCAGTTCAAGAAAAAGAACCTGATGAAGAAAAGCCAAATACTGGTGATGCTGGTGATGGTGATAATCCTCCAGATGAAGATAATACAGAAAAACCAGAAGAGCCAACGACTCCTGAAAATCCAGATGACAACAATGGCGACAATGGCAACACTAATAATAGTGGTAATAACGCTGGCGGAGGCAATGAAGATAATACAGGAGATAAACCAGTAGACAATACAACAGAAGGTACTGGTCAAGTTAATGAATAAATAAATATATAAATAAAAAAACTTCCTTAATTATTAAGGAAGTTTTTTTTATCATGGTTTTGTCTTTGGGTTAAATATCACAGATATTATATAGCCAAAGAATATTGCAGCTGCCACACCGCCAGCTGTAGCAGTTACTCCTCCTGTAAATATTCCTAAGAGCCCATCTGTTTCCATTCCCTTCATAACTCCTTTTGCCAAGGAATACCCAAATCCTATTATAGGTACTGTAGCACCTGAGCCACCAAAATTAACTATTGGCTCATATACACCTAAAAATGTCAAGATAGCTCCTAAACTCACATAAGTAACCATTACATAAGGTGTTTGCATATTAAAATAATCCATCATTATTTGAGCTATTACACATATTAGCCCACCAACTATAAATACTTTTACATAGTCTAATAACATAAGCTATACCTCCTATTCATTTACAATTACTACTCCATGAGCTACCGATGGTATAGTTTGCTTTTGAAGTGTACTTGTTGGAGATAATAAAGCACCTGTTGATACAAGCATAACTTTATTAAATTCTTTTTTAAGTAATTTATCGTATATATATGAACAAAATACTGAAGCTGAGCATCCACATCCACTTCCACCACAGTGTACATCTTGTTCTTTCAAATTGAAAATCTCTATACCACAGTCTGTGTATACTTTCGATATATCTAGCTTCATTTCTTTTAGTAAATCTATTACTATTTCTTTCCCAAGTTTTCCTAAATCTCCAGTTGCAATAATATCGAAACTATTAGGATCATCTTTTGTATCTTGAAAATAGGAATATATGGTATCTATTGCTGCTGGAGCCATTGCTGCCCCCATGTTATTTCCATCATCAATACCTTTGTCTATGACCTTACCTGGTATAATATATTTTATTTTAGGTCCTTTACCTTCTTTAGTTAGTAAAACACTACCAGCACCTGTAACTGTCCACTGAGCTGTCATAGGTTTTTGATTTCCTAATTCTAGAGGGAATCTAAATTGCCTCTCTGCTGTGCAGTAGTGACTAGAAGTTCCACATAGTACGTACTTGGCATATTCTCCGTCTATAGCCATAGAACCTAAGCACAGCCCTTCAGACATGGTAGAACAAGCACCATATATACCAAAGAAAGGTACACCTAATTCCCTAGCTGCAAAAGATGCTGGAAATAATTGATTTATTAAATCTCCTCCAAATAGAAAATCTACATCTTCCAGAGTTTTATTTGCTTTTTCCACACTCATCTTCATTACAGTTTGCACCATTTTACTTTCTGCTAGTTCCCAAGTTTTCTCTCCATATAAATCATCAGACAAAATCAAGTCAAATTTATCTTTTAAAGGTCCTTGTCCTTCTTTGGGACCTACTATAGAAGAAGCTGCAATAATAGTAGGCATATTGTTTAATTTTATAGTTCTTTTTCCAATTCTTTTTTTATTCATAATTTCACATCCTTAAATGTTAATTTCCAATTTATTAAAAAATCAATTTTATGAAGTAATACAGTAGTCCGCATATTATTGATGATGAAATACCATACACTAAAACCGGTCCTGCAATTTTAAATAAATTTGCTCCTACTCCTGTTACATATCCTTCTTTCTTGAACTCCATAGCTGGGGATACAATTGAATTTGCAAAACCTGTTATAGGAATAATTGACCCTGCTCCTGCTCTTTTTCCTATAAGGTCATAAACTCCTAAACCTGTAAGAAATGCACCTAAAAAAATTAATGTCATGGATGTGGCAGAAGCTGCCGCTAGATTATCCAAATTAATG
Source organism: Terrisporobacter petrolearius (assembly GCF_020748185.1). Lineage (GTDB taxonomy): Bacteria > Bacillota > Clostridia > Peptostreptococcales > Peptostreptococcaceae > Terrisporobacter > Terrisporobacter petrolearius. The sequence continues at coordinate 14,363 of NZ_JAHZMO010000033.1, read as the reverse complement.
ATTTTCATATAAATATCATTAATTGCCTGTCCTATACAACAAATTAGTCCTCCTACTAAAAAAGCCATAATACAATTTTTCAAATAAGCTGGCTTAGGACTCATTTTTTCTACATATTTTTTATATTCATTTTTATCTAGTTGCTTATCAGCCATATATTTTTACCTCCAATTTTTATAAAGAATTAAATTCAATATATATTTATTATTTGAAGAAACTCAAAAAATAAACAAATTATTTCTATAACTAAAAAAGTTCCTTTGATTTTTCAAAGGAACTTTATTGTACTTAAATTAACTTATATAAGATTTTAATTTTAATAAAACTTTTTTCTCTATTCTTGAAACTTGAACCTGAGATATATTCAAGATTTCTCCAATTTCACTTTGAGTTTTATCTTCAAAATATCTAAGCATAATTATCTGTCTTTCTCTTTTTTCCAACTTTCCTAGTACTTCTTTTAATAATATATTATCTACTACTTTTTCTTCGTTATTTTCTTCTTTTAAACTAATTTTATCTATTAAACAAATTGGAGAACCTTCTTCTTCATGTATTACTCCATGTAAATATTCTACAGAGAAATTTGCCTCCATTGCCATTACTAAATCTTCTTTTTCTACTTCTAGTTCTTTTGCAATTTCCTCAACTGTTGGTTCTCTTCCAAGTTTTTTTGTTAAAGCTTCTCCTTGAGCTTTTGCTTTTATTGCTAATTGTTTAAGTGATCTAGATACTTTCACCATTCCATCATCTCTTAAGTATCTTTTTATCTCTCCAAGAATCATAGGTACAGCATATGTAGAAAACTTAACATTAAATGTTGGATCAAACTTATATATAGCTTTTATTAGTCCTATAGAGCCTAATTGATATAAGTCATCTCTTTCATATCCTATATTAGAAAATTTAGATACAACGCTTCTGACTAATCCCAAGTTGTTTGATATGAGCACTTCCTTAGCTTCTTCATCACCATTTTGAGCTCTTTCTAGTAATTCTAAGGTTTCTTCATGACTAAGCAAGTGTCTTTTTTCTTCTTTTTTAGCAACTACACTCATATTCAAACCTCTATCCTTTTTTGACTTTATTTAGGTAATTCTATAGTTTTAGTCATTACTACCTTAGTTCCTTCTCCCTTTATAGAAACCACATCTAAGCTATCCATAAAGCTTTCCATAAATGAAAATCCCATGCCTGATCTTTCAAGCTCTGGCTTAGATGTGTACATAGGTTGCATTGCTTCCTCTACATCTTCTATACCATTTCCTCTATCTTCTACAACTACTTTTATTGCTCTATCTTCGATTTCGCATCTTAGGTAAACAAATTTTGAATCATCTTCATCATATCCATGTATAATGGCATTTGTTACTGCTTCTGATACCGCAGTTTTAATATCTGACAGTTCTTCTATTGTTGGATCTAATTTTGCTGCAAAAGATGCAACAATTACCCTAGATAAACTTTCATTTTCTGATTTTGCAGAAAACTTAACCTCCAAAATATTACTCATCCTAAAAGTTCCCCCTTTTAATTAAGAATTTATTGCATCTTCAAAGGTATCGTAAATATTAATAATTTTGCTCATTCCAGATAAATTAAATAATTTTTTCACTCTAGAATTCATATTTATAACAGATACTTTACCACCATGGTTGACTATTTTTTTATATCTTCCAATTATTACTCCTATTCCAGAAGAATCCATAAAATTTACATATTGAAAATCAAATATTATATAATCAATTTGCTTCTTCATTAAAATTGAATCTACTTCTTCTCGAACATCTCTAGCTACATGATGATCAAGTTCAGCAGACAAAATTTCTACTAATAAGATTTTATCTTCAAGATAACATTTAATCATATATTTCCCCCCTTATGAAAGATTTACAACTAATCAATTCTAGTAAAGTCTTTTGTATCCTTCAATGAAATTTAACTAGTTTTGTTATATTATGTATATTACTAATATTCATAACATCGTAACAACCTATTATTACCTATACCTTATATATTTCCATAATTTACTTGTTATATTCTTATAATTAATAATTTTTCAAATAAAAAAGTGTCTAAAGGTATAAAAATACTCTTAGACACTTGTTACTTACACTAAAGCTATTAAATTTATAATTGATAGACATTTTCTCCAGTCCTAGCCATTCTGGTTTTGGTATGAATTTTTTATACAACCATTTTACCCTATCTAAATTCGCAGTGGTTGCTCTGCTACACACTATATCCTGATTACGTCATTACATAATAAATTTTAGCAGCTATACCACCTTCAAGTAAATTATCTACTATATTTATTACTAAATTATTTGATATAATTAATTTTCTATTGTTTGCATTTAAAATATAATTTAAAAATTAAGCATGTGATACTTTCACAAATTTTATAACAACTTTTTTCCATATGATTCCTATGATAAGCGATTGTACTGGTATCATAAGAGCAGCTTTTATTATACGAGTTGGTAATAATGCTAAATAGCCTTTACCCATCATTACAGATAGCCAATAAGTGTCTAATCCTAAATTTAAAACAAGACATACAGTTAAAACCGACCCTATTATTCTAGGCCATGTTTTTGGTTTATTATATAAAAATACTCCGTATACTACTCCTGTTAAAAACGCTGTTAATGTAAATCCAGGGAAAAATGCTCCCGACGGAAATAATGCAACTCCTAAAAGGTCTCCTATTGTATATGCTATACCAGCACTTAATGGTCCATACATCATTGCTATTATTGCAATTGGTAAGAACCCAAATCCTATTCTAACTATTGGTGTTTGTATAGAACAGAATCTTGTTAAAATAACCTCTATTGCTATTAACAAACCTATTTGTATTAATTTTTTTACATCAAATTTATTATCCATAAAATTTCCTCCTACTATTCTAGCTAGACACATAAATAAGTGATCCATGTGTATGGAGGTATTAAAAATGATAATTATTTTATTTACTTTTACTGCCATTTATCATTAATTTAATATAGTCTATCTTTTTAATTTATATAACTATCAGATTTAAACAAATACAAAAGTGTTATATTTGTTTAAAATAAGTAAAATAATCTGTTATTACAATTATCACAATAATTCTGACTAAATTTTTAATGTCGTATAGAATTGAATTTTTAAATGAATAGATCACTCCTATTTTAACGTCCTTCTTCTAATGTCATTAAAAGGTGTATATCCCTGTATACATACAAATAGAAAAGATTTCATATTATAATAATTATACTAACATCTTATATAAATTATATCATAAATGCATACCATTTGTATTGTATATTCCACATATATTAATAACTAAAGCTATAAACTTATCAGTATTTATATTCAAAAAAAGTAACTTGATTTATTAAATCAAGTTACTCTTACTTATATTATTTTCTTCTTGTATTGGCTTTTTCTATGTTGATTTTATTGCCTTTAATTTTTATATTTTTCATTTTATCTAATACATTTTTAGAATTTTCCTTTGGAACTTCTACAAATGTATATTTGTCATATATGTCTATTGTTCCGACTAATTTACCTGGAATTCCTGCTTCTCCAGCTATTGCTCCAACAATATCTTTAGCTTGTACTCTTTGATTTTTACCAACGTTGATAAATAATCTTACCATTCCAGCTTCAGCACTTCTACTACGTTTTCTATCGCTTCTTTCGCCTCTATCTCTGTCTTTACGTCCTCTTCTTCCAGACTCATCTCTGTAGCTTGACTTTTCTTCTATTATTTCTGCTTTCTCTTCGTCACCTAGAGCAAGTTTAACAAGAGCTGCTGCTATTTCTATAACTTCTAATCCTTCTTCTTCACAAAGATTTTCTAGCCATTGTGTTTGCTTTGATAAGTTACTTTCTTTTATTGTTTCTTTAACTTGTTTGAAGAATGCAGTTACTTTCTTTTCTTCAACATCAGCTATTGTTGGTATATCATGTCTAACTAATTTAGATTTTGTATATCTTTCGATATCTTTCATTTTTCTTACTTCTTTTCCAAATACAAATGAGAAAGATATACCTTCTCTACCAGCACGACCTGTTCTACCGATTCTGTGTACATAGTATTCTTCGTCTTGTGGAAGATCATAGTTAAATACAGCTTCAACATCATCAACATCTATACCTCTAGCTGCAACATCTGTAGCGACAAGTATGTCTATTGTACCTTGTCTGAATTTATCCATTACTATATCTCTTTGAGTTTGCTTTAAATCTCCATGAAGAGCATCTGCAAAATATCCTCTTGCTTGTAATTCACTAACTAACTCATCAGAGCCTCTTTTTGTATTACAGAATACTACTGATAATTTTGGATTATATACATCTATTAATCTACATAATACTTCTAATTTATTAGCTCTTCTTGTTTCTATATAGTATTGTTTTATATTTGGTACAGTTAATTCTTTTCTTACTATTTTTATTAACTGAGGATCCTCTTGGTATTTTTTAGTTAATTCTAATATAGGTTTTGACATCGTCGCTGAGAAGAAAGTCGTCTGTCTTTCAGCTGGAGTTTGTTCTAATATTAACTCGATATCTTCTCTGAATCCCATATCTAACATTTCATCCGCTTCATCAAGAACTAACATTTTCACTTCGCCCATTTTTAAAGTTCTACGATTTATATGGTCTATAACACGTCCTGGTGTTCCTATTACTACTTGTACTCCGCTCTTTAATGATTTTATTTGTCTATCTATTGGTTGTCCGCCGTAAACTGGAAGTGTCTTTATTCCACTTTTATATTTACCTAATTTTTTCATTTCACTAGAAACTTGAATTGCAAGTTCTCTTGTAGGACATAATACTACTGCCTGTACACTTTTTTTGTTAGGATCCACCATGTCTAACACTGGTATAGAGAAAGCTGCCGTCTTTCCTGTTCCCGTTTGCGCTTGTCCTATAACATCTTTTCCTGTTAAAATTACTGGTATAGACTGAACTTGAATCGGAGATGGCTCCTCAAATCCTAGTTCTGCCACTGATCTTTTTATTTCTTCACTTATTGGTAAATCTTCAAATTTTATTGTATTCATAAATTATTTATTTCCTTTCCGTTATCATAAATATTAACTTTTCTATTATATAGTTTATTTCAATATTATGCAATTATATTTTTACCTAAAAATAAGGTCCTATTCAGTTAATCACTTATTTTCGTAATTATCCAAATAAAACCTTATATAAATATGTATAAAATTTTTCTTTATGCTAAGTATGTAAAATATATTGTAGCTATGTAAACTATATAAGCTCCTAGTAATACCACCCCCTGCAATCTATATATTTTGCTACTTTTAATTGTTGGTATTATTAAAGTTAATAAAAGAATTGTCATAAATACAAAATCTACCCTTATGTTTTGCGCTAATATAGGCAAATCATTAATTAATGATGAAATTCCTATAACAGAAGTAATATTTAATATATTAGCTCCTAATATGTTACCTACCGATATTCCATGGTGATTTTTTCTTATTGCAGTTAATGAAGATACTAGCTCAGGTAAAGATGTCCCTAGAGCTATTACAGTTAAGCTGATTACCCCTTGTGGAATTCCTATGTAGCTAGCAAGTTTTACTCCATTATCTACTAATAATTTGGAACCTATAACCATCATTATCAATCCAAGTACAAATAAGGCTCCTATTTTTAAGCTTTCATGTTTATTTGATTTACTATTATTGCCAGAGTCTACTCTCATATTACTTAGTCCGCCAACTTTATTTTTACCTGATACGCTTTTTATATTTGAGTACATATAAATAGAAAGTAATATAATTAATAGTATTCCATCTCCTTGTGTTATAGCTCCATTGGTTCCTAAAATCATTAAGGCTATTACAGAAATTAATAAGATAACTGATTTAGAAAAAAACATTTTTTTATCAACTTTAAAAGGGCTAATAAATGCAACTAAACCTAAAATCAATCCTGTATTACATATTATAGAGCCAACAGCATTTCCCAAACTCATGGTTGTATGATTGTCTATGGATGCAAACACTGAAACGGTCAACTCTGGTAATGTAGTTGCAAAGCTTACTATGGTAGCACCTAAAATCAACTCTGATATTCCAGTTTTTTTCCCAATCTTTACTGTACACTCTATAAATATGTCGGCACCTTTCGTGATTAAAAGAAATCCAATCAAAAATAAAATTATAACTAAAGTCATGCTATTCCCCCCTATATTTATAGCTATTCAAAAACTTAATCTTTATGCACCAAAATATTTCTTTATCAAAAAGTAGATATCTTTTCTTTCATTGATGCTTTTCACATTTTAGACCTGATTAAAATCATTTTTTCCAACTATTTTATAAAATATTGTTTAGTGCATTAAATAGGGGGTATTTATGTAGTATAACAAGTCAAATATAATTCTTAGTTATAAAGGCATAATGTTTTTACAATATATTTTTTGTATACAATATACTTTGTTTATGTTAGAATATATTTGTTGTTACTTATTGAATTACAACATTAATTAACTAATTATTTATATTAAATAGTAATAATCACTTTTAGGAGGATATCTTAATGAACGCATGGCAAGGTTTTAAAACTGGAAGATGGACTAAAGAAATAGATGTTAGAGGATTTATCCAAGCTAACTACACTCCATACGAAGGAGACGCTTCTTTCTTAGCTGGTGCTACTGAAAACACTAAGCAATTATGGGATGAAGCAATGGAATTATTCAAAAAGGAAAGAGAAAATGGTGGAACTCTTGATGTTGACACTAAAACTGTTTCTGCAATAGATGCTTACGCACCTGGATATATAGATAAAGATAAAGAAACTATCGTTGGTTTCCAAACTGACGCACCACTTAAAAGAGCTGTTATGCCTTACGGTGGAATAAGAATGGCAGAAACTTCTTGTAAAGCTTATGGATACGAGTGTGATCCAGAAATAAGCGAAATATTTACTAAGTATAGAAAAACTCATAACCAAGGTGTATTCGATGCTTATACTGCTGAAATGAGAGCTGCTAGAAAATCTGGTATAATAACAGGTCTTCCAGATGCTTACGGAAGAGGTAGAATAATAGGTGACTACAGAAGAGTTGCTTTATATGGTGTTGATAAATTAATAGAAGATAAAATAAATCAAAAAGATTCTCTTGATGTTTCTTGCATGGATGAAGAAGTAATAAGATTAAGAGAAGAAATATCTGATCAAATAAAAGCTTTAGAAGCATTAAAAAGAATGGCTGCTGCTTATGGATTTGATATATCTGTACCAGCTACTAACGCAAGAGAAGCTGTACAATGGTTATACTTCGCTTACTTAGGAGCTATAAAAGATCAAAACGGTGCTGCTATGTCAATAGGTAGAACTTCTACTTTCTTAGATATATACTTCGAAAGAGATTTAGCTGCTGGAACTATAACAGAAGAAGAAGCTCAAGAATTAATGGACCACTTCGTAATGAAATTAAGAATGGTTAAATTCTTAAGAACTCCAGAATACAATGACTTATTCTCTGGTGACCCAACTTGGGTAACAGAATCAATAGGTGGACAAGGTTTAGATGGTAGAACATTAGTTACTAAAAACTCATTCAGAGTTTTAAACACTCTTTACACTATAGGACCTTCTCCAGAACCAAACTTAACTGTACTTTGGTCAAAAGACTTCCCACAAGGATTCAAAGATTTCTGTTCTAAAGTATCTATAGATACAAGTTCAGTTCAATATGAAAATGATGACTTAATGAGATCTTACTGGGGAGATGATTACGGAATAGCTTGTTGTGTATCTGCAATGAGAATCGGTAAGCAAATGCAATTCTTCGGAGCTAGAGTAAACTTAGCTAAGACTTTATTATACGCTATAAACGGTGGAGTTGATGAAAAATCAGGTGCTCAAGTAGGACCAAGATTCGAACCAATAACTTCAGAATACTTAGATTACGATGAAGTAATGGCTAGATTTGAACCTTTCACTGATTGGTTAGCAAACTTATATGTAAATACATTAAACGTAATCCACTACATGCATGATAAGTATTCTTATGAAGCATTAGAAATGGCTTTACATGATAGAGACGTATTCAGAACTATGGCTTGTGGTATAGCTGGTTTATCAGTTGCTGCTGATTCACTATCTGCTATAAAACATGCTAAAGTTAGAACTATAAGAAACGAAGCTGGTGTAGCTGTTGATTTCGAAATAGAAGGAGATTATCCAAAATACGGAAACAACGATGATAGAGTTGATGATATAGCTGTACAATTAGTACAAGATTTCATGAACAAAATAAGACAAAACAAAACTTACAGAAATTCTGTTCATACTCAATCTATATTAACAATAACTTCAAACGTTGTTTACGGTAAGAAAACTGGTAACACTCCTGATGGAAGAAGAGCTGGTGCTCCATTTGCTCCAGGGGCAAACCCAATGCACGGAAGAGATACTAACGGAGCTTTAGCTTCATTAGCGTCAGTTGCTAAATTACCATACGAGCATTCTCAAGATGGTATATCTAATACTTTCTCTATAGTACCAGGTGCTTTAGGAAAAGATATGACTGAGAGAGTAACTAACCTTTCATCAATGATGGACGGATACTTCACTGATGGAGCTCATCACTTAAACGTTAACGTATTTGATAGAGCTACTTTAGAAGACGCTATGGAACATCCAGAAAAATATCCTCAATTAACTATAAGAGTTTCAGGATATGCTGTTAACTTCATCAAATTAACAAAAGAACAACAATTAGATGTTATAAACAGAACATTCCACGGAAAAATGGCTTAAGCTTAATTGATAAAATACAAATAAAAAGACTAAATTCATTTTAGTCTTTTTATTTTACCCTTTTACTACAGAAAATCAATTTTTTTGGTAATAATAATTAGAAAAATACATAAATAATCAAAACTTAAAAAGTCAAGATATAAAATATATGAAATCTTCTTATTTTATAGATTTATTTATGCAGTTAATCTATAATCTTCTTAATTTTAAATTTTGTATACATATTCTTTATCTTTTTTAGTTTTAATAATTAATTTTACGAGGTGCAATATGACTAAAGGAAGAATCCATTCAATAGAAACATTTGGAACAGTAGACGGACCTGGAATAAGAAGTATATTATTTTTTCAAGGATGTCCATTAAGATGTAAATACTGCCATAACAGAGATACTTGGGATACAAAAGGTGGAACTGAATACACAGCAGAAGAATTAATAGAAAATGTATCTAGATATTCTTCTTATTGGAAGTCATCTGGTGGTGGAATCACAGCATCTGGTGGAGAAGCTACTTTACAAGCAGATTTCCTTGCTGAATTATTTGCAAAAGCTAAAGAAAAAGATATTCATACTTGTTTAGATACTTCTGGTTTTGTTGATATAGAAAAAATAGAGAAAGTTCTTGATAACACTGACTTAGTACTACTTGATATAAAGCACATGGATGAAGAGGAAGCTAAAAAATTAACTGGTGTTGGTATAGAGAAAACTTTAAAATTAGCAAGATATTTAGACGAAAAACATATACCAATTTGGTTAAGACATGTGTTAGTACCTGGTATAACAGATAGTGAAGAAAACTTATCTAAAATTGGTGAATTCGCTGCCTCTCTTAATAACGTAGACAGATTAGAGGTCTTACCATACCACACTATGGGTGTTCACAAATGGGAAAACATGGGTATTGATTACGAATTAAAAGACGTTCGAGATGCCAATGCCGATGATGTGGCTAGAGCTGCTGAAATCATCGAAAAGCACGGTGTTAAAGTATTCAATAGCAAAAAATAATTAGTATTATAAATATATTAACTATATAAATATTTGTATAAAATAACAAAAGAAGTCTTATTATAAGGCTTCTTTTTTAAATTAAAAACTTACCATTTAATTTATTTATAAATAAAAAAGCCTTAGATATAATATTATGTAAGACTTCTATTTATATTATTATTTTTTTAATATAATTACATTATTTATTATATTTTGTACAATAAAAAGTGGAGTGTACCCTATTCACTCCACTTTTTTACTACAAACACTTCAATTATTTTGGAAATATTTTCGGCCAATTTATGCTATTTCCAAATACCAAATACAAAAACATCTACTCATTAATGTTTTATAATTTAATATTATCATACACATTTTATTTTTACAGTATACTTTTTTGCATGAAAAGTATACCCTAGTATTACTACTTTTTTAGAATTCTATAACTTCCACTTCCATATTAGCTATTGCATCTTCTATTAACTTTTCAATATCTAATGCTTTTTCTGAATCCTCTATTCTCTCTAATCTAGGCTTAGTTACAGGTTTCTTAGGAGCAAATACTGAACAACAATCTTCTTCTGGTATTATAGATGTTTCAAAAGTATCTATTTTCTTAGCTATATCTATGATTTCACTCTTATCCATAGCTATAAGCGGTCTAAATACTGGTAAACTTACAGAAGCATTTGTACAAGTTAATCCTTGTATAGTTTGAGATGCAACTTGTCCTATACTTTCTCCTGTTATTAAAGCATCACAGTTTCTTTGGATTCCAACTCTTTCAGCTATTCTCATCATAAATCTTCTTGAGATTATAGTCATTTCTTCTTCTCTACAATTTAAACCTACAGCCTTTTGTATTTCAAGTAAGTTAATTTTGTGAAGTCTTACTCTTCCAACATATTTAGCTAATATTCTTGCTAAGTCTTTTACTTTTTCTTGTGATTTTTCACTTGTAAAAGGATAGGTATGGAAATGTATAGCTTCTACTTCCATACCTCTTTTAGCAACCATCCATGTTGCAACTGGTGAATCTATTCCACCTGATAATAAAGACATGGCTTTACCATTAGTTCCTATTGGAAGTCCTCCATAACCTGAAACAGTATCACTATAAACTACAACATTGCTCTCTCTAAGTTCACATTTTATTTTAACTTCAGGCTTATGCATTTCTGCAGTTATTCTATCTCCTACTTTAGATAGTAGATATCCACCTATATCCATACTCATATCTTGAGAAGTTAGTCTGAAAGATTTATCCCCTCTTCTACTTTCTACTTTAAATGTTTTAGCTCCACTTGCTATTTTATCTTCTAAAACTATAAGAGCAGTTTCTTTTAATTTTTCGTAAGCAGCTTCCACATCTTCTTCATTATTTCTAAGAACTTTCACAGCTGGACAAACACCAACTACACCAAATACCTTTTTAACTTCTTCGCAAACTTCTTCAAATTCATAATCAGCTAAATCAACATACACTCTTCCATATTCTTTATATACATTAAATGTACCCATTGGCTTTAACATATTTTTTATATTTTTTATTAATTTATTTTCAAAAATATATCTATTCTTTCCTTTTACTCCTATTTCTCCGTATTTCACTATAATTGAATTATACATATTCCACCTCTTATTATCGTCTTTTTATTATCATTCTCAGGTCACTTATTGAGTCTTTCAATACTTTTACAGTTTCTAAAATTTCTTCTTCTGTATTAAAATCTGACAAACTAAATCTTACTGCACCTTCTATTTCTTCTGGTTTAAGCTTAATTGCATTTAGTACATGGCTTCCTTTCTTCTTAGAAGAACATGCTGAACCTGTAGATACAAAAATATTTTTTTGTTCTAAGAAGTGAAGTAAAACTTCTCCTCTTATGTTTTCAAAAGAAACATTTAATATGTGACAAACTCCATTTTCTGGTGAATTTATTTTTACACCATCTATATTTTTTAACATTTCTTCTTTCAGTAATACTTTTAGATTTTGTATTTTTTCAATCTTACTATCTAAATCTTTATTCATTATTTCTACTGCTTTTCCTAAACCATAAATTCCTGGCACGTTTTCAGTTCCTGATCTTACACTAGATTCTTGACCTCCACCAGTTATAATAGGTTTTAGTTTGCTATTTTCCTTAATATACATAAATCCTATTCCTTTTGGGCCATGAAACTTATGACCACTTACAGTCATAAAATCAATATTATATCTAGTTGGTCTAAATTTTACTTTTGTATAAGATTGAACACAATCCACATGGAAGTATATTTTTTGATCTAAAGTTTTTAGGTATTTTCCTATTTCTTCAATTGGTTGAATACTTCCTATCTCATTATTAACGTGCATTGTAGAAATCAATATAGTAGAAGGCTTTATGGCCTTTTTTACATCTTCTACACTTATTTTCCCACTTTCATCAACTTCTAATAGTGTTATTTCAAATCCTTCTTTTTCTAAATCAGCTAATGTACTTAGTACTGATGGATGCTCTATATTAGTAGATATTATATGATTTTTCGTTTTTCTAAAATTATAAGCAACTCCTCTAATAATTGTATTATTAGACTCAGTTCCTCCTGATGTGAAAAATATTTCTTTATCCTTCGCGCCTAAACTTCTAGCTATATTTTGTCTTATTTCTTTAATCTTTCTGTCTACTTCTATCCCTTTTTTATGCAATGATGAAGGATTCCCGTATTCCGTAGTAAGAGCTTTCACCATTTCTTCTACTACCTCTTCATAAGGTTTTGTAGTTGCACTATTATCTAAATAAATTTCCATTCACTACACCGTCCTATTATATTTTTTTATTAATATATCCATCAATTATATACTATATATATTTTAATTAATTCGTCAAAAATATCAGCATTTTTTATTATACCATTTTTATACTTATTTTTTAATCTTATAGTATAAAGTTTTACAAATACATATTAATTATATTAACATTTTAGGCTATAAATATAATCAAAAAATTTTTCTAAAAAATTTGTAAAATTATGTTGCATTTTTTGTCGAATATTGCTATTATATATAGGTAGTTATCCCCTTGATAACCCAATTAAAGTTTCTATTCAATACCCCTTTTTATGAATAGATATATATTATGTCTAAGACGAATTAGATTTAATTTATCAGAATAAAAAAAGAGCTTCCCCAGCTCTTTTTTTGTGTTTAATTTTAAAGTAAAATACTGAAATTTCTTTAAAAATAATAATTTTTATTTTGTATTTTTGGTATAATTAAAGTAGTATTTAAATTTAAGGAGGTAATATTATGTCTGCTAAAAAAAAGGTAGGTATCCTATTTACTGGTGGAACCATATCTATGACAATAGATAAAGAAATCGGTGCAAATGTACCATCTTTATCAGGAGATCAAATAATGTCTATGGCAACTAACGTTAAAGATGTTGCTGATTTTGAAACAAAAGACTTTGACGAAATTCCAGGACCTCATATGACACCTGAAAAACTAATTCAATTAAAATCGGCTATTTTAGAATTATTAAACAGAGAAGATATATGTGGAGTTGTAATAACTCATGGTACGGATAGTCTAGAAGAAACTGCTTATTTCTTAGATTTAATAATAAATCATGAAAAACCTGTTATAGTTACAGGAGCTATGAGAAGTAGTTCTGAACTTGGATATGATGGATCAAACAACTTATCATCAGCTATTTGTGTTGCTATATCAGAAAATGCAAAAAACAAAGGTGTTCTTGTTGTATTAAACAACGAAGTGCTATTAGCGTCTGAGGCTACTAAAACAGATACTATGGCTCTAAACACTTTCCAATCACCTGGTAAAGGTTCTTTAGGCATAGTTGATAGTAACGAGCTTTTACTATTTAAAAATGTGGCATACAGAACTTTTATTGATACTGATAAAGTAGAAACTAAAGTTGCCCTATTCAAATCAGGAATAGGAATGGATTACACGTTTATAAATCACGCTGTAGATATTGGATATAAGGGTATTATAATAGAAGCAATGGGAAGAGGAAATGTTCCTCCATTAATGTATGAAGGTGTTAAATATGCTAGAAAAAAAGGAGTTATCGTTGTTATAACTTCTAGATGTTCAACTGGTAGAGTGTATGATTCTTACGGATATTTAGGATCAGGAAGAGATTTAAGAAACTTAGGATGTATCTTCGCTGGCGATATGAACGGGCATAAATCAAGAATCAAATTAATGTTAGCATTAGGTAAAACTAATAATCTTAATGAACTTAAAGACTATTTCGAGAAAGGAATATATTATTAAGATTATTTAATTTATAAAAAAATTTAGTATTATCCAATTAAATTACAGTAATATTGTATACCTTCTTTATTACAATAAAAAACTTCCAAAGGGACTGTAGGTAGATTTGTGTAAAACAAACTTACCTACAGTCTTTTTTGTATGTAAAATTGGTAAGTTTGGAATAATATTCATATTAAACTTTTGGAGGTATTAAAATGAAAAATAAAAAAGAAATAATTATTCCAGATATAGACTATCAAGTTGAAGTTAAAAAGTGTAAAACTATGGAAGATGT
>NZ_JAHZMO010000032.1 GCF_020748185.1 Terrisporobacter petrolearius | reverse complement strand
AGGTGTACTTGACATGCAATTAAATTGGAATTACATTCAAATTAAGGCATGGATACATAATTTTCATATCCATGCCTTAATAAACTTATCATAGAAAGCTATTTACAGAAAAAACTTCACAGTCTCTACTAGTGTAAGTTTTTTGTATTACTACTTTCCTTTGACATGTTAAATCTCCTTAAAATTTGTGATTTATTTTATAAATTCTTTGTAGCCTCTGTACATTTCATAAATATCTACTTTTGAGATTACTTCATAAGGAGCATGCATGCTTAACACCCCAACACCACAGTCAATAACTTGCGCTCCATAATCAGCTAAAATAAATGCTATCGTTCCCCCTCCACCTTGGTCTACTTTTCCAAGCTCTGCAGTTTGCCATACTATCTTTTCTTTATTAAACATATTTCTAATTTCAGATACAAACTCAGCATTTGCATCATTGCTTCCTGATTTACCTCTAGATCCTGTGTATTTAGCAATTACAACACCCCTACCTATATGACATGAGTTGTTCTTATCATATACTGATGAAAAGTTTGGATCATATCCAGCTGTAACATCTGCTGATAATACTTTTGAGTTATAAAATGCTCTTTTTACTTTTAATTCACAGTAATCTTCTTGTAAATTTATAAGCTCAGATACTACATTTTCAAAGAATTTCGATTTCATTCCCGTATTACCTTCTGATCCTATTTCTTCTTTATCAACACAAATTACAGATGCTGTATACTCTGGATTTTCTATATCAAATATGGCTTTTATTCCTGCAAAAGAACAAACTCTATCGTCGTGACCATATGAAATTATCATAGATCTGTCTATTCCTAAATCTTTTGCAAATCCGGCAGGAACTATTTCAATTTCTGCACTAAGGAAGTCTTCTTCATCCATTCCGTATTTATCATTTAATAATTTTAAGATTGTGTATTTTACTTTATCTAATTCTTCATTTTCATTAGGTATATTTCCACATAATACATTTAAGTCTTCTCCGCCTATACCATCACTCATTTTTTTAGAATTTTGGTCTGCTGATAAATGAGGTAATAAGTCCGTTATGCAAAATACTGGATCATTTTCTCCATCACCAATAGATATTTCCATAGATGTATTATCTTTTAATATTACAATTCCGTACATTGCTAAAGGAATTGTAACCCATTGATATTTTTTAATACCTCCATAATAATGAGTTTTTAACATTGCTAAATCAGAATCTTCATAAAGAGGATTTTGTTTTAAATCAAGTCTAGGAGAATCAAGGTGACTTCCAATAATTTTCATACCTTCTGATATTTTTTTTTCACCTATAACAAATAGTGCTACTCCTTTATCTCTATTAATTGCATATATCTTTTGCCCCGATTTTATTACTTTGTTTGACATAGCCTCTTCCAAAGATATGTAACCTCTATCCTTAGCCATCTTAACAATTTCTTTTACACATTTTCTTTCTGTCTTACCCTTATCTAGAAATTGAGTATATTCTTTTGAGTATCGAAAAACATTTTCGTAGTCATTATTTTCTCTTACAACATCCCATCCATTTTTTAGTTCGTAATTTAATTTCATTATACACTCCCCCAAAACATTTTATTTTATGAATACAATTATATCAAGTAATTTACTAAATTAAATATATATCTATTTTTACTTTATTTTTATTATTTGCTTAAATTCTAACAACACCATTTACAAATTTCAACAAGAAAAATATTTTCGCAATAGTAAATATTTTCTTCAATTTCTAATTTTTTATATAATTAACTATTATTTTTATAATCATTCAAATGTAATTAATGATTAAATATTTAATTTGTGAAAGATTTAATCATTTAATCAACAATATTACTCTTGTTTAAGAACAAAATAACTCAACAAATCTTAGTTTGTTTATTTAAAAAATGAACACTTTAAGTACAAATACATCAAATATAAAAAATATAAAATCAATAAAACAAAAAATACTGGAATGATATATGGTATCATTCCAGTACAAAAGCTAAATTTTACTTTTAATTTGTATATTTAAATCTGTATATTTATTTTCAACTTATTATTATCTTACATTAAATTTTTCTAATTCTTCAATAGGTAAGGGCTTCGAGTAAAAGTATCCTTGAATATATAAATTATTATAAAGTATTTATCTTGTTTAATAATATCAAACTCTACAATTTCTAACATATTTAAATTTCCATATTCTATCCCAAAATAATCTATAGCAATTTTGAGCCCATTATTTTTTAATGCTTCTATTGTATGCTTTATACCTTCTAAGTATTTAGCATGAATATTTTCTAAAATACTTGTTGTATGCAGGCAATAACTTATTATATTATTTAAACTTATATATTTCATTAATTATTGCATTGAACTTTTTTACTATGTCTTTACTATTTTTATTTCCAGCAATATAAACAATGCCAGATGAGTAGTTAAATATATTATTATAATTATTTTTAAAATTAATGCCATTTAGTAAAGATATAACATCATCCCTATCACTCTCAAGCATGTGAACACATTCGTCTATACTTTTAACTTCTACTAAATATACTTTTATATTTTTTCATCAAAATGCATTATTTATCCAACGGACAGTTATATCTCCTTTATTATATGCTAATCTCTTTCCATTTAAATAATTTACATCTCCATAAGCAATTTTCTTATCTTTTGTATATATGCTTTAATTATTCTATTGTTTGTATCTACAAAATATTTATTTTTGAAAAAATCATTGTAAAACATATAGCTATAAAGAGTATTTTTCTTATTTTTTGTGCATTCCATTAGCCCTTCAATTCAGTTAGTATTTTTTGCTACCTATTATTTTATGGTAAAAAAAGTAATAATTCAGGTTTCTAGTAATTAAAAAGTGCTAATTTAAAATTAGCACTTTGGTTAAAAATTATATTATATTATTTGTCTACTTTTTGGGGGTATATTCATTTTTGATACACCCTTTTAAATCATCTATATTACATAGCTTTATCTTGCTTTTAAATCATCTATATTACATAGCTTTATCTTGTCTATCATTTCTCCAGTGTTCAATGTTTTCTAATCCTTTTATGTTAGAAGCATCAAATACAGGTTCTTTTATTCCAGCTTTCTTTTGATCTGTATAATCTTGTAAAGCTATAAATGCATATCTACCAATTAAGGCTATAGCTATTAAGTTTATTATTGCCATTAACCCCATAAATACATCTGCTAAATTCCAAACTATTTCAACAGTTGCTACTGAACCAAATAATACCATAGCAACAACTAACGCTCTAAATAAATTCATAACTGTTTTGCTGTTACTCATAAATTCTATATTTGATTGACCATAGTAGTAGTTACCAACTATAGAACTGAATGCAAATAGTAATATACATATCGCTAGGAATACATATCCTATTGATCCTATGTGAGAGCTTAAAGCTGCCTGAGTTAATTGTATTCCGTCAAGTCCTGCTGTTGAATATTTAGGGTATAATAGTATAATAAATGCAGTACATGAGCAAATCACTATAGTATCTGTAAATACACCTAAACTTTGGATTAAACCTTGTTTAACTGGATGAGTTGTATCTGCAGTTGCCGCAGCATTTGGTGCAGAACCCATACCTGCTTCGTTAGAGAATAATCCTCTTTTTATACCAACTAATATCATACCACTCATTGAACCTACAGCCATTTCTCTAACTCCAAAAGCACTTTCAAATATAGTTACTATTATTCCTGGTATTTCTGTTATATTAATTACCACAACAAATAATGCAACTAATATATACATAACTGCCAACACTGGCACTATTATTTCAGAAACTTTTGCAACTCTATGGACACCGCCAAATATTACTAACGCTGTTAGTATAGCAATAACTACTCCTATTACAAATTTATCTACTCCAAAAGCATTGTTAAATGCAGCTGTTATTGTGTTTGATTGAACTGCATTAAACACAAATCCATAACATATTGTTATAAGAATTGAGAATAACATTCCCATCTTTTTACTTCCAAGACCTTGTTCTATATAATATGCAGGTCCTCCTCTAAATCCTTCACCATCTTTTACCTTATATATTTGTGCTAACGTACTTTCCACAAAACTTGATGCTGAACCAATAAGAGCTATTAACCACATCCAAAATACTGATCCAGGTCCTCCAGCAACAACTGCCATTGCAATACCTGCTATATTACCCGTACCAACACGAGATGCTGTTGATATACAGAAAGCTTGGAATGATGAAACAGCGCCTTCTTTCTTTTCTCCCTTAGCTCCATCGCCTAAAAGCCTAAACATTTCTCCAAAATACCTAAATTGTACAAACTTTGTCCTAAAAGTAAAGTAAAGTCCTAGTACAATTAACATTACTATAAGAACTTTTGACCATAAGACGTCACTAATACTTAATATTAGATTGTTTAATAATTCCATTATATTTTTTCCTCCAATTATATTTATTTTTTTGTTTTATTAATGCAAAAAATGCATAATTCATTCACACTTCATTCATTAAAATTAATTATAAGATATTTTTTCTTAAATTACAAGATTTTTTTGCATAATTCAATTATTATGTTGCAATTTATTCAACAAAAGATTAAGAAAAACAGTTTTCCTTCATTTTTTTCAACATAAAAATAAAGGTATTCTAAAACGTTTTGCAAGATCAATTTCAGAATATCTTTATTTATTCGCAATTCTAATTAATTACTCTTCATATTTAAAACCAAAGTCAAAATTAGTGCTTCTATATTCTTCTCCCTTAGTATTAGAATAAATATTAATTATGGAGACATCTATATATAAATTTTTAATATCTAACTTTTCATATTTTAATTTTTCTTTATTTCTATAAACTGCATATACAGGGTCATATTCTAGATATTCTTCATTTTTATTATATTTATATTTATTCTTATTAAATCCCCTTCTTTAACTAAAGCTATAGGTCCGCCAACTGCTGCTTCTGGTGAAACGTGACCTATGGATACCCCAGAAAAACGTCCATCTATTATAAGAGCAACACATTCTCCTAGACCCATACCTGCTATGGCTGAGGTTGGATTTAACATTTCTCTCATTCCAGGTCCTCCCTTTGGACCTTCTTAAGTTATATTTTAACAACGCGATTGCTAAGGCTAGCCATAATGCTTTTATTAAAGATTTAATGCCTATTATTAATGAAGCCATTAACAAAGGTGTTAATTTATCTAAGAAATTTCATAAGACAAATGAGTTAACTCTAAGAGATCATAAAATGATTATGGACTTTATCAAGGATGGAAATGCTGACGGTGCCAAGGTTGCTATGGAGTTACATAATATAAATACTATGACTGTATTCGGTATACAAAGTAAGCAAAATTGTTAATAAATTACTTTTCAAAATTTTCTGAAAATTAGTAGCTTTTCTAACCATTTTTGTATATACTATATTTAAAGTAATAAATAAAGTTTATTGCTAATATAGTTAAATAAATCAAGAATATTCCAAAAGGAAAGGTGATTACTTTGAAAAATGAAAGAGAAGAAAATAAGGTTTGTAAACAAGTTATAGGATTTGATCCAATTAGATGTGAATGTAAAACTATCATAATGTGCAATTTACAATCTGGTGGAAAAACTCTATTTAGCCTTCAAAAATTAATGGACGGTGTGAGTTTTGATTTAATAAGTTTAAAATTCCAGCAATTAGAAGAAATAGGATTAATATACAAAAGCGTTGACTATTCATATCCTGCTGAAATAAAATATTTCTTAACCATAAAAGGTTGGGAATGTGTAAGATCTCTACGTAGTTATGTGGATGTGGATAGTATCGCAGTATAGGAGATATATTTACAAATGATATATACTAATTATATAAAAAAATAAATGCCAAGTTAAATAACTTGGCATTTATTTTTTGCTAAAATTTGCAATGTATTTTTCATTTATTTTTTTCTAGGATAGTTACCTTTTAGTAAGTATTATATTTTATTTTCTGTGCAATATATATATATATAATTAGTTAAAGGAGAATTAAAATGAATAATCATCATGATACAGTCAACATGGAAAATAATTTTCATTCTATAAGAGGCAAATACAAATCTTTCATACTTTATAATCTATCAACTGGTAGGAAAAGATTTACTGCTCTACAAAGATCTATTGGTGAAGTAAGCCATAAAGTGCTATGTGATAAACTAAAAGAATTAGAAAGTGATAACTTAATTAATAAAGAGTATTTTTATGAATATCCTCCAAGAGTAGAATACTTCTTAACTTCAAAAGGATATGAATATGCAAAACTTATTAAACAATTTGAATTATTAGCATAAAAGCCAAGGAAAAATCCTTGGCTTTTATTTATTTTATATTATTTCTATAAAAATCTCTTATTTGTGTATATGCATCTTCCAATTTACCATCAGAGTATTTAAGATTTAAATTGTAGTCTCCTCTTACCTTATTTTTAGGTTGTGGAAATTTTATATTTTTTACTTCTTGCCCTTCTTTTTTTAGCTTTATTGCCAATACATCTACTGGTCTGTCTTTGTATGAGTCTTTATCAATATAAATTTCAGATATTTCATTCCAAGATATATATTTACCCTTTGTATACTTTGTTTTAATTCCTTCTTTGTTAACAGTAAGAATTACATTAGGTATAATTAATAACTTGATTGAATATAGTGTTGCTACTCCAAATATAACCAATGATATAATTCCTAATATATAAGAGCCACACAATATCATATAGGAACAACCTAAATCAGCAATTATCACTAAAAGTAGATACATTAATATATCTTTTCTAGACCTTTTATATACTATTTCCTTTTCCATATACACTCCCCCTTTGATAAATATGTATATATTTACATTATAGCTGAAAAAATCATAGCTGAAAAAATCGGCTAAGGGATTAATTTCATCTCTTAATATAAATAATTATTCTGCTTTATTAATGCCTATTATTAATTGACCTATTGTTAAATTAGAATCATTACATGGAAAAATTTTATGAGTTAATATTTGAAAATTATTGTTATTTAATTTTTCATATAATCTTGTAAATATTATATCATTTTCAAATACTCCTCCACTTAAGGCAACTATATTTATGTGATATAGTTTTCTTAAGTAAAGACATATTCTGAAAGAAAATTCCACTATAGTATTGTGAAATTTCATAGCTATAACACATGGATTTATATTATTTATAACGTCTTTGAATACTTCTTCTACTATATAATCTGTGTCTACAACAAACTTATTATTTTCATAGTTAATTTCAAATTTATAGTAATCCTTTGTGTTCATAGATCTCTTTGCCAAATTCTCTAATTCTATACAAGCTTCTCCTTCATAAGAAACTTTATTTTGAAAATTTAAAAATGCACTTATTCCATCAAACAATCTTTCCATTGAAGAAGTAAAAGGTGTATTAACATTGTGTTTAATCATGTATAGTATGGTTTTATAGTTTTTATATTTAATATAGCTAAAAAGATTGTTTATACTTAAATTACTTATTAACTCTTCCACAGGCAAATTTAGTTTATTACTTGACCACGACTCAATCAAACTTACTGCCATCTTCCAAGGCTCTTTAGTTGCATTATCTCCCCCAGGCATTTTCATATATTTTAAGTGACCTACTTTTTTAAAGTCTTTGTTGTCACAAATTAAAAACTCACTTCCCCATAAATTTTCATCATCTTCACAGCCAGTTCCATCAAAGCACAATCCTATAACTTTTTCTTTTACATTGTTTTCAAACATGCAACTTACTATATGAGCGTGATTATGATTAATATTTGCTTTGCTTATACAACTATCTTTTAAATTAATTAAATCATATACTCTTCCAATTTTTCTTATTCTCTCTTCATTTAAAAGTACTTTAAACACAAGTTTTTCCCTTGGAACATCAATTTTTTTATTATGAATCACAAAATAATCCGCAATATTTTTTAAAGCTTCCAAAGCATCTTCATTTTCATATGCCATAGGCATACCACTTGTATTTCCACTTGTTATTACTAAAGTTTTAAGGTCATCATCAAACAACATACTATAAATAGCTGTGGATGGTAACATCACTCCTAAAGAATCTTTATTAAAGGAAATGTTGTTAGGTAGGTTACTGTTTTTCTTTGTTAAAATAACTATAGGTTTATCACTCCTATTTAACAGAATCTTCTCTTTTTCATTAAGATAACAATGATTTTTAACTTCATCAATATCTTTCATCATCAAAGATAAAGATTTTGATTTTATATTTTTTCTTTTTCTTAAGTTTGCTATGGCTTTGTGGTTTGTTCCATCACAAACTAAATAAAATCCTTTTAGTCCTTTAATTGCTATTATCTTACCTATTTTTATAAGTCTTTTTACTTTCGCCATAATTTTTTTATTGTCATTATACTCTCTGCCATATTTATCTATTAACTTAAGATTAAGCTCATTATTTTTGTAGCAAGGTGGTTGGCAATAAGACCGCCTATCTAAATGATTACTTTCCATTCTTATTTCTTTATTTTCTATTTCAAATTCCTCTGTTTTATTACTATTCATATTATCACTTCATTTCTTTCTTTTTTATTCATAGACTACCCCCTATTTGTAAAATATCTTCTATATTATAAATATTCTTAATTTCCTTACAAAATACATATATAGTTTTTTAACAGTATACACAATCTTTTATAAATCTAACTTCATTTATTAATATTAAATATATTATATAGTATATCATATTTATCACTTTTTATATTTATAACACACTACTTGTTTATTTTATACAAAAAAGTATTGCTCTTTGTAAGCAATGATGGTATTATATTTTTAACAAATGTTTATATGTATAAACAAATATTAATTTTAGGTGATTAAATGACTTACAGAGAAAAAGAAATTTTACAAATCCTAAAAAGTAATCCTATGATTTCACAACAAGAACTGGCTGATATACTTAATATATCTCGTGCTTCTGTGGCTGTTCATATAACTAATTTAATGAAAAAGGGACAGATTTTAGGCAAAGGTTACATTTTAAGAAGAGAAAATTACGTTACAGTTATTGGTGGATCAAATATGGATATTCAAGGATTTCCAAATAATCCTCTAGTGATGCATGACTCTAACCCTGGCATGGTTGACATATCCATGGGTGGAGTTGGTAGAAATATAGCAGAAAATTTAAGCCGACTTGGTGTAAATACTAAACTTATTTCAGCTATAGGAAATGACTTATATGGAAATACTATTCTTTCTGAGTGTAAAAATCTAAATATAGATGTTAATGATTGTTTTGTATCAGATGAATACTCTACATCAATTTATATTTCTATATTAAATCATTCAAAAGATATGCAACTTGCCATAAGTCATATGGACATTATCGAAAAACTGGATGAAACTTTTATTCATTCAAAACACAAATCAATAGATGATTCCAAGGCTATAGTTTTAGATACTAATTTATCTAAGGAAACTATAGATTTTATAACAAGAAATTATAGTCATTTACCAATTTTTCTAGATACTGTTTCTACTGCTAAATGTGTAAAAATAAAAGATATACTTCATAAGTTCGAAGTAATTAAATTAAACAAGTATGAAGCCGAAACATTATCTGGAATTAAAATAGAAAACTTAGATGACGCTAAAAAATCTTGTGAATACTTTATAGAAAAAGGTGTTAAAAGTGTATTTATAACACTAAGTAGCGATGGCGTATATTGTGCTAACAAAGAAAAAACACTGCATATACCTGGCATAAAAATTGATATAGTAAATGCCACTGGAGCTGGAGATGCTTTTATGTCCGGTATAGTATATGGATTTATGAATGATCTTGATATAGAACAAACTGCAAAGTTATCTGTTGGAGCATCAATTTTAGCACTATCCCATAAAAATACTATCAATCCAAACTTAAGTGAAGATTTAATAAAACAAAAAATCAAAGAATTAAATATCTAATTATATAAAGAATAAAGGAGTTAATAAAATGTTAAAAAAATACTTACAAATACATCCCGAAGTTGAAGCAGCAGTTAAAGAAGGAAAGCCAGTTGTTGCTTTAGAATCTACAATAATATCTCATGGTATGCCATACCCACAAAACGTTGAAATGGCTAGTAATGTTGAGAATATAATAAGAGAAAATGGTGCAGTTCCTGCAACTATAGCTATACTAGATGGAGTTTTAAAAGTTGGTTTAACTAAAGAAGAAATAGAATTCTTAGCTACAAGCAAAAATGTAGTTAAA
Source organism: Terrisporobacter petrolearius (assembly GCF_020748185.1). GTDB lineage: Bacteria > Bacillota > Clostridia > Peptostreptococcales > Peptostreptococcaceae > Terrisporobacter > Terrisporobacter petrolearius. Next base: position 26,994 of record NZ_JAHZMO010000032.1, on the reverse strand, counting down.
GCATCTAGAAGAGATTTACCCTTTATAATCTCTAAAAAATTAACTGGAGCTACTACTGTTGCTACTACTATGATACTTGCAGATCTTGCTGGAGTAAAAGTATTTGCTACTGGTGGAATAGGTGGAGTTCATAGAGGAGCTGAAACTACTATGGATATATCTGCTGACTTAGAAGAATTAGCTAACACTGACGTTGCTGTTATATGTGCTGGAGCTAAGTCTATCTTAGATATTGGTTTAACCCTAGAATACTTAGAAACTCACGGTGTTCCAGTAGTAGGTTTTGGAACTGAAGAAATGCCTGCTTTTTACACTAGAAATTCAGGATTTGGTGTTGACTACAGAGTTGACTCTTCTATGGAAGTAGCTGAGGCTCTAAAAGCTAAGTGGGACTTAAACTTAAAAGGTGGTATGGTAATAGCTAATCCAATACCTAAGGAGTTCGAAATGGACTACGACACTATAACTAATGCCATAGAATCTGCTTTAAAAGAAGCAAAAGAAAAACACATAGGCGGAAAGCAAGTTACTCCTTTCTTATTAGACAAAGTAAAAACTATAACTGAAGGTAAATCTCTTGCTTCTAATATAGAACTTGTTTACAACAATGCTAAAGTTGCTGCTAATATAGCAAAAGATTTAGCTGACTTAAACAAATAATAACCCCAAAAATGGCTGTAGTACAATAGCTTTTAACTTTTGTACCACAGCCCCTTGTTTTTTATCCTTATTTTAACTTTGGCCTTCATTTAAAATAATTCTTTTATCGATTTTGTATTTAAAAGCAATCCTATTATCACTACTTTAGCCTCACATATTTCACCCATATATTCATAAGAATAGTTATTTGGAGTAAAGTCAAAATGAACAGTTTTACCCTTTTCAATTTGAATTATACCTTTTGCCCTTAATACATATCCATGTTTTTTACCCTTTAGTAGTTCTAATACTTCTTTTAACTCTTCTTCTGTAAAAACCTTAGGTTTATCTATTGTAATAGATTTCAATAACTTCTTGATTCTACTTGTTTCCTTTAAATTTTCTTTTATAACAACTCTATTTGTCTCTAAAGCTTCAATATAATTTTTTAAATTTAATTTTCTTTCAAAATACCAGTCTTCTTCTATTATATAAGCTTCCTCGTTATACCTACAAAGTTTATCAATAATCGTTTTTATTTGATTTTTATCTACTTCTTTCAAATGACTAAGTAGTATAATGTTTGCATTTTTTATTTGATTTAAGTAAAAATTCCCAAAATTACCCTCATATTCATAAAAATTACATAAATCCACTATGGTGATTATATTGCTGATTGTCATTTCTTTCTTTGAAGACTTACATATATTTTCGCACAATTTAACTATGTCTGATAACATAGCAACACCGGAAGGTTCAATTATAATTCTGTCTAAACTAACTTCTTCACTTAAAGATAGTATCGCCTCTTTGAAGCTGCCTATTAAACTACAACATATACAACCTGAGGGTAATTCTTTCACTGTATAATCTCCCTTTATTAAATCACTGTCTATAGAAACATCTCCAAATTCATTCTCAATAATAGCAATTTTTTCATCTGTATTTTTAATAAATTCATTTAGAAAAGTTGTTTTTCCCGCACCTAAAAATCCTGATATAATATCAATTTTTATACTCATTTTATGTCCCCTTTGGTCTTAATTTAACTTAACTCAATTTAAGATTACCATATAAAAAACATTTATTGAAATTGATATTTTCTATAATATTTAAGTACATATAAATTTAATTGATTTATTAACCTGAAAAACTGATGCTTTTAATATATAATTTAGATTGTACAACTTAAGTAAAAAGCCTTAGAAATAGTTTTCTATTTACTAAGGCTTTTTTACTTAACTATTTTTTGTTTTCTAAAATATTTGCTATTATTCCTTTACATCTACCACAGCCAGTACCTGCATTAGTTTCTTCCATTACTTGTTCTACTGTTTGTGCACCATTTTTTACTGCTGCTACTACTTCATTTACAGATATATTTTGACATTTACAAACATTTTGAACTAGCCTATCAATCTCACTATATTCTTCATCATTTTCTATAACTATATCTGTCATGTCTTTAACATCTTGCACTGTTCTAGCTCCTTGGGCTTGAGCTGATCTAACTTTTATATATTTTTCCTTGTCTAAAATCATATGTATACTCCTTATATTTAAATATAATATTACTTTTTATTTTAAATTTATTATTCCATTTTAGTGTAGCTTTATACAAATATAATTAATATATTCTATCTTTTTGCATAAGTTAAAACTGCAATTCCATCTGATAAACTATAATTTTTTAAATGTAGATTTATAGTCGGATTATTTTCTAAAAATAACTTTCTTCCCTTACCTAATATACATGGAATTATACCAATTATATATTCATCTATAACATCAGCTTTGATAAATGCATCTGCTAAAATTGCTCCACCAAATATCCATATATTCTTTCCTTCTTCATTTTTTAACTTAAGTATCTTTTCAACAATATCTCCATTTATAATTTCCACATTATCTTTATTAACACTAAGTTTTTTATTTGTAACTATATAAACTTTTTTATCTGAAAACTCATCAAAAGTTTATTTTGGTATATCTTCATAAGACTTCCTTCCCATTACTATTGTATCGCAAGTTTCTAAAAATTTATTAAACTCAAATTGTTCTTTGGTATCCAGTGAATTATTATTTTCTCCTACAATCCACTCGTATCCTCCATCATCATCACTAATATATCCATCTATACTCATAGCTAAGTTAAAGATTATTTTTCTCTTCATTATATTTCTTCTTTTTCTTCATTAGTTAAATACCTTCAAATAGTATTTCCTTTATATATCCATTATTAATACTTTTAATATGTTAATATTTTCATCGTTTTCTTTTACACAGGCAATAACATGTATCTTAGTTAGTTTTTCTATCATTTTTTTATTATCAATATGCATCAAATTGCTTTCGTCATAGTTATTAAGAATAATTCCTGTTATTGAAATTCCTTGAGATTTGGCATATTCTACAGTAAGAACTGTATCATTTATTGTTCCAAGGCCTCCACCAGCAACTACAATAATAGGATAATTTATTAGTTTTATAATATCAGTTAACATTATTTTTTTATCATCAAATCTTAGAGGACAAACAATTCCTCCGCATCCCTCAACAACCATAAAGTCATAGTTCTTACTAATTCTATCAAAATCTTCTTTTATTTTATTTAACTCAATAAATTCATTATTTATTTTTGCTGCTAGGTGTGGAGATACTGGTTCTTTAAAAGTATAGCTTACTAAATCTTTTGGTTTACAATTTATATTTGCTCTGGTACAGACTTCTTTTGCATCTCCAGGTATTAGTTCATTTTCTTCCAAATAAGCTCCACTTAAAGCGCCTTTAAAATATCCACAATTCACATTATTTTCTCTAAGATTTTTTACTACTAAAGTACTAATATAAGTTTTTCCCACATCTGTGGAAGTACCTGTAATAAATACACCTCTATTCATTACACTTCACCTCATATCCAAGTTTCTTCATGATTTTCATATCTTCATCAATAGTAATTCCAGAAGTGGTTAACATATCTCCTGTAATTGCAGCATTGGCACCAGATGAGAAAACACTTAAACCCTTGTCTTCTAAAAGTCCTCTACCTCCAGCCAAACGAAGTTGTGCATTAGGTAAAATAAATCTATAAATAGCGACTATTTTTCTTACCTCGTCCAATGTTAATACTTTGTTATTTTCTAAGGGTGTACCTTTTATAGGATTTAGTATATTAATAGGCACTGAAGTTATTCCTAAATCTCTAAGAGTAAATGCTAAATCAACACGATCTTCCATATTTTCACCAAGGCCCATTATACCACCAGAACAAACTGTAAGACCGGCTTTCTTAGCAGCTTTTATAGTTTGAATTTTTTCATCATAAGTATGAGTGGTACATATTTGTGGGAAAAATCTTTTGCTGCTTTCCAGATTATTATGGTATCTTGTAACACCTGCATATTTTAATTTGCATAACTCTTCATAAGTTAATAAACCACCAGAAGCGCATAATTTAATTTTACAACTTTTTCTTATTTCTATATATGTGTCACATAGAGAGTCTACTTCTTTTGAACTTAACTTTTTCCCACTTGTAACAACAGAATAACGACCTACATTTTTTTCATAATTGTAAATTGCTTCTTTTTTCATTAAATTTGTACCTAGTAATTCATAATTTTCAACTTCAGATTTATAGTGACTTGATTGAGCACAAAACTTGCAATCTTCTGAGCATCTGCCACTTTTGCCATTTACTATGGTACATAAATCAAATTCACTACCACAAAAATACTTTCTAATTTTGTCCGCTTCTTTGCATAAATCTTCTACATCACATTTCAATAAACTTAAAGCAGTATTTTTATCTATTAACTCTTTATTTAATATTTTTTCACTAATATGTTTAAGCATAATTATAACTCCCTTTAAATTAACATCTTTACTAATTTTTAAGTATATTTCACTAATTTTTTAAATGAAAATACAGCTTTAAGCATAATTTATATTTTCTCTTTTTACATATTTACTTAATTTTGAGCCTACTAAACTAGCCATAATACATAAAACTAGATCCCCAGGAATGTCTAGTGGAAAACACGATAGCAGTATTGTTATAAAAGGCACTTTTGTTCCCATATAAAAATTCAAAATAAAATATTTATATATAAGTCCAATAGCATAAGTAACTAAAAATCCACAAAAAGCTGCTATTAAATACTTAGATATTTTTTTACTTTTTATTTTTTCGCAAACAAATCCTGTAACAAAGGCACATAATATAAATCCTATTAAATATCCAAAACTAGGTCTTAGCATATATGTAAGTCCTCCACCTGCTGCAAATATTGGAAATCCCATAAGACCTGTTATAACATAAACTAATACTGAAATTCCTCCAAGCTTTGATCCAAGTAACATACCTGCTAACAACACAATTAAAAATTGTAGTGTAAAATAATCAAGATTTGGTATTGGTATTTGAATAAATGCACTTACAGAAATCATTGCTGCAAATAAGCCACAAATAACTATTTTATATGTTTTATTTTTTAAATCCATCACGTTTTATCCTCCTAAATTTTCTAAGTTTATAATTAGAAGTATAATTATGATTTTTATTTATGTCAACCTTTTTATTTTATTAGGTTTACATTTAATATTGTAAATTACAGTTGAATTATTTTCCTTTTTTTACACAAACTAATTACAATTATTAGTTAAGGAGGAATTATAATGGATATACTTTATAACATTTGTCTTACTTTAGTTCTTATTGGAGCTATTAACTGGGATCTAGTAGGATTATTTAAATTTGATTTAGTAGCTGCCCTACTAGCTGGGGGAGGAACTTTTGGTAATATAAGTGCCATAAGTAGAATTGTATATACATTAGTAGGACTTTCTGCTCTTTATGTAGGCGTACAATTTATACTACTTTACATTTAATATTGCCTAATAAAAAAAGTATTTGATGATTTAATTAATATCATCAAATACTTTTTATTTATTTTTTTAATTTACTTATGGAAGTAATACTGTGTCTATTACATGTATGCAAAAACTTAAGAAGTTTGTGATGTGAATATTGTTAAAATCATTTTTATCTTATTATTAATACATTAATTTAGAATAAGCAAATCCGATAATCCTAGATAGACATTTTAATCTCTATAAAAATAAAAAGTATAAATTGAACTTATAAATCTATACTCTTTTTATTCTTAATAAATATTTTTCATAAAAATATTTTTTACTATTGCGAAGTTTGTCGAACTTTGTTATTATAAGTATACAGTTATTTCCCCAATAACTGATTACTCCCCAAATAAATATATTCCCTAAAAACCCCTTTTTAAAATATATTTTAAAATCCTTGCTTGATCGGTAAAGCAAGGATTTTTTTATGTGTTTTTATAAACTTGAACAACTTAATTCTTTGTTTTTTCTTGAAGTTTCATTTTTAAAATATTTTTCATTTTTATTTGAATTATTATTATATTTTAAAAGTAAGGCAGAATTAATAATAACTAAAACTGAACCAGCATTATGAACAAGAGCCCCTACTACAGGACCTAGCATACCTGTCATGGCAAGAATAACTGCCACAAAGTTAAGTCCCATGGAAAAAGCAAGATTTATCTTAATAGTCTTCATCATATGTTTTGATAATGTTAGCAAATGAGGCAAATTATCTATATCATCTCTAACAAGTACAATATCTGCTGCATCTACTGCTATATCACTACCTACACCACCCATGGCAATTCCAACAAATGCTTTTTTAAGGGCTGGGGCATCATTTATTCCATCTCCAACCATACAAACCAGTTTCTTTTCTTTTATCTGACTATCTTCAATTATTTCTAATTTATCCTGTGGAAAACATTCAGATTTCACTTCTTCTATATTAACTTGGGATGCAATACTCTGTGCCACATATTTATTGTCTCCAGTTAAAAGAACAGGTGTTATTCCTAAATTTTTTATACTTTTTATCATAAACTTAGACTCATCTCTAAGTTTATCACTAAGTATTACATAACCACCAATTTTATTATCTATTCCTATATAAATTATGGATTTACCTTTATTTTTATATTTTTCTCTAATAAATCTAATTTCATCTCTTTTAAATTTTTCATCTAAAAGTAAATATTTATTACCAGCTATTATTTTCTTATTATTTAATTTTGCAACTACTCCTCTACCTGGAATTATTTTGAATTCATGAGGAGGTATTATTTCCATTTTGTGATTTTCTTTAAAAGAAGCTACTATAGCTCTACCAAGAGGATGCTCTGAGTATAATTCGCATGAAGCAATTATTTCATAAAGTTCTTCATTACTTAAATTATCTATCACACTTACAACCTCTTCCACCTTTGGCTTTCCATAAGTTAAAGTACCTGTTTTATCAAAAGTAATTTTATTTATCTTTGAAAGTCTCTCTAGTGCATCTCCTTCTTTTACTAAAATACCATGTTTCGAAACATTGCCTATGGCTGCTATTATAGCAGTTGGTGTTGCCAATACTAAAGCACAAGGACAAAATACAACAAGAATTGTAACGGCTCTTATTATTTCTCCTGTTACTAACCAAGTTAAAATAGCACTGGAAAAAGCAGCTATAACAATATATGTTGCCCATTTATCTGCTACACCTACTATTTTTGCTTTGCTAGCATCTGCACTTTCAACTAGCTTTATCATTCTTTGAATAGAACTATCTTCTCCCACTTTTGTTGCTTTCATCTCAAAAGATCCAAATTGGTTAACTGCCCCAGAATATACACTATCTCCTTCACTTAAATCAAGTGGAATAGATTCTCCACTCATAATAGAGTTGTCTATGGAAGTCTTTCCTTTTATAATTACTCCATCCACCGGTATTACTTCTCCTGGGTTAACTCTAAGTATATCTCCAACCTTTACGTCTTTTGCATTAATGGATTTTTCCTCATTATTTGCCATTACTCTTGCTAACGTTGGTGTTAAGTGTACTAGTTTTTCAATTCCTTTTCTTGATTTTTTTACTGTAAATTCTTCAAGAAATGCTCCTATTTGCATTATAAATGCCACTTCACCAGCTGCAAATACCTCTCCAATTATTACTGATGCAATAAGTGCCATGGATACTAGTACATCTGCTTTTATGTCAAACTCTGTAAATAAACCTTCTATAGCTTCTTTTATTATTGGAATACCACAAAATATTATGGAGATCCAAGCTAAATCTAAATTAAATAGTTTTATATGGCTAAAACTAAATATAAGTGCAATACCTGATATTACTAGAAATAAAATATCTCTTTTTATTTCATCTTCAAATATATTCTTCATAATATACTTACTCCTCCTTATTATATTATACCCCCCTGGGTATATTTAAATTATACCCCTATAGGTATAATTTAACAACAAGAATATTTATTTCAAAAATAAAACAAGGTTATTAGCCCTTGCTAAACAACCTTGTTTTATAAAATTTATATTTAATTATATTTACATTCTTGAAAAATATTCAATAGCTTTTGCAAAATCTTCTATTGTTTTATCTGCATCACCATGTTCTATTCCCTCTTTAACACAGTGATGTAAGTGACCTTCTAATACTATTTGACCTACTTTGTGAAGAGCTGATTTTGCTGCATTAATTTGCATAATTATATCTTCACAAGGCACATCTTCATCCACCATTCTATCAACAGCATTTAACTGACCTATTAATTTTTTCATTCTTCTGTGTATATTATCTGAATCCATACATTGTTTCATAAGTTATCCTCCTAATTGTTTTCATTTATATATAATGGATTTTTATCTATTTGTATTATAGTCATTATATTATTATATGTTAAATTTTACTAGATAATTTTTGTGAAAATTTTTAACTTCTTGCATCATAATTAATTTCACAAATTAAATTATTTATATCTAAGTCCTGAAACATATTATATTCATTTGAAAAGAAAGATAGTAATATTCTTATTCTTTCCTTTGGTTTTAAACCTTCACCTATATCAACTTTATTAAAAACTTTATTTCCTACTATTCTACTTTTGTCATCTTTTAATATAACTTTCAGATGGCTTAATGATTTTATCTCATAACTTTTCAAGTTAAGTAAATATGCATCAACATATAGTTTATTTCCTTCTTCATCCAGGGATTTTATTATTAAGTTTAAATCATCATTTCGACTATTATTATTTTTTTTTGAAGAATATGTTTTTGTAAATTTACTACCTTCAAGTATTTTTCTTCTTTCCTTAAACTGATTTTTTAATTTATTTTTAAATATATCAGCTTCTTCATATGGATATGATAATAACCCTTCATATATAATATTTATCTTGTTATTATTAAGATTGATTAGTGTTTCAATTGTTCCAATAACGTCACTATTAATTCCCACAATTCTTTGATAAATAAGCAAGTTATAATAATCATTAAAAACTTCTTTTATAGGAAAAATCTCACTGGGATTATCTAAGGTTGGTTTTAAATTAGTTTTTACTATTTTATCTTCATCGTATATTTTATTTAAATATTCTTTAGGCCTTGTAGATAAGTCTATTAAATATTTTTTCTTACCACATGAGACTGAAGTTCTATAATTGCTTTTAAATTTGGCACAAGCTAAATTATTATTTTTATATTTATCCATATTAAAAATTTCTATTAACTTCTCACTTTCATATTTGTAAATCACACCTAATTCATAACTTATTAAATTGTCATGGCCATCTTTATCAACTTGGGGATTTTTATACTCTCCTCTAATCATTATATTATCTATTCTATCCCCAGTAAAATCTCCCACAAAAAGTTGCATATTATATCCGTTGTATGGGACATCTATAGTAATGGGCAAATCATTTTCTCTATTTATAACAAGCTGTAAGCTATTTGCATAATTATCTTTTTCATCATGAAATTCCCCAACTAATACAACTTTATCATCTGAATATTTATTAGTTATGCTGCCATAAGCTGCATCAATTATTACTTTTTTATTGTTGAATGTCATAAAAACTCCTCCCCCAATTATTTGATTCTAATATATTATTTATTTATCATGGATTGTCCTTATTACTAATACTATCTCATTTTAAAAATTATAATATTTTTATTTTGGAGGAGGTTTTTGTTTTTACATAGCCATATTTTTATTTTCCAATTTAATTATTCTATCACATGTTAAAACAGATGTTAGTCTGTGAGAAATAGAAAGTACAGTTCTTTCAGAAGATACACCACTTAGCACAGAAATAATTTTTTCTTCTGTTTCTGAATCTAAATTTGCTGTAATCTCGTCTAGTAACATAATTGGCGGTGATGTTACTAGAGCTCTCGCAATTGATAGTAATTGTCTTTGTCCTTGTGAAAAAAGATGAGGAGATGCTAATGTGTCGTATCCTTCTTCTAGATTTATTATATAATCATGTAAGCCTACAAATTTCATGGCATTTTCTATATCTTCTTTGCTTATTTTTTTGTCTTTCAAACTAATTTGCTCTCTTACACTTCCCTTAATAAAAGAAAAAGACTGCTCAACATATCCAAAGATTTTTCGCTTTTCATAATTAGGTATTTCACTAACTTTTACATTACTTAAAGTTACACTACCACTACTTGGCTCCAAAAGCCCAAGAATTAATTTAAAAAGTGTTGTCTTTCCTGAACCTGTTCTCCCTGCAAAAGTTACGCTTTCTTTGTGTTTTATGCTAAGATTTATATTTTCTAAAATATTTTCACCTTCTTCATAGTGGAAGTTTACATTGTTAAGTTCTATATTTAAATTACTATTTATAATTTTCTCATATGTAAAATCAACATTCTTATTTGTTTCTTCTTTCTCATTTAAGAATTCATCTATTCTATAAATTCCTGCTATGGACTGTTGAATATTTTGTAGCTCCATACCTAGATTTTCTATTGGTGTAAATATATTATTTATTAACTCTATAGCTGCTGCAACAGTACCTATAGAAATTCCTAAGAAAGATAAATAATCACTAGACAAAATAACTACAATAGCTATAACAACTGCTCTTAGTACCAAAATTATAGGAGAAAAAATTGAGTCATAGAAATTTATTTTATCCATAGCTTCATAACTTTTATCTAAATAATCCATATATTTATTTTCCATATATTCTTCCTTAGAAAAAGACTTAATCATTTGTATATTATTTATGCTTTCTAGTATATGGTTGTTTACTTTAGCTGTTAAAACACGATATAATTTTTGAGCTTTTAACATTTTTTTCTGAAATTCTCTAGTGAAAAAATACACTACAGGTATTATAAATAAAACTAGAATTGCAAGCTTATAACTAAATATCCAAATGGAAATCACAATACCTATAATCTTAAAAGCATCTACAAACATACTAACTATACCGCTTGTAAATAATGAACCTATAGCTTCCACATCGTTGGAAAAACGAGATACTACGGATCCACTTTCATTTTTAGACAAATAGCCTATAGGGATTTTCTCCAACTTTATCATCATTTCTTCTTTAATCTTTCTTATGATTTTCTGTCCAAATATAGTTATGACTCCTTCTTTTCCAAGGTTGAAAATACCAAGAAGCACAATTGTTGCAAAGTATAGTAAAGATGGAAATAATAAACTTTTTCCTCCAACTGTCAAATAATCATCTATAATATATTTTAATACTTGAGGTGTTGCTAAACTAAAACTAATAATTCCAATTATTATGAAAAAAAGTAAAAAAGTAAGTAATTTATATTCTTTAAATACATTTATTATTAGTTTTACAACCTTACTATTGGTTTTTATATGCTTTTTACTCATCTTTATCACCTTCTTTTCTTTGTTGTAAAGAATAAAGTTGATTGTATAGTTTAGATGAATTTAATAATTTTTCATGATTTCCATATTCCAAAGTTTTATTATCATTTATCAATATTATTTCATTTAAGTATTTAAAAATTGATAATCTATGGGAAATTAGTAAAATAAAACAGTCTTTATAATTGTTTTGCAAGTTACTTATTATGATTTTTTCCGTGTTCATGTCAACTGCTGAAAAAGGGTCATCTAATATTAGTATTTTATTTTTATGATAAAGAGTTCTTGCTAAAGCAATTCTAGCTTGTTGACCTCCACTAAGTCTTATTCCACCATTGCCCACTAGAGTATCTATTCCATGTTCCATAAATTTTAAATCTTCAGTAAAACAAACCATATTAAGCACATGAGTAATATCTCCCTCATCTCCTAAAGTTATATTGTTATAAATAGTGTCTGAAATCAAATGAGGATTGTGTCCTAAATAAGATATTATTTTACTTCTTTCATATTCAGTATAATCTCGCAGTTCTTTATTATCTATTGTTAAACTGCCCTCATAGTCATATTCTGCTAAAAATATTTTCCCTATGGTTGATTTACCACAACCTATAGGTCCTGTTATTCCAATTATTTGATTTTCTCTTCCTTGGAAATTAAGATTTTCTATTATATATTCTTCACTATATTTAAAATATAAATTTTTAGCTTCAACTTTTGTATTTTCTTCTATTTTTTCAAAGTTTTTATCTATTTGACTGTATTCTTTTAAGTAAGGTTTTATTCTATTCCAGGATACTCTAGATTTTTGAATTGTATTAAATAGCCTAGCAATTCTGCTGGCTTTTACTGCCATTACAGAAAATATGGAAATGTAAGCAGAAAACTCACCAATAGTAAAATCACCTTTGTAAACTTTTTCTCCCATGAGAATTATGACAAATACAATTCCACCCATGGCAATAACATTATAAATTGGTTGCATGGCATTTTCCCATATATTTGCTGTAATTGCTTTTTTCTCAAAGTCTTCTAGTTCTTTTTCATAAATACTTTTGTTATCCATCTCTCTTCCATATAGTCTATATAAAATTGCATTGTCTATCATGTCATAAGTTATATCTGACACTTTAGATATTTGACTTCTATAAGCTTTTGTTAATTTAAAAATAATTATTTTTAATTCTTCTGCAATTAATATGGCAACAGGTATGAAGATGCAGGCATACAATGTAATTTTAACATCATACTGTAGCAATGTTATTAAGTATGATACAAAGAGAACTCCTGTGTCAAATACTTCTGTAGTAGATTTTCTCATCCCTTCTACACAAACATCCACATCAGAAATAGTCTTTGTCATAATACTTCCCATATTTTCTTCACTTAACTCTTTTTCAGTTTTATTTAAAATATTATTATAAAGCATAAATCTCATGGTTGCTGTGGTCCTATTAGCAAATTGTCGCACATAATATCTTTTATAATATCTGAAAAATTGAACTATAAATGTAATAAATATAAATATTAAAGCTACGTTTATTAATTTATTAAAACTAATTTTCGCAATTAAAGCATCAATTAGTTTTCCTTGATAAATAGGCCTTGCAACCATCCCTACATTGTACAAAATCCCAAATATAGTGAGCAAAATTACTGTGTTCTTTTCCTTAAGCCAGTAATTCTTTATTTTATCAGGATTTTTTATAGACTTGGTTAATCTTTTTCTCATATATTCCCCCTATAAATTTATTAATTGAGCTTTTCTATTTCTAATACCTTCTTTATGCAATTATCATCTTTAAAATTAGAAGTTTTTTCGCAATCTTCTATTTTATAATCGGGAATTACTTTTAATTCTTCATCACATACTCCATCTTTATCTAAATACATACAACTAGCCATTCTAATAATTAAACCACTTTTTTTTAGGTTAATTAATACAGGATCAATAACTCCACCATCCCCTCCTGTTGACTCTCCTATTACTGTTGCAAATTTCGTTTCTTTACAAAACATAGAAAATAACTCTGATGAAGAAAATACTTTTTCATCAACAAGTAAATATATGTTTCCTTTAAATTTTAAATTAGGATTTCCTTTTATAGTATAAGATGTACTTTCAAAATCGGTAAACTGTTTTAAAATTTCTTTTGGTCCATTCTTTTTTATATGCTCTGGTAAATTTTTTATGGGCTGTAATTTTATATTTCTTTTTTTTGTGTATTTTTTAATTGTTTTACAGTTGTTTCTATAAATTCTATAACCACTAACTTTCCTATCCTCTTTTATAAGTTTCGATAGTACTCCTTGCCAATAACTATCACTTCCACCTGCATTGCCTCTTATATCAATAATTAAAGCTTCGTGATTTTCTAATGTGTCAATATAGTTCCCTATTTTATTGAAATCTTCATTAAAAGATCCTCCACTTGAAGACATTGAAGGTAAATAAATATATGCAACCTTATCTTTGATTATATCTTTTAGAGTTAATTTTTTTTTGAAAAAATACTCCTTTGTTATTTTTATTTTTGGCTTTATAGAATTATATCTATTTGAAACTTTTTCATCACTCAGAAAGTCATACCAATTATTATCTGAATATGCTGTTTTAAAAAGTTCAAACCTACTTTTATTATCTATTAATTCCGTATGTCGATTATGTAAATCATCTACTATTGATGACATTTCTTCTATAAACTTCTCATCATCAGGCGTATCTTCAATTCTCTTTAGATATTTCTCTTTATTTTCTAGCCAATCCACATTATAATGTCTTTTATTTACATATAAATAAGGATATCCTTTCTTTACGTTACTGTACAACCATTCAAAATCCTCTATTTTTTCACTTTTAGAAAGTTGACTATTTTTAGAATAAATACAATTACCTAGTCCTAATATAATTATAAAAACCATTATTAAAAACAAAATTTTCTTTTTCATATAGTTCACATCCTTATTATTCCAATTACTTTGCCCATTGTAACATACTTTATAAAAAATTCAAATGACGAAATTTAATATGTATTCTAAATTTATATTTATACTTTATGATATATTTAAAATAATAATCATACTTAGCAAAAGTTTTTTAAATATTTGCGAAAAATAAAAATAGGAGCTAGATAATAGTTATATCTAACTCCTTTTATTTCATCTAATTTTAGTTTATATTTTAATATTTATATAGCTTCACAAAGGTCTCATTATAAGTTACTTGACCACCTATATCTGATATGCCTGATTTTATTATCCAGTTAGGGTTTCCGTGTTTTTTCCACCAACCAGCATACATCATAACTACATCATCACATATAGAATCATCTATTTGCACTAAAACTTCTATTTTTCCTTCACTTGATTCCATAGTTATTAAATCATCTTGATAAAATTTATATTTAGATGACATCTTCTTATTAATAAATGCTTTGGCTTTGTTTTCGTAGTCCATATAATGTTGACTGAATAAAGAGTCACTTCCATGATTTGTTAATAATCTAAAGTTATATTCTTCGTCTGCTTTATTAAGGTCTAAGGCATTTTCATTTATAAATATCTCAAACCTTCCAGACTCAGTTTTAAATTTTTTATCTTCCCAAGGGATGCATTCATGTATTGTAAAATAGTTTTTTGCAAGATAATCTAAACTTATATCTTTTTTTGTACGTCTTAATGGTTCTATAACTTTTTCCAAATACTCTTTTTTGTCCACATAAGGATAATTAGTAAGGTTTAATTTTCTAGCAACTTCTCGGAAAAAATAATACTCATCCATAAAATTATTTTCCGGCTCCAATGCTTTTTCAATATATGTTAAATATGGATTGGTCATAGAGCTATATAATAAATCTTCACTTTCAAAAACACTTGTTACAGGAATAAATAAATCACAACTTTGTGCTGTATCGGTTAAAAACAAATCAAAACATACTTTAAACTCAATTTTAGACATTGCTTTTTCTAATTTTTTTAACTCAGGTAGTTGATTTAAAAGATTGCTCTTTGTTATTACTGCCATTTTAATATTCTTCTCTTCAATAAAGTCACTTATTTTACTTACATAGAAAAATTCATCATCTGCATATTTATAACTGTGGTAAGGATCTGTGTTTAATACATCTGGATAAACCCTATTGGCATAATTCACTCCTCCACCACTATATCCTATTTGACCTGTTATAGCTCCTAGTGTATTTATATATCCAATAGTACTTCCACCATAATTATATTTTTGCATACCATATCCTTGTAAAATAGTCGAATATGTTTCTACATATTTTTTTACTAGAAAATCTAGGTGGGGTAAAGTCACTCCACACATTTTGCATAAATTTCTTAAGCTTAGCTTATCTAAATAAGCCTTGTATTCATCAAAGTTTTTTATATGTTTATTTATGTAACCCTCATCATGTAAGTTTAATTCGATTATCCTTTTTCCCATTGCTAAAGCTAAAGCACCATCTCCACCAGGTTTTATCCTTAAATGGAAATCAGCTTGTTTTGCTGTAGATGTAAGAATTGGATCAATAACTATAACATAAGCGCCTGACTTTTGAGCTATTTTTATCATATTCATTGTATGTATTGTTGTGTTGGCTGGATTTTTCCCCCATACTATAATAGTTTTACTATTCAACATATCTTCCAACGAATGACTTTTCACATCACCAAAGTTTCTTTTTTGAGCCTCTATACCTGCACTCCAGCAAGGGCCACCTTTTTGTTTACAACTGCCTCCAAAAAAATTAAAAAATATCTCTCCAATACTTTTAAGAAGACTTCCACTTCCATATTGTTCATAATATATAAAGGATTTTGATCCATAGTTTTCTTTATAATAACTTAACTTTTTTGCCATTATATCTATAGCTTCTTCAAAAGTTATTTCTTCCCATTTATGATTAACCTTTAGTAAAGGTTTATATTGCCTATTTAGATGATTATGTCTTCTTACATGCTTTAGTCCCTTTTTACAAATAAACCCTTTTGTATATGGATGGCACTTGTCTCCCTCTATTTTCGCAATATTGTTGTCTTCAGTATATACATTAAATTTACATGCATCATAGCAATCTAATGTACAACCTCCACTTAAAACTTTCATCTTTTCACCCTCATTTTACCTAGAAATATTTTATATACAAATACAACTGTATCCAAGGAATATATTACTTCTACTTGTGAATTCTTTACTTTGTATTCTTTACACAACTTTAATTGTTCACATACAGTATATCAAAATAATAAAAGAAGTGGTGAATTGTTTTTAGTTTCACAAAAAAGCTCATTTAAAATAACAATGAGCTTTTAACTTTATAAGTTGACTTATAAACTTTATTTACTTTTTCTATTTTGTTTTTATACTTTTATCAAACTTTCAGCAAATTTTTCGATCAAAGATCTTAATTCATTTTTACTAATATCAATATATAAAATATCCTTTTTTATAAAAATCCATAAAATTCCCTCTCTTTTAAATTCTTAATATGATAAATAAATATTTCAGTACTTTTTATTCATCTATATTTTAATTTATTATGCAATTATTTCAATCTGATTATTTTCAGGTCCTAGTACACAACTTTCATAATACTTGTCACCTGTCATGCGTGGTCCACTAATTATTTTATACCCTGCTTTTTCCAAATCATTAGTTAACATATCAACCTTCTCCTTACTTCCCACACTAAATGCCAAATGAATATATCCACTTTGTGTTAATGACTTTTCTGTTATTTTAACTTCTGGTCGTGTCATTATCTCAAGTCTCGTATTATCGTCAAAAGTTAAGAAATAAGTTTGAAGTCCAGTTAAAAAATTATGATATTTCTCATTTGCCTTTGCTCCAAAATACTTAACATAAAAATCCTTAGTACTTTCCAAATCATTTACATACATTGCTACATGTTCTATTCTCATTTTCTTCTCTCCTATTTTATAAGTATATTTAATTTCTTTACATAATTGTCTTTTTTGTTATTGTAAGGTTTGATTTTAATGAATCCTTACACAATAAATTTATGCCCCACATAATATATTCAATAAGATCATGAATTTTAATTAGCTCTGGTAATTCTTCTTTTTCAAATATATTATTTAAATTTTCTTTAATATTTGAGTAATCATCTACAATAGTAGAACAAATACCTATAGCCTGAGGATTTAACATAGCTATAATAGACTGAGTATATCTAGTAATTAATTCTTCGTGACCTTCTTTTGAATTTAAAAGTATTTCCATATTATCTGTAAGATCAATTGGTAAATATTGAACCTCACCAGCCAAGTTATTCATTCCTTTAAGCATTCTTCCATTTACTATAATACCTACACCTGCAAAATGATTAGCTGGTTGGAATAATAAGCAAATATCTTCGTAATTTTCTTGATCTAAATAAAATCCAATTGCTGCTGTATTAACGTCATTGCCAAAAATAATCTTCTGCTCGTATTTTTCATTTAACAACTGTATAATATTAATTTCATTGAAATTATCTATGCCTGTGGATATTACTTTCTCATCTTTTATGATTCCAGGGATACTAACACCAATAACTTTAATATTTTCTATTTTTTCTAAAACACTATCTAAAATTTCATAAATATCTTCAATTGAAATTTTAGATTTAACAATTCTATTTTCCATTAAAAGCTCATCTTTTAAATTATAAACTCTGTAAACAAGATGAATTCTATTACTATTTTTAAAAATAGATAAACATAGATTTTTAGAATAATTACTATTTAATTCATAATGTTTTGAAGGTCTTCCTCCTGTAGATTTAGCATATCCAGATTCAATAACCTGATGGCTTTTTAATAAATCCGCGACTATATTATTAACACTTCCAAGAGACAATCCCGTCAAAATTGATAATTCGTTTTTTGTACACGCATCTCTATTTATCAACGCATTAATTATTTTTTCCTGATTTATCTTTCTTAAATTTCTTGTATTACTAATGTTCATTTATTTTCCTCTTTTCAACTGAATTATTATAATTATTAATTATCTCAATAATTATAATACTTTTAATAAGTCTTATTAAAAGTATTATAATATATATTTTGTTATAAAGGTAATTTTTATTATAATATTTTTTTTATACAATCTTAGTTTTATATGTATCACTTGACTTTAACCTAAAAGTGAAATACTATCTTTTTATAATACATAGGAATCCGAGGTGTAAATATTGAATAAAGAACTTATTAAAGGTAGTACTGTTACATTAATTCTAAATGCCCTAAAAAAAGAACCTACATATGGTTATGGAATGATTAAAGAAATTGAAAACAAATCTGGCGGATTATTTCTTTTTAAAGAAGGCACTCTATACCCTATTTTACATGATCTTGAGAAAAACAAGTTAATCGAATCCTTTTGGGAAAGTGAAAATGGTAGGCGTAGGAAATACTATAGAATTACAAAAAAAGGCTTAACAGAATTGAAAAAACGTGAAAATGAATGGGAAATATTTAGCAAAACAATGAATTTAGTATTAGGGGGGCAACACTAATGAATATAGAAAATAATACTATTGAAAACTTTCTACAATCTGCGTGTAGATTTATTTCCACAGAAGAAAAAGCAAAAGATATGAAAGATGAACTTAAAGATCACATTTATAGTTATATTGAGGAATATACGGAGGATGGTATAAACAGTAATGCTGCCACAAATATGGCTTTAAAGCAAATGGGAGATCCTGATATTTTAAGTAAAGTTTATAAAGATAAAATTTATAAGTATAATAAATTATTTAGAATTTTTTCACTAATAATAATTACATCCATATTTATATTTAGCGGCTTTGCTTATATTTCTTTAAATAGTTTTAATAATTTTCAAATTTTTCTATGCTCAGCTTTTACTATACTTATTTCTTTACAAAGTATATTTGAGATTGTGGATTTTATAAGAATTCTAAAAAAAGATGGTGAACTTTCTAAAGAAGATCCTCTTTTTTATATTCAATCCTATAAAGAATCTATTTGGGATGAAAAAGCCATGAGATATATTCAAACTTTTTTATTTGGATTTTGTCTTATACTTTTTATATCTCTTATAAATAAATTTAATAATATTAAATCAATAGAAGTATTCTCCTCTTCTTTAGAAACAATAAATAGTATAAGTTTTATTTTACTTATATTAATGAGTGTGTCCATATTTAATCCTAAGAGAAAAAGTGCAATTGTATACAATGAAGGTATACTTATGTTTAATTCATTCGTTCCCTTTTCTGGTATAAATGGATATATGTGGTCAAAGGAAAATATAAATGGAAAAGCTTGTTATAGTCTTTCATTTTCAACTGAAAAAACCTCTTTTTTCAAAAAGTCATCTTTAATTTCCAATGAAAGAGCTTCTATAAAAGTTAGCTCTTCTCAAATTACTTTGTTAAATGAACTGTTTAAAAGTAATAATATAGGTGAGATTAATGGCTAAAAATAATTAATATAAAATTTTAGATAGTAATAAAGAGTAGTAATTTTTCTCCATCATAATTTAAAATCACTACTCTTTTTCATTTTATTTAATTGTTTATTATAAACTTTTCTAATTCTATATTTATATCATCCCTACATTCATAAAAGGCACCATGTCCTCCATTAGCAAGAGGGACTAATTTAGATTTTTCTATTGTTTTATTCATATACTCAGCAAATTCAAAAGGGCATACACTGTCATATATTCCATGTAATATTAATGTTGGAGTTTTTATATTTGCTAAATCATTAAATACATTTTCATCCCTAAGTGCATATAAAGAATTAACAGTAGACCATCCTGCAGCATTTAAACACATATAAAAGAACCAGTTTAAAATACCCTGACTTGTAAATTTATAAAAAAATGATTCTGATATATTTATTATTGATTTTGGTCTATCATTTTTAAAGTTTTCTATAGCTGAATTTACTTCATCAACAGTATATCCATATGGCCAATCAGTTGATTGCACCCATTTTAGTGCTGCTGCACTAAGCAAACAAAGTCTTGTTACTCCGTAGCCCTTAAATTTAGACATATATCTTGAACAAATAGCCCCACCCATAGAGTGTCCCATTAGTGTAGTATTCTTAAGTCTAAGTGTTTCAATTACATATCTTATATCTGTTGACATTCTGTCATAATCATATCCACTACAAGGTTTATCAGACTTTCCATAACCTCTTAAATCTATTGTTACACATCTATATCCTCTGCTTATAAAATAAGCTACTATATATTCGTACATATTATGGTTTAAGGGCCACCCATGTACAAACATTATTGTCCTTTCACATTTTGAGTTTATATCTTCTACAAATATTTTGACATCTTTTTCTACATTGATATAATACTCCATAAGCATTCCCCCCTTCTTTAATTTAAAGCTATAAAATACTATGAAAATATTAGTTAGTATATAAACATTTTTCAAATAACTAGTCATAAAATTTTGCATATGTTAATTCTTGATTTAATCTTTTTTATTATTATGTTGTAAGTTTTATTGATTTTTATTGTTAATTGATAATAAGTATTGATTGATAATACCATCCATATTATAATTTCATTACAATAAAATATTAACAATATGAAGAAATAGCACCCACATTTCTCATATTCAATGGAGGTAATCATGAATTTTTTAATATCAATAATAACCGCAATACTGCTAGTAGCTTTTGGTCACGACTTTATCAAAAACATGCTAATATTTGTTATATAATAACTGCAATATTATCAATTTTATTAATAGTAGGATCTTATACAGGTGTTATTTGGACCTTACCTGCCTTGTTTACTACTACTATTCTTCCGATTTTAATAAAAAGTACTTTTTCAACTGCTATTTTTGTTATTGTTATGTACACAGGAGCTTTTAGAAATGGAGGTAAGTTAATTAAGTTTTTAATGCCAATTAGAGCTGAACTATCAATTATAGCAGGTATACTTACTTTAGCTCACAATATAAGCTTTGGAAAAAATCACTTTGTAAATCTTTTTACTGCACCAGAAACTATGCCAACTAATATGAAAGCTGCTGCTGGTGTAAGTATAATATTAATTGCAATAATGGTTCCACTTCTTATTACTTCTTTCCCTAGTGTTAGAAAATGTATGAAACCTAAATCATGGAAAGCATTACAAAAATCTGCATATTTATTCTATGGACTAATATATGTTCACGTTATGTTAATAATGCTACCAATTGCTCTTTCAGGTGATACTAATTATATAATAAATGTGGCAGCTTACAGCGTTGTCTTTATAACTTATGCTGTAATGCGTATTTCTAAGTTTGTAAATAAAAAGTCATTATATAGATCAAAACAAAGTTCTTCAATGGCAACTGCAAACTAAAAAAGTTGTAGATAGTTTATTATAATAACTATCTACAACTTTTTTAGTTTCTCAAATTACTAATAAGCCAAAGCTTCTTCTATTTGGCTAAAATCATGGCGTATAATTTCAATTAATTTGAACTTTTTATTTTCGTATTCATATTTAAATATTGTGCAATTAGGTATTCCTGTTTTCATCAGTTCACTCACATCTTCAAAATTTGATAAGAAACATAAAGATGCCAATCCATGAGACACAGCTAAAACAGTGTTATGATGTTCTTTTTCCATTATTTCTGTACAAGTTTTAAGCATTCTTTCTTTAACTTGTGACAAAGATTCTCCTCCATATTGCACGAAGAAGCTTTCATAATCTTTTTTATCTGTCGGTTTTAAATCTACACTTTCACCTTCAAATACACCGAAATTCATTTCTTTTAAACCTTTTAATCTTACATAAGGTATTCTTCCATTAGTGGCTATTTCTAAAGTGTCACAACATCTTTCTAAAGATGAGCTATAAGCATGATCTATATGAATATTTTTTAAATACTCTCCCGCTATTTCAGCTTGCTTTTTTCCAAGTGGTGTAAGCGGTGAATCACAATGTCCTTGCATTTTTCTTCTTAAATTAAATAAAGTTTGTCCATGACGCATTAAATATAATGTTTTCTTCATATCCATTCCCCTTCTAACTTTAATGATAAATGTATTATTAACTACCTAATTTTTCATACATATGGTAATTGTAGCATAAAAACTATTACTGTTAAGCAAATGGTATTGTCTATTTAGTCTAATGCAAAATTACGAAGATACTCCACATCCAAGACATGAATTTTTTTATCTATAATAGAAATAACTTTTTCTTTTTTTAGTTCATGTAGAATTCTATTTACACTATTCCTTGTTGAAACCCCACAAAATCCTGCTATATCTTCATTTGTTATAAGAAAATCTATTATAATTTTATTATTTTTTTGTTTACCAAATTTACCAATTAATTCATAAATAAATGCACAAACAGCACCTTTTTTTCCATTCATTATGGTTATTTTATGATTATGCATACTTTCCAACAATTTAGTCCTGTAATAATCTTTTATATAAGTTTGTAATTCAATATCATTATTAACATAATTCCAAAATGTAACTCTTGGAATTTTATAAAATACAGCTTCTTTAGATTCAATCCTTACATTAAAGGGTGATGATGTGTTGGAGCTTATTTCATCTCTTAGTAAAGAAATTATATCTGGCTCACATATGTATGAAATATTAAATTCTCTTCCATCTTTCAAAATAACACTTGTTTTTATTATTCCTTCTTTTAAAACATATGTGTATTTTTCATCTAATCCATAAAAAGTTAAATATGAATGATATTTCTTCCTTATAGTTTGTGTATTATTTTTTTCTAAAAAATCAAGTAAAAATTTTGCATTCATAAATGTCCCTCCCCAATGATATGTAACGCTATGAAATACTTTTGTTTTTATGTCATTTTACTTTTATTTTGTATTAAAAGATGTTATCAAATGGTAACATCTCATGGTACATTATAATATTTCATTCTAAATTATACTAGTTATTAAATTAGAAATTAATAATTTATTACAAAATGGAGGAAAAAACTATATGAAAAAATTTAAACTGCCTTATGATTCAAAAACAATAAGTCTAAATTTACGAACTGATAATTTTGCTGGACTTTTAGAATCACAACAGGGGACTTACAAATGCAAAGAAAGTGAAATAGGTATTGTTGAAAGATCTTTAAACAATCCAATTGCAAGTCCTACTCTTGAGGAATTAGCAAAAGATAAAAAAGATATTGTAATAATAAGCAGTGATCATACAAGACCGGTGCCATCTCATATTATTACTCCTATTTTACTTAGAAGAATTCGTAGTGTATCTCCAGATGCACGTATACGTATCTTAGTTGCTACTGGCTTTCATAGAGAAAGTACAAAAGAAGAATTAATTTTAAAATACGGAAAAGAAATTGCTGAAAATGAAGAAATAGTAATGCACATATCTACTGATGATCCTTCAATGAAAAAAATTGATACTCTACCAAGCGGAGGAGAATGTTTAATAAATAAAATTGCTGCAAAAGCTGATTTACTTATAGCAGAAGGCTTTATTGAATCACACTTTTTCGCTGGATTTTCTGGAGGAAGAAAATCAGTACTTCCAGGTATAGCTTCATATAAAACGATTATGGCAAATCACTGTGGAGAATTTATAAGCGATAAAAATTCTCGTACAGGAAATATTGCTCACAATCTAGTTCATGAAGATATGGTATATGCAGCAAGAACTGCTAAATTAGCTTTTATTGTCAACGTAGTTTTAAATGGAGACCATAAAATTATAGGTTCTTTTGCAGGAGATTTTGAAAAAGCTCACTTAGAAGGTTGTAACTTTGTCAATAGCTTAGCTCGTGTAGATAAAGTGAATTGTGATATTGCCATTTCTACTAATGGAGGTTATCCTCTTGATCAAAATATTTATCAAGCAGTAAAAGGTATGACTGCAGCTGAGGCTACTTTAAACAAAGACGGAATTATTATAATGGTTGCAGGATGTCGTGATGGTCACGGTGGCCAAGCTTTTTATGATAATGTGGCCAATGTAAAAGAAGCAAAAGAGTTTTTAGAATTAGCAAAGAAAACTCCAAGGCTAGAAACTTTACCAGAACAATGGACTTCTCAAATTCTAGCCAGAATTTTAGTAAATCACAAAATAATAGTGGTATCTGATTTAGTAGACCCAGCTTTAGTTACTGGATTACATATGGAAATAGCAAAAAATATAGATGAGGCACTAGATCGTGCATTTGAATTAAAAGGTAATGATGCAAAGGTTGCTGTAATACCTGATGGATTAAGTGTAATAGTTCAAAATAATAATTAATGTTTTATCAATAAGAAAAATCACAAATGAAAAAGGGGGAATTAAAATATGTTTCAAAATTTAACTGCTGAATTTTTAAGTACAGCACTTATGATTATCTTTGGTGTAGGAGTTCATTGCGATGAAGTTTTAAAAAATACTAAATATAGAGGAAGTGGACATCTATTTGCCATAACAACATGGTCTTTTGGTATTACAGTAGCATTATTAGTTTTTGGTGGTGTTTGTATGAATCCCGCCATGGTTCTTGCTCAATGTATATTAGGAATGATTCCTTGGACTTCTTTTATACCTTACACTATAGCTGAACTTTTAGGTGCCTTTGTTGCTTCAATAATAGTCTATATAATGTATGCAGATCATTTTAAAGCTAGCGAAAATGAAGTTGATCCTATTGCTGTAAGAAATATTTTTTCTACTAATCCAATTATTCGTAATTTACCTAGAAATTTCTTCGTAGAGTTCTTCGCTACTTTTGTATTTATAAGCAGTATATTAGTAATTGCTACAAAACATGAAGATATGTTAGCAATAGGGGTTGGTTTATTAGTATGGGCAATAGGTATGGCTCTTGGAGGACCTACAGGATTTGCCATGAATCAAGCTAGAGATTTAGGTCCTAGGCTTGCATTCCAAGTACTACCAATAAAAAATAAAGCTAATAACGATTGGCAATATGGATTATTAATACCAGGAATAGCTCCTTTTGCAGGTGCTGCATTGGCAGCTTTATTTGTTCGTTTTTATTTTGGAGTATAAAATTAATATTTAGATTATTTGTTTCATTATAAAAATTTAACATTCCTATTGAATAATTATTCAATAGGAATGTTTCTATATATCTAAATTACTATTTCACTTATAATGTTTAATTCATTTTAAGATAACTCTCTTGTAATTTTTTCACCTGTTCTAACTCTTTTATGCATTCTTTTGCTTCACTGTTATTTATATATAATAAACAAGATACATCATCATTTTTTTCACTAATTCTAGTAGTTACTCTAACATGATCTTCTAAAACTTTAGTTTCAAATTTATATATTAAATCAAGGTGGCATTTTTCATTGTCTATGATTACATTTACACTGTCTGATACTATTTCCATATTTACATCTCTTTTTGTATCACTTTGTGATATATTTCCAAATTTTGTGTATTTGTATGAATGTCCTTTATAATCAAATCTATTACTAGTCTTTATTTGTTCTAGTATGTATTTTCCCTCTTCTACCTCTTTAACAAAATCATCTTCTTCATAAAAGTAGTATTTTGAAAAATAATCTAATTTGTATTTACTCATATTATCCTCCTAAATTTAGTTTAAATTTAGTATCTGCAATTATATAAAGTAAATTCTATCTCTTTCAATATGATTTATTATGTTGTATCATAATGTTTATGTTACAAGTTTAGGAGGAGATTATGGAAGATACTACAATTTCAGTAGAAGAAATGATAGAATTTATATATATCAGATGTGCAGGAAATATTTCTAAAAATGAGATAGAAATGATTTTAGACTTACAAGAAGAATTTTTAGCTTCAAAAGGTTTAATTCAAATAAAAGAAGATGAAATATATTAACTTCTAATTTGAAATATTTTAGATTTCTTTTTAATTTGGAGGAGGAAATGTGTATTATTAAAACTAAAAGATTATTATTGAGGAAAATACAACAAAATGACTACAATGAAATGAAATCAATTTTGCAAGATGAAGATTTAATGCTTATAGGATGGGGAAAAACTTACTCTGATGCTGAAGTTCAAATTTGGATTGATAAAATCACAAAGCAATATGAAGACTTTGGTTTTAGCTATTACATAACAATAGAAAAATCAACTAATTCAGTAGTTGGGATAATAGGAATAATACCAGTAACTATAAAAAAAGTAAATTATATTGAAATTGCTTATATACTAAAAAAAGAATATTGGAACAAAGGATATGCCACAGAAGGAATGAAAGCATGTGTAGACTACATATTTAATGTTCTTAATGCTGATAAATATACAGCTCAAGTAATTCCTGAAAATATTAATTCAATAAAAGTTGCTGAAAAATTAGGAATGAAGGTTATAGGTAATTACATGAGAGAACACAACGGAAAAGATGTGTTTCATTTAATATATGCACTAGCTAAAGAAGAATATTTTAAGTATAAAAATGAGAGCTGTTTTTAATTAGCTCTCGAGACTGTGAAGTTTTTTCTGTAAATAGCTTTCTATGATAAGTTTATTAAGGCATGGATATGAAAATTATGTATCCATGCCTTAATTTGAATGTAATTCCAATTTAATTGCATGTCAAGTACACCT
>NZ_JAHZMO010000031.1 GCF_020748185.1 Terrisporobacter petrolearius | reverse complement strand
TATTTCTTTTTCCTTCGCTAAGCTTTTGTTTTCTTTTTCCCATAATAAAACAGCCTCCTATAATAATTAAATATTATCATAGAAAGCTGTTGAATTTTGTTATTTACAGAGTTTTTTTCACACACTCTTTAAACTAACTCTTCCCATGTTTCATACAATGAAGAAAGTTTATCTTCAAAAGTAATTTTTTCTTGGCTTACTTCTTTAGATTTGTCTGGATTAGAATAAACTTCTTCTTGGCATAGAAGATTATCTAACTCTTCTATTTTAGTTTCTAACTCTTCTATTTCTTGTTCAATATTTTTTATTTTATATTTATTCTTTTTTTCTTTTTCTCTTTGTTCTTTTTCTTTCCTTTTTTCTTCTTTTAGCTGAGTTTTAGTTTTTTCTTCAATTTCAACTATGGCAGACATTTCTTCAGATTCTCTTTTTTTATTAATATAATAATCATAATTCCCAAGATATTCGGTTATACCATTTTCACCTAAAACTAATATTTTATCTACCACAGTATTCAAAAAATATCTATCGTGAGAAATAGTGAATATAGTACCTGTATAATTTTCTAAAGCTTCTTCTAAAACCTCTTTAGAATCTATATCTAAGTGGTTAGTCGGCTCGTCCAGTAGTAAAAAATTTGCTTTTGATAATATTAATTTAAGAATGGCTATTCTAGCTCTTTCACCACCACTTAAGGTAGAGATTTTTTTGAACACCTCTTCATCTTCAAATAATAGAGAACCTAGCATATTTCTTATTTCTGTTTGAGTCAACTTTTCATTACTATCCCAAATTTCATCAATAATAGTATTATCTAAGTTTAAAGTTTTTTGTTCCTGATGGAAGTAAGAAACATTAACATTAGTTCCAAGTTTAAAATCACCACAAATTGGAGTAAGTTCCTTCATGACTATTTTAAACAAAGTGGATTTGCCAATACCATTAGGACCTATAAGTGCAACTTTTTCTCCTCTATATATATCAAAATTAACACCTTTAAACAAAATTCTTTCATCATAAGCCATGGATAAATCTTCAACGTGAAGAACATCATTTCCACTTGATATTGAAGGATTAAACTGAATTTTAGCCCTTTTTCTATATGCTTCAGGCTTATCTAAAACATCAATTTTATCTAAAGCCTTCTCTTTACTACGTGCTCTTTTTAGATGTTTTTCCCTTCCGTAGGCTTTTAATCTTTCAATAGACTCTTCTTGTCTCTTTAAATCTTTCTGTTGATCTTCAAATTTTTTTAATTCAAGTTCTTTTTCAACTTTTGATAACTCTATAAATTTAGAATAATTGCCATTGTAAGATTTTAATTTTTTGTTGTGAATTTCAAATATCCTATCAACAACCTGGTCTAAGAAATATCTATCATGAGATATTAGCATAACCGTTCCTTTATATTGTTTAAGGAAAAATTCTAGCCATTCTATTGCCTCAGAGTCTAAGTGGTTTGTAGGTTCATCTAACAATAATAAAGTAGGTTTTTTAAGAAGTAATTTTCCTAAAAGGACCCTGGTTTTTTCTCCACCAGATAAAATATTTATAGGTTTGTCCATATCCTCATCTTTAAAACCTAGGCCTTTAAGAACGCCTTTTGCTTCAGATTTATATCCATAGCCGTTTTTAGAAGCAAAATCTTCCAAAACATGAGAATAATCATTCATAAGTTTTTCTAAAATATGAGAGTTATTTTTACTGCCTTCTTCAGCGATTTTATGCTCCAACTCTCTTAAGTAATTTTCCATATCTATTAATGGTTTAAAAACTGCTAAAACTTCTTCTAATATTGTGTTATTAGAAAGGAAGTTAGTGTTTTGTTGTAAATAGCCGATTTCACAATCCTTAGAGGTATATATATCTCCCTCATCGTATCCATATTCTCCAGATATTATTTTCATTAAGGTAGTTTTACCAGTACCATTTATACCGATAATACCTATTTTATCTCCTTCATTTACTGTAAAGCATATATTTTCTAAAATGGAATCTATTCCGAAACTTTTATACAAATTATTACACGATAAAACAATCATAAATTTATACCTCCTTGAACTATCTAAAATTATAATGTTTTGGTATAATATAATCAAGAGTGTTATACTATTCACAAAAATAATAATAACAAAACAATTATACTGGGGGTGAACTAATGGCTAATAAAAATATTTCGATGGCCGTTATAAGAAGATTGCCTAAATACTATAGATATTTAGGGGACTTGTTAAAAAAAGATATACAAAGAATCTCTTCTAAAGAGTTAAGTGATATAATTGGATTCACTGCTTCGCAAATTAGACAAGATTTGAATAACTTTGGAGGATTTGGCCAACAAGGATATGGGTACAACATCGAAGACTTACACACTGAAATAGGAAAGATTTTAGGTTTAGATAAGTCATATAGCGCTGTACTTATAGGTGCGGGAAATTTAGGTCAAGCAATAGCGAACTATGCAGGTTTTAGAAATGCTGGATTCGAGATAAAGGCGTTATTTGATGCTAATCCTAAAGTAATAGGATTAAAAATAAGAGAATTTGAAATATTAGATTCAGATTTTATAGAAGAATATATAAAAGAAAATAATATAGATATCGGAATTCTGTGTGTGCCAAAGAACGGAGCTCAGCAGTTAGCAGATAGACTAGTTAATGCAGGAGTAACAGGAATTTGGAACTTCGCCCCAATTGATTTAAATGTTTCTAAGGATGTAATAGTAGAAAACGTTAACTTAACTGAAAGTTTATTTACATTATCATACTTAATGAAAGAAGATCTTTTATAAAGATAATGAATTAAAAAAAGCTATTCAAATTATATAATATAATTTGAATAGCTTTTTAATTAGTCTTGTTGTGGAGCTTCCACTGGACAAACACTATTACATGCACCGCACTCGATACACTCATCTGCATTTATTACGTAGATATCATCTCCAGCTGATATGCATTCTACTGGACATTCATCTGCACAAGCGCCACAGCTTATGCAAGCATCACCTATTTTGTAAGCCATTGATAGGTCCTCCTTGTTATGTATAATTATAATGCAATATCATTATAACAAAATTTGATAAAAAAGTACAATGAGAAAACTATATAAAAAAAACTATTCAAGATAATTTATTATCTCGAATAGTTTTATGTAGACATTATTCAGATACTATAGCATCGTTTGGACATGCATCAGCACAAGAACCACAATCTAAACATTCGTCTGCATTTATTTCGTATTTTTCGTCCCCAGATATTATAGCATCATTTGGACACTCTTCAGTACAAGATCCACAAGCTATACAATCATCAGTTATTTTATAAGCCATTTTAGTACCCCCTCCTTTGTCTTATATAATTAAGTTCATTATAGCAAAATTTACCAAATATAACAACAGAAACTTAGGCTTATAAAATGGTAATAAAGATAGATTTTAAGGGGTTATATAATTGGTATAATATGAAAAAAAACAAGTTGAAAATTTTAAGTAAACCTTAATAAAAAACTATATATTATATAAAAATTAAATTAAATTGTAATTA
The DNA here is from genome assembly GCF_020748185.1 of Terrisporobacter petrolearius. Lineage (GTDB taxonomy): Bacteria > Bacillota > Clostridia > Peptostreptococcales > Peptostreptococcaceae > Terrisporobacter > Terrisporobacter petrolearius. Next base: position 35,228 of record NZ_JAHZMO010000031.1, on the reverse strand, counting down.
AAACTTATTATTTTATAATTTAATTAAAAATTTTAAAATTTTTTTGCGCAGTAAAAATCTAAAATACAAGGTAGTTCATGAGTTAATATGTCTAAATAATATAGCAAATATAAATAAAATATATACTTTATGCATATTTTCGACAAAAAATAAAAAATATACATTATGAATTTTATTATATTATATAATTTAAATAGTCTGAATATTGAAAAATAACCTGCAAGTTAAATGCATGGATATTGAATAAAATTTAACTAAGTTATAATTAGATTGAATATGTTAAATAAGTTTAATTATTTTAGTCAAAGTTAAGGAAAAGTATGGTATTTAAAGTGAAATGAGAAAATTAAATGGATAAGGTTTTCCTAAAATAAGAAATATGTTATGAATAAAGCTGTTTTGCAATATTAAAAAATTCATATAAATGAGTAAGAATTAACAATCTTCTTATTAAGAATCTAGAAAATAAATATATTTAAAATAATAGTAATTATAGTTTTTAGCTTTAAAATAGTAAAAATAATAGTGTTAAATATAACATCAATTAAACAAAAATTAAATTATAAATTAAACAAAAATTCAATTGCGCGTAGAGATTTTACTATGCTACAATTCAATTGAGAGTAAGGAAAGCATAAAATCTTACCAATTAAATAACAAACATGAATGATAAATAAATTTACTTATTAATTAAGGGGGCTTTAAAAAATGTCTAATTACGTACAAGAGTGTATCGAACTTTGTAAAAAAAATAATCCAGGTGAAGTAGAATTTCACCAAACAGTTGAAGAAGTTTTATCTTCATTAGCACCAGTAATGGAAAAACATCCAGAGTATGAAAAAGCTGCTATATTAGAAAGATTAACAGAACCAGAAAGAGGAATAACATTTAGAGTTGTTTGGACAGATGATAATGGTAAAGTACAAGTAAATAAAGGATACAGATATCAATTCAATAGTGCAATAGGACCATATAAAGGTGGTTTGAGATTTGCGCCAAACGTTTACCCAGGGATAATAAAATTCTTAGGATTTGAGCAAATATTCAAAAACAGTTTAACTGGTCTTCCAATAGGTGGAGGTAAAGGTGGATCTGATTTTGATCCAAATGGAAAATCTGATGCAGAAATAATGAGATTCTGTCAAGCATTCATGACTGAATTATATAGACATATAGGACCAGAAACAGATATACCAGCTGGAGACTTAGGTGTTGGTGCAAGAGAAGTAGGATATATGTTTGGACAATATAAAAGATTAGTAAATAGATTTGAAGGTGTTTTAACTGGTAAAGGACTTTCTTACGGTGGATTAAGAGGAAGAACTGAAGCTACTGGATACGGAATAGTATTCTTTGCAAATGCAATGTTAGAAGCAAATGGAGAAAAATTAGCAGGTAAAGAAGTTGCTATATCTGGATTTGGAAACGTTGCTTGGGGAACTGCACAAAAATTAAATGAATTAGGAGCTAAATTAGTTACAATATCTGGACCAGATGGATATATACATGATCCAAATGGAATAAGTGGAGAAAAAGTTGCATATATGCTTGAATTAAGAAATTCAGGTAAAAACGTATGTGCTCCATACGCTGATAAATTCCCAGGATCAACTTTCGTAGCTGGTAAAAAACCATGGGAAGTAAAAGCTGATTTATATATACCATGTGCTACTCAAAATGAAATATTAATAGATGATGCTAAAACTATAGTTGCAAATGGATGCAAATTCGTATGTGAAGGATCAAACATGTCTTCAACTAATGAAGCAATAAAATACTTACAAGACAATGGAATAATAGTAGGACCTTCTAAAGCTGCTAATGCTGGTGGAGTTGCTTGCTCTTGTATAGAAATGGGTCAAAACTCAGGTAAAACTGTATTTACGCCAGAAGAAGTATATGCTCAATTAGAAACTATAATGGTTGGAATACATGATGCTTGTGCTAATGCTTCTCAAACTTATGGATTCGGATATAACTTAGTTGCTGGTGCAAATGTAGCTGGATTCTTAAAAGTAGCTGATGCTATGATGGCTCAAGGTTTAGTATAAGAATATAATAAACGTTTTCTTAGGATGCGTATAAATTTAATATAAAGATAAAAACAGAAGATAGAAATATCTTCTGTTTTTTAATTGCTAAAAATATTGACATGAAAATGCAAAAGTGATAACCTACTAGAGATATGAAATACTTTTAAATTTAGTCCAGAGAGGCTAAAAAAGGAGGAAAATATGTTAAAATCAAGGAATTTAATCCAACCAGAAGACTTTTCTATTAAAGAAATAGATGTAATATTAAACTTAGCTGAGGATATTATGAAAAATCCATCAGCATATTCTCGTGTATGTGAAGGAAAATTAATGGCTACTTTATTTTATGAGCCATCAACAAGAACAAGATTAAGCTTTGAAACTGCCATGAAACGTTTAGGTGGGGAGATAATAGGTTTTTCTGAACCGAATTCTTCATCAGTATCTAAAGGAGAATCATTAGGAGATACAATGAGAGTTGTATCTGGATATGTAGATCTTATAGTTATGAGACATCCTGTTGCAGGAGCGGCAGAAGAAGCGATTAAATACACGAGTGTACCATTCATTAATGCAGGAGACGGTGGAAATCAACACCCAACTCAAACCCTTACTGACTTACTCACAATAAAATCCCTAAAAGGAACTTTAAGTAATCACATAATAGGACTATGTGGTGATTTAAAATATGGAAGAACAGTTCATTCATTAGTAAAAGCAATGACTAGATACGAAAATAATAAATTTGTTTTTATATCACCTGAAGAACTAAAAATGCCAGAATATATAAAAGAAAAAATCCAAAGTAATTCATATTGCCAAACATCGTATTTAGATGAATCTTTAAAAAATCTAGATTTACTTTATATGACTAGAATTCAAAAAGAAAGATTTGTTGATAGTGATGAATACGAAAGATTAAAAGATACTTATATACTAGATAAAGAAAAGATGGAAAATGCAAAAGAAGATATGCTTATATTACATCCTCTGCCAAGAGTAAACGAAATATCTACAGAAGTGGATGATGATGAAAGAGCAGTTTATTTTAAGCAAGCTACTTATGGTATGTATGTAAGAATGGCTTTAATTATGAAGCTATTAGGTGTAGATATAAACAAATAAGGAACAAAGCAAATTTTGAGCAAGGTCGTTGCCTGAAGTACTAGTGAAGGCATCTCGTTGGCGACATGAACTGTAGCGCCCACGCAGTGGCTTAAGCGAAGCGAATTTTATGGAGGATACAAAATGTATAAAGTAATTAGAAATGAGTATATTGGGGAAGAAATGTACTTAATGGAAGTACAAGGAAAATTTAAAGGTGAAATGGGTCAATTTTATATGTTAAGAGCGTGGAATAATTACCCTTTATTATCAAGACCCATAAGCATTCATGATATAGATGAAAATAGTATAAGTTTCTTATACAAAGTTGTAGGAGAAGGAACAAAAATACTTAGTAAATTAAAACCAGAAGAAACAATAAAATTAGAAGGTCCTTATGGTAATGGTTATGAAAAAGTAGAAGGAAAAGTAGCATTAGTAGGAGGAGGAATAGGAGTTGCGCCACTCTATTTAGTCGCAAAAAACATTCCAAACTGTGATGCATACTTAGGTTTCAGAAATGAACCGATACTAATAGATAAATACAACGAAGTTTGTAACGAAGTAAATGTTGCTGTAGGTAATACTTTTGTTACAGATATTTTAGATATAGAAAAATATGATTATATATTAACTTGTGGGCCCACACCAATGATGGAAAAACTAGTTAATATGGTAGAAGGAACAAATACAAAATTATTCGTTTCACTAGAAAACCACATGGCATGTGGCGTAGGAGCATGTTTAGTATGTACATGCAAAACTAAATTTGGAAATAAAAAAACTTGTAAAGATGGCCCGGTATTCAGAGGAGAGGACGTGATTTTCAATGGTTAATTTAAATGTAAAATTCAAAGATGTTAATTTTAAAAATCCGGTAATAATGGCGTCTGGAACTTTTGGATTTGGGAAAGAATACAATGGAATTTATGATATAGAAAAACTAGGTGGGATAAGTTCTAAAGGGCTTACACTAAATCAAAAAGATGGAAACAATGGTATGAGAGTGTTTGAAACTCCATCTGGAATGATGAATAGTGTAGGCTTAGAAAATCCAGGGATACAAGGATTTATAGATAAAGAGCTGCCTTTTTTCTCTGATTTAGACTTAGTGAGGATAGTAAACCTTGGTGGAGGAACATTAGATGACTATATAAAAGGTGCTGAATTACTAAGAGGAAGAGATGTAGACGTAATAGAGTTAAATATATCTTGTCCAAATGTAAAAGCTGGAGGAATGGCTTTTGGAATAAAAAATGAAGTTGCAAGAGAAGTTGTTAGAGAAGTTAGAAAAGTTGTAGATAAACCTCTTGTAATAAAATTATCTCCAAATGCTGAAGATATAGTAGGTATGGCTAGAGTATGTGAAGAAGAAGGAGCGGATGGAGTTTCTTTAGTAAACACATTCAAAGCTTTAGCAATAGATATAAACAAAAGAAAACCTATATTTGAAAATGTTTATGCAGGATTATCTGGACCGGCAATAAAACCAATAGCTCTTAGAATGGTTAACGAAGTTTCTAGAAATATAGAAATACCAGTATGGGGAATGGGTGGAATAACAAATGCAAATGATGCTATAGAATTTATAATGGCAGGCTCTTCTTGTATCCAAGTGGGAACAGCAAACTTTGTAAATCCCAAAATAGGACTTGAAATAATAGATGGAATAGAAAAATTTATGAAACAAGAAGGAATTAAGACTCTTGATGAAATAAGAGGAATTATTTAATATAGAAAATTGATTAAAAGTGAAATAATATAAATAAGGTAAATTGGAGGAATATCAAAATGAGTAAAGTAGATGTAGTTGAAATATTAAAGAAAAGTGATGCATTATTAGAAGGACATTTTTTATTATCATCAGGAAAGCATAGTAATAGATATGTACAATGTGCAAAGGTGTTAAGATTTCCAGAGTACGCAGAACAAGTATTAAGTACAGTTGTTGATCAAATAAAAGATTTAGATATAGATTTAGTAGTTGGGCCAGCTATGGGTGGAGTAATAGTTTCTTATGAACTTGGAAGACAACTTAAAAAAGAATCAGTATTTACTGAGAGAAAAGACGGAGTAGTACAGCTTAGAAGAGGATTCGAAGTTAAGCCAGGTGCTAAAATAATAATAGCAGAAGATGTTGTTACAACAGGGAAATCAACAATAGAAGCCAAAAAATGTTTAGAAGCTTTAGGTGGAGAAGTAATAGGTGTTGCTTGTATAGCAAATAGAACTAGCGAAGATATAGGAATGCCGATATACAGTGCTATAAAATTAGATATACAAGTCTATGAAGCTGATGAATGCCCTCTTTGCAAAGAAGGAAAAGAAGAATTAGTTAAGCCAGGAAGTAGAGACTTTAAAGAATTAGGAATGTAATTCATAAAAAATCCCTAGATAAGTTGTTATCTAGGGATTTTTTATGTTTAGATATGTGTAAATTAACAAAAATAAGGTATATATTATAAAAGAGATATTTGCAAATTATTTAATTGTAAAAATTAAAGGATAGATTAGATGAAAATAAAAAATAATAATAAATAGATTCAAATGAGAAAGGAAAGTAGTTATGAAGATTATAGAAAAAGATAATAAAATTATACTAGATGGTATAAGTGAAGATTTTGATCCACAACATGTATTTGATTGTGGTCAATGTTTTAGATGGTTAAAAGAAGAGGACGATTCATATACAGGTGTAGTACAAGGAAAAGTTGTAAATGTAAAAAAAGAAAATGATTTAATTATTTTTGATAATACTAATAAAGAAGACTTTGATAACATATGGTTTAATTATTTTGATTTAGGAAGAGATTATAGTGAAATAAAAAATGAGTTAAAAGTTATGGATGAATATTTAGAAAAGGCAACTGAATTTGGCAAAGGTATAAGAATATTACAACAAGATGGATGGGAGATGCTTATATCTTTCATAATATCTGCAAATAATAGAATACCCATGATTCAAAGAGCCATAAATAATTTATCACAAAAATATGGTAAGTTCATAGGACAATATAGAGGAAAGAAATATTATGCTTTCCCAACACCTGAAGAACTAAGTCAAGCATCTGTAGAAGATATAAGAGTGTGTCAAACAGGTTTTAGAGACAAGTATATTAAAAGTGTGGTTGACTATGTTAAGGAAAATAATGAAAATGTTTTATTTTACAGAAGGTTAAATACAGATGAATGTATAAAAGAATTAATGAAATTCAACGGTGTTGGTCCTAAGGTAGCAGATTGTATTGCTTTATTTGGAATGCAAAAATACGATACATTTCCAGTGGATGTTTGGGTAAAGAGAGTTATGGAAGAATTTTATGTGGAAGATAATTTAAGTCTACCTAAAATAAGACAGTTTGCATTAGAAAAGTTTGGAGATTCAGCAGGATTTGCACAACAATATTTGTTCTACTATGCGAGAGAATTAGGAATAGGTAGATAAGACGTAAGGAGATGAAAATAATGATATGGTTTTAAAAATCATTTTAGTACTCTTTTATATACTAAGTATTATTATTTCTATAAAACTTATATTAGAAAATAGAGATCCTTCAAAAACATTAATATGGATCTTGATTTTTATGTTATTTCCGGTTATAGGTATATTGTTTTATGCTATATTAGGAAGAAATATTAGAAAAATAAAAATGAAGAAAACCTATAAAATGGCAAATAATATGAAAAAAGAAAATCTTTTATTCAACTTGTATGAGATGAAAGAGTTAGCACAAGGCCAAAGTACAATGATAAAAGAAGGAAAGCTACCCTATGGTAAAAATATAGACTTTAGAGTCTTAAAAATAGTTAGTTTGCTACTTAATACAGGAATTTTTCCATTTACTATTAATAATAATGTAGAAATTTATGTGGATGGGAATGAAAAATTTAAAAATTTAATAAAAGATATAAGAAATGCAAAAGACCATATTCATTTAGAATATTTTATAATTAAAGACAGTGAAATTGGAGAAAAAATAAAAAAAGAGCTAATAGATAAAGTTAAATCAGGTGTAAAAATAAGAATAATCTATGATGATGTAGGTTGTTGGAGATTTTGGTTTCATAGAAAGTTTTTCAATGAAATGCGAAATTATGGTATAGAAATAATTCCATATTTAAAAGGTAAGATTGCAATACCCATAGGTGGACAACTTAATTATAGAAATCATAGAAAAATTGTAGTTATAGATGGAAAAATAGGATACACTGGTGGAATAAATATAGGTGATGAATATATAGGTAAAAATAAAAAATTTGGATACTGGAGAGATACTCATATAAGAATAGAAGGAACTTCAGTTTATATGTTACAGATGATTTTTTTGACTGATTGGTATTACAATACGAAAAAAGTATTATTAAAAGAAAATTTATTTCCTAAGTTAAAGGATAAAGGTAGCTGTATGATGCAAATTGTGGCTAGTGGGCCAGACTCAGACTGGGAGTCCATGCATTATGCTTATTTTTATGCCATATGTCAGGCCAAAAAAAGTATTTATATAGAAACTCCATACTTTATACCAGATGAAAGTTTATTAAAAGCTTTGAAATGTGCAGCTTTAAGTGGAGTGGAGCTTATAATTTTATTTCCTAAAATTGCGGACCATAAAATAGTAAATACTGCATCCTATTCTTATTTTCAAGAAATATTGGAATCTGGTGGAAAAGTCTATCTATATAATAAAGGCTTTTTACACTCTAAATTGATAATTATAGATGATTTTATGGCATCTACAGGTTCTGCCAATATGGATTTTAGAAGCTTTAAATTGAATTTTGAAGTTAATGCTTTCATATATGACGAAAAGATTATTGATGAAATTAAAAAAGACTTTATGTATGATTTGGACAATAGTGAGGAATTAGAAAGAGATAAATTTGAAAATAGAAACACAGTTATGAAAATTAAAGAATCTATATCAAGGCTTTTTTCTCCTTTGTTATAAAAAGTATGTTATTTTACATTAAATAGCATACTTTTTTTGTTATAACCTATCTTTATAATGAAATTATTAAAGATAATCTTTGTGATAAAATATAGTTTATAATTGAAAGAAATTATTTAATCTGATAACATAGAATTAGTAAACTTTTGGAATAAAAAGGTAAAATGTGTAGGAATATTATAAATCAAGGGAGAATGTTATGGACAGATTTATTAATGATTTTAAAAAGTATTATAAGTATGCCATATATTCAGCTAAATCAGAATTAAAGGCAGAAGTAGCTAGTTCTTATTTAAACTGGGTATGGTGGGTATTAGAGCCTTTATGTTTTATGCTAATATATTCATTTATATTTGGCGTGGTATTTAATGCAAGTGAAGATAACTTTACGATTTTTATTTTTATAGGTATAATGGCTTGGGATTTTTTCAATGGAAATATGAAACAGAGTGTTAAGATGATAAAAAATAATAAAGCTATTGTATCCAAAGTTTATATACCTAAATTTGTGTTGATTTTTTCTAAAATGCTAGTTAATGGATTTAAAATGATGATTTGTTTTGGGATAGTAATTCTTATGATGATTGTTTGTAGAGTATCAATAACATGGAATATACTATATATAATACCAATAATGATAACTCTTTGGATTGTAAATTTTGGACTGATGACAATTTTGCTTCATTTTGGTGTTTTTATAGAAGATTTATCAAATATAGTGAACATAGTATTAAGAGCGGTATTTTATATGACAGGAATTTTTTATGCTATAGAAAGTCGTATAGCATCGCCTTATTCAGATATTTTATTAAAAGGAAATCCAATTGCATTTTCTATATCATCTTTTAGGAAGTGCTTGTTAAATGGTGAAGCCCCTTCTGTAAAAATTCTTTTAGCGTGGACAGTAATTGGATTGATTATATCTATATTAGGTGTAAAAACAATATATAAAAATGAAAATAGTTATGTGAAGGTGATATAATGGAGCAGAGAGAATTAGCTATAGAAGTAAATAATTTAAGTATAACTTATAAAAGTATGAAAGCTTATTCAGTAAAAAAGAATTTATTAAGATTTAAAAAAGCGAAGGTTAAAGAATTTAATGCAGTAAAAAATGTATCTTTTGATTTGGAAGAAGGTAAAATTCTTGGCATAATAGGTAAAAATGGAAGTGGAAAATCTACTATGCTAAAAGCGTTAGCAGGAATATTTTCTCCAGATAAAGGGATAATAAATCTACATAATAAATCAGTATCTTTATTATCTATAGGGGTAGGATTTAATAAAAGTTTGACAGGTAGAGAAAATATTCTTTTATCAGGAATGCTACTTGGGTTTTCTGAAGAAGAAATAACAAATAAAATGGATGAAATAATAGATTTTGCAGAACTTGGAAAATTTATAGATATGCCTGTAAAAACATATTCTAGTGGTATGTTTTCAAAACTAGCATTTTCTATTACGGCAATACTAGAAACAGACATAATGCTTATTGATGAAGTCTTAAGTGTAGGAGATCAAAAATTTAAAAAGAAAAGTTATGCAAAAATGAAGAGTCTTATTTCTGATAGAAAAAGAACGGTAGTTATAGTTTCTCATAACATATCTACTTTAAATGAGCTTTGTGATACTGTAATGTGGATGCACGATGGTGTGATTAAAATGATGGGAGAACCTAAGGAAGTTCTTGATCAGTATACAGAATTTATGAAGTAATTAAGTTTACCCTTTCTAATATGAAAGGTGTAAACTTTTTTTATATCATAAAATATAAAATAATATGGTATAAAAACAAAGTTTAATGATAAATATTTATATATAAATAAAGGTTCAAAAATAAGTTGAAAATTTTATGAAAATGGTTTATTATTATCTTGTTAGCACTCTAAGATATAGAGTGATAAAAATAATAATAACTAAATTTAATAATATAATTCTATTTTAGGAGGGATAAATTATGAAAATAAGACCTTTAGCAGACAGAGTAGTAATCAAGAAAGTTGAGGCAGAAGAAAAAACTGCAAGTGGTATTATTTTACCAGGTTCAGCAAAAGAACAACCACAAATGGCACAAGTTATAGAAGTTGGGCCAGGAGGCTTTGTAGATGGAAATGAAGTCAAAATGGAAGTTGAAGTTGGAGATAAAGTAATATACTCAAAATATGCAGGGAATGAAGTCAAAATAGACTCAGAAGAATACATAATTTTAAGACAAAGCGATATATTAGCTGTTATTGAGTAAAAATTAGGAGGGTATGAAGATGGCAAAGGATATTAGATTTGCGCAAGATACAAGAAAAGCATTAGAAACTGGTGTAAACAAATTAGCTGATACAGTTAAGGTGACTCTTGGACCAAAGGGAAGAAATGTTATATTGGACAAAATGTTTGGAGTACCTCTAATAACAAATGATGGTGTTACTATAGCAAAAGAAATAGAATTAGAAGATAGATTTGAAAATATGGGTGCACAGCTTGTTAAGCAAGTTGCAACTAAGACTAATGATGTGGCAGGAGATGGTACAACTACTGCTACAGTTTTAGCACAAGCAATAATAAGAGAAGGTTTAAAAAATGTTACTGCTGGAACCAATCCAATAATACTTAGAAAAGGTATACAAAAAGCAGTAGAAGTTTCAGTTGAAGAACTAAAGAAACAATCAAGAACAATAGAAACTCAAGAGGAAATAGCTCAAGTTGGTGCAGTGTCTTCAGGAGATGATGAAATAGGTGAATTAATAGCTCAGGCTATGAAGGTAGTAGGAAAAGAAGGCGTTATAACTGTAGAGGAATCTAAGACTATGAATACAGAACTAGAAACTGTTGAAGGTATGCAATTTGACAGGGGATTCGTTTCTGCATACATGGTTACAGATGTAGACAAAATGGAAGCAGTTTTAAATGATCCTTATATATTAATAACTGACAAGAAGATATCTAACATACAAGAATTACTTCCTATCTTAAATAAAATAGTTGAACAAGGTAAGAGATTATTAATAATAGCAGAAGATGTAGAAGGTGAAGCATTATCTACACTAGTTCTTAATAAATTAAGAGGAGTTTGTGAAATTGTTGCAGTTAAAGCTCCAGGATTTGGGGATAGAAGAAAAGAAATGCTTCAAGATATAGCTATTCTTACTGGTGGTGTTGTAATATCAGAAGAAGTTGGATATGATTTAAAAGAAGCGGATTTAGATTTATTAGGAAGAGCTTCTTCAGTTAAAGTAGTAAAAGATAGCACTACTATAGTTGGTGGTCATGGAACAAAAGAAGATATACAAAATAGAGTTAATCAAATAAAACATTTAGTAGAAGTTACAACTTCTGATTTTGATAAAGAAAAATTATTAGAAAGATTAGCTAAGTTATCTGGTGGAGTTGCGGTAGTTAAAGTTGGTGCAGCTACAGAAGTAGAAATGAAAGAAAAGAAATTAAGAATAGAAGATGCTTTAAATGCAACTAGAGCTGCTGTTGAAGAAGGTATAGTTGCTGGTGGTGGTACTGCTTTAGTTAGTACAATACCTGTTTTAGATGAATTAATTGAAACTCTTGAAGGAGAAGAACAACTAGGAGCTAAAATAGTAAGAAAATCATTAGAGGAGCCATTAAGACAAATAGCTATAAATGCAGGTCTTGAAGGTGCAGTAATTGTTCAAAATGTTATAGCAGAAGATCCTGAAATAGGATTTGATGCATTAAATGAAAAATATGTAAATATGATAGAATCTGGTATAGTTGATCCAACTAAGGTTACTAGAAGCGCTCTTCAAAACGCAGCATCTATAGCAGGAGTATTCTTAACAACAGAAGCTGCTGTAGCGGATATTCCGGAAAAAGAAGATAAAGCTGCACCTATGGGAGCAGGAATGCCAGGAATGATGTAATATAATTTAAACAAAGGGGGAACTCGTAGAGTTCTCTCTTTTTGATTACAAATATACTTTTCAGTAAAGATAATATAACTATTTTTTACATTTAAAAAAAGTCATCGTTTGATTTATATTGTTGGTAAGTTATAGACTTAAAAAGTCTTAATTAATAAATAGTCGTGTTTTAAATAAAATATTAAGGTATAATTATATATAAATAAAATAAGAGCAGAAGAGGGGAATTATGGACTTAAAAAAATTATTAAATGATGTTAAAAATAGCAACATAGAAATAGAAGATGCTTTAGGGAAATTAAAAGATTTGCCCTTCGAGGATATAGGATATGCTCATATTGACCATCATAGAAGTATAAGAAATGGATATCCAGAAGTAATATATTGTAAGGGGAAAAGTGATAATCATATTTTAGGAATTATAGAAAGAATGAATGAAAAAGGTAGTAACATTCTTGGAACAAGATGTGAAAAGACTACTTATGATAAAATCATTAAACTATATCCTAATGCAGAATATGATGAATTATCAAAAATATTAAGAATAAAAAATGAAGAAATAAAAGATCAAGGTAAGGGAACTATTTTGATTGTTACAGGAGGCACATCTGACATACCTGTGGCAGATGAAGCATACTATACAGCTGTATTCTGTGGAAATAAAGTGGAAAGATTATATGACGTAGGAGTAGCTGGTATTCATAGATTATTAGCTAATAGGCATATGATTGAAAATGCTAGAGTAATTGTGGCAGTAGCAGGTATGGAAGGTGCTCTTCCTAGTGTAGTAGGAGGTCTAGTGGACGTACCGGTTATAGCGGTGCCTACATCAGTGGGGTATGGAGCAAATTTTGATGGACTAGCTCCACTTCTAGCTATGTTAAATAGTTGTGCTTCAGGCATATCTGTAGTAAATATAGATAATGGATTTGGAGCAGGGTATTTGGCATCTACTATTAACAAATTAAAATAAGAATTATTAGTATTATTTAAATATGTAAAATATATATGGGAGAATAAATTTTATATAAAAGGTTCTAACATAAAAATATGTTTTTATTAATATGAAAGTTAAGTAACTATTTTATAATAGTAAATTAAATAAAGTAAAAATATAATTTCTTATGTAAATAACTATAGTAATTAATTCCAATATATTAATTAAATAAGCTTATATGGTAACAAATATAATAGCTAATGAAGAAAATCGTAAAAATTTGTTGACACAAGCGAATTATTTTGGTAAATTATTATTCAAACATAAGGCGAATAACGAAAATTTTTAAAATAAAATCACTCGTATATACTCAGAAATATGGTCTGAGAGTTTCTACCGAGAAACCGTAAAAATCTTGACTATGGGTGAAATTATTATATATATTTGAATATATTAGCTGCTTAATAATAGGCAGTTTTAAGTCATATATTCAAACCTGTATAGTGATTTCACTTTTTAGTAAAAGATGGAAACTATACAGGTTTTTTTTTATAAAAAATTAAATGTTCAAATATAAAGTGGGTTAAATTGAAAGGAGACTAGTATGGCTACAATAATAAAAGAAGGATTAACTTTTGATGATGTTTTATTAATACCTCAAAGATCTGAAATATTACCAAAAGAGATAAATACACAGACATACTTGACTAAGACGATACAATTAAATATACCTTTAATGAGTGCTGGTATGGATACTGTTACAGAGTCAAAAATGGCAATATCTATGGCAAGACAAGGTGGTATGGGTATTATTCATAAAAATATGTCTATTGAAGAGCAAGCTTCAGAAGTAGATAGAGTAAAGAGAAGCGAAAGTGGAGTAATTGTGGATCCGTTTTACTTAACAAAAGACCATACAATTCAAGATGCTGACAGTATAATGGGGAAATTTAGAATATCAGGGGTTCCAATAATAGACAAAGATAAAAAACTTATTGGAATAATAACAAACAGAGATATTAAGTTTGAAAAAGATATGTCTAAAAAAATAGAAGATGCTATGACTAAGGATAATCTAGTAACAGCTAGAGAAGGAGTTACTTTAGAAGAAGCTGAACAAATTCTTAAACAACATAAAATTGAAAAATTACCAATAGTAGACGAAGAGAATCATTTAAAAGGTTTAATAACAATAAAAGATATAGAAAAGAAAATCCAATATCCAAACTCTGCAAAAGATAAAAAGGGGAGACTTTTATGTGGTGCAGCAGTTGGTATAACAGGAGATGTATTAGATAGAGTAAAAGCGTTATATGAAGCAAAAGTAGATGCTATAGTTTTAGATAGTGCACATGGACACTCAAAAGGTGTTATAGAAGCTGTACAAAAAATAAAATCAGTATACCCAGATTTACAAATAATAGCAGGAAATGTTGCTACAGCTCAAGGTTGTGAAGACTTAATAAAAGCTGGAGCTGACTGCGTGAAAATAGGTATGGGACCAGGATCTATATGTACTACAAGAGTAGTTGCTGGTATAGGGGTTCCACAAGTAACAGCAGTTATGGACTGTGCAGAAGTTGCTAAAAAATATGGAGTACCAGTAATAGCGGACGGTGGTATTAAATATTCTGGTGATGTAGTTAAAGCTTTAGCTGCTGGAGCAAATGTTTGTATGATGGGATCTTTATTTGCAGGAACTGATGAGAGTCCAGGAGAAACAGTTCTTTACAGAGGTAGATCATACAAAGCATATAGAGGAATGGGTTCTATAGCGGCTATGGAAGATGGATCAAAAGATAGATATTTCCAAGATGGTGCTAAAAAATTAGTTCCAGAAGGTGTAGAAGGAATGGTTCCTTATAAAGGAAAAGCGGAAGAGATAGCTTATCAAATGATAGGTGGTTTAAGATCGGGAATGGGTTACTGCGGAGCACCTACAATAAAAGACTTACAAGAAACAGCTCAATTTGTAAAAATAACAGCAGCTTCTCTAAAAGAAAGTCATCCACACGATATAACAATAACAAAAGAAGCACCAAACTATAGTACACAAGGAGATGTAATGTAATGAAACATGAATTAGTATTAGTTGTTGACTTTGGAGGTCAATATAACCAGTTAATAGCAAGAAGAGTAAGAGAAAATAACGTATATTGCGAGATAATACCATATACTACAGATATAGAAACTATAAAAGCTAAAAATCCAAAAGGGATAATATTTACAGGAGGACCTAATAGCGCATACTTAGCAGATTCTCCAACAATATCAAAAGAAATATTTGAAATAGGAGTTCCAATACTTGGTATATGTTACGGACATCAAATAATGTCACATGTTTTAGGTGGTGTTGTTAGAAAAGGTAATACATCTGAAAAAGAGTATGGGAAAACAGCTATAACATACAAAGAATCAAAACTATTTGAAGGAATGTCAACTAATACAGTTTGGATGAGTCATACAGATTTAGTTGATACTGCAGCAGAAGGATTTGAAGTAATAGCTTATACATCAGATTGCCCTGTTGCAGCGGTAGAAAATAAAGAAAAAAATCTTTATGGAGTACAGTTCCATCCAGAAGTTGAACATTGTTTAGAAGGAGATAAAATACTTAAAAACTTCTTATACAATGTTTGTGAAGTAAGTGGAGATTGGACTACAGATTCATTTATAAATGATAAAATAAAAGAGTTAAAAGAAACAATAGGTGATAAAAAAGTATTATGTGCTTTAAGTGGTGGAGTTGATTCATCAGTTGCGGCAGTACTTGTTCATAAGGCTATAGGGGATAACTTAACTTGTGTATTCGTTGATCATGGATTACTTAGAAAAAATGAAGGTAATGACGTAGAAAGAATATTCAAAGATAAGTTTGATATGAACTTAATAAGAGTTAACTGTGAAGATAGATTCTTAGGTAAATTAAAAGGTGTAACAGAACCAGAATCTAAGAGAAAGATAATAGGTGAAGAGTTCATAAGAGTATTTGAAGAAGAATCAAATAAACTTGGGAAGATGGATTTCTTAGCACAAGGAACTATATATCCAGACGTTGTAGAAAGTGGACATGGAGAAGCTGCTACAATAAAATCTCATCACAATGTTGGTGGAATACCTGAAGATATAGAATTCCAAATAGTAGAACCATTAAGAGAATTATTCAAAGATGAAGTTAGAAAAATAGGTTTAGAACTTGGAATAGAAGAAGGGTTAATATTCAGACATCCATTCCCAGGACCAGGACTTGGAATAAGAGTTATCGGTGAAGTTACAAAAGAAAGATGTGACATATTAAGAGAAGCTGATGCTATATATATGGAAGAACTTAAAAAAGCAGGTTTATACAAAGAAATATGGCAAGCATTTGCTACATTACCAGATGTAAAAACTGTAGGGGTTATGGGAGATGAAAGAACTTATGCTTACTTAGTAGGTTTAAGAGCAGTAACATCTTCTGATGGAATGACTTCTGACTGGTACAAAATGCCATATGATGTTTTAGAAAAAATATCAAACAGAATAGTAAATGAAGTTGATGGAGCAAACAGAGTAGTTTATGATATAACTTCAAAACCACCAGGAACAATTGAGTGGGAATAATATAAATAGAAATGACAAATAACATATTGTTGTTTGTCATTTTTTTATTTTTTTGGTTTTTGTAATTAATTTATGAAATTATTGAAATAATAATATTATGAATGCCGAAACTTTATAAAACATAGATACATACAGAATTATTAAGATGACAGGAGGAATAATATGAATTATAAAAAAATTGTGGCATTAACTTCAGCGGTGCTAATAGGTTCAATAAGTGTAGTAGGATGCACAGGTAAAAAAAATAACACAGAAACAAAGGATACTAAAGCTATAAAAGTAGGAATGGTTGCCGATGTAGGTGGTATAAATGATGAATCTTTTAACCAAAGTGCATGGGAAGGATTACAAAAAGCGCAGAAAGAATTAGGAGTAGAAGTAAAGGTAATAGAATCAAAACAAGCTTCTGAGTATATTGGAAATATAGAAGCTTTAGCTGATGATGGGATGGATTTAATTATAGGTGTTGGTAACACTATGGTAGAAGATATTAAAACTCAGGCAGAAAATTATCCGGATTTAAGTTTTGCTATAATAGATGAAACTTATGATACAATACCAAAAAATATAACACCTATATTATTTAAAGAAAATGAAGCTACTTTTTTAGCAGGTTTAATAGCGGGAAAAATGACAAAAACTAATAAAGTAGGTTTTATAGGCGGAATGGAAAATTCAATTATATATAGATTTTTATATGGGTATGAATATGGTGTAGAAAAAGCTAATGATGATGCAGATGTAAAAGTTCAATTTGCTGGAACTTTTGCAGATGCAGCAAAAGGTAAATCTATAGCGAACCAAATGTATTCAAATGGTGTAGATATAATTCTTTCAGCAGCGGGAGGAACAGGTGTAGGAGCTATAGAATCAGCTAAAGAACAAAATAAATATGCAATTGGCGTAGATAAAGACCAAAGTGACTTAGCACAAAAAAATGTTTTAACATCGGCTTTGAAAAAAGTTAATGTTGGTGTATATGATACAGTGAAAGCATTTAAAAATGGAAAACTAACTGGTGGAGAAGCTAAAGTATATGGATTGAAAGAAGATGGTGTTGGCATACCTGAATCTACAAAGAATTTAGTACCTCAAGATGTGCTAGACTATGTAAATACTATGGCAGACAAAGTTAAAAATGGAGAAATAAAAGTTCCGAATTCAAAAGAAGAACTTGATAAACTAGACTAAAAAAATAGAGATAAGAAGTTAAAACTTCTTATCTCTATTTTTATGTAAAGTAAATGTTTTATAATAAAATATATTTTATTAAGAGGTGGATAATGCTAGAAATAATAGGAATGACAGTGGAATATGCCAAATCTATAGAAGAGTGTGGGACAGATAGAATAGAGCCTGTGAGTGCATTAACTGAAAGTGGATTGACACCAAGTTATGGGCTTGTATAAAGTGTAGTAAAAAGTGTAGATATACCTGTAAATGTAATGATAAGGCACCATGCCAATGGACTTGTATATAGTGAAGAAGGTTCAGAAATAATGAAAAGAGACATACAAGCGGTAAAAAGCTTAAGTGTTAATGGCGTAGTTTTAGGAGTTCTAGATGAGAAAAAATTAAAAAAATTAGTATGTATGACAAAAGCATAGGTTGATATAAAGAGAAAGTGTTAAATTTTCTCTTTTTTGTGTAAAATCACACACAACTTGATTAAAGGTTCGTATTTGGTCCGTGAAAAACTATAAAATAATATAAAAAATAAAAAAATGTTCGCAAAAATCGAAAATGTATATTGACAGTAAATATGTGAGATGTTATTCTATTATTGTACTTATAAAACACGAACGATAAATCTTATTTTGAGTTAAAAATAAGATATGTATGGAACATTAATAAAATATAATATATGAAATAGGGTGATGATAATTATGGAAATGACATCAAAATCAAAAAAAGAAAATTTACTACAGAAAGTTTTTAAATTAGAAGAAAATAATACAGATACAAAAACGGAAGTAATGGCAGGAATAACTACATTTATGACAATGGCATATATATTAGTAGTTAATCCATCTATACTTTCGGCTACAGGAATGGATCAAGGAGCGGTATTTGTTGCGACAGCTTTATCAGCAGCAATAGCAACTTTCTTTATGGGATTTTTAGCAAATTATCCAATAGCATTAGCGCCAGGGATGGGATTAAATGTATTCTTTGCTAATACCATAGTTTTGCAAATGGGATATTCATGGCAATTTGCTCTTATGGCAGTATTTATAGAAGGACTTATATTTATTTTGCTTACAGTAACAAACTTAAGAGAAAAAATAATTGAATGCATACCAACAAACTTAAAGTACGCTGTAACAGCAGGTGTTGGTTTATTTATAGCTTATATAGGGTTAAAGAATGCAAGTATAATAGTTGATGGGAGTTTGGGAAATCTACACGATCCATTAGTTATATTAACATTATTCGGATTATTAGTAACAGGGGTATTAGTTGCTAAAAACAAAAAAGGTGCATTATTAATTTCTATAGTAGTAATATCTGTTATAGGAATGGGGCTTAAATTAGTAGGATTGCCAGAAGGTATAATGTCATTTAGTATACCTTCTTTAAAACCAGTATTCTTACAAGCATTCTCAGTAAATCCTGATGAAATATTTAGTTTAAATATGGTAGTAATAGTATTTACACTATTATTTGTTGATTTATTTGATACAGTAGGATGTTTAGTAGGTGTTGCTGAAAAAGGAAATCTTTTAGATGAAAATGGTAATATACCAAAAGCTAGAGAGGCTCTTTTAGCTGATGCTATAGGAACAACTACAGGAGCTTTGCTTGGAACATCGACGGTAACTTCATTTATAGAAAGTGCATCAGGAATAGGAGAAGGTGGAAGAACTGGTTTGACTGCTATAACAACAGGATTGTTATTCATTTTATCTCTGTTATTTTCTCCTTTATTTGTTGCAATACCGACACAAGCAACTTCGGCTGTATTAATAATAGTTGGTGTAATGATGGCAGGATCCCTTAACAAAATTGATTTTTCAGATTTTACAAATGCAATACCAGCATTTATAACTTTCTCATTTATGCCACTTACAAATAGTATTGGAGACGGGATAATATTTGGTATATTATCTTATACATTATTAAAATTAGCTACAAATAGAAAAGATGAAGTAAATTTATCTATGATAATTTTATCAATCTTGTTCATTATAAAATTTGTGCTTATAGGATAAAAATCTAATATCGTAGAAATAAGCCTAGAATAATATTCTAGGCTTATTTTTTACGTTATTTAAGTGATTTCTCAATTTATTCAACTCTATAAATTCATCTTCAGTTTCCAAATCTTCTTCTAATAGATTTATAAATTTAAGCATATCTTCAATTTCATAGTCCTCTGCAATATTATCTATATCTTCATATAAGCTAGTCAAAAGTTCAGAAAATCTTAAATTTATATGTCCTTTATTAAATGCACTTAAATTAAATTCTATAAAAACTGTATTAAATAATTCGTTATATTTTTTGTCGAACTCTTCATCAGACATATTATCCAGCAGTTGGCAAATTTCGTTGCTTTCTATAAACTCGCTGAATATTTCCATTTTCATACCCATCAAATAAAATTTTAACGTGTTATTTATTAAAGCTTTATACGAAACAAAAAATGTCATTAGAATATTTCTAGAAATGTTCTTTTGAAAAAGAACGTTTTCTTTATGAGAGTTTTCATAAAGTGCGACTTTGGCATTTATATAAATGTCATCTAATGATTTGAATCTATGATTTAAACTAGAATATTCTTTTATTAATTTATTTGAAAAAATTATATTACAATTGTCTATATTTATCATATTTAAGAAACCTCCTATTTATTGTGAATATATCTTTAATTATTATAGCATATGTGCAAATTATGGCTATAAAAGTGAAGAATTTATGTACAATTATTACAAAAATAACTTAATAATTCGACATACAACATATGTTTATAAAAAAATATTAATAAAAATATGAAATCCTATTGATAAAATATTAATATTATTATACTATTAACATATAATAGTTCGTATATAATAATGGATTGTGAAAAGTGTTCACAATTGATAATTAAGGAGGAGTATGATGAAAGTAGCGGTAGTTATGGGATCTAAATCGGATTACCCTAAATTAGAAGAAGGAATAAAATTCTTGGAAAAGTATAATGTTGAAGTTATTGTTCGTGTTTTATCGGCTCATAGAACACCTAGGGAGTTAGAAGAGTTTATACAAGGAATAGACAATGAAGTTGGTGTAATAATCGCAGCAGCAGGAAAAGCAGCACATTTACCAGGAGTAATCGCGGCAAATACATTAATTCCAGTAGTAGGATTACCAATAAAATCTTCTACAATGGATGGATTAGATTCACTTTTATCAATGGTACAAATGCCAAGTGGAATACCAGTAGCCACTGTTACAATTGACTCTGGCTTAAACGCAGTGTTAATGGCAATGCAAATAATGAGTATAAAATATCCCAAGTTAAAAGAGGATTTAAAATTATATAGAAAAGAAATGGCAGAAAAAGTTTTAAATGATGATGAAAATTTAAGGGGGTAATTAACATGTTATTATATGAAGGAAAAGCAAAACGAATATTTACTACAGAAAATGAAAATGAGTTTGTAGTTTACTACAAAGATGATGCTACAGCATTTAATGGAGAGAAAAAAGCAGAAATAGCTTCAAAAGGAATATTAAATAATAAAATTTCAACAATAATGTTTGAAGAGTTAGCAAAAGAAGGAATAGAATCACATTTCATAAAGTGCTTATCTGATAGAGAGATGTTAGTTAAAAAAGTGGAAATATTACCGCTAGAAGTAATAGTAAGAAATATTACAGCAGGTTCATTTTGTAAAAGATATGGAGTAGAAGAAGGAATAGTATTAGATACACCTATATTCGAAATGTCATACAAAAACGATGACTTTGGAGATCCACTACTAAATGATGATCATGCAGTTGCATTAAAATTAGCAACTAGAGAAGAGATAGATTTCTTAAGAACTCAAACTTTAAAAATAAATGAAATAATGAAAAAATTCTTCTTAAAAATGGATTTAAAATTAGTAGATTTCAAACTTGAGTTCGGAAAAGATGTAAATGGGAAAGTAATATTAGCAGATGAAATTTCTCCTGATACTTGCAGACTTTGGGATGTAAATACTAATGAAAAATTAGACAAAGACAGATTTAGAAGAGATCTTGGAGACTTAGTTCAGGGTTATGAAGAAGTTTTAGCAAGGTTAAATAAATAATTTAGGAGGATTTCATATGTGCGGAGTTGTAGGGATTTACTCTAAAGATAAAAACATATCAAAGCAGTTATATTATTCGTTATATTCTATACAACATAGAGGGCAAGAAAGTTGTGGAATGGCAGTATCCGATGGAAAAGAAATAAACTATTACAAAGATATGGGACTTGTAGGTGATGTTTTTACACCTAAAAAATTAGAACAATTACAAGGTAATATGGGTATAGCTCATGTTAGATACTCAACAGCAGGTGGTAGTGCTTTTGCTAATTGCCAGCCCTTAGTAGGGAGTGTAAGAAAAAGAAGACTTGCATTAGCACATAATGGAAACTTAGTAAACGCTCAAACATTAAAAGATATGCTTGAAGAAGATGGATATATGTTTACAAGTAATTCTGATACAGAAGTAATCCTTTATATTCTTGCTAGGTATTATAAGGGGAATATAGTAGAAAGTTTAAAACTTACAATGGACTATATAAAAGGAGCATATTCACTTGTAATTATGAGCGATGAAGAATTAATAGGAGTTAGAGATCCATTTGGATTTAGACCTTTAATTTTAGGTAAAAAAGACGACCAATATATTTTTGCATCAGAAAACTGTGCCATAGATATATTAGGTGGGGAAGTAATCAGAGACGTGGAGCCAGGGGAGATAGTAGTAATAAAGGACGGAGAATTAAAATCGTATAATTTCAGTGAAAATTATAAATCAATGAAAAAAAGTTGTATATTTGAACATATTTACTTTGCTAGAAATGATGCAACTATAGATAATGTAAATGCTTATGAATTTAGAGTTAAGTCAGGAGAAATACTAGCACAAGATGACATAATAAATGCAGACATGGTAGTTCCAGTTCCAGACTCAGGGTGGCCAGGCGCAATAGGATATGCAAATGCTAGTAAAATACCAGTCGCTGAAGCCTTAGTAAAAAATAGATACGTAGGAAGAACATTTATAAAACCTACTCAAGAAGAAAGAGAACTAGGTGTTAAAATAAAACTTAACCCTTTATCAAGGGTTATAAAAGGAAAATCAATAGTTTTAGTAGATGACTCTATAGTTAGAGGAACAACATCTAGATTATTAGTAAAATCACTTAGAGAAGCTGGAGCAAAAGAAATACATTTGAGAATAACATCACCTCCAGTTAAATATTCTTGCTATTACGGAATAGATACACCAAACAGATCTAAACTGATAGCATCAAATAAAACTGTGGAAGAAATGATAGAGCATATAGGATGTGACTCTTTAAAATTTTTAGATATAGAAGGAATGCTAGATGCAGTTGATGAACCATTTAATTTCTGCAAAGCTTGTTTTGATGGAGATTATCCAGTTAAGAAAATAGACAAGGGGGAAGCAACATCATGCTAACTTATGAACAATCAGGTGTAAACATAGATGAAGGAAATAGAGCTGTAAGCTTAATAAAAAATAAAATTAAAGGAACTTATGATAAGAACGTGATAGGTGACTTAGGAAATTTCAGTGGATTATATAGTTTAAAAGACTTCTTAACTATGAAAGAACCAGTTTTACTTGCTGCAACAGACGGTGTTGGAACAAAGCTTAAACTAGCTCAAATGATGGATAAACATGACACAGTAGGTATAGACTTAGTTGCTATGAGTGTTAATGACTTAATTTGCCAAGGTGCTAAGCCATTATTATTCTTAGACTATATAGCAATAGGAAAGTTAGTTCCTGAACATATAGACAAAATAGTTGAAGGTGTTGCTAATGGATGTAAAATGTCAGGATGTGCATTAATAGGTGGAGAAACTGCTGAAATGCCAGGAATGTACACTGAAGATGAATATGATTTAGCAGGATTTGCTGTTGGTATAGCAGACAAAGAAAAAATAGTATGTGGAAAAGATGTTAAAAAAGGTGATGTGTTAATAGGAATATCATCCAGTGGAGTACACAGTAACGGATTCTCATTTATAAGAAAGATATTTTTAGATACTTTAAAATGGGACTTAAATGATTATAAAGAAGAGTTAGGAATGACTTTGGGTGAAGCCCTTTTAACTCCAACAAAAATATATGTCAAATTAGTTTTAGATTTAATTGAAAAACAAAATATAAAAGCTATAGCTCACATCACCGGTGGTGGAGTAATAGAAAATATAACTAGGGTTATACCAGAAGGATTAGGATTAAATATAAAAACTGATTCTTGGGAAAAGCCACCTATATTCGAAATGGTAGAAAAGCTTGATATGGTTGATAAAAGAGAACTTCATAAATCTTTTAACATGGGTATAGGTTTAGTCTTGGTAGTTGATAAAAATGAAGCGCAGGATGTTGTTAATTACATCAATAATAATAATTTACAAAATGAAGTTGAAATAGAGGAAAAATACACTGAGTTAATGAAGGACAAAGCTTATATAATAGGTGAAGTTGTAGATGATCATGAAGGTGTCAAGCTATGGTAGAAATAGGTATTTTAATTTCAGGTGGGGGAACTAATTTACAAGCTGTTATAGATAATTGTGAAAATAAAACTATAAATGGCGAAGTAAAGGTAGTTATCTCTAACAAATCAGAAGCCTTCGGACTTCAAAGAGCTAAAAATCATAATATAAAAGCTGTTTTTGAAAATGAAGAAGACAAAATAATTCAGATATTAAAAGAAAATAAAGTAGAATTAGTAGTTTTGGCTGGTTATTTAAAAATAATCAGTCCCAAATTGGTAAATGAGTATAAAAATAGAATAATAAATATTCATCCGTCATTAATCCCAGCTTTTTGTGGTAAGGGGTATTATGGAGAGAAAGTTCATCAAGGTGTAATTGATTATGGGGCAAAAGTTACTGGAGCAACAGTTCATTTTGTTGATGAAGGAGCAGATACAGGTCCAATAATCATGCAAAAAACAGTAGAAGTAAAACAAGATGATGATGCAAAGAAACTAGCAGCAAGAGTACTAGACGTAGAACATGAAATACTTACGAAAAGTATAGCAATGTTTTGTGAAAATAAACTAACTGTTCAAGGTAGGAGGGTTTATATAAATGATTAAGAGAGCATTAGTAAGTGTAACAGATAAAACTGGGGTAGTAGAATTTTGTACTGAGTTAAATAAATTAGGATATGAAGTAATATCTACAGGAAATACTTTTAAAATGTTAAAAGAAAATGGTGTAAAAGCTATACAAATAGATGAAGTAACTAAATTCCCAGAAATATTAGATGGAAGAGTAAAAACTTTAAATCCATATATACATGGTGGAATTTTATATAAAAGAGATAACGAAAATCATGTGGCAACTGTAAATGAACACAACATAAATCCAATAGATTTAGTAGTTGTAAATTTATATGATTTTGAAGGAACTCTAAAAGCAGGAAAATCTCATGAAGAAATAATAGAAAACATAGATATAGGTGGACCATCTATGATACGCTCTGCTGCTAAAAATTACAAAGACGTAGCAGTAATAGTAGATATAAATGACTACTCTATGATAATAGAAAAATTAAAAAATGATTCTTTAACTTTAGAAGATAGAAAAAAATTAGCTTATAAAGCATTCTCTACAACAGGTAGATATGATGCTCTTATATCAAGTTATTTTGCAGGAGAAGTTAAAGATGAATATCCAGAAATATTAAACTTAACTTTACAAAAAGAACAAACATTAAGATATGGGGAAAATCCACATCAAAATGGTGTTTTATATAGCCAACCTAATGCTAAAAACCCAATATTAAACTTTGAACAATTAAACGGAAAAGAATTATCTTTCAATAATATAAATGATTTACATGGTTGTTTAGAATTAATGAGAGAATTTAAGGATAGTGAAGAAGTAGTTTCAGTAGCAATTAAACATACTAACCCATGTGGTGTAGGTCTTGGAAAAGATGCTTACGAAGCTTATACAAAATGTTACGAAGCAGATAAAGTTTCTATATTTGGAGGAATTCTAGGAATAACATCGACTATAGATGCACAAACTGCCAAGAAACTAAATGAAATATTCTTAGAAATAGTTGTAGCTTACGATTTTACAGAAGAAGCATTAGAAATCTTAAGAAAAAAGAAAAACTTAAGAGTTTTAAAATTAGCTAAGTTAGAAGATAGCTTACAACCTTATGATATGAAATACTTAGATGGAAAATTATTAATTCAAGATAAAAATACTACTTTAGCATCAAAATATGAAACAGTGACAGCTGTTGAACCAACTAAAGAGCAATTATCTGACATGGAATTTGGAATGAAAGTAGTTAAAAATATGAAATCAAATGCCATAGCTATAGTAAAAGACGGAGAAACTTTAGCTTTAGGATGTGGTCAAACATCAAGAATATGGTCACTAAAAAATGCAATAGAAAATAACCAAGATAAAAACTTTGAAGGCGCAGTACTTGCTTCAGATGCATTCTTCCCATTTGATGACTGTGTAACTCTTGCAAATGAAGTAGGAATAAAAGCAATAGTTCAACCGGGAGGATCGATGAAAGATCAAGATTCTATAGAAGCTTGTAATAAATTTGAGATGACAATGGTGTTTACAGGAATAAGACACTTCAAACACTAGGGGGTATAAATTATGAAAATTTTAGTTGTTGGTGGTGGTGGAAGAGAACACGCTATTTGCTGGAAGTTAAGTAATGAATCTAATGTGGAAAAAATATACTGCGCACCAGGTAATGCGGGAATATCTAATGTAGCTCAGTGTGTAAATATTGGAGATTGTGATATAGAAGCTTTACTACAATTTGCTAAAGAAAATAAAATAGATTTAACTATAGTAGGACCAGAAGTACCTCTTGTTGCAGGCATCGTAGATGAGTTTGAGAAAGAAAATTTAAAAGTATTTGGACCAAATAAAAACTGCGCTCAGTTGGAGGGAAGTAAGGCTTTCTCTAAAGATTTTATGATAAGACACAACCTTCCTACTGCAAAATATAAAGAATATACAGATTTAAATAAAGCAATAGCTGAAATAGATGAATTTGGATATCCAGTAGTTATAAAAGCAGATGGATTGGCAGCTGGTAAAGGTGTTGTTATTCCAGAAAATAGAGAAGATGCTGTATCAACGTTAAAAGAAATGATGGCTGACCACAAGTTTGGTCATGCTGGAGATAAAATAGTCATAGAAGAATTTTTGACTGGAGTGGAAACTTCCATACTTGCTTTTGTAGACAACAATTCTATAGTTCCTATGGTAAGTGCAAAAGACCACAAGAAAGTATTTGAAGGGGAAACTGGTTTAAATACAGGTGGAATGGGAACATTCTCTCCAAGTGAAATATATACAGATGAATTAGCACAGGAAATACAAGAAAAAATCCTAGATAAAACTTTAGAGGGATTTAAAAAAGATAACTTAGATTACAAAGGTATTTTATTTGTCGGTCTCATGATAACTGAAGAAGGGCCTAAAGTTTTAGAATATAATGTAAGATTTGGAGATCCAGAAACTCAGTCAGTATTATTTAGACTAAATACTGATTTAAATAAAATAATGACAGCAATCATAGATAACAATATTAAAAATATAGAAATAAGTTACTCAAAGGAACAAGCAATATGTGTAATGCTTACTTCAGGAGGATATCCTGAAGCTTATGAAAAAGGCAAAGTAATAACAGGGCTTGAAAATTTAGATTCAGATATAGTTGTATTCCACAGTGGAACTAAGTTTGATAAAGAAAACATAGTAACAAACGGTGGAAGGGTAATAGGAATAACTGCAAAAGGAAGTTCCCTTAAAGAAGCATCTGATAAAGTTTATGAAAATATTAAAAAAATAAACTTTGAAGGAATGCATTATAGAAAAGATATATGGAAATAAATTTTCGAATTTGGAGGAATGTTAATGAACACTATGGATTTACAAAGGACTGTAAGAAGAGTTTTAGTTGAAAAAAGACCAGGATTTGACTTAGAAGCTCAAAGTTTAAAAAAGGATTTAATAGAGAGTTTACACATAAACACAATAGAAAATATAAGAGTTTTAAATAGATATGATGTGGAAGATTTAAATGAAGAAGTTTTTGAAAATGCAGCCAAAACTATATTCTCAGAAACTAACTTAGACATAGTTTCTTATGATAATATAAAAAATATAAATGAAAATGATAGAGTATTTGCTATAGAATACTTGCCAGGCCAATACGACCAAAGAGGAGATTGGGCAGCTCAATGTATACAAATAGTTAACGATGGTAAAAGACCTAACATAAGTACAGCTAAAATGTATATATTAAGTGGAAATATCAGTGATGAAGATTTCGCAAGAATAAAATCATACTGCATAAATCCAGTAGATAGTAGAGAAGCTGATTTAAAGGTACCAAATACTTTAGAAATGGAAGTAGAAGTACCAATAGCTGTGGAAATCTTGGATGGTTTTGCAGATTATTCAAGTGAAGAACTAGAAAACTTCTTAAATAATCAAGGGTTAGCTATGACTTTAGCTGACTTACAACATGTTCAAAACTACTTCAAAAATGAAGAAAGAAGAAATCCTACTATAACAGAAATAAAAGTTCTTGATACTTATTGGTCAGATCACTGTAGACACACTACATTTATGACTAAAATAGAAGACGTTAAAATAGAAGATGGTAAATACAATGGAATAATAAAAGAAGCTTATGATATGTATTTACAATCTAGAAGTACAGTTTACGTTGATAGAGACAAAGATGTTTGCTTAATGGATATAGCAACTATAGCTATGAAACAATTAAGAAAAGAAGGAAAGCTAGAAGACTTAGATGAAAGTGAAGAAATAAATGCTTGTTCTATAAATGTTGATGTTAATGTGGATGGAAAAATTGAAAAATACTTAGTAATGTTCAAAAACGAAACTCATAACCATCCAACTGAAATAGAACCATTTGGTGGAGCTGCTACTTGTTTAGGTGGAGCTATAAGAGATCCACTTTCAGGAAGAAGTTACGTATACCAAGCAATGCGTGTTACAGGTAGTGCAGACCCGAGAACATCTTTAGAAGATACATTACCAGGTAAATTAATGCAAAAGAAAATAACTACAGAAGCTGCTAATGGATACTGTTCTTATGGTAACCAAATAGGTTTAACTACTGGTCAAGTTGCTGAAGTATATGATGAAGATTTCGTAGCAAAAAGAATGGAAGTTGGAGCTGTAATAGCTGCAGCGCCAAAAGAAAATGTAGTGAGAGTTCGCCCAGTTGCAGGAGACATAATAGTTCTTATTGGTGGAAAAACAGGAAGAGATGGATGTGGAGGAGCTACTGGCTCATCAAAAGAACATAGTGAAGAATCAATAAAAACTTGTTCAGCAGAAGTTCAAAAAGGTGATGCTCCTAACGAAAGAAAAATCCAAAGATTCTTTAGAAATAAAGAAGTTGCTCAGATGATAAAAAGATGTAACGACTTTGGAGCAGGTGGAGTAAGTGTTGCAATAGGAGAAATAGCTGACAGTTTAGATATAAACTTAGACTTAGTTCCTAAAAAATACGATGGATTAGATGGAACAGAACTTGCCATATCTGAATCACAAGAAAGAATGGCAGTTGCAATAGACCCAGCAAATAAAGAAAAGTTCATAGCACTAGCAGGAGAAGAAAACTTAGAAGCAACTCATGTTGCAACAGTAACTGACACAGGATATTTAAGATTAACTTGGAAAGGCCAAACAATAGTTAATTTAAAGAGAGAATTCTTAGATACAAACGGAATAAAACAAACAACTAATATTCATGTTAATAAAGTAAATGAAGAGGAAACATTCTTTACAAAAGGTAATGTTTCATGTGAATCAAACTCTATGAAACAAAAATTCGAAGAAGCTTTAGCTGATTTAAATATATGTTCACAAAAAGGTTTAGTTGAAAAGTTTGACAACACAATAGGTGGAAATACTGTATTAATGCCTTTTGGAGGAAAATATCAAGCAACTCCAGCACAAGGTATGGTTGCAAAAATACCAGTACTTGGTGGAGAAACAACAACTTCAACTATAATGACATTTGGATATAATCCTAAAATAGGAAAGTGGAGTCCATTCCACGGTGCTTTATATGCAGTAGTAGAATCTGTTTGTAAATTAGTTGCAATAGGTGGTGACTACAAAACAACTAGACTTACTTTACAAGAGTACTTCGAAAAATTAGGAAAAGATGTTACTAGATGGGGTAAACCATTTGCTGCATTACTTGGAGCATATTATGTTCAAAATAAATTAGAAATACCTGCAATAGGAGGAAAGGACAGTATGTCTGGTACGTTCAAAGACATAGATGTGCCTCCAACGTTAGTTTCATTTGCAGTTGATACAGTAGATGCTGATTATGTAGTATCTCCTGAGTTTAAGAAAGCTAATTCAACAGTAGTTGAGTTAATAACTAATAAATTAGAAAATGATGTACTAGACTTTGATGAATTAAAAAGAAACTTAGATAAAGTAAGAACTTTAATCCAAGATAAAAAAGCTTTAGCATCTTATGCTTTAGGTTATGGTGGACTAGGGGAAGCAATAGCAAAAATGGCATTTGGTAATAGAATAGGATTTAAAGTAGATGAAGGTATATGTTCTTACACTATATTCAACGCTGCTTATGGAAACATGTTAATAGAAATAAATGAAGAAGATTTAGCTTTATTAGATGGATATAACTACAGAATAGTAGGAAAAACTTTAGAAGGATCAAGTATATTAGTTAAAGATGAAAGAATATCTTTAAATGAATTATACAAAACTTTCGAAAGTACTTTAGAACCAATATTCCCAACAAAATCCAAAGAAATAAAAGACAAAGTAGAAACTATAAGCTTTGTAACAACTGGTGAAAGAGCAAAATATGCTTCTTCAATAGCTACTCCAAAAGTATTTATACCAGCATTCCCTGGTACAAACTGCGAGTACGACTCAGCAAGAGCTTTTGAAAGAGCAGGAGCTAAAGCTAGTGTAAAAGTATTCAAAAACTTAACTTATAAAGATATAGAAGAGTCTATAGAAACTATAGTAAATGAAATAAAAACTTCTCAAATAATAATGTTACCAGGAGGATTCAGTGCTGGTGATGAGCCAGATGGTTCTGGTAAATTTATAGCAACTGTATTTAGAAATTCTAAAATAGCAGAAGCTTTAAATGAATTCTTAACTAAGCAAGATGGTTTAATGTTAGGTGTATGCAATGGATTCCAAGCATTAATCAAGTTAGGTCTTGTACCTTATGGAGAAATAAGAGAAACTTCAGTAGATGCTCCTACATTAACTTACAACAACATAGGTCGTCACCAAGCTAAAGTTGTAAGAACTAGAATATCTTCTAACAAATCACCTTGGCTAGTAGGAACAGAAGTGGGAGATATACACAACGTAGCAGTATCTCATGGAGAAGGTAAGTTTGTTGCAAATGAAGAAGTATTCAAGCAATTACTTGAAAACGGTCAAATAGCAACTCAATATGTTGACTTAAACGGGGAAGCAACTTACGATATAGAATACAATCCAAACGGTTCATACTTTGCAGTAGAAGGTATAACTAGTATGGACGGTAGAATATTTGGTAAGATGGGTCACTCTGAGAGAATTGGTGAACATGTAATGAAAAACATAATAGGCGAAAAGGATCAAAAGATATTTGAATCTGGAGTAAACTATTTTAAATAGGATTAAATAATAGGGAGTTAACCATTATAGAATAAGTACAAATCGTATTTAGCCTATAATAGTTAACTCCTCTTTTGTTTAATATTTCGTTTTTCCTAATATTGTTATAGTAAAATAATAAATAGAAATTTAAATATATTTTAGAAAAAACAAAACTTTTTATAAATACGACTCGTTATATAAGTGAAAGGAGGATGATGATTTGGCTCAAACAGATGAAAAATTAATAAAAGAAATATTAAAAGGCAATGAAAGTGCTATGGAAATACTAGTTAAGAGATATTATGACCTTGTACATAGCTATATATACAGAACCACAAATGATTACAATACATCCTATGACATAACCCAAGAAGTATTTATAAAAATGATGAAAAACATAGATAAATATAATTTAGAGAGTGGTAAATTTAAAAACTGGTTATTAAAAATAGCAGTAAACACAACAAAAGACTATTTTAAAAGCAAAACTTATAAACAAAGAAGTGAAAATTGTGATATAGAGAATCATCAAATAGAAGATAAATCCAATGTGATTGATATAATTTCTAAAAAAGAAGAAGCAATAAAAATAAAGGAAGCTGTTGAAAATTTACCAAAACTTCAGAGAGAAGCTATTTTATTAAAGTACTATAATGATTTAAAAATAAAAGACATAAGCACTATAACAGGAGACAATGAAAACACAATAAAGTCAAGGCTTTACAATGGAATCAAAAACCTTAAAAAATTACTTGGAGGTGATATGTGTGAAGAAAAATCTAAACACTTACAACCTAAGATGTGAAAATATAGAAGATGAACAATTTGAAGAATTATTGGAAGCGGATTTAACGGATATAGAAGATTTTCTGGATAGCTATGTAGTAAGTAAGGTTGATGAAGAAAAAATAGATTCAACAATTGATGTATTAAAATCGCACATGCCAAAAGAAGAAGTGCAACATGTTAAAGTACAGGAGTATCTTTTAGATAGAATAAAAGAAAATATAAATTTAGTAAAATTTCAGTTTAGCTTAATCAGTAAAGTATATTTTATAGCATCCTTATTACTAATTCTTTTAGGAACTATAACTACAATAAGATTAAATTTAAGTATATATTTAAGTGCAAGTATAATTGCACCTATACCAATCTTGATTGGAATTTTTGAAATAATAAAAGGAAGAGAAGAAAATGTGTGGGAGTTGGAACTTAGTTACAAATACTCTTTAAGAGAAATTGTATTCTCAAGGTTAATAATTATAAATGTAGTTTCTGTATTAATAAGCATCATGATGAGTCTTATTTTAAATAATGTTTACTCACAAATAAATTTACTAAAAATGATTAGCATATGGCTAATTCCGATATTCTTAGTAGGATCAGTATCTTTAATTGTTACTTCATTCTACAGAGGTATAAATAGTATTGCCTTATGTATATCAATATGGATTTTAGGTGCAATGAGCATTAGAGTGTATGAAACAATAGCAGATATAACTCATATAAATACATTTATGATTTTGGGTATATCAGTAATATTTACATTAGTATCAATGAAATTCTTTTATAAGAAAAGCATTAATAGTATAGATACTAGAACATTTGATTTTTAGGGGGATTTTATGGAACTTATTATAAAAAATATAAGCAAAGAATTTAAAGATAAGATAGCTGTTGATAAATTTAGCGTAACTTTAAGTAGCGGAATATATGGTCTACTTGGGCCTAATGGTTCAGGAAAAACGACTCTTATGAGGATACTTGCAGACGTTTCTAGTGCCAGTAGTGGAGATATTTTAGTAAATGGAGAAAGTAAAAGCAAGTTAGGTGCTGAGTATAGAGATTTAATTGGCTATGTTCCTCAAAATATAGGGTTTTATAAAAATTTTACAGCAGAAAAATTTTTATATTATGTAGCAGCATTAAAAGGTGTAGATAAAAATATTGAAAAAAGTAAAATTGATGAACTTTTAAAATTTGTTAACTTAGAACAAGATAGAAAAAGAAGAATAGGAAAGTTTTCAGGAGGTATGAAGCAAAGATTAGGAATTGCACAAGCTCTTTTAAATGATCCTAAAATACTTATATTAGATGAGCCTACAGCAGGTCTTGATCCAAATGAAAGGATAAGATTTAAAAACTTAATATCACAATTGTCTAAAGGAAAAATAGTAATACTATCAACACATATAGTTTCCGATATAGAGTTTATAGCAAACGAAGTACTTGTTATGAAAGATGGCAAATTAGTTGAAAAATCTTCATTAGAGGAGATTTTAGACACTGTCAGAGGGAAGGTATATACACTAAGTGTTAATGAATGTGATTTAGATGAGGTAGAAAATAAGTTTAAAATATCTAGTATGATAAGAAATAATAGTGGAATTAACGTAAGAGTAGTTGGAGATAAGAAACCTAATATAAATAAATTTAAATACATAGAAGAAGAGCCAAATTTAGAAGATGTATTTTTATATTATTTTAATGAAAGTGTTAGTATATAGGGGGATTTTGAAATGTTAGATTTGATAAAGTTTGAGTTATATAAAATATTTTCTAAAAAGTCAGTACGCATAATTTTGCTATTAACTATTTTATTGGGTATTTTTAATGTAGTTGCTGAAAGTGTATATGTTAAATACCAAGGGGTAGATCGTATAGATGATGTATATAGCGTTATGAAAGAGTACGAAGGAAAGGCTATTACACAAGAAAGTGTGATTAAGGCAGAGAGTACTATAAATGATTTAAAAGAAAAGAAAAGTAGGGGAGAAAAACTTACTAAAAAGGAAATTGTTTATATGAATTATTTATACGACACAATGATATCACCATATCCCATATATATGGTAAATAACAAATACTATACAATAGATGAAATGAAAGATGAAATAAATAAATTAAAAAATGAAAATAAAACAGATACATATGAATATAATAATCTTAATTTTATATATGAAAAAGTGAAAAATGTAGAAGAGTCAAGATTTCACTTTTCTCATGGCTGGTTAAAAACTGCAGATTTTAGAACAATAGCAACATTAATAACAACACTAATAGCAGTAGGATTAGCAGCGATATTTAGTGATGAATATCAAAGCAATAGTGCACAAATAATGTTAAGTTGCAAATATGGAAAGAATAAAATGGTTTTATCTAAGATGATAACTGGTTTAATATTTACAGCAACAATATTTATTATAATCAATGTTGTACATATGATTGGAGCCTTACTATATGAGTTTAGAGGGTGGGATGCACCTTTAGAGTTATTTAAATACTATACAAATACACCTTTCGATATGAGAGTTATTGATTTTTATATAACAGGATTAGGAATCAGTTTTATAGGAGCAATATTATATTCTTTAGTAACTATGCTGATGTCATTATTAGTAAAAAATAATATGATATCTCTATTATTAAGTTTAGGTTTGTACTATATTCCAGCATTTTTCGGAAATTTTATTCCAATGGATTCAGTAGGAAGGGTATTTAGGGAAATGAACTTAGCAGAAGCTATTAAAATAGAGAGTATGTTTGTAAATTCTAGTACTTATAATATTCTGGGAACACCAGTGATGTACTCAACATTATTAATAAGTCTAGTAGTTATATTTATACCGATTGTAATATATTTGATCAAATATTTTGGAAAAAAACAAACTATATAGTTAATAAAATGGACCCTATAAAGTGGATACTAGAAAAAGTGTTTACTTGTATAGGGTTTATTTTTGTGTAAAATATTCATTAAGGAGTTGAGTAATTATGAACAAAAAACTATTTTCTAAAGAAGAGA
>NZ_JAHZMO010000030.1 GCF_020748185.1 Terrisporobacter petrolearius | reverse complement strand
TTACTACAATAATTATAGATATCAGTGGAATTTGAAAAAGCTGACTCCTATTCAATATAGAAATCAGCTTTTAATGGCGGCTTAGCCACTCTTTTTTTCTAGTGTCCTTGACAAAGGGTCCACTTTACTTTAACCGTATCTCCTCTATTTTCACTAAAGGTAAACCAGTTTTATATAACCTTCCATATAGTTCCATCCATTGAGTCTACTAATTCTATATTACTCTCTAGAAGAATATTTCTTATTTCATCTGCCCTAACCCAGTTCTTTTCATTTCTTGCCTTATTTCTCTCCAAAATAAGCATCTGAATATATTCTTCATCAACATTGTCACTATTTGTTGTCTCTTCATCTATAGTGAGATTTAGTGAAAATACTTTATCGAAATCCTCTATCAAGTAAACCTTTTCAGTGTTATTTAAAATATTATCCTTTATAACTTCGGCCAACACTGTAAAGGCATTTGCTATATTCAAATCATTACCTATTTGGGTTGCAAATTTATCCTGATATTCTTTTATTTTACCCTTATCTACTACTTCGCCATTGGTTTTACCCTCAACAATATTGTTAATTCTACTCCTTAGCTTTTTAAAAGCTTTCTGAGATTCTGTCAAACTTTCAAAGCTAAATACAAGTTGTTTCCTATACCTTGACTGAAGACAGAAATGTCTATAGTCTAAGGGACTGTAGCCTTCTTCAATAAGCCTTGAAAGAGTTAGAAAATCTCCGCTTGATTTTGACATTTTCCCATTATCAAATACTAGAAACTCCCCATGCATCCAATAGTTAACCCATTTATGGCCTCTAGCACTTTCTGATTGAGCAATCTCATTCGTATGATGCACAGAAATATGATCTACTCCCCCACAGTGTATATCTATTCTATCACCTAAATATTTCATTGACATGGCAGAACACTCAATATGCCAACCCGGGAAACCTGTTCCCCAAGGTGATTCCCACTGCATTATTTGATTGGAAAACTTGGAGTTTGTAAACCACAATACAAAATCTAGGGGATTTTTCTTGAATGGGTCTACATCAACCCTACTTCCTGCCTCAAGCTCCTCTAGACTTAGATTGGCAAGCTTAGCGTAGTTCGGGTATTTTTCTATTGAAAAGTATACATTACCATTGGCTATATAAGTAAAACCCTTATCTTCCAGTACTTGAATAAAGTTAATCATATCCTCGATATGCTCTGTAGCTCGGCATATTATTGTAGGCGCTGTTATATTAAGAAGTTGACAGTCATTTAAAAAAGCATCTTCATAAAATTTTGCAATTTCCCATACAGTTTTCTTTTCTCTGATGGCTCCCAAAGCCATTTTATCTTCTCCTGTATCTGAATCAGATTCTAAATGTCCTACATCTGTTATATTCATAACATGCTTGACCTCTAAGCCCATGTACTCCATTGATTTTTTAAGGACATCTTCAAAAATATAGGTTCTAAGGTTGCCTATATGAGCATAATTATATACTGTTGGTCCACATGTATACAATTTTATCTTGCCTTTCTCTATAGGTATTACCTCTTCCTTTATTCCTGTTAAAGTGTTATAAACTGAAAATTTCATATCCTCTCCTCCTAATAAAGTATTGGAAGCAATTGTATCACACTATTTATAATAGATGAACAAAATATAAAACTATGCATCAAACTATCTTGATTTAATGTTTCTTTGCTCTTATAAATAAAAACTGAGGGTTCTTAGTTAATCTATCATATGTATTAGGATGTGCGATTTTGAATTCTATAAAATTGTACTTTTACCTTTCCATTATTAGTGTTCCATTCATCATCTAATAATTCAGTTAAAAAGTAATTCTCTTTATTAAATACTGTAAAATCCATAAAAGGATGATGGATAGAGATAATAAGTTGTCAATATCTTTTTAATATCCTATTAAATTCACTCATTACTAAATTCCAGCTTTTAATATAGTGAAGTTTCAATGATGATAAAATAACATCTATAGATTTATCTTCAATAAAATGCAATGGCTCATTTAGATCAGCTTTTATAACTTTAGCCTTATTTCCGACTCTTTTTTTAGTCATTTCTATCATATTTGGACTAAAATCTAGTGCTATTACACTTGCATCTGAATATTGCCTTCCAAATAGACCAGTCGTGCCTACTTTTGGACCACCCTGGGCCTCATAGTAGACCAGTCAGTGCCTTTAAATAGACCACTTGTATAGATCTCCTGTATAATTAGATTGCATGCTTAGCATGACTAAATTATACAGGAGGTTTTTTTATGATTCAGTATCGAAGGATATTGGAGCTTCACCTAAAGGAAACATCTCAAAGAACCATTAGCTCAAGTGTCGGGCATTCAAGGCAAACTGTTTCAGATGTAATTCAAAATGCTGAGAAATTAGGTTTGATTGAACTGACTGATGACATGAACAATCAATGGCTAGAGGAATTCTTGTTCCCAGAAAAATTAGCTGTGGCCAAGGGATATTTCCCCGTGGATTGGGAGGAGGTCCACAAGGAACTGCAAAAGAAAAATATTACACTAAAATTACTTCACAATGAATATTCCCAGCTTGCTAGGGATAGTAACAAGATTCCCTATGCCTACAGAACTTTTTGTAGACACTATGGAAAATATGCAAAGAAATATAAGTTAACCATGCCAATTAGGCGAAAGCCCGGTGAAATTATGGAGGTGGATTGGGCTGGAAACACTTTGAACATTAAGGATCCATCTACTGGTGAGAACTTAACTGTGTATGTATTTGTAGCCACCTTACCATATAGTCAGATATTTTATGCTGAGGGATTTTTAAATATGAAATCCCCAAGTTGGTTAACTGCCCATATTAATGCATTTGAGTATTTTGATGGGGTAACTGAAGTTTTAGTTCCTGATAATTTAAAAACAGGAGTCAGTAAGCCCAAAAGAGCAGAGCCTGTACTAAATGAATCTTACCGGCAACTGGCTAACTATTATGGATTTACTATTGTACCTGCCCGTGTCAGGAAGCCTAAGGACAAACCTAGTGTTGAGGGGAATGTTGGTTATATTTCCAGGCAAATCATAGCTGCTTTAAGAAATTACCAATACTTTAGCCTTGCAAAACTAAATGAGAAGATATTAGCAGAAGTCAATAAGTTAAATAATGAGGAGTTTCAAAAAAGAGAAGGCTCTAGAAGAAAAGTCTTTGAGGAAGAGGAAAAAGAAAAACTAATTCCTCTTCCTTATCCTAGATATCAGCTGGCAGAATGGAGGACTGCAAAGGTTCAATTAAACTATCATATCCAAGTGAACCGCATGTACTACTCAGTCCCTTATGAATACGTCCAAAGCCAAGTTGATGTTAGGATTAGTAAAGACTTAATTGAAGTATACTTCAAAGATATGAGAATTGCATCCCATAAAATACTTTTAGGAGAAATTGGAAGATATTCAACTAATCCAGATCATATGCCAGATAACCACAGAAAGTACCTTGAACATACTCCAGATCAAATAAAAAAATGGGCTAATGCCAAGGGAGATAGTGTCAATGACTTTGTGGATTATATGTTAAATAATCATGCTGAGAAGAAGGCTTTAGATATTTTGTTATCCTTTAAGAACCTAGAAAGATATTATTCTGATGACTTCGTTGAAAAGGCTTGTCAGACCCTGATGACCATTTCACATGCCCCTAGCCTGGCTGTTCTAAAGACCATATTAAAGCGTATGAAAGAAAAAGAAAAATCAAGGATGGATGGATCCATTAATGAAACTACTACAGATAGAGACTATGGATTTGTAAGGGGAGCCAAATACTTTGGAGGTGCAAAAAATGAGAAATAAAGAAACTATGCGAAAGCTACTAGAAATGCGTCTAAGTGGTATGGTTGAAATTTATGAGGAGCAAACTAGAAATTTAGACTACGAAAAAATGACATTTGATCAACGGTTCAACTTAATTGTAGATTATGAGTATTCCCGCCGACAATCTAATAAATTAAATAGATTAATTAAACAGGCAAGATTTAGCGATTCAACAGCTGCTATTGAAGACATCGAGTATCATCCTGATCGCCATTTAGATAAGGACTTAATACTTGAGTTAGCAAGCTGTAACTATATAAAAGAAAAACATAATATAATATTAATGGGGGCCTCAGGTAATGGTAAGACTTGGATTTCAAATGCATTTGGAGTACAGGCCTGTCGTCAACATTTCAAAGTCAGATACCTACGTTTACCAGAGCTAATAGATGAACTGGAGGCTGCAAAATACGCTGCGGATGGCAGCTACCGTAAAATTGTTTCTAAGTATAAAAAGATAGAACTATTAATCATTGATGAATGGCTACTTACACCCATATCCCAAAATCAAGCTATTCATGTATTTGAGATTATTGAGGCAAGACTGAGGAATGCCTCTACAATATTTTGCTCTCAATATGCACCAGAGGGCTGGCACTCTAAGATTGAAAATGTTCAAATAGCAGATGCTATACTAGATCGGATTGTTCATGACTCCTATCAAATACTAATAGATGGGGAGGTTTCCATGAGGGAAAGACATGGTATTAATAGTCAAAGGGTAAGGAAACCTGATAGAATATAAATTGCTGTGGCAGGCCACAATCTCAGGCCTGCCATAGTTTGGTCTAGTATCGGGCACTAGCTGGCCTAATACTAGGCACTAGTTGGTCTGAAAATAGGCACAGGTGGTCTAATATGAAGGCAATACTCATGCATCCTCCTCTAATAGCCATTTAGTATACCACCCCGCCGCACAACCTGCATCTAAAATCTTCTTGCCTCTTACTTGTGGAAGTAATGATATAGTTGCAGGTCTTTCATAGTATGCATTGAATGGTTTTATATCTACATACTTAAAATAATATTCAGCCATTTCTTCATAAGAATTAAGTGGAACAGAGTCTTTATTTATAGCTTGTTCCTCCTGTGATATGCTACTCAATACGCTCCCCCCAAATGTCACACATTTTTAACATATGTACATTATATTATATAATTCATCGGCTAATCTATCAACCAATAACATCATATTTTAAACTCTATTTTTTCCAAAGTTAATTGTAAAACTAAATTAGACCCCTTTTTGCCTAAGAGTCTAATTTAGTCTTACAAATCTATGGGTCTAATTTATGAGAATATAAGAGCCCTTTTCATTGAATTTTTTAAAAATAAAACCTTCGAATAATTATTAATTTGAAAGCTTTAATTTTAAAATTTATATAATTAATTACTACCTATTTTCCCAATGCCTCTTTGCATTATTAAACATTTCATCTAAAGACATATCATCAAATATTTCATCTTCTAGTTTCAAATAATCTTCTTTACTTATTCCTTCGGAGTGGCGTATAAATCGTAAAAATCCAGAATACCCTAGTTCCTTTATTAATGCCCTAGAGCCTTTCTCTATTATTTCTCTATCTGTGAACTTGCTTTTTTCATTCAATAACATCGATATCCATCTCCTTTCTTAGAAAATCTATAGAATTATATAGTTTAATGTTTTTAATTGTTTCCTTCAAATCATCTTTATCTTTAGTATTTGATTTCATAACTATATCTTTAGCTATTTCATTGATTCTATCATTAGGTTCTATTACCTGACTACATAAGCTAGAAATAGATTTTGGATAGGTTACACTAGATAGGACAGGTTTTCTCCGAACATGATATAATAATATTAGGAGGAGAAAATCATGTCAAACCCACTTCAAACATAATTCTCTTATTTCGGTTTTTTTCACGTTAATTCCTCTATCAATATCAAACTCATCAAGTGAATCTTTTATATATGGAAAGTCATTGTTATTGAGAACACGGTACATGGTGCTTACCATATTAACTTATGCTTCAAGTAATTCTGTAGATGATTATTAGTCTATCTTTTTTCTTTCCACAAAGTAGCCATTAGAAATGGGCGAAACCCAATACTATAATAGAACTGTTGTTGTGAACCTACTATAACCTTTTTTGCTCCTAGCTCTCTAACACGCCTGATTCCCTCCAAAACTGCTGCCTTTCCTAAACCCATCTTGCGGTAATCAGGATCCGTAGCCACAGGCTCAACTACTGCAAAACCTGCATCTTTGTCATACCACATTCCACAGTAAGAGACGAAGTTACCATCTGGCGCAATCACAGCTATCTTCAAATCTAAGTCCACATTGATCCGAATCATCGATTTTCTCGCCTCCTGCTCTTCTTCTTCAGAAAACTTTAGCTCACCATCACCCTTCAACTCATGGTTAAATCCCCTCCATAAAACGCGCCTGTATTGATATAAGTCAAAGGTGTCCTTCATAGTAGTAATATAAAATCCCTCAGGCATTTCATATTCTACGGACGTCTTATCCAAATAAAAAAACGAATCGAATTCTTTATCCTGTGTAGCAACAAAGCCAAGTTCAGCTGCAATATCCTGAAATTCCAGGTCAATATCCCTTATAATAATGCTAAATTCCCCATCCTTTGATAGATTATCTTTTGCATATATAAGCATCTCTTTTTTTAGGTACTCATACCCCGGTAAAGTTAAGCAAAAGGCTTCTCCAGGCCTGGTATCAAAAGTCGCAACCCCTACAACTTTCTTTTCATCCTCCCACAAGCCTATCTTACCTACCGCAGATTTATCTAAAGAATAATGGGTTGTCATCCAATCCCATCTAGTGTATTCAAATTCTGCATGCCCCAATTTTATAAAGAATTCCCTTACCTTATGATAATCTTCTGTAATACCTGGTTGTTTAGTGTAATTTCTAAATAGTATTGACATCTGTATACCCCCATTAAATATTATTATAATAAAAAGAAGTACTCCTTCTCCATTTGTAAAAGAAATTATAGATGCCGCTCTAGAAAGTCATGCACTTTAGATAGATGGCGATGACATGATAAAACGATTTTTTAAAGTGGTTTTCATCATAAGCTACAATACTAACAAACTAAAATTATAAACACAATATCATTTCATATTGAGTAATAAAATTCTTAAAACCCAATTTAACTAAAAAGTCTTGCATTGATTTCATTTGACCATCTATATTAAGAATACTAATATTTTGAGATTCGGTATTCTTTACTAAGTCAGATATTAAACTTGTTGCAATCCCTCTACACCTAAAATTTCTATCTACAGCTATTTGTGGTATATCGCCAGTTTTTTTATCAATAATACCATAGCCAACAATAGTATCACTAAAACGTACAATTGAATATAAAAAAGAATCTGAAATTGCATTAACTGAATCAATAGAGTTTTGCCATGATGGATTAAAGTCCCAAAATTGAACTAATTGATTTAAATCAATCTTATTGGTATGTTCAACTTTATGATTAATTATAAAATTATATTGACTTCTATTTATCCGAAAACATTCTAACTCTCTTTGGATTTCAAAGTTTTGCTTTTTATAAAGATTCACTGCAGATTGATTAGACTTTATCACTTCTAATACATATTCCTTTACATTCTTTTCTTTAATTAAATCCTTGATATCTGCAAGTATATTATCGATTACTCCTTGTCTTCTATATTGTCTTACGACACCTGTTCCAAGGTCATATACTGCCAGCTTTCCATTCAAAATTCTACATCCATTCATAACAAATCCAATCAATGTTTCATTTACAAATGCTCCTATAGACATTTCTGGAACATAACCCCTTCTTAGGAGCATTTGTTCAAACTTCCATATTGGCATTTCTATCTTGACTTGATAATCAGAAAATGCATCTATAAATGCTTTATGAATAATTTCTATGCTAGTATTATCTAAAGTTTTATAGTTAAACATTATATTCTATCCTTTCTAAGTCTATGGCGACTTTGTTTTTGCAATTTTTTACACTCTATAGCCGAATCTTACTGTTATTTTATCTTTTCTACGTATTCATTTTGCATAATTGACATATGAATGATATCGTGCCATTTTCCATTACGAAAGATACTCTCTCTAGATTTTCCTTCCTGCTGAAATCCTAGTTTCTCATATAGTTTTATAGCCCTGCTATTAAAGGAGAAAACTCTTAGATATATCCGATGTAAGTTCATCTCTAAAAATCCAAAATCAAGTAGTAATTTCATAGCTTCTGCTCCATATCCCTTACCCCATGACTCCTTATCTCCAATATCAATAATACATTCGGCATTACGATTTTTATTATCTATATTAATTAAAGAAGTAATTCCAATTGGTTTCTTAGATTCCTTATCAACTATAATATAGCACTTTGAAGAGTGAGATCCTAATATGACTTGTGTCACAAATTCTTCTGTTTCTTCAATATGATAAACATCTAACATCGGTGCAGTAGACTGCATAACTTCTAAATCATTTCTCCATTTATGGTAAACCTCTATATCTTGTACTGTCATTTTCCGTAAAGTTATTCTAGTTGATTGAAATAGCATAATATCACTCCTTTTTATTATTTAATTGGGCATAGTATGTTTTCTAATGTGAAAATTACTACATCTATTTGATCATTTACTTCTGTTACCTCCATGCCTAAATTAAAGGTATCTAGCATTAATCCATCAAAAAATGAAATTATATATAGAGCGACTGCTTTAGATGACTTATGAGAATAAAATTCCTTTTTTTCAATTCCTCTATCTATAAAATTTGTTATTGAAGACACTAATCTCTCATATCTCTTTATAACATATGGATTGCTTGTTTTCTTTGATTCATGGTACTTTGTTAAAAAGAATTCTGTTTTGCAGAGTAGGAACTTGTTATTAGTCGATAAAATATTTCTTTGTTGTAGTCTAATCCAATCTATTAATTGGTCCCAAAAAGAAGATACTCCCTCTCTTTCAAAATATATAATATCCTTTTCATCCTCTAATTTAAGAAGCTCCTCAAATATATGCTCAATATTATTGAAGTAAGAATATATAGCACCTCTTGATATGCCTGCTTCCACTATAATATCTTGCATAGTAGCTTTTAAATACCCTTTTTTTATAAATACATTCTTTGCAGATTGAAGTATCTCAAGTTCTTTATTCCTTTTATATTGATTACTCACCTTTGGAGACATGTAAATTCTCCTCCTTAATTTCATTAGTTATCTTGTCTACTACAATTAAAATAGACATTGGTGTCGTTTTTGATTATAAACGACACCAATGTCTATGTCAATA
Organism: Terrisporobacter petrolearius; assembly: GCF_020748185.1. Classification (GTDB taxonomy): domain Bacteria; phylum Bacillota; class Clostridia; order Peptostreptococcales; family Peptostreptococcaceae; genus Terrisporobacter; species Terrisporobacter petrolearius. The sequence goes on along the minus strand of NZ_JAHZMO010000030.1, from coordinate 30,603 downwards.
TATTTTAAAATTAGTTTCAATTTTATCCTTCATTTATAATTATAAAATTAAAATAGATTACTTTTTTTGCTATACATTCTAATTTAGTCATAAAAATAATTATATTACCTAGTTGCGGATCTAACTAATTTTCCTCCATGGTAGCAATAATAATTATCTACATTCATAGATATAATCTTTTCTAATGAATTTTCGGCTAAATTTAGGTCAAGTGTAAATTGCGGATTTGCAATTACCAATTCACCATTTTCTATAACTGCCGCATCACCTGTTACAATGGAATTAGTCTTTGTTAAAAATAATGAAATATGACCCGGCATATGTCCAGGAGTAAATATGACCTGACACCCTCCTGCCCAGTCAAAATTATCTCCATCTTTAACCACTATATCTACATTGACAGGTTTAACTTTTCTTAAAGTTTCACAGAATTCAATTCCAAATTGTTTCTGTTCTTCTGGCATGACCTTTAGTACTTCCTCTGCTTGCAACAGTCTAAGTGATTTCCTTTTACCAGAAATATACTCACTCTCTATTTCACTTGATACTACCTTAATATGTGGATATTTTTCTTTGATTTCATATAAAGCTCCCATATGGTCATTGTCATGATGTGTAATCAATACTTTGGTCAGCGAATTAGGATCTATACCTTTTGATTTCATCTCATCTTCCAAAAAAGATAAAAAATTAGGATAACCACAATCAACTAAAACAACATCATTTTTACTTATTAATAAAACCGGATTTATAGTTTGAATTTCATTTCCATAATCAAAATTAATATCTAGCATTACTATTTTATTCATTTAATTTCAGCTCCTTTCTATAAATACAAGTTTAATTTAATATAATTATTATTTATATTTTTCATCTTAAACTCCTAAATAAATATTATAAATATTATCTAGTTTCCTACCCCTCTTTTTACTACTTTTACTTTACCATCACTTAAATTACCCTATGTCATCTATAAAACACCCTATTTTAAAGGGTCAAAAAACGGTGTTTTTCCACTGTTTTTTGACCGAAATTCTATCCTTAAACCACTATATGTTGTGGTCAAATCCCATTATCCCTCCCTTGAACCACAATACGTCATCAGAATTATACTCTCAACGTGCCTTGAGAGTATAATAATGATGTCGTAAGTTGATATTATCCCCTTGGTGGCAAGGTGTATTTCAAAAATGTCCTATATTCTTCCCTGAAGCAAAACTTTTATTGTCTACATTAATTCTTAATTGTTTTACAACTTTAAAATTTGTAAACAACTACACCCTCAAATATCAATTATTTGAAGGCTTAATTCATTACAAATTATTATATATACATTTCTATCTCATGCTTTAGCATCTTTGTTATATCACAATATTATACTTCTTTTATAAATAGCTCGAGTTATTTATAAAAGAAGTATAATATATCTGTTTTTACATTGTTTTTGCATACTATTGCTACACTATGTCTTGCCCTAGTTACTGCAACATAAAACTTGCATTTTATCTCAAAATTATCTAATTCTTCATTATTAAACAACCAATTCTCTATCTTTGCTGTCGGGTAAATTAATACATGATCAAATGTCCCCCCTTTTGATTCCCCAAAGTTCTTGGATTTATAATTGAGATTTACATTCTTAGCTCTGGAATACCTTAGTTGAATTGGCTTATATTCCTCTAGATACATCGTAATATCTTTCTCTCTTACAAGAAAAACTCCTTTATGTTAATTGGTTTCTGTTTGCAAAGATTTGAATTTTGGATAATCTGTAAATATTCTATTTGCAAAATCGCATATAATTTGATTATTACGCCAACTTCCTCTAAGAGTTTCATTATCAATGTTAAAAGCTAAACTCTTACATTCACTTATAATAAAATCCTCAATTTTACCATTTGCATACTTTTTGTATTTCTGTGGAAAATGTGTATGATACGTTACTTGTCTAGGATCTCCTGCCATTTTAATTACAGAATCTGTTTTAAACAGTAGTTTTATGAATTCTAAATCGTATCCTGCCATATCTTGAATTTCATCGATGAATATATATCTGAATAATGCTGATATCCTATCTATAACACATCCATCACTTGCTTCATTACATCTAACCACAAATTTAGAAAGTTTATCGGAATAAATTTTATAATCCTTACTAAAATAATGTTTATCTATATCATTTTCTCCATAATATGAAATGAATTTTCCTCTTCTACTCTTTATGCCTGATTTTTCATTTACTAACAACAATCCTCTTATTTTTTTATCAGTAAGTTTTCCCTAATATGGCTTTTCACCATGTTCAATAGGAAATGAAAACCAAGTCCTAATTGTTACATGGGAAGGTATAACACCATTATTTAATTCATAAAATTTCTTTTTTATCTCTTCTTTATTTTCTTCTGTAAAAGTTGTAATTAACACAGTTTCATTGCAGCTAATAGCTTCTTCTACAAACAGCGTTGTTTTTCCAGCACCTGCAGATGCTATTAAAAGTTGGTTTTTCATAAGATTGCCCTCATAATATAATCTGGATATTCTATATTTCTTTCAGAAGAAAATATTTTTAAAGCACAATCAGTTTTATTAGCTTTCATAAATTTATGTAGCTCATCATCACTTTCATAGTTGGTGTTAAATACTGAATTTAATATTTTTAAACTGTTGGCTCTTAATATAGAAGGTTCTAAGGTGTTATAGTTAAAAGGCTTATCCTTTTTCCCTAAAGTTAGATTGCCTTCATATTCATTTTCATCATAGCAAATTTCAATATTATCTTTTTTATTTTTATAAAATAAATGCACCAAGATTTTTATGTCTAAGTGCGTTATACATTATGTTGATATTCTCATATTTTTATTATGGCAAATAAAAATTAATCATAACTCTGAATCGATATTTATTTGACTCTCGATGAATGTTTTTGAAATAAGTATGGCTTGAATTATGTGTTGAAATCGCTTGAATTGCGAACTTCCTTTTTCATATTTATTTTGAGCTTTTGTAGTCTTATTTATAATTGAAACTATAGGAGGTAGGGCCTCTCTCAATTCTTTACTTGTATAATTTATTGTTTTATCACTTGACAAAAGAGACTTAGAAATATAGAGTGCTTTGATTCTATTTCTTAAGAGTGAATGTTGAGATGTCCCTTCTGAAAATTTAAGTTGCATTTTTTCACAATTACTAATGGTAGAGAATAGTAATGATATTGCTTTTTCTAATTCTTCTTTGCCGAATTCCATCATGGGCCCTCCTATCCAAATTGGAATTTGTCGTTACACAGATTATTCTCATTAGCTCTTGTTTTTCTTTTTCCGATATTTCATTATAATATCAATTGTAATACCTATACCAATAAATATCCAATAACTAACAATCCAAATTTGCCACCAATTACTTGAAGCTCCACCTGGATAAGTTATACTGTCAGTCTCAAATACTATCCCCAAAATATAGGATATTAGGTATCCGAGTGTTGCTGTAATTGTTGTTATTCTCATTTTAAAAATATAGGATATAATAAGTGCAAGTACACCTGCAAAACCTACAATGAATGTAGCATCGTTTCCTTTTGTCAATCTACTACAAATAAAATAGAATAAAATTGATAATAGCATTGATGAAACTATCCAAGTTAGATTCGATTTCTTTTTCATACTATTCATCCTTTCGTAAAATATAAAATCAGTACTACAAATTCCTATTTATCTATTTGATTATAAATAATACTTAAGTCCCAATATAAAAATGTGTCTTAATTAACTATTATTAATTGGAACTATTTCACTCCATTTGTGCTTAGGATAAATAAATTCTAAAGCAATAGTCCCTAGTATATACGGTAATAGATTGAAAGCAAAAAAACGAATGGCAAAGATTCCATTAACATCAAAATGACCATGCATTGGGTTTATTATTTGTGATGCAGTCATAATTACTGTATGAAATCCTATTGAAGTCCATACATTTCCCGACTTGGCTCTAATATAACCCAACATAAAACCATATCCAGGGATAAAGAGGAGTTGTTCCAAAGAATATATTGCTTCTACAAAGTATGCAAATAATGAAAAATCAGCGTTTGTATAATAACAGTTTTCAAATGTGGAAACATTGCATTTACATGACTATAAATGTATCCCCTCATTATAAGCTCTTCTGGAAATGCTTCTATTAAAAATACTGTTATATATAAAATTAAAGTACTCAATAAAAGTTGATTCAAGTTTGCTGTTACTGTTATTTCAGCCCAGCCAACTAGTAAGGCAATAACTAGACCAATCATTGCGGGTATAAACCAAAGGATTGTTCCGACAAAAAAGGAAATAACATTTGTACGTAAATCACTCATCCCAATCTGTCTCCAAGAAATTCGATTAGTTCTGCGTGTAGTATTGACAAGAATAAAGCTTAGAATCGTAATAGCTAAGCCAGTAAAGAAATGAATTGTAGAATTATACTCATCTCCTGAAAACATATTATTAAAGTATAGAATTAATCTCCAGATAAAAATTGAAAATAGTAATACTACTCCTATTTTAAGCATCATATTTTTTGCTTTCAATAATTTAACCTCCTCAGCAAAAATTGGCTTGTTATATCTTTTTTTCACATTTAACTACTTATATACATTATACAAGCGCTATAATCTTTTTTTCATTTAAAAATCTCCAATCTGTTGAAAGTTATGCTAATAACGAGAATTGAATCCTCAACCTCCGCCTTAATTTTACCATTCATCTTAGTAATAAGGTTTTTTACAATGGCTAAACCCAACCCCGTAGAACTCTTTGTTCTAGATTTATCGGCAGTATAAAAGCGCTGAAATAGTTTCTCAACATCTGTATTATCTATATCAGGTGCATAGTTCTTAAAACTAATACATACATGATTTTCTTCCTCTTTTGCTGAAATAGATATTTTTCTAGTTCCATGATTTAGATAGTTTTTTATTAGATTCTGAAAAACCCTTTTCAAGGCATCTTTGTCTGCATGAATATATATTGGATTAGAAGGTATTTGGATGCTGGGCTCTTCACATTTTGATAGAAAGTCATAATAAAACATAGAAATTACATCTGCAAGTACATTGTTTACATTAACTTTTTCAAATTGTAACACATACTCATCAGACTCAATTCTTGCAAACTCAAAAAACTCATCCAGCATTTTAACTAAAGTATCAATACGTCTTCTTATTATGTTATAATACTCAGCTTTTTTTTCTGCAGGAGTATTCTCTGACTCTAGCATCTGAACATATCCAGCAATAGAAGTAAGTGGAGTCCTCAAATCGTGAGAAATATTCGTTATTTCCTCTTTAAATTTGTGTTCAGCTTTTGAAATAGCTATCTTTTCAGTTTTATAATAGTTGATTAAATGATTTAATTGAATTGCTAATTCATTGATCTCCTTCACTTTAATTTGAAGATTAATCTTCTTATTTGTATCATGCTCTCTAATAAACTGTAGTCTATTAACTATAGATCTAATCTCTCTTTTATAAAGTAAAATATAGGCAGATAATACACCTATGACTAATATAAGCATTATAATTATTAACCAAAGCATAAACCTGCCTCCAATCTATTTGATATCCTGCTTTTTAAAGATAAATCCTCCTATACCTGAACATATAACTAGGTTGGATAAAGCGACTGCAGTTGTTATCCCTATATCCACTGCCTGTGGGTGGGGTATAGAGGTAGGGGAAAAATCCATAAGCAGTAAAATTCTTCCCCAAGAGCTATTTCCAATTATTGAACCTAGTATTAGGATAAAGAATATGCTAAAGGCCATTGTACCTCCTATATTTTTAATTAAAAATGCGATCATTAAAAATATAGATCCATAGGCTGTATATAATAGAGCTTGAATGAGAAACATTCGAACAAGTAATAGTAAGTCAACCATTGAAAAAGCTCCATATATGCCAAAAACAAAAATGGATGTAATTCCTATAGAAAAGATAGAGACGATCATAATTAAAATTGAACCCACAGATACTGTAATCAGTTTAGACAAGTAAATTTTCATGCGGCTAAAGCCTAAAGAAACAGAATCTTTAATGGTTCCTGTACTATACTCATTTGTGATAAGCATTGTAATAAATAAAGCTTGACATACAGGTATAAAATATGGTACCTGAAATAGCATATAGATCCAGTGAAAGGTACTTGGACTAAGCTGTTCTTTGGTATATGCTGAAGAGCTAAAGTCTATGATAATATAGGCTACAACAAGTGCAAGAATCCCCAGGCAAGTTAAAAAGGTCTTGCTGCGCTTTAATTTATAAAAATCGCTTCTCAATAGATTAAGCATAATGCCCACCTCCCATCAATTTCATAAAATACTCTTCCAAATCATCACCCTTGGATTCAATAGAATATATTTTAACATTATTTTTTGCAAGCTCAAGGCAGATTTCACCCGACATGTTCAATAAATCATAAACTAGAATAACATTGTCTGGCATTACCTCATAGTTTGCTGTTTTAAAGACATCTTCTAAAACCATTGAAGCCCTAGCACTGTCACTCACTCTTAAACTCAGGTATTTTCTGCATTTTAACTTCAATTCCTGATCTGTAAATTCTTCCACTAATGTACCATTATTTATTACTCCGTAGCGTGTTGCCATTTTAGACAACTCTCCTAATATATGACTTGAAATCAAAATGGTTATGCCCTGTTCTTCATTAAGTTTTTTTAAAAGCTTTCTCATCTCCACGATACCTTCAGGATCAAGTCCGTTTATGGGCTCATCAAGCACAAGAAAATCCGGATTACCAAGCAGGGCAAGGGCCAAACCCAGACGTTGTCTCATCCCTAGTGAAAAATGTTTAACCTTTTTCTTGCCTATATCATTTAATCCTACTACTTCCAATATGCTACCAATCATTTTTTTATCGGGTATTCCCAGTAGCTTACCTCTAAGTTCCATATTCTCATATCCAGTAAAGTCAGGATATAAAGCAGGGTGTTCAATTATACTTCCTATTCTATTTAACCCTGCATTCATATTTTTTTCACCTTTTCGTGAAAACAACTCAATTTCACCTTTTGTTGGTGTAACAAGCCCCGTAATCATTCTGATCATTGTTGTTTTACCAGCGCCGTTTCTACCAATAAAACCATATATATCTCCTTTTTTTATTTTCATATTTACATTATTAACTGCAGTATGATTCCCATACTGTTTTGTAAGCCCAAAAGTTTGTAATATATATTCAGCCAACTTAAACGCTCCTTTTTTTAGTTTATGACCTTATAATAAGGCATGGTGTTTAAGAATTAATAAAATAAGTCTTAAGAAAGTCTAAAGTTTACTCGCTCATCTTAAAGCCTATTCTCCAAACAGTTTGTATATACTCTTCTGATGGATTTGCCTTGGAAAGCTTTGAACGAATATTGCTAATGTGTACATTTATAGTATTTTCATCACCAAAGAATTCATCATTCCACACATGTTCGTAAAGATTTGATTTTGTAAAGACCTTCTTAGGATATTTCATCAATAATTCTAAAATCAAAAATTCTCTCTTAGTAAGGTTAACTTGGGTACTGCCTACTTCTACTAAAAATTTTTCTACATCTACAGATATATCTTTATAAGTTAACTTATTATTTTTATTGGGAGAACTTGAGGACTGGTTATACCTTCTCAGCTGTGCTTCAATTCTCGCAAGAAGTTCATCATTATTAAATGGCTTAACAATATAATCATCAGCACCAGACTTCAATAGATTAATGGTAGAAGTTTTATCACTCTTTGCTGTAAGCCCTATGACTGGAACATTACTATATTTTCTTATTTCATGAAGTACCAATTCTCCCTTAAGCCCAGGAAGCATAAGATCAAGCAGTATTAAGTCAATTTTATTATTAAAAACCATCAGAGCTTCAGTGCCTGAATAAACTGGTCTTGCATTGTAGCTATTTTGCTGCAGCAAATCACAAATCATATTACTTATGTCGCTATCATCTTCTATAACCAATATTGAAATTTTATTATTCATTACGTCTTAACACCTGCCTAAAATTCTAGTTTTTTTATATATTACCATAGTTAAAAATTTTATGAAATTCATCTTATCTTAATGATAGAAACTAACTTTTTTTCTATCATATCACCATTTTTGGCTATACATATAACAACTAAAGCTAATACTCCCCAAACCCACAATGGCATTATTATTTTTGTAGAACCTAATGCTGATGCAGCAAGTATTTCCCAAGGTCTTGTAAGCATCATTATTATAACATATCTACTCAAACTTATCTTACTAAGTCCTGCTACAAAACCGATAGCATCATCAGGGAAAAACGGAAGAAATAATAGTAGTATAAGTAATAGTTCCCCTTTCTTGGATGAAAAATGTTGTTCATACTTATTTAAAAGTTTAGGGTTTATAAACTGTTCAGCAAAAGTTCTTCCAAATCTTCTCCCAAGAATAAAAACTACAGTAGAACCGCTTAAGATTGCCAGTATGCTTATAAAAAATGAACCCCACATGCCAAATACTGCCCCACCTACCACTGAACTTACATTGCTAGGTATTGGAGCAATAATAACGGATATGAACTGAACAATAAAAAACACTATATGGGCTTTCTTGCCATATCCCTCAATATATTTCTTAAATTCTTCAGCTGATGACATATAATTTAAAATACCACTTGATTTCATATAAACAAATATCCCTATGAGTCCAACCATAATCGTTATTATATAAAAGTTAAATTTTATTTTATCCTTAGGTTCATTCATATATTGCACTCAGCCTCCTTGTTCTTAATTTTTTTGAATATGAATTGCTCTTTAATACTTTTATTTCTTTGAGATTACCTTTATAAATCATTCTACCTCCAATGTTCAGCAAGTGTTGAGGTCTAACCAGATTTCTTGATATCTTAATATCTACAATGCCACTTTCCTTTAAGATGTGATATACAAATTCTGAGCATAAAAAGCTATAATCGCTACATACTGGTTTGTTTAACAAGCTATGTACAAGCCCCTTATAGTTATATTTATAAAGGTGGCTATTAGAAATGAAATGCTCTAATAGTACCTTTGCCTTTTCATACTGCCCCTTGGATACCTCAATCTCAATTATTGCACCAGGCAAGGTATTACAAATCTTGTATACACCTTCGTTGATATCCTCTTTTCTAAACCTTCCAATAAAGGGATTGTACGTGTTCCTTCTTCCAAAGCTATACATATGATTGAGTTCCTCATCTAAAGAAATAGCTGCATGAGTATACTCATCATTTTTAAAAATTCGGATGAGATTAGACATCACAGTATTTGTTCTTGTAAGAACTATATATAAATGAAATTTTTCCATTATGAAGCACCTCCATGAATTTAATTGATGTACTCATTATGATATATAAAGTTAAAGAACCAATAAAAAAAGTCTAAAGAAACTCTTAATTTGTTTTTTAAGTATATAAACCTTACCCCTAACAGAAAATTTTCCCTCAAACCGTAGTTCAAGGGAACATAAAACACACTTCAATATTTACTTAGAAACCTTCAATGCCTTTGATATCAGCCTATTGTCCCTTTATAATAAAGTTCTGCTTATTTTCCCTCTTTTTTCATTTCCTCTTTCAAAATCAGAAGCAAAACTATATTAAAATTAGAATAAAGATTTGATAAAACCGGGGGAAGGATTCAGGGAATAGGGATTAGAAATGGGTAAAAAAGAAGGATAAAACCATTGAATAAATGAAGGATTTCCCCTTATTATTTCAATCTTTTATCCATTTTTATGCTCCTTGAACCTTAGTCATTATGCCTATTTCTTGCTTTTCTCTCTTATCTTTTTTCCTGCCTTTACTTCCTGGTTTTATTCTTTCCTTTATTCCTTTTTCCTGTATTTACTTCCTGCTTTTCTTCCTTTATTATTGGAAGGAATTTTTGAAGTAAGCAGAACTTTATTATAGAAGAAGCAGGACCTTATTTAAAAGAGCAGGACTTTATTCTAGATGACAACGCTCTTGTAATCAAGACAACACATTCCACATGCCTTGAGGTGACAATAAAGGTGTCGTAGATTGATATTATACCCTTAGCGGTTACTATGCAATGGTAAAGTTAGTAAAAATTTATAGCCGTCCAGCAACACCAGTACAATGTATTTTGAAAGTAAATGAATAAGTTTTCTATCCATCAACCTATTATACCCTTACTACTTCTGGCAAGGATAGATTAACAAGCAATTAAATCCACTCTGTATCCTTCATTATCTAAAATGATTATTCCTAAAGATATTTCCTTAAATGTCTTCCTGTAATTGATTTTTGGGATCTCAATATCCCTTCAATTCTCCCTTGATATAATAAATACCCACCTTCCTCTCCAGCATATGGTCCCAAGTCTATAATCCAGTCGGCAATACGCATTATATCTAAATTATGTTCAATAATTATTATTGTGTTATCTCCAGATAATCTCTTAAATATCCCTATCAATCTATCAATATCCTTTACATGTAGACCTGTTGTTGGCTCATCAAAGACATAAATACTTCCATTTAAGTTTAAATTGATAGATAGCTTTAATCTTTGTAGTTCTCCTCCAGATAGTGTATCTAAGCTCTGTCCTAAAGTTAAATATCCAATCCCTACATCTATTAATTGCTGTAAAATTTTATTAATTTTAAAGTATTTAAAATAGCTTAAAGCATTTTCAATTGATAAATCCAATACCTGACTTATATTCAAACCATTTACCTTATATTTAAGTGATCTATCATTGTATCTTTTTCCATTGCATGCTTCGCATTGGCTAACTATGTCATCCATATATGCTAAGTCTAGTTTTATATAACCTTTGCCTCCACATTCTGGGCAAGCACCCTTGGAATTAAAACTAAAGTAAGATGGAGATATGTTATTTTTTTTGGCAAAGATATCTTTAATGTTATCAAATATCCCTATATAGCTTGAAACTGTTGATCTGACATTTGTATATATCTTCTTTTGATCAATAAAAATAGCTTCAGGATATCTCTTTCTAAATTCGATATCCATAAGTGATGATTTCCCTGAACCTGCAACTCCAGTTACTACAGTAATTGCATTTTTAGGTATCTTAATATTTATATTCTTTAGATTGTTTGCCTTTGCTTTATTAACTTCTATCCACTCTTTAAAAGTCTTTATTTCATTGTTTAATTCATTCTTCTTTTTAAATTCCCTTGATGTCAGCGTCTCTGCAGTTAGAAAATCTTCATATCTTCCTGAAAAAATTAACTCTCCACCTTTTTCTCCTGATCCTGGTCCTAATTCTACTATATTATCAGCAATCTTTATCATATCAATATCATGTTCAACAATTAATACTGTATTTCCTTTCTTCTTTAAATCTATCAATAATCTATTTATCCTCAATATATCTTCTGGATGCAAACCTACACTTGGTTCGTCTAAGATATATAATAGATCTACAAGACTGCTTCCAAGTTGCTTTATGATCTTTATTCTTTGGGATTCTCCTCCTGAAAGAGTTCCAGTATTTCTACTTAAACTTAAATAATCAAGCCCTACTAATCTAAAATTATATAGATCTTTTAAAATTGAATCTATCAATTCTTTTACATTTTTTATGCTTAAACTCTCTAGCTCAATTATTAAATTCTCTATACTAAGTCTACAATAATCATAGATGTTTTTATCATTTATTTTACATTTTAAGATATTTTCGTTTAACCTTGCTCCATTACATTTTGGGCAGATAATTTCTCTTGCATATTTATCTATTTCATGTTTATAAACTCTACCTTCCCTAATATCCTTTTTAAAAAAAGCTTTTTCTATTCTTGGTATTAATCCATCATAAATTGCTGATTTTGGATATTTATGACTTGGATTTTCTAATTTTATTTCATCTACATATAATAACAGATGAAGTTCCTTCTCATTATAATCACTGATTTTTTTGTCATTATCAAACAAACCAGACTCTACATACCTACTCCATCTAAATCCTCCTACTTGAAATGTAGGAAATAGAATTGCTCCTTCATTTAGCGATTTATTTTTATCTATAATCTTTTCTGTATCAATATCCCTTATCTTTCCAATTCCCTCACAAACTTCACACATACCTTTTAGATTATTAAAAGAAAAGCTATCTGAATATCCTACAAAGGGCTTTCCAAACCTAGAAAATAAGAGTCTAAGTTTTGAATATATATCAGTTACTGTTCCTACTGTAGACCTGCTATTATCTCCAATCTTTTTTTGATCTATAATAATTGATGGTGATAGTCTTTTAATCTCATCACATTTTGGCTGTGGAAACTTCCCTAATCTTGTTCTAATAAAACTGGAATAGCTCTCATTCATCTGCCTTTGTGATTCTGCAGCAATGGTGTTAAATACTAAGGCAGATTTTCCTGAACCAGATGGCCCAACTACTGCTGTGATTTCTTTCTTTGGAATACATACATCAATATTCTTTAAATTCTTTTCTCTTGCTCCTTTTACTATAATTTTATCTTTCATAACATCCCCCTTAAACTTTTAATAAAATAAGTATATAATGTAAACATGACACTAATTGTCACTTTAAGGAGGAAATATGAATAAGACTACAATATTGTTCGATTTAATTTGGTTTGTGAATTCAAAAAAAGAATTTACAGCAAGAGAAGTTGCAAATGAGTTTAATATATCCGTAAGAACTGCTCACAGATATATAACTGATCTTTCAGATATGGGCATACCTATATACTCAAAGCAAGGCAGAAATGGAGGTTATAAAGTACTAGATAATCAAGTATATCCCCCTATACTTTTTTCAAAAGATGAGATATTTGCAATTCTTTTCTCTTTTAACTATCTTGGCAATTATAATAATTTACCTTTTAATTTAAGCATTAGCTCAGTTAAAGAAAAAATATACTCACTTTTGCCTAAAGATACTTTAAATGAATTTAAAGAATTAGATAATACACTTCAAATTAATGAATATGGATTTAAACATGATACACCTTTTTTAAAAGAGATAATAGCTGCTGCTATAAATAAGAATATAGTATTGATGCAATATAACTCCCCCAAATCAAAGACACATAAGAAGATTGTTCCACTAGGAATTTATGCATATGATGGCAAATGGTATTCTCCTGCTCTTGATATAGACTTAATGGAATACAGATTATATCGTGTAGATAGAATAATAGACTTTGAAAAAAGTATGGATACTTTTGAAAATCTCATGTCTTTAAAAGAATGGTTATCAAACTATCCAATTAACAATCCAATTGATTTACATGTAAAATTAAATAGAATTGCCTATTTAGAATGTAAAGACATCTATTTTTTGCAAAACGATCTAGAGTATATTGATAATAATTACTACACACTTAAAAAGACAATTGATTCAAATGAAATTCCTTTTTATACAAAACTCCTCTTAAAGCTTGGAACAAATGCAAAGGTAATTCAACCTTCGGAGTTAGTCGATAGTTTAAAAAGAGAAATTATGTGTATGTATAATCTATATGATATTAAATCTAAATGAGATGATCAATGACATAAATATCATCCATTAACTCAATCTTTTTATAAAAGAATAATTAAAGTATCTAATGTTACATATCCGTTGTCATCATTCCAATTATCCAATATCATCTGTCAAATGCCCTATTTAAAAGGGTCAAAAATCGGTGTTTTTTTTAGCCAATTTTTGACCCGAATTTCGCCCTCAAACCACTATATGTTGTGGTCAAATCCTATTAATTTCTCCTCTGAACCACAATACGTCATCAGAATTATACTCTCCATCGTAGGATGTTCCCAATCACACTTCGCTCTGCTCGTCTTCTTGGACATTCCTGACATGAGACGTACATCTGCTTACTTAGTAAGCAGTGTTACGACTTCAACGTGTGGTGTATTTGGGAACATGTCCATACACTTAACTTTCTCAACCTTATATCCATAAGATTCGAATCCTTTTATATCTAAAACTAAAGTCTTAGGATTACATGAAATATAAACTATCTCATTAGCACCAAATCCAGAAATATCTCTTATAGCATCTTTGTGAACACCAGGTCTTGGTGGATCAACTATTATTAAATCTGGCTTTTCAGATAGAGTCTTAACAACTTTAGCCACATCTCCAGCTATAAATTCACAGTTATTAAGCCCATTTAATTTAGTGTTTTCGTTAGCTGCAACAACAGCTTCTTCTATTATTTCTATACCATAAACTTGTTTCGCAGCACTTGCCATAACTTGCCCTATAGTTCCAGTTCCACTGTATAAATCAAATAATACTTTTCCTTCATGATCTCCCACAAATTCTCTGGCTATACTGTATAATTTTTCAGCACCTTTAGTATTTGTTTGGAAGAATGAGAATGGAGATATTTTAAATCTAAGCCCTAAAACTACTTCTTCTATATAGTCTCTTCCATGTAAAACTCTTAACTCATCACAATTAACTGCATCAGCAAGACCATCATTTATAGTGTGTAATATACTTACTACTTCTGATTTTGTACCAAGATTTAATATCATATCTTTATACTCAGTCATGTCAAAATCTTCTTGCGTTGTAGTTACTATATTAACCATTAATTCATTTGTGTTAACACCTTTTCTAACTACTAAGTTTCTTAAATAACCTTGGTGAGAATTTATTCTATAATAAGGAAGATTCTTTTCTGCAAAATATTCAACTGTAGAAGTTAATACTTTTATAAAATCTTCATCTACTAATCTACAATCATCAACAGTTATAATATCTAAATGTCTTCCTTTTTTGTGCATTCCTAAAGTAAGAGGTCCACCTTTTACTTCATCTCCAAAAGTATACTCCATTTTATTTCTGTATAATCTTTCAACTGGACTTCCTTCTATTCCTAAAAATTCAAATTCTTCTATTCCTTGTTCTTCAAATAAATTTAGAACTTGTTCGCCTTTTATTTCTAATTGTTTTTCATAAGGTACTGATAATATGGAACAACCTCCACATGCACCAAAATGGTCACATACTGGTGAAGTTTCTATTGGTGAATTTTCTATTACTTCAAGTAATTTTACTTCAGCTTTTTCACTCCTTGCTTTTTTAACAACAGCCTTTACTTTTTGACCAGTAATTCCGCCCTTCATTTTTACTTTTCTTTTTCCTATTAAAGTTGAAGACTCTCCTCCAAATTCCATAGAACCTACTTCAAATTCAATTATGTCTTTTCTCTTCACTATAATTTCCTCCGCTCTTTTATCTTTCTTCTATTAATTTAACTTCTTCATCAGTTAATTCTCTATATTCACCTAGACTTAATGTTTCATCTAGTTTTAATTTGCCCATAGACAGTCTTTTCAAGTATACTACTTTTTTGCCCACACTCTCAAACATTCTTTTTACTTGGTGAAATTTACCTTCATGTATAGTAAGTTCTATTTCAGATGTTTCTCCACTTTCTAGAATTTTAAGCTGAGAAGGCATAGTTTCATACCCATCATCTAAAGTTACACCTTCTTCAAAAGCCTTTACATCTTTTTCTGTTACTACACCATCAATTTTTGCATAATAAGTCTTTGGTACATGCTTTTTAGGTGATAATACTCTATGAGCCAATTTACCATCATTAGTTAAAACCAAAAGTCCCTCTGTATCCTTGTCCAATCTTCCAACAGGAAAAGGTTCAAATGCCAGATAAGATGAGTCTATTAAATCTAAAACTATTGGATCTCTTTTATCAAAAGTTGCTGATAAATATCCATCTGGTTTGTTCATCATTATATAAACAAATTCTCTATATCTTACTAATTCATTATTAAATTCTATTTTATCAGTATCAGTATCAACTTGTGTCCCAGGATTTGATATTACTTTATCATTTACCTTGACTAGTTCTTTTTTACAATAAACTTTTATTTCTGCTCTACTTCCATATCCTACGTTAGAAAGAATTTTATCTATTCTTAATTTTTTCGCCACTTTGCTTACCTCCTTAAGAAGTATTTTTATTTAAATAATTTATTTCCATATTAAATAGCATAATCACTATTATATATTATAATTGAAATTTTTGCTTATTATAATTGGGTCTATACTCTTTTTTGTTTTAGTTATATAATATAAATGATGGGTAGGTTTTATAAATTTTAAACTTAATTAAAATTTGGAGGTTTAAATATGTTAGTTTCTGCAAGAGAAATGCTAGTTAAAGCAAGAGAAGGAAAATACGCAGTAGGTCAATTCAATATAAATAACTTAGAATGGACAAAAGCAATATTATTAACTGCACAAGAAAATAATTCACCAGTTATTTTAGGAGTATCTGAAGGTGCTGGAAAATACATGGGTGGATACGATACAATAGTTGGAATGGTAAATGGTTTAATAAAAGGATTAAACATAACAGTTCCAGTTGCTCTACACTTAGACCACGGTTCTTATGAAGGAGCTAAACAAACTATAGAAGCAGGATTCTCTTCTGTAATGTTCGATGGTTCTCATTATCCATTTGAGGAAAACGTAGCTAAAACTAAAGAATTAGTTGAAATAGCTCATTCAAAAGGCATATCTGTAGAAGCTGAAGTAGGTTCTATAGGTGGAGAAGAAGACGGTGTTGTTGGTGCTGGTGAAGTTGCTGATCCACAAGAATGCAAAGCTATATCTGAATTAGGAATAGATTTCCTTGCTGCTGGTATAGGAAATATTCATGGTAAATATCCTGAAAACTGGACTGGATTAAACTTCGAAGTTTTAGGAAAAATAAACCAAGCTACAGGTTCTATGCCTTTAGTATTACACGGTGGAAGTGGAATACCAGAAGAAATGATAAAAGAAGCTATATCTTTAGGCGTTGCTAAAATAAATGTTAATACTGAGTGTCAAGTTGTATTTGCTGAAGCTACTCGTAAATATATAGAAGAAGGAAAAGATTTACAAGGTAAAGGATTTGATCCTCGTAAATTATTAGCTCCAGGTGTTGATGCTATAAAAGCATGCGTTAAAGAAAAAATGGAACTATTCGGTTCTGTAAACCAAGCATAATTTTAATAGTTTAATTTAAAATTCCTCAAAGATAGATGTAATTTTTATTACATCTATCTTTTTTTAATTTCAACTACTTTAAATAGAAGCCATTCTTACATCCATTGACCACATTATAAAAAAATTTTTAAATTAAGGAATAATCAATTTATTAACATTATATACATATATATATAACTACTTGCTTTCATCATTTGAGTTCTTTTGTCAGTTTTTATTTATTAAAATCTATATTTTCATATATTTCATTACTTGTTTTTGTAATTTTCGACATTTATTTTTATTTTCACTGTTTCCATTTATAATGTTTTAAATATATTAGGTTGTTATATCTTGTTATTTATTTAACATTATTTTGCAATTAATTTATCCATTTATAACAAAAATAAATAATTTATTACTTTGGATAATCTGTTATTATTATATTCATTTTATTTTTTCAGAATATTTAAATTATTCTTTAATATTTAATTTATTTATCATACTCTACTTAATTTTTTTAATTTAATGATTAATTTTTTAGTATTTTCCTTACTTTATTAAAAGAAATTCTAAATTCCTTGATTTTTTTATAATTATTCTATATTTGAATTATAATTTTTTATTAGCTTTTTAACATATCCTTATACTATAATATAAAGTAGAATTACAAATTTTTCTATATTAGTATTTTTTATATATTTTTATAGAAATTTTTAAATGTTAAATTTTTAACTCTATAAATTTTTAGTTAGCTAATTTTATAAATACATCCTCTTAAAATTTATAGAATGTATTTTAAGTTTTTGCTGTTAATTATTTACTATGACTAACTTCAAAATGAAAAGGGGGAATTTGCATGTGCAATTTTGTTTCACAAAACAAAAAATTATTTGATGAATTAGATAGCTTAATCGCTGCTCTTCCTGAGGCTGATGAGAGTGCATTAATATATGTACTTAAAGAAGCTCAAGGTATATTTGGCTATCTACCAAAAGAGGTTCAACTTTATATAGCAGGAAAATTAAATCTTTCTCCTGCCAAAGTATACGGCGTTGTTAGCTTCTATTCTTATTTCTCTACTACTCCAGTTGGAGAACACAAAATTAATGTATGCTTAGGAACTGCTTGTTTCGTTAAAGGGGCAAACGCTGTTCTTGAAGAATTCGAAAAACAATTGGGAATTAAATCTGGAGAAACTACTCCTGATCTTAAATTCACTATTGAGTGTTTAAGATGTGTAGGTGCTTGTGGACTTGCTCCTGTTGTTGTTGTTGATGGTAGAGTATATAGCCGAGTTACACCTGATGATGTTACAGGTATAATAAACGACTATAAAGAAGTAGAAATGAGCTGTTAGGGGGGATAATACATGAAAAGAATTAATTCTTATGCTGAATTAGAAGCTGCTGTTGAAGGGTACAAACCTCTTCTTGATTTAAGAAAAAAAGACGGCGTTGATGGTGTTCCTACAAAAAGAGAAATATTAGTTTGTGGTGATACTGGATGTGCTTCTTCTGGTAGTATAAAGGTTTTAGAAGCCTTACAAGATGAAATAAAAAAAGCTGGTCTTGAAGATGTAGCTAAAGTTGAATTAACTGGATGTTTTGGATTCTGTGCTGTTGGTCCTATAGTAAAAGTTTATCCTGATAACGTTTTCTATGTGCATCTTTCTCCAGAAGATGCTAAGGAAATTGTTGAAAGTCATATAAAAAATAATGTAGTTGTTGAAAGATTATTATTTGAAGAGCCTTCATTAGATAACTTAAGAGTTAATAATGAAAAAGATATGTCTTTCTATAAAAAACAAGAAAAGATAGCTTTAAGAAATCTTGGTGTTATACACCCAGAGCGTCTTGAAGAATATTTAGCTAACGGTGGATATTTAGGTCTTGGAAAAGCTTTGAATGAAATGACTCCTGAACAAGTTGTTGCAGAAATGAAAGCTTCAGGACTTAGAGGTAGAGGTGGAGCTGGATTCCCTACGGGAGTAAAATGGGAAGCATCTGCTAAAAACCCTCCTGTTAACGGTAAAAAATTTGTTGTATGTAATGCTGATGAAGGTGACCCAGGTGCCTTTATGGATAGATCTTTATTAGAAGGTGATCCTCATAATGTATTGGAAGCTATGGCAATCTGTGGATATGCTATTGGTTCTGATATAGGATATATCTACATAAGAGCTGAGTACCCTCGTGTTATCGAAAGACTAAAAATAGCTATAGCTGCAGCTGAAGAAGCTGGTCTATTAGGTGAAAACATAATGGGTAGCGGATTTAACTTTAAACTTGAATTAAAATATGGTGCTGGTGCTTTCGTTTGCGGTGAAGGTACTGCTTTAATGCACTCTATAGAAGGTAAACGTGGTGAGCCTAGAATGAAGACTTTCTCTTCTTCTAAACACGGTTTATGGAATGCTCCTACTTGCTTAAATAATGTTGAAACATTCGGTAATGTTCCAGTTATAATAACTAAAGGTTCTGATTGGTTTACTTCTTATGGTACAGAAGATTCTAAAGGTACTAAAGTTTTTGCATTAGGTGGAAAAGTAAACAATGTTGGACTTGTTGAAGTTCCTATGGGTACTACACTTAGAGAGATCGTTTATGAGATAGGTGGCGGTATTTTACATGATAAAGAATTTAAAGCTGTTCAAACTGGTGGACCATCTGGTGGTTGTATTTCTACTAAAGATTTAGATACTCCTATAGATTATAAGTCTTTAGCTTCTATAGGCTCTATGATGGGTTCTGGTGGTATGCTTGTTCTTGATGAAACTGACTGTATGGTTGAAATAGCTAGATTCTTCTTAGACTTCTCTGTTGAGGAATCTTGTGGTAAATGTACTCCTTGTCGTATAGGTACAAAGAGATTATATGAATTATTGGACAAAATCTGTGAAGGTAAAGGATGCGAGCAAGACTTAGTTGATCTAAAAGATTTAGCATTAACTGTAAAAAATACTGCTTTATGTGGTCTAGGAAAATGCGCCCCTAACCCTGTATTAAGTACTATGGATTGTTTCTATGATGAATATTTAGCTCACGTTAAAGACCATAAATGTCCAGCAGGAAAATGTAGTTCTATGTTAGACTTTGTAATTACTGATGATTGTATTGGTTGTGGATTATGTTCTAAAAACTGTCCAGTTGATGCAATAAGCGGTGAAAAGAAAGAAAAACATATTATAGATACTTCTGTATGTATTAAATGTGGTACTTGTATAGAAAAATGTAAGAAGGGTGCAATTGTTAAAAGATAATTACGCTAAGGAGGGGTTTATTAATGAGTTTAGTTAATTTAACTATAAATGGCAAAGCTGTTTCAGTTCCTTCTGATACAAAAATATTAGAAGCTGCAAAACAAGTAAATGTTAAAATACCAAGCCTATGTCATTTACATATGGATGATATAAAATTTGATAACCATTGTGCATCTTGTCGTGTATGTATGGTTAGTGCTGGAAGAGGATTAGTTCCTGCTTGTGGTACATTAGTTAGAGAAGGTATGGTTGTAAATACTAATTCACCAGAAGCATTAAAATATAGAAAGAATGTTGTTGAATTAATGTTATCAGACCATCCAAAAGATTGTTTGTCTTGTATTAAGAGCGGAAATTGTGAATTACAAGATATTGCTGCAGATCTAGGAATAAGAAATGTAAGATTCTCTGATGGAGACCAATCTTATGTTCCTGTTGATACTTCTACTAAATCTATAGTTAAAGATCATGCAAAATGTATACTATGTAGAAGATGTGAAACTATGTGTAACGAAGTTCAAACAGTTGGTGTATTATCTGGTATCAACCGTGGATTTGGTACAGAAGTTTCTACTTTCTACGGTGTTGATTTAGTTGATACTAACTGTACTTTCTGTGGACAATGTATAAGCGTATGTCCAACAGGTGCTTTAATAGAAAAAGATAATACTGCTGAAGCTTGGGCTGCTCTAGGTCAAAAAGAAAAACCAGTTATGGTTCAAACTGCTCCAGCTGTAAGAGTTGGTTTAGGTGAAGAATTTGGATTAGAGCCAGGTTCTATATCTACTGGTAAAATGGTTGCTGCATTAAAAGCTTTAGGATTTGATTATGTATTTGATACTAACTTTGCAGCTGACTTAACTATAATGGAAGAAGCTAATGAGTTTGTAAATAGATTTGTTAAAGGTGAAAAGCTTCCTATATTAACTAGCTGTTGTCCAGCTTGGGTTAACTTTATGGAACATGAATTCCCAGATTTATTAGGATACTTATCTACTTGTAAATCTCCACAAAGCATGTTCTCTCCAATAGCTAGACACTACTTTGCTGAAAAAGCTTTAGGTAAAAAACCTGATGAAGTAATTGTTATGTCTATAATGCCTTGTGTTGCTAAAAAATACGAAGTTTCAAGAGAAGAATTAGGTCAAGATGGATATTTAGATACTGATTTATCATTAACTACTAGAGAATTAGCTAGAATGATAAAAGAAGCTGGTGTAGATTTAGCTAACTTAGAAGAAGCTGAATTTGATAGTCCACTTGGATATTCTACAGGAGCTGCTGATATATTCGGTGCTACTGGTGGTGTTCTTGAAGCTGCACTTAGAACTGCATATCATGATATAACTAAAGAAGAAGCTCCATCTCTAGACTTTACAGTAGTTAGAGGTATGGACGGAATAAAAGAAGCTTCTTTAGAAATAGCTGGTCATACAGTAAATGTAGCTGCTGCAAGTAGTTTAGGAAATGCAAGAAAATTAATGGATGAATTAAGAGCTGGAACTTGTAAGTATCATGTAATAGAAATCATGGCTTGTCCTGGTGGATGTGTTGCTGGTGCTGGTCAACCTTATCATGGTGGAGACTATGATAAAGTTAAATCAAGAGCTAAAGCTTTATATGAAATAGATGCTAATAAACCACAACGTCTTTCTCATGCTAACCCAGATATCATCAAATTATATGATGATTTCCTAGGTGAAAGAGGCGGACACAAATCTCATGAATTACTTCATACTGAATACTATGATAAAAGTAATGTATTTGCTGACGCTGAATGCTAACAGCTAATAATTTACCTATTAATTAAAAATTAAAAGGAGTTATGATATTTTTAAAATATCATAACTCCTTTTTAATTTATTTATCAATTACTTGAGATAATTTTTGTGTAAATTCTTGAGCTGCATCTATACCCATTCCCTTTTGTCTAAAATTCATAGCTGCAACTTCAATTATCATAGAAGTATTTCTTCCTGGTTTAACAGGTATTACTAGTTTTTCAACTTGTCTTCCTAGTATTTCTTCATATTCTCTGTCTAAACCTAATCTATCATAATACTTTTGTTGATTCCAATTTTCCAGTTCAATTACTATATCAATAGCTTTTTGATTTTTTATGGCTCCAACACCATATAAACTCTTTACATCTATTATGCCAATTCCTCTGATTTCCATATAGTGTTTTAATATTTCAGGTGCTTGTCCTACTAATCTACTATCATCAACTTTTCTAATTTCAACGGCATCATCAGCTACAAGTCTATGACCTTTTTGGATTAATTCTAAAGCAGTTTCTGACTTACCTATGCTACTCTCACCTTTTATCAACACACCTATACCATATACATCTACTAAAACTCCATGCATAGTAACATGAGGTGCCAGTTTGTTATCTAAATAATTAGATAGTCTATTTATAAACCTTGTAGTATTGCATTTACTACTTAAAACAACTCTATTATATTTTTTAGCACTTGCTATTATGTCTTCATCTATATCTAAATCCCTTGTGACTATTAACACAGGTATTTCATAAGAGAAAAACTTATCTAGTCTTTTTTCTCTTTCTTCTTTTTTTATATTTTGAAAATAAGTATATTCTGTTCTTCCTATTATTTGAATTCTCTCATATGGAAAATACTCAAAATATCCAGCTAATGGCAGGCCTGTTCTATTTACATCTTCTGACTCTACGTAGTATTCTTTACCTTTTGGCATATATACTACTTCCAAATTTAAATCCTCAACTAATTGAGATATATATACTATGTCTTTTACTGTTTCTATCAATTATTTATTCTCCCTTTCTAAAATAATCATAAATATTTTCTGCTACACTTTTATTTAGCCCTTCTACCTTAGATAATTCCTCTACTGATGCGTTTTTTATATCTTCAATACTTTTAAAATTAGATAATAAAGCTTTTTTTCTTTTTTCTCCCACACCAGGTATATGGTCTAAAGAAGATTTCGTTAATGATTTATTTCTCAAGCTTCTGTGATAACTTATAGCATAGTTGTGAACTTCTTCTTGTATACTTGCAACGAATCTATATAAATTTGATGTTTTATCTAGTTCAATTTCCTTTGATGCACATATTAATCCTTTTGTTCTATGTTTATCATCTTTATACATTCCCCATAAAGGAATATCTATTCCATATTTATCAAAAACTTTTTTTACAGCACTAACTTGACCTTTTCCACCATCTAGTAATATTAAATCAGCAAAATCCCCTTTTTGCAATCGTCTATCTAAAATTTCTGCCATAGAGTCATAGTCATTGGGACCTTCTACAGTTTTTATTCTGTATCTTCTATATTCTTTTTTATCTTTAAGTCCATTTGTAAAAACAACCATAACACCTATGGAATCTACACCTTGTATGTTAGATATATCATAGGACTCTATTCTTCTTGGTGGTTCTTCCAAACCTAGTACTTCCGCCAGCTCTATTAAAGCCCCTTCGCTTTTTTCATATTTTCTTTTATTTAAATTAGAGAATTTTTCTAAATATTCCATGGCATTCTTCTTAACCATTGATATCAGACTTTTTTTATCTCCTTTTTGTGGAACCCTTATAAATACTTTTTGACCTTTAATATTTGATAACCACTCTTCAAGAACTACCTGATCTTCTATTTCGCATTCAATGATAATTTCCTTTGGAATATATTCTGCTTTCAGATAGAATTGTTTTACAAAAGAGCTAAGTATAGATTCCTTACTAGAATCTTTTGTTCCTTCTAATATGAAGTGCTCTCTTCCAACAATTTTCCCATGTCTAATGAAAAATGATTGCACACAAGCTTCTTCATCATTATAAGCCATAGCAATGATATCTTGATTAACATCATCTGTAGATACATCAATTTTTTGTTTTTGCATCATATCTTGAAGGTTTATTATTTTATCTCTGTATAGAGCCGCTTCTTCAAAATTAAATTCCATAGAACATTTATTCATTTTTTCTTTTAAAATTTCTATTAAAGTTTCTTCTTTTCCAGATAAAAATAATAATATTTCTTCTATCATTTTGTTATATTCCTCTTTTGAAACATTTCCAGTACAAGGTCCCACACATCTTTTTATATGAAGATTTAAACAAGGCCTCATATTACTTTTTATAGCTCTTTCAATATCTACATTGCAAGTTCTTATGGGATAAATATTTCTTATAACATCTAAAGTATCATTGACTGCTTCCACATTTGTATATGGTCCAAAATATTTTGCCTTATCTCTAAGTACTCTTCTAACTTTTAATACTCTTGGGAAATCCTCATTCACTGTTACTTTTATATAAGGATACGTTTTGTCATCTCTTAGCAACACATTGTACTTTGGTCTATATTTTTTAATTAAATTACATTCTAAAATTAAAGCTTCTAGCTCTGAATCAGTGATTATATATTCAAAGGATTTGATATTTTTAACCATTGATTTTACTTTAGAAGAATGATTTTTTGATGATTGAAAATATTGTCTTACTCTATTTTTTAATGAGATAGCTTTTCCCACATAGATTATTTTGTCATTTTCATCCTTCATTAAATATACTCCAGGCTCAGCTGGTAGTTTTTTTAATTGCTCTTGTATATCAAACACTTTTTCCTCCAAAAATCCGCTTCCCTTATATCGCTAACTAGCTACCTTCGCTACC
Source organism: Terrisporobacter petrolearius (assembly GCF_020748185.1). GTDB lineage: Bacteria > Bacillota > Clostridia > Peptostreptococcales > Peptostreptococcaceae > Terrisporobacter > Terrisporobacter petrolearius. Next base: position 5,657 of record NZ_JAHZMO010000030.1, on the reverse strand, counting down.
GCTTTGAGCCACTGCATGGGTGACTCACTTCAGGTAACTGCGTTGCTCAAAGTTCATTCCTATAATAAAACTTCTAATCTTTATATATAAAAATCAGAAGTTTTTCTTTAGTCTTTTAAAATATTTAATTTCCATACTTATTCAAAATACTTTTTCAGGAATTGTCCCGTGTATGAACCTTTTACTTTAGATACTTCTTTAGGAGTTCCAGTGGCTATTATTTTTCCACCTTTGTCTCCTCCTTCTGGCCCTAGGTCTATAATATAGTCACTAGTTTTTATAACATCTAAATTATGTTCTATAACAACTATAGTATTTCCTGTATCAGCTAACTTTTGTAAAACATGAACTAACTTATCAACATCTGCCATATGAAGTCCCGTTGTAGGTTCATCAAGAATATATAAAGTCTTTCCTGTTGGTCTTTTACTTAATTCTGTTGCAAGTTTAATTCTTTGTGCTTCTCCTCCTGATAACTGAGTTGAAGGTTGGCCAAGTTTAATATAAGAAAGTCCTACATCCATTAGTGTTTCCAGCTTTCTTTTTATTGATGGTATGTTTTCAAAGAACTTTACTGCTTCTTCCACATTCATGTCTAAAATATCCGCTATACTCTTGTCTTTATATTTAACTTGTAAAGTTTCTCTATTGTATCTCTCTCCTTTACATATTTCGCAAGGGACATAAACATCAGGCAAGAAATGCATTTCTATTTTAATTATACCATCACCTTTACAAGCTTCACATCTGCCACCTTTAACATTGAAACTAAATCTTCCTTTTTTGTATCCTCTAGCTTTAGCTTCATTAGTTGTAGCAAATAAGTCTCTTATTTGATCAAATACACCTGTGTAGGTTGCAGGGTTTGATCTAGGAGTTCTTCCTATTGGGCTTTGATCTATATTTATTACTTTATCGATATTTTCAATACCTTGAATTTCTTTATGTTTTCCAGGTCTTTGTCTTAATCTATTAACCTTACTTGCTACACCCTTGTATAAAATAGAGTTAATTAATGAACTTTTACCTGATCCTGATACGCCAGTTATACATACAAATTTCCCAAGAGGTATCTTTGCATTAATGTTTTTTAAGTTATTTTCTGTGGCACCTTTGATTTCTATAAAGTTCCCATTACCTTCTCTTATGCTATCAGGTATTTCTATTACTTTTTTACCACTTAAATATAATCCCGTCATTGAATTAGGATTTTCTAATATTTCATCTAAAGTACCCTGAGCTACTATTTCTCCACCATGAATACCTGCACCTGGCCCTATATCTACTACATGGTCAGCTTCTCTCATAGTATCTTCATCATGTTCAACTACAATTAATGTATTTCCAAGATCAGTCAAATGTCTCAAAGTTCCTATTAATTTTTCATTGTCTCTTTGATGAAGTCCTATACTTGGCTCGTCTAGTACATATAAAACTCCCACTAAAGCAGAACCTATTTGAGTAGCAAGCCTAATTCTTTGCGCTTCTCCTCCTGATAAAGTTCCAGCTTTTCTTGATAAAGTTAAATATTCAAGTCCAACATCCTTTAAGAAAGATGCTCTTTCATTTATTTCCTTTAAAATTTCATGGGCTATAAACTTATTTTTTTCACTTAGCTCTAAGTTTTGAACAAAATTTAATAATTCTTTTACAGATAAATCTGTAACTTCCATTATATTTTTTCCACCTATTAAAACAGATAGCACTTCTTTTTTAAGCCTATTACCTTTACATTTTGGACAAGGTCTTTCAGCCATATATTCTTCTATTTTATCTCTTGAATATTCTGAGTTAGTTTCTCTATATCTTCTTTCAAGGTTTACTATTACACCTTCAAAAGGAGCTTTATATTCTCTTCTTCCACCAAATTTTGAATCAAATATAAATTGAACCATTACATTATTTTCACCGTAAAGTAATTCTTGAACAAAATCTTCTGGTAAGTCCTTAAATGGTGTATCTAAAGATACATTAAAATGCTCTGCTAAACTTTGCACCATTTTACTATAATATGTATCATCACTTGTACTTACACTTCCCCAGGCTGCTATAGCTCCTTGTTTAATACTTAATTCCTTGTTTGGTATAATAAGATCTGGGTCAACTTCTCTACTTTCTCCTAGACCTTTACATACATCACAAGCACCAAAAGGAGCATTGAATGAGAACATTCTTGGTGATAATTCTTCGATTCCTATTCCATGTTCTGGACAAGCAAATTTAGTAGAAAATAATATTTCTTCTCCGTCTATTATTTGAGCTATAACAAGCCCATCAGACAATTTGACAGCCGTTTCTATGGAATCAGCAAGCCTTCCTTCTATTCCATCTTTTACAACTATTCTATCTACAACAACCTCTATATTGTGTTTTTTATTTTTCTCTAAGTTAATCTCATCGCTTACTTCCTGATTTTCTCCATTAACTCTTATTCTTACGAAACCATCTTTAGCAATACTCTCTATAAGTTTTTTGTGTGTTCCTTTTTGACCTCTCACTACTGGAGATAAAATTTGAATCTTTGTTCTTTCAGGTAATTCAATTACTTTATCTACTATTTCTTGTATGGTCATTTGAGATATTGGTTCACCACATGTAGGGCAATGTACATCCCCAACTCTTGCAAATAAAAGCCTTAAGTAATCATAAATTTCTGTTACAGTACCTACTGTAGAACGAGGATTTTTTGATGTTGTTTTTTGATCTATAGATATTGCTGGTGATAAACCTTCTATATATTCCACATTTGGTTTTTCCATTTGACCTAAAAACTGTCTAGCATAAGCTGATAAACTTTCCACATATCTTCTTTGACCTTCTGCATAAATAGTATCAAAAGCTAAAGAGGACTTTCCAGAACCCGATAGCCCTGTGAAAACTATAAACTTATTTCTAGGAAGTTCTATACTGACATTTTTAAGGTTGTGTTCTTTTGCGCCTTTTATAATGATTTTATCTTCCATTAATTCTTTATCCTTTCTTCCAACTCTTTTATCTTATCTCTTAGCTGAGCTGCTCTTTCAAATTGTAAGTTTTGTGCAGCTTCCATCATTTCTTTTTGTAGCGTTTCTATATTATTTTTAACTCCATATTCATCTTTACTCTCAGCAATTCCAAATACAACTTCTTCATCAGCTGGTTTAAGTGTTTCTATACTATCCCTAACTTCTTTAACAATAGTTTTAGGAGTTATTCCGTTTTCTTCGTTATATTGAGACTGTATTTCCCTTCTTCTCTTAGTTTCTTCAATAGTTGCTGCCATAGAACGTGTAATCTTATCAGCATACATTATAACTCTACCTTCCGAGTTTCTAGCCGCACGTCCTACTGTCTGTATTAATGAAGTTTCAGACCTTAAGAAACCTTCTTTATCAGCATCTAATATTGCAACTAAAGAAACCTCAGGTATATCCAAACCTTCTCTAAGTAAGTTTATACCTACTAATACATCAAATTTGCCCAGTCTTAAGTCCCTAATTATTTCTGTTCTTTCCAGTGTATCTATATCTGAATGTAAATATTTAACCCTTATTCCTATCTCTTTTAAATAGTTAGTTAAATCTTCACTCATTTTCTTAGTTAAAGTTGTAATTAATACTCTTTCTTTCCTTTCAACAACCTCATTTATTTCACCAACTAAATTATCTATTTGATTTTCAATTGGCCTTACTTCTATAACCGGGTCCAATAAACCTGTTGGTCTTATTATTTGCTGTGCCACAGTTGTAGAATGCTCTATTTCATAAGGCCCTGGTGTTGCAGAAACAAACAGTACTTGATTTATATTTTCTTCAAATTCAGAGAAATTTAAAGGTCTATTGTCATAAGCAGAAGGTAATCTAAATCCATTTTCTATCAATGATTGTTTCCTTGAGCGGTCTCCTGCATACATACCTCTAACTTGAGGAATAGTAACGTGAGATTCATCTACTATTAATAAAAAATCATCTGGGAAGAAACTCATTAATGTATAAGGTTTTTCACCTTCTTCTCTTCCTGTTATATGTCTTGAATAGTTTTCTATTCCCTGACAAGTACCTATTTCATTAAGCATTTCTATATCATATTTAGTTCTTTGTTCAATTCTCTGAGCTTCTATTAATTTATCATTTTCTTTAAAATATTGAACTCTTTCTAATAGCTCTTTTTCAATAGCTTCCACTGCATGAGCAACTTTTTCTGGAGTTGTAACATAGTGTGATGCTGGGAATACTGCTATATAACTTCTTGTTCCTAAAATTTTCCCTGTAACATAGTCAATTTCCACTATTCTATCTATTTCATCACCAAAAAATTCTATTCTTATAGCTTTTTCATCATCACTTGCTGGGAATAATTCTAAAATATCTCCTCTAACTCTAAAAGTTCCTCTAACAAAGTTAATATCATTTCTTTCATATTGTATGTCAACTAATTTTCTTATAAGTGTATCTCTATCAATTTCCATTCCTGTTCTAATAGATAACATAAGTTTTTTATAATCGTCCGGATCTCCTATACCATAAATACAAGAAACAGAAGATACTACTATTACGTCATCTCTTTCTAATATAGATGCTGTAGCTGAGTGTCTCAGTTTATCTATTTCATCATTTATACTTGAATCTTTTTCTATGTATGTATCACTAGATGCTACATAAGCTTCTGGTTGATAGTAATCATAATAACTTACAAAGTATTCAACTGCATTATTAGGGAAAAACTCTTTAAACTCACTATATAATTGAGCGGCTAAAGTTTTATTATGAGCCAGGATCAAGGTTGGTTTCTTTACCTCTCTAATTATATTTGCCATAGTAAAAGTTTTACCCGAACCTGTTACCCCTAGTAATGTTTGAAATTTTTCATCCTTATTAATTGAAGTAACAATCTCTTTTATTGCTTCTGGCTGATCCCCGGTTGGCTTAAAAGCTGATTGAATTTCAAAATCCATATCTCCTCACTCCTTTAGAACATCCGTTCCGTATAATTACAATAATAATTATACCATAATAATTCTATTATTGACCTTTTGTATGAACATTTATTATAAAATTTATTCATTAATATATATTACCCATTTAAAATAATTTAAATAATTTATAATATAATGTTTTAACAATAAACCTTACATCTTCAGGGGTTTATGAATAATGAGTAGTAAATAATGAATTATTCAATAAAAATAGAGCTTATATAAAAATAAGCTCTGACTCTCATCATACATTTTATTTTAGTAAAATAAAAACCATGTATAAATTTATACATGGTTTTTATGAATAATTGGTGACCCATCGGAGATTCGAACTCCGGACACCTTGATTAAAAGTCAAGTGCTCTACCGACTGAGCTAATGAGTCATGATTATGGCGACCTGGAAGGGGTTCGAACCCTCGACCTCCAGCGTGACAGGCTGGCATTCTAACCAACTGAACTACCAGGCCGCGTTTGTGTTTTTAATGGTGGGACCAACAGGGCTCGAACCTGTGACCCCCTGCTTGTAAGGCAGGTGCTCTCCCAGCTGAGCTATGGTCCCGGGAATTAATTAAATTGGAGCGGGTGAAGGGGATCGAACCCTCACAGCCGGCTTGGAAGGCCGGAACTCTACCATTGAGCTACACCCGCATGGTGACTCATAGGGGAATCGAACCCCTGTTACCGCCGTGAAAGGGCGGTGT
>NZ_JAHZMO010000002.1 GCF_020748185.1 Terrisporobacter petrolearius | reverse complement strand
GTCCATCATATAGGTTAAAGTCTAAACTTAATTATTTAGATAGTTCTTCTTCAGGTAATTCTTAAAAGTATATTTTTTGTACATAATTATTTTCCTCTTTTTATACAAATATATATTGCAATTTACATATAATAATGGAATATTAGAAAATGCTTATAGGAAAATATCTATAAAGAGTCTTCTTGACTATAATAAAAAATATATATTATTAACGTTATCATTGCCAATAATGAGTATGTTATGGGGGTATTTGTGTTCACACATTACTGAGCAAATGCCATATGGAAATGCTCCTAATATGGAACTTAGTAATATATTATTAATAAGTGCATTTACATTTCGTCCATTGATGGAGGAATTAATCTTTAGAGGTGTATATTTTAATATTGCATCTGATTATTTAGACATGAAAAATAATGTAGTTAAAAATATGGTAATAATAACTAATATTATATTATTTATGCTTTTACACACTGAGAATTGGGGTTATTCTAATTACAATATTATTTTATCAGTAATATCAAGTGCTCTTCCAAGATTAGTAGGCTCAATATCAATCACATATATTTATATTAAAACAAAGGATATAAAATACAATATTATTTTACATATGTTAAATAATTTCCTAGGTGTTATTATATTTTTAAACTAGATATGTACATTATTAATTGTAATTTAGGTAAAGGTTGTTGCATACAAAAAAGGTATACACAAAAATGTGTATGCCTTTTTTGTATGCAACAATTTTGCAACTTATAAATAGTAAAAATCATAACTTATATAAAAAATCTATAATAGATGGAAATTTATAGAAATATTCTATTTGAGGTAGAATTACTACTGTGATAGCATTAATAATGCAGTATTTTACAAAATAGGAGGGAAAGTAGTGAATATAGTAAAAAAAGTATTAATAGTAATCTCATTATTAAGCATGTCCATGATAACGGTTGCATGTTCTAGCACAGACAAAGAAGATAATAATGATATTAAAAGTATTAAGGTATCACAATTAAACGAGGAAATTGACAAAAAAACACAAGTAATAGACATAAGAGAAGAGTACCAATATATAGGTTGGGATAATAAAGAAGGTTCAGGTGGACACATAGATGGCTCTATAGATTTTCCAGCTTCTTGGTTAAACATAGAAAGTAATTCTTCTAAGATAGACATAGAGTTAAAAAGAAGAGAAATTGATAAGTCCAAAAAAACTGTAATATATTCAAACAATGAGGTAGATAAAGAGATATATAATAAATTTAAAGAACTTGGGTTTACGGATTTAAGTATACTAACAGGTGGATTTAATGAGTATGTATCAAAAAAATTACCTGTTGAAAAAATGAAAAATTATGAAACATTAGTTCATCCACAATGGGTATATGATTTGGTTGATGGGAAAAAACCAGATACATTTAAAGGTGGAGAATATAAGGTGGTAGAAATTGCTTTTGGTAAAGATAAGGGTGATTACAATAAAGGTCATATACCATCTGCAATTACAATTGACGATAGTTTAAATCATATACAAGGTGAAAGAATACTTCCAAACTATGATAAAATGAGTGATGAAAAGAAATTTAGTTATTGGAATAGACCTAAGGATAAATGGATAAAACAAAAATTGGAGGAAATGGGAATTACTAAAGATACTACTGTAGTTGTATATGGATTAAATACAACAGCAGCAGCTAGACTTGGTGTAGTTATGAAGTATGCAGGGGTTAAGGATGTAAGGCTTCTAAATGGTGGCAAAAAATTAATTAATAGTATGAATATGCCTTTAGAAAGTGAAGTTAATGAATATAAGCCTGTTAAAGATTTTGGTAGTGATGTTCCTCAAAATCCAGGAATTTTAATAGATTATGAAGAAGAACTTAAAATGGTAAATGATACAAAAAATTCTGTTATAGCTTCAGTTAGAAGTTTTGTAGAATACAAGGGTGAAAAAAGTGGTTATACTTATATAAAAGATGCTGGTGAAATAAAAAATGCCAGATTTGCATATGCAGGATCTGATCCATACAACATGGAAGATTATAGAAATATAGATGACACTATGTTTAATTATAATCTTATAAAACAAAGATGGGACAAGTGGGGTATAACTTCTGATAAAAATATATCTTTCCATTGTGGAACAGGGTGGAGAGCTAGTGAAACTTATTTTTACGCTTTATCTATGGGATACAAAAATATTTGTGTTTATGATGGTGGATGGTATGAATGGCACCTAAAAGAAGATTCTCCTAAAAAAGAAGCAGGTCTACCAGAAGATGCACCTGAGAGTGAACCTAATTCATTTTTTTAATAAAGGAATTTTATAAAATACATATGTTTTAATAATAAATATAAAAATTAACCCTATAGACTTATAAAGTGCTCCATTTATGATAAATAGTTGAAATTATAAACTGCTATCATGAAGGGGGCATTTTTTAGTAAAAAAAACTATTTATACATATTTAGGAATAAATACTGTAAAAAAATAGCAAATTTATAAATCTACCGGTTTTCTACCGAGACATTTATAGGAAAATTAATTATAATTTATTTGTAATAAACTTTATATGAAAAGGGTGGATAAGGTAGTTATGTGGATAAACTTGAAGGAAATAAGAATAAGTATAGGTTATTCCCAAGAGGCATTATCAGCCCGATCTAATGTTTCCGTAACAAATATATACATCATAGAAAACTATAAAAAGCTAGTAAAAAAAGAAACTTTAGATAGTGTGTTAAAACATCTTGGTGTAGAAATGTCTTACGATGAATATAGGGATGCTGTAAATGATAAATCAATTGAGCATCTGGGGGAATATAAGGAACTTTACAAAAACAAAATATCTAAATTAAAAACAAAAGTAGATAAGAAACTGCAAGAAGCAGAAGATTTATTGAAAAATGAAAAGTATGAAGAATCTTTAAAAATTTACTTATTATTTTGCAATATATTTGAACATGATAGCAGTTACTTATTAACATGTGCATTTCTTTATAAAAAATCAGGAAGATATCTTAAATCTATTAATTGTTGTAACAAAGTACTTAATAATGATAAAAATAATGTAGAAGCACAAAAGATTAAAAAAAGAAGTTTAGCATTATTGAAAGAGCTAAATTTACAAACAAAAGATAAAATAAAGAGCTACATAATAAAAGATTTACTAGAAAATCATAAAATAAATGAATTAAAAGTTTATATTTCTGAAGTAAAATCAGAGATATATTTATGTGTGCCAATTCTAAAATCAAATAATTAAAATATCATCAAAAAACTGTCATATTAATTTTAGTATGGCAGTTTTTTACATGTTAACAAATTATAGTTGAATTTACGTTGTTGATAAACTCTGGGATGAAGTTATGTCAACTCATTTAGAAAGTGTAAAAAATGTGTTTTTGAGCAACGGAGTTGCCTGAAGTGATAACGAAGGCATCTCGTTGGCGACATGAGCGAAGCGAATTTTTCAATATAACTTCTAAAAATATATTTTATAAACAGTTCAATTAATTACTCTATAATTTTATTAATAAATTTATAAAAACTAAGGAGGAAGAATTATGGAAGCTATGCACAACATTCAACAATTAGTACCAGTAACAATGAATGATAATGAGGAGGTAGTTATAAGCTCCAGAGACTTGCACAAATATCTTCATATCCAAACAAGATATAAGGTATGGATACTTAGAATGTTGGAATACGGATTTGAAGAAAATGAAGATTATCAAAGGGTTACACAAAAATGTGACACCCCAGGAGGAATCCAAAATCAAACAGATTATATATTGAAAATAGACATGGCAAAGGAAATTTGTATGATCCAAAGAAGTGAAAGAGGAAGACAAGCAAGAAAGCATTTTATTGAAATGGATAAGAAATTTAACTCACCAGAGGCTCTTATTGCCAGATTGCTACAACTAAAAAATAAAATGAAAAATCAAAACACATCACCATTTACAAAGAGTAATAGGAAAACTTATCCTACTATAAAAACTTCCACACACAAAAGTGAAATAAGCTCTATTGATTTGTCTACAAACTTTAGAGACACAGCAAAGATAATAGGTATTAGAGAAAACTTGTTTGTAAGCTGGCTACTTCTTAATAACTATTGTTACAGAGATGCATCAGACAATCTTAAACCTTATGCCCACGCCATGGAATACTTTACATTTAGATTTTATACAACACAACATAACCACAGTGGAATACAGACTATGATTAACTCAAAAGGAAGAGAAGTATTTAAAGCTTTATTAATAGATGAAAATGTAATTAATAATGATAATGTGATTGGAAATGAGAAAACAAAACTATTAAACTAAGGAGAATGAAATGGGAAAAAAATATTATTGGTTAAAAGTTCAAAGAAATTTTTTTAGACAAAAATCAGTGAAAAAGTTAAAGCAAAGTGAAAATGGAAATGAAAAGGTGCTTATATATTTGGAGCTACTTGCTTTATCTTTGGAAAATGACAACAAATTAATATTTGAATATGTGGAAGATACTTTTGCAAAAGACTTAGCTCTGGAAATAGATGAAGATCCAAAGTTAATAGAAGAAACATTGGAATATCTAAAAAAACAAAATCTTATAGAATGTGTAAGTGAAAGTGAATATGTTCTTTTAGAGACTTTTGAACTGACAGGTAGTGAAGATAAAACTACTAAACGTGTTAGAAAACATAGAGAAAATAAAAAAGATAATATAATAGAAGAAAATGAAACACACAGTAACAAAAATGAAACGCTATGTAACGCAGATGAAACACATGGTAACAAAAATGAAACGCTAGAGAAAGAGAAAGATATAGATATAGAGAAAGAGAAAGAGAAAGATATAGATATAGAGAAAGAGAAAGATAAATATATAAACAAAGAAAAAGCATGTGTGACTTATTTAAGTGACAAAACTAAAAAAATAAAAAATGGTGATAAAAACTTAAGCAAAATCACAAAACTTTATGAGTCAAACATAGGGCCTATTTATCCTGCAAATAGGGACTGGTTTATGGAAATATCACAACAAATTGAGGCAGACCTTTTTAACAAGGCCATAGAAATATGCATTGATAAGTCTGTTGTAACTCCGTCATACCTAAAAGGCATAATCAAAAAATGGACAAATGACAAGATATTTACTCTAGATCAGTACAAAGCTAAGGAAATGGAGCTTTTGAATAAAGAAAATAGGGTAAGTGGGCCTAAAAACAAGAAAATTTCCATAAAAAATCATGAGGATTATGACGAAGAAATTGACAAGGATTTGTTAAAAGAAATGAAAGAGCTTGAAGCTAAGCTTGGAGTAGTGTAGGGGGGAGCAGATGGATGGAAAACTACTTGAAAGAATGAAAAAACTAATGGAAAACTGCAAAACTGAGGAAGATAATTATGACTGTAAAAAATGCAGAGATTTTGGGTATGTATTTGAGAAAAACAGCCATAACTGTGAAGTTGCCATACCTTGCGAATGTTTAGCAAAAAAACAGTCACTAGAAAAATTGGAGAAGTGCGGTCTAAGTGAAGCTTTTAAGGAAAAAACCTTTAGCTCTTTTAATTGTGCAAAAAAATATCAAATTAAAGCAAGGCATAGGGCACTTAAGTTTTGCAATGACTTTACAGATAATAATTCATCTCTTTTAATTTGTGGTCGTCCTGGATCAGGAAAGACACATCTAGGAATAGCTGCCATGCTCAATTTAATAGACCAAAATGTTGGCTGTCGCTATGTGGAGTACAACTCCATGATTATGAACCTTAAACAATGTGTAACAGACGAGGAAAACTTCATAAGAGAAATGAACAAGTACCTAAACCCTAGAGTGCTTTTTATAGACGATTTTTTGAAGGGGAAAATCACAGCAGCAGATCTTAACTATATTTATAGAATCATCAACAGTAGATATTTAAAAAATATGCCCTTAATTATTTCAACAGAAAAAACTATAGATGAAATAATAAGCTGGGACGAAGCTGTGGGAAGTAGACTTGTGGAAATGGCAAAAGACAATATTATAACCTTTAGTGAAGCAAGTAATAACTACAGATTAAAAAACTATATAAACTCATATAATGCCTAGTAGAAAATAATTTAAATATATTTTAATAAAAAAGGAGGAGAAATTATGGATGTTTTAATAGATGATATACCTTATAACTTACACGCAATGGTGGAAATCATAGGAATGGGAAATTTTTTGAAACTAAGTAAACTTTATGGAGGAACTAATGTGTACATACCAGTTTATCACAGAGTAACTATGGGAGAGAGAAACAGAGAAATTGCAAGAACATATAACGGCAAAAATATTAACCAACTTAGAATGAAATATGGAATGACAGAGCTACAATTAAAAAGATTAGCGGGCAAATAATTCCTATTCAAATACTAAAACAAGCATATTAAAGCTGGGGAACTGTCATATTATTGGAATAATATGGTATAATATACTATGAATTAGATAATATATATTATTTGATTTTCATGTACATTACATATAAAAAGGGGGTGGAAGAGTGGGTATTGAAACTTTTCCTTGGATTTATTTTGTAGTTGTAGTAGTTATTGTAATTGGTTATTTTGGTGTAAGGAATTATAAAAATAATAAAAAGTAATAAACTACTATTTTGAGTATGTGAAAAAATTTGTAAATAACAAAACTCAACAGCCTCATATAATATTTAACTATTGTAGGAGGCTGTATTTTTATGGTAAAAAATAAAACAAAAGCCTTATAGGTTCTTTTGTACCTATTTTCAGCAACATTTGTACAAGTAAATATTATAATATGAATATATATAAAATAGATTGCATGGAGGAGTTAAGGTTATGAAAAACACGGTTATTGATGGAGATTATAAAAATTGCTTGATTAAATATGACAAGGGGAAATTAACATTAGAAAAGGAAAATTTAAATCTAGATATTTCCAATGATATAATAGAAGAATATAAATTAATACATACAATTCATAAAAGAAATATTTTGGATATAATTGCTAGGTTAGTTATAGCTATATGCTTAGCGGGACCTGTAGGGATTCTCGCAATATTTACATCAAATATGTATATATCTTACCATATTGTTAGTCTAGAGTTTAAGGACGGTAAAAAAAGTCTGCTAAAAATAAATAATAGACTATATGAAAAATTCATAAATTTATTGAATGATATTTAAATGTATATTGAGGCATGAAACAGGACTTTAAATTGTAAATATCATAAAATTAGGTAGATAAGATTTATCTACCTGATTTACAACATTACTATCTAAAGTTTATTTTAAGACTCATCAAAATCTTTATATAGACTATATTTATCATTTAAAACATGATAAATTCTTTCCATATCTTCTGTGTACAATGCTTCAACAAGATCATCATATGTAAAGCTTACTCCTATGCCACAATTGGAACTTATTTTTCTAGGAACTGGCGAAGTTTCGTTTGAAATGTTTTTTCTATTAAGCAATCTAGAAAACTTAATTGCTCCAGAATGAGTAAAAAATGTAGTAAAGTACTTCATTTTATTTTGTACCTGTTACTAGAAAATCATCATCTTCTATTTTTTCTATACTTACATTGTAGCCAGCGTTTTCCATATATCTTTTTACATTCATACAAGCTGTGTTATTATCAACTAATACTTCAACACCATGAACATTTTCTTCCAATGCTTTTTTTGTTATAAGAACTGGTTGAGGACAAGAATATCCTCTTGCATCTACTTTTTTAGCCAACTTTAACATCTCCTTTCTCTTTTACCTTCGCTTTTCCTATTTCTGAACTAAAGTATGATATTAATCCAAGAACAACAAAACATATTATAACTGCTATTTGTCCATTTGGAGTTGGACCTTTTGGAGATGCTGCCAGTTTGAAGTTGTGAGCAAATGCGCCACCTACTAACAGTCCAAGGATTGTAACAACAGAATCAATATTTCCTTCTCCAGCTAATACTAATTGTCTCATAGGACAGCCACCTAGAAGAATTGACCCCCATCCAACAACTATCATACCTAAGAAATTCCATAATCCATCATTGTGAGCAACTGGTTGTTGGGTAAATCCTGGTGTGAATAATCCAAATACAAGATTTCCAACAAAAGCTGCTACTAGCATTGCTAAAAATCCAAGTATTAAATAAGAATCTTTAAATAATATTAAGTCTCTTATTCCACCAACCATGCAAAGTCTAGTTCTTTGGCATATGATACCAACTGCAAGACCTATACCTAGTGCTACAAAGGCTGGTGCATGTTGTGAACCTGGTCCCTCTTTTGAGAATATTAATAATGTAGAAGATGTGATTAACATTACAAATAAAACCACATTTATAATTGGAAGAATATATCCTTCCCCCTTAGTTTGTTTATAATTTCGCTTTAATGAGAATCCCCTATTTAAAAATACTATTCCTATAACTATACCTACAGCAAACCCAGCTATACCAAATATAGCATTGAAATCACCGCCAGCTAATCTTAGTACCATTCTTGTAGGACAACCTAAAAACATTAGTGCCCCAATCATTATCATAAATCCTAAGCAAAATCTAATAAAAGGTGAAGACCCTCCACGAGATGCAAATTCTTTTTTAGTAACAGCTATTATAAATGCTCCCAGTATCATCCCCATTATTTCTGGTCTTGCATATTGTACTATTCCTGCACTATGTAGTCCTAGTGAACCGGATATATCCCTTATGAAACATGCTATACAAATACCCATGTTCTTTGGATTGCCTAAGAGCACAGAAACTACAGCTAATAAACCTATAATAGCTCCCCCAATAATAATATTTCTTTTTTCTTTCATATACTACCCTCCTAAAATTACAATAATTATTTCAATTAATATGGTATCACAATAGAATAGGAAATAAATGGTTTAGAAGCAGTATGCAAAGATTCAATATAAGTGTGGTAATTATAGGAAAAAACTATAGGCATTTTATATATAAAGAGTGCTATATTAAATTTGAGAGATAATAATAGGAGGGTATTAATGAGAAAAATTTATTGTGATAATGGAGCTACATCTTATCCAAAAGCGCCTTTAGTTGGTGACTCCATGATTAATTATATAAATAATATTGGTTGTAACGTAAATCGAGGGGCTTATTCATCTTCATATGAGGCAGAGAACATAGTCTACGAAACTCGAGAACTATTATGTGAATTATTTGATTTTGACAAAGCTGAAAATGCAATAATAACTGCTAATATTACAGCTAGTTTAAATATGGTACTAAAGGGACTACTTTGCCCGGGGGATAACGTTATAGTATCATCCATGGAACACAATGCTGTTATGAGACCTTTAAGCTCGCTAGGAAAAAAAGGTGTGACAATTACTAAAGTTCCTTGCAACTCTTTAGGTGAAATAAACATAAAAGATATTCAGTCATCTATAACCCAAAAAACAAAGGCAGTAGTTATGACTCACGGATCTAACGTTTGTGGAACTTTGCTTCCCATAAATGAGATTGGTCAAATTTGTAAAGATAATAATATAATCTTTATTGTGGATAGCGCTCAAACTGCTGGAATAGTAGATATAAGTATGAAAAAAAGCAACATTGATATACTATGTTTTACTGGTCACAAAGGTCTTCTTGGCCCACAAGGAATAGGTGGGTTTTTGATTAGAGATGAAATTGTACCTTTAGTAGATTCTCTTATTGAAGGTGGGACAGGAAGTTTGTCAGAAGAAGAAATTCAACCTACATATATGCCAGACAAATACGAAAGTGGAACTGCCAATATTCCTGGAATATACGGTCTAAATGCATCTTTAAAATACTTAAAAGAAGTAGGAACTAAAAATATATATGAAAAAGAAATGTGTTTAACAAAAAGATTTATAGATGGTATTTTATCTATAGATGAAAGTTTATTAGTAGGTAAAAAACATACAGAAAACAGAACTGCTGTAGTTAGTCTTGATTTTAAAGATTTGGACAACGGCATAGTCTGTCATCAGTTGGACAAGACTTATAATATTCAAACAAGAAGTGGTCTTCACTGTGCTCCATCTGCTCACAAAACTCTAGGAACTTTTCCAAATGGTACAGTAAGATTTAGTTTTGGACATTTTAATATAGTAGAAGATATTGACTATGTACTTGAGTCAATAAGAAATATAATAAGTAGTAAAAGTCAGATATAATAATACAAAAACATGGGGTACACAAAAATGTGTACCCCATTGGTATTAGTCTATATTTACTTTATCTATTCATTTTAATAATATTGTTGGATAGCTCATTTATACTATCTGTTAAACCTTGCATCTTTCCTTCAATTCTCACCAACAAATAAAGTGAAATTGCAATGGGAAAACCAAGATTTGCAATGATAGATTGAATATTATCCATATATATCACCTCAGCCTATACTTCCAAATCGTACTCAGTAGTTGTAGAATCAACCACTTTAGCAGATACACAAGTTACTATGTCATAACCTTTTGGCTGGAAGATATTTTTATCCTTTATTAAGTTCATAGCATCTATTATTTCCTGTTCACCAAGGTCTTCCCTTGGATCTTCAACAGCAACAGAAAAGCTATTTCCTAAAGTATTTTTAAACGTCATTACAAGTTTTTTCTCATTCATATTTTAACCTCCTAAATTTTTTAAAGTAACGGAGTTACCTGAAATGATAATGAAGGTAACTCGTTGGCCCTATGAAGTGTAGCGCCCACGCAGTGTATTGAGCAAAGGGAATTTTACTACTCTGATAAAGAAGAGTTATCCACTCTGTTTGTACCAGCTAAAGTGTGTTTTTGCATAGCTGCTAGAGCATTTACTACAGCCATAATATCCTCATTTGAAGCACCTGATTTTATACTGGAAAAAGTCTTAGTTTTTACTATTCTGTCTCCATTTAAATCTGTACCATGATCAAATTTAACCTTTATAGATGACGCATTGGGTGTTGAAACAACTGCCATATTATTACCTCCTTAAATTTTTTAGCAACGGATTTATCCGAAGCGCTAGCAAGGATATATCGTTGGCGATATGAGCCTTGCGAATTTTAGTGAGCTCACTTTCCACTTATATAATATAAGAAGGATTTATATTATAGTTAGATACAACTTTTGTAACTTAATTTGTAAGTGAATTTTGGCATGCTATGTAATAAAAGTCCTAGTATTAAGTACTTAAATTTTTTATATTTTTTTAAGATTTTGTAATTATTTAAATTAAATAGTACATAAATATACAAAATACTATATTATATATAATTGGAGACAATTTGGATGATATTTACATATAGGAGGTATTTATGAGATTTTTAAGCAAATTGATAATATGCATAATAATTATCATAATAATAGGAATGATTGCAAAAGGAAAACTCATCTTTGTAAGAGATAAGGATAAATCTAGGAAAAGAGATTACATAGTGAAAACCTTATTAGTATTAGGTTTTGTATTAGGACTTGTTTTTGCATTTTTCTCAACATGGTATGTGGAATTCTTTGGGAAAATAACACCAGAGCAACTTTTGTTTAATTTAAAAGCACCACTTAAAGGAACTGAATTTGGCATGACAGAGGAAATACTTAAATCACCAGTGTTAAGTATTGTTATTTGTACCATACCATTTTTAATTGTTATTAATTGGAAATATAATGTTTTCCTGATTAATAAAAATAATGAAAAGAAAACTATTTTGAATAAAAAAAGAGTGAGAATTATATCTATACTTTTATCAATTGTTACTATGATAGGTGGAGCAACTTTTGGTATTAATAAATTACAACTGCAAAAGATTGCCAAAGCTTATTTATCATCATCCACATATCTAGCTGATAATTACGTGAATCCTAGAGATGTGAAGATGACTTTCCCAAATAAAAAGAGAAATTTAGTTCATATTTATTTAGAATCAGTGGAAAATTCGTATTTAACTAAAGAATTGGGCGGATATATGGATGTGAATTTAATGCCAGAACTAACAAAGCTTTACAAAGAAGGTTTATCATTCTCTAATACGGACAAGTTTGGTGGGCCTCATACTACATATGCTTCTGAGTGGTCAGTGGCAGCCATGATAAATATGGACACAGGACTTCCATTAAAAATTCCTATGAGACGTAACTCTTATGGAAAAGATGGTAGTTTCTTGCCTGGAGCTGTTGGCATAGGAGATATTTTACAGGCACAAGGCTACAATCAAACAATAATGTTTGGAGCAGATGCAGATTTTGGAGGACTGACAACTTATTTTACAACCCATGGCAAATTTAATATATTTGATTATAAAGCGGCAAAGGAAAAAAACTTAATACCTAAAGATTACAATGTATGGTGGGGATTTGAAGATGACAAACTTTATGAATATGCAAAGGATGAGATAACTAGACTTTCTAAGGATAACAAACCATTTAATTTTACAATGGAAACAGCAGATACCCATTTCCCTGATGGTTATTTATCAGAAAAAGCTGAGAATAAACATGATTCTCAATATGCCAATGTTATTTCTTACTCTACAAAAGAAGCAGTTAATTTTGTAAAATGGATTCAAAAACAGCCATTTTATGAAAATACTACAATAGTTATAACTGGGGACCATCCAAGTATGGACAAAAAATTCTTTAAGGACTTTGATCCAAATTATGAAAGAACTATAGTAAATTTAATACTAAATGCTCCTGTAACTACTGACAATGTAGCGAATAGACAATTCGCACCATTTGATATGTTTCCTACAATTCTTTCTACTTTAGGAGTGGAGATTGAAGGAGATAGATTAGGTCTTGGAACTAATTTATATTCAAACAAGAATACTATTATTGAAGAGCAAGGAATTGACAGTGTAAATAGCGGACTGGGAGATAATAGCGATTTATTTAATGATGAATTTATTAATGATAAGAAGAACAGTACTTTTAGTAATGATTTAGTAACATATAAATAATCTTAAAACAACATTCAAATATATTTAAGCAAAGTTAATGCCATTAAAATCCATTTATTTAGATTCTAATGGCATTATCTTTGCTAATCTTTAAGGTGAAATTTTAGAACCAGTTTGAGGATTTATTAAAAAACAATTTGTTGACAAGAAAACTTGGCGAGTGTTACAATTTTGATAAGAAAACTTGGCAGAAAGGATGTATTAAAATGAAAAAAGAAGATATACTTATGAAAAGTCGTGAAGAAAATAAAAATGGTGATGAAATGGAATTAAAAATTCAAGAACGTAGCGAAAGTTATGCTTTTAATGTAACCCTTGGCATATTTGGATTGCTAACAATAATTGCTTTTATATTAAAACATTTTATGGGATACATGGACATTAATATAGATTACTTTGTACTTGTACTTATAATAGGAATAGGGAGCAAAGGTGCAACAGAATATTTTTATAATAGAGAAAAAAAGATATATTTAATTTTAAGTATAATAATAGGTTTTGCAGCTGTAATAAAAATTTTAACTCTGTTTGAGGTGATATAATATGGAAACTCCACTAATCTTACATAATAACTTAAAAAAAATTAGAAAAGAAAAGGGATTATCTCAAAGAGAGCTAGCCCAGCTTATTGGAGTTTCAAGAAATACCATAAGTTCAATTGAGACAGGCCAATTCAATCCAACAGCAAAGTTGGCTTTAATTTTATGTATTGCCTTAGATAAAAAGTTTGAGGATATATTTTATTTTGATTAAGTGTACTAGTGTTTAAAAATCTATTCCATCTAGAATGAATCTAAAAGGCTATTTAGCTTGGTTTAAATTTCTTCAATTAAGCAAGAAGAATAAAAATACTGATACAATCAAAGATATGCTAGTGAATGTTGCTACTAAAGAAACACTTATAACGAGAGCTACTATTAGAAGTAGACTTATTGAACTAACTTAAAATAATATACTATACTTTAAATTTATACTATACTTTAAACTAATGAAATCATTTTACTATTTGAAGGTAAATTAACATTATATATAATAAAGTAAAATTCGCAAATGTTAATATAGTACGAAAAATATAAAATTTATCAATTAGGAGAGGTTATTAATGATTAATTATAGTACACTTGAAAATATAGATATTGAAAAATTACATAGTACATTCGTAGAAGCTTTTTCAGATTATGAAGTAAAACTAGATATGCCTATTTCACAGCTACGTCAAAGTATTCAAAGAAGAGGTTATGTTCCAAAAGCTTCAATATGTGCATCTGATGATGATATGTTAGTTGGATTCTTATTAAATGCAATTAGACAATGGGATGAGAAGCTAACTGCTTATGATACGGGAACTGGAGTTATAAAGGAATATAGAAATAAGGGTATATCAAGTAAGATGTTTTTAAATGCTTTGCAATCTCTGAAAGAAATGGAAGTCAAACAATATTTACTTGAAGTAATTCAATCAAACACACCTGCAATTCACCTATATGAAAAACAAGGTTTTAAAGTTTCAAGAGAGTATGAATGTTTTAATTTAGATAAAAAATTATTCACTTATACACCAACATATGAAGTTGAATATATTAATTCAATTAATGAAAATGATTGGATACAATTAACAAAGTTTTGGGATTTTAAACCGTCATGGCAGAATTCAATTGACTCAATTAATACTGTGTCAGATACATTTATATATTCTATTGTAAGAATTAATGATGTTATTGTTGGATATGGAATCATTGATAAAAAAACAGGAGATATTCCACAAATAGCAGTAGATAAAAAATATAGAGGTAGAGGGATTGGAACTAGCATATTTGCACAACTATTACTAAGTACACAATCACATAATATTAGTGTTGTTAATGTAGATAGTCAGTGTACTTCTCTGAAGAATTTCCTGCTTGAATTAGGATTTAAAGTAATGCTGAAGCAATATGAAATGGTTTTTGAATTATAGTAAATCTAATTCGTACTTTTAATAAAGTACGAACAGTTTAAAGTAATCTATAAAAATAACTACATCTTAGAATCCAACACATTGACAATGCTAAGCTGTGGTTATTTTTTGTGCCTTATTTATCACGAAGAAAGATAACATAGCCAATTCTTAAATTGTAATATATGTTTCTTTTTTATCTTCTGGTTTATCTTTATTTAATTTATCTTTTAATTGTGATTCAAGTTCTATAACTTCATTAAAAGTATTCTTTAACTCTTTGACTAATGGATTGTTACGAAGATCATAGACTTTTTTTAAAATTACTTCTTTTTCCGCAATTTTGTACATATCATTACCATATGTTTTTTTATACATAGATATTTTGTCATCAATTATTTCTGACTGTTGACTAAATTCTTTAGCTAACTTTCTAGTGGCCTTTAATTCAATATGAGTTTCAGATATTTTTTTGTCTATATCTTCAAGAGTAAGCTGTCCTTCACTAAGTAATGCTTCATTTTTGTTATCTTTATTTTCAATCATGCCTTTTATTTCGCTAAGTTGAGATAATTTATGCTCCAAAGACTCTTGGAGTTTTTTATTTATACTTGAATTGTATGTAGCGTCTAAGTTTTCTCTAGCTAAATGTTTACCTTTACTAATAACATGTAATTCTTTTGATGATATATCTATGTTTTTATTGTTAACACCATTAGTTTGTATTTTTTTTAAAGAACTACAGTTGTAACCTTTTAACAGAGTATTACCACTATTTATATTTAAAATATTCATATATTCACCCCCATTATTTAATAAATACTTTCTAAATATAATTCAATATAAATGTACGACATATAAAAATTTATCTTTAATAAAATCTCATAAAATAAATGTGAAAATAAAGAAAAATATAAATTGTAAAATATGGAAAATATTTGAAAATATTGTAAAAAATTACTAAATATACTGTATATACCAGGAAAAATTTGGTGGAAATGTTTAGTTTTCTTATTGACTTAATGAAATTAAAGGAATATAATTAGCATTTGTTAATCAAGAAAAGGGAGAGAAAAAGATATGGAAAGTACAGTAGAAGCAATTGCAACTAATCATTTAATTTTTATTTTTGCAACAATAGGTATTACAGGAATAGTGTTAGGGAGACTAAGTGAAATATTAAAAATTCCAGACGTAATACTTTATTTAATAGCCGGAATAATAATAGGACCAGCAGTTTTAAACATAATAAGCGTGCAATCTTTTCCAGTGGAAAATAACCTTATATTAACATTTGGGTCAGCATTTATATTGTTTGAAGGTGGAAAAGAAATAAATTTAAAAGTATTAAATAAAGTTAAGATAAGCGTAGGAATGTTGTCAACAGTAGGTGTTATAGTATCAGCTGTTGTAGTAGGTGTAATATCAGGCAAAGTTTTTGGAATTCCAATGGTAACAGCTTTACTTTTAGGATCAGTAGTAGCATCAACTGACCCAGCGGCTCTTATACCAGTTTTTAAACAGGTTACTATAAAGGATAAAATAAAACAAACAGTAGTAAGTGAGTCAGCATTTAATGATGCAGTAGGAGCTATATTAGTTTCTACATTACTCGGAGTATTAACTAGTGGTGAGTTTTCTGTGGGTGCTAGTGTAAAAGAATTGCTTGTATCAGCAGGTGTAGGTATTGGGGTAGGTGTAGTAATAGGATACTTATTAACAGTATTTATGTCAGACAAAAAAATAGGAGTATTCCACTCTTATGCACCAATAATGGCCTTACTAAAAGTTGCCCTAGCTTATGAAATAGCAACTAAGCTTGGTGGTAGTGGATATATGGCAGTATTTATAGCAGGTTTAATTTCTGGAAATAGAAAATTATTTGGTCTATGGATACCAGAATACGACTTCCAATCAGTACAACATTTCTCAGAAAGTGTAAGTACAATGTGTCGTATGACAATATTTGTAGTTCTTGGAACACAAGTAGACTTAGGAGCTCTTGCAACATATTGGGCACCATCTTTATTAATGGCCTTAGTATTAATGTTTGTAGCGAGACCACTTGTAGTTTTAATATGTACAGCATTTGACAAAAGTGCAAACTGGACTTTTAAAGATAGATTATTTATGATGTGGGTTAGGGAAACAGGAGTTATACCAGCAGCTCTGTCAGGAATAATAGTTTCTATGAAAATTCCAGGATATGAAATAATATCATCAGTAGTATTTATGACAATACTTGTTACTTTAATAGTACAAGCTAGTACTACTAAAATGGTTGCAAAAAAACTTGGTGTTTTAGAAGAAAGTGAAGAAAGAGATCAAATATCTCAAGTTGCATAGAGTTTAATTTAAAAATGAAATTAAATCAAAAGGCGTGTATTTTTTAATTTGGAAAATATATGCCTTTTGATTTTTTACATGTTAGGAAATTATAGTTGAATTTACGCAGTTGATAAACTTTGGAATGAAGTTATCTCAACTCATTTAGAAAGTGTAAAAAATGTATTTTTGAGCAACGGAGTTGCCTGAAGCGATAGCGAAGGCATCTCGTTGGCGACATGAGCGAAGCGAATTTTGGATATAATAAATTGTAGGAAGAAGGAGACATAGACATACTTCATGATATAAGTGTATAATAGAAGATAACTATATTTAAAGGAGCAACAAATGAAAACATTTAATCAATTGGTAATAAATGAAAAACTTATAAAAGGACTAGTAAAGCAAAATATAACAGAGCCAACAAAGGTTCAGTCATTAACAATAGAAAAAATAAGAGAAAACAAAGACTTACTAGTAAATAGTGAAACTGGAAGTGGAAAAACCCTAGCTTATTTACTTCCAATGTTTGAAAAAATAGACACAACTATGAGAGAGACACAAGTTTTAGTACTTGCACCTACTCATGAGCTAGTAATGCAAATAGCAAACCAATCAAAATTATTAGCAGAAAACTCTAATATGGATGTAACTACTTTTGCCATAATAGGAGAAGTTAACATCCAAAAACAAATTAAAAACATAAAAGCAATGAAGCCTCATATAGTAGTAGGAACTGCTGGTAGACTTCTTGATTTAATTCAACAAAAAAAACTAAGAGTACATGATGTAAAGACTATAATACTAGACGAAGTTGATAGTTTAGTAAGTGGTAAAGGTGAAGGAATTGTTGAAAAAATAATAAAAACTACTTTAAGAGATAGACAACTTTTAGGATTTACAGCAAGTTTAGACGAAAAATCTGAAAGTTTCTGTGATTATATGATGAAGGATATGGAAATCATAAAAGCGACTGATCAGTCAGCTATAAACCCAAATATAAACCATATGTACATCTATGGTGACAGAAGAGAAAAGTTCATAATTCTTAGAAAGGCTTTATCTAGTGCTAAGGCTAAGAGAGCAATAGTTTTTGTAAATGACGAAGATAGTATAGAAGTTATTAACGAAAAATTAAACTACCATAATTACAAAGCTGTGTGTATTTCAGGTAAAATGAGTAAAGAAGATAGAAAAAATGCAATGACTTCTTTTAGAAGTGGAAAAGCAGCTATTTTAGTTTCTTCTGACTTGTCTGCAAGAGGACTAGATATACCTGATGTTAGTCATATATTCAACTTAGATTTTCCACCTAGCAAAAACGAATATCTACACAGATGTGGTAGAAGTGCTAGGGGTAATAAAAAAGGTAGCGCAATATCAATTGTTACTAATCAAAACTTAAATACAATTAGAGATTACAAAAGACAGTTTAAAATAAATATGAATGCAGTAGAAATAAAAGAAGGTAAGTTTGTTGATGTGGACTTTACAAAATTAAAAAAGGAAACAAAAGCAAAAAGAGAAAATAAAGATAGAAAATAAATTAATTTAAACAAATATGACTCTAATATATGAAAAAATATTTCTTTGAATTAAGTCAAATTATATGTAATAAGTTTGGAATTAGATTTTATTTATCAAATAATAAGAAAAAAAGTCTATAATTTCTTGTTTTATCCACCACAATACAACAATTTATATATAAGAAAAATGTTACACTCTTATAGAAGAAAATAGATATATACAAATTATTCAACAAAATTAGGGGAAAAGACTAATAGAATAAAAAAGAACAAAGGGGATAAAACAAATGAAAAAAAACGTATTAACTTTTCTTATGATTATGCTATTTTTACCTATAATGATGACTGGTTGCAAAAGTGAAACACCAACAGATGCGGTAAACACATATTTTTCATCTATAAAGAAAAGTGATAGCAAAGAAGCTAAAAAACTTATAGAAAACACACTTTCAGATGAAATACTAAATGAAGAAACTACTGAAACTTCAACAACTAACAAAACACCTGACAAATCTAGTGAATCAAATAAAGAAAGCAAAAATTTAGATGAATCACTAAAAATGTATCTTTCAAAGATAGATGCTAAGGTAGTATCTGAAAATGTAAAAGAAGATAGTGCAACTGTAAAGGTGGAAGTAAAAGCACCTAATTATAGCAATTTGTTATTGGAAGTTATGCAAGAGAGCATGAAAGAAAGTTTAGTTGGAAAAGATGTAAAACAATCTGATGTGGAAAAAAGCTTAGAATCAAAAATTAAAAATAGCAAAGCAGAAACTAGAACTGGCCAAATTAACTTAACTAAAAAAGATAATAAATGGAATATAAAATCTGATGCAGATGTTACAAACTTGCTTCTTGGAGAAGCGGATGAAAAAGAAAGTATAATGTTTAGCAAATAGAAAAATATTCATAATTATATAAATAAAATAGTATTCTTTAATGAGTACTATTTTTTTACATGTCAGGAAATTATAGCTAGATTTACGCTGTTGATAAACTCTGTAATTAAGTTATATGAACTCATTTAAAAAGTGTAAAAAATGTATTTTTGAGCAACGGAGTTGCCTGAAGCGGAGCGAAGGCATCTCGTTGGCGATATGAGCAAAGCGAATTTTTGTAAATTAAAACATATGAATAATAAGTAGATTTTAATATACATATATAAGTTTACAAGGAGGAAGTTAGGGTGGCTAAAAAGAAAAAAAGGGAAAGCACAGAGAAGAAAAGTAATAAGCAATCAAGCCGAAATTGCAACTCAAAAAAAAGTAGCAATTCAAAAAAAAATAGTAATTCCAAGGAAAATAATAAGGATAATATAAAGTTTTCTGATTTTACTTATGCTGAACTTATAGTATTAGCTGCCACATTATCTTATAGTTTGGCTGAACAACTTGACGAAGATGATTTAGCTATATTACTTGTTTTTTTAGGGCTTTTGTTAACAAATATAAGAGTAATCACTACACAAAAAGCAATTAAAGCTGGACCACAAGCTCCTAATACAGAATTAGACTTAGACTTTGAAACGGAGATATAAAATTAAACCTAGTTAAATAAATAATAAAAAAGATTGTTAAAAGATTTACAAAAAATGTAGAAATTGATGATAATTTTGTAAAAAACTGATACAATTTATTATATAGATTTGGAAATTATTTACATAATATAGTTAATTCATAAACGGGGGTGGGGAAATGTCTATTACAGTTGAAGCATTATACAAAGGAATAAACATGATTTTACTAGCATTAACTCTTACTAGTATGGTAGCATTTGTATTTTCTGCAACAAAAAATAGATCAACAAATAGTGATGTTTCTAAGTTCTAAGAAAACATAATAAAAATAAAAATTAACATAATAATTATAATTAGGCTCAAATATAAATCTATTTCCTTAAAGTTTTATTAATAAGGAAATAGATTTTTTTAATAGTAGAAAATTTGTGTATAATATAATGTAGGGAAACAAAAATGACAAATGGATAAAAAGAGGTTAATTATGAATAAATATGAAAATATCTTAGAAGGTCAAAGAAGTTATTTATCTCATCTTGGAACAATAGATGTGGATAAAAGAATTAATAATTTGAAAAAATTAAAGAAAGTAATAAAGAAATATGAAGACGAAATAATTGATGCATTAAATAAAGACTTGGGAAAACATATTTTCGAAGCTTATTCCAACGAAGTTGGGTTTGTTTATGGAAGTATAGACTTTGCTATAAAAAACTTAAAAAATTGGACAAAAGTTAAAAAAGTAAAAAATGATGCAGCACAACTTCCTGGTAAATCATATATTTATAAGTCTCACTATGGAGCAGTACTAATAATAGGGCCCTACAACTATCCATTTCAATTAACTATAGAGCCATTAATTGGTGCCATAGCAGGAGGAAATACTGTGATTATAAAACCTTCTGAATACGCAACTGCAACGGAAACTATAATAGAAAAAATAATTAAAGAAACTTTTGACGAAGAATATATTGCAGTTATTACTGGAGACTACAAAGTAAATAGTGATCTTTTAGATTTAGAGTTTGACTACATATTCTTTACTGGCAGTGTTAATGTTGGAAAAATAGTAATGGAAAAAGCCAGTAAGCATTTAACACCAATAACATTGGAACTTGGGGGAAAATCTCCTGTAATAGTTGACAATACGGCGGATCTAAAAGTAAGTGCCAAACGCATATTGTGGGGAAAACTAACAAACGCTGGACAAACTTGTGTGGCACCGGATTATTTATTGGCTCACGAACATATATATGAAGAACTTATAGAAGAACTGAAAAATACCATAGTTGAATTTTATGGAAATGATATTATAAACAACAAAGAGTTTGGCAGAATAATAAACGAAAAGCATATGAATAGACTAAACAACATTCTTGAAAATGACAAAGACAAAATAGTAGTGGGTGGAGATGTGGATTTCGAACAAAGATATATTTCACCAACAATTATTAGAGATGTAACTTTGGAAGATAGTGTAATGGAAGACGAAATTTTTGGTCCCATACTTCCAGTTATCAAGTATAAAGATTTGGAAGATATAAAGTATTATATTTCTAAGCACAAAAATCCACTGGCACTATACGTATTTTCAGAAAATGACGATTTTAGTGAAGATATAATAAGAAGATTTACTTTTGGAGGAGGGTGTGTAAACGACACCA
Organism: Terrisporobacter petrolearius; assembly: GCF_020748185.1. Classification (GTDB taxonomy): domain Bacteria; phylum Bacillota; class Clostridia; order Peptostreptococcales; family Peptostreptococcaceae; genus Terrisporobacter; species Terrisporobacter petrolearius. The sequence goes on along the minus strand of NZ_JAHZMO010000002.1, from coordinate 208,674 downwards.
TAAGTCATGTGGCCTCAGCTCATCTACCTTTTGGAGGGATTGGAACTTCTGGAATGGGTAACTATCATGGAAGAGCAAGCTTTGATACTTTTACTCATACCAAATCAATAGTTAAAAAAAGCACTAAAATAGATATTAAGTTGGTATTTCCACCATACAAGAAAAAGATAAAACTAATTAAAAAAATAATGAAGTAGTTTTGTAGTGATGATGATATGAAAAAAGAGTTAAAGTAGTGAAATATATGAATTTCAATACTTTAACTCTTTTTCTATGTACTATTTTAAGTGTGGATTTTAATACCAGTTGGACTCGCTAGTATTTCTAAAAAATAATAAATCTAAAAAATTAAATCCAAATGACCAGGCAAAAGATATACCAAAAATATTAAAGAAATCAATATTATTAGGTCGGAAAAATAGATAAATTAAACCTATAAACAAAAAGTAGGCAAGAAAACTTTTTATAAACTTAACAATTCTTATTTTGCGATCTTTCTTATTTAAATTTTTTAGTTGTATTAAGGTTACAATAAATACATAAGTCCCAAATAATAAAAAGCTTACAATATATACAGGAACAAATGGGAGAACTATTTCACTACCAATTATATTAAAAAAAAGCAAAATAAAAAGCAAAATTAATAAAATAGTTAATGATACTATTATTCCCAGTAAAATTCTATTCAACTTGATTAATTTATCATTTGTCATGATTACCCCCTAAGTTTGAGTATTTTTATATAATAATACCAAAATTAGTAAAAATTTACAAATGGACATTGGAAGATTCTTAGATAAAACCTAAACGGGGAAAAAGTTAACCTAATTTAGCAGATAATAAAGTAGGTGAAATTAATATAATATTTAATAAATATAAAAACTCATGCAAATGTATGAGTTTTTTTGTTTAAATAGACCTTGTAAAAGGATGCTAATATGTTGGAATTTTGATAAAAACAGAAAAAATGTAATGAAAAAGATAAAAAACTTTTAAAAAATATTTTGAAAAATAAAAAATATATCAAATAATATCGAATTATGCTATAATTGAAAACAATTAAATAAGAAAGGTAATAATTGATATGAATAAGAAATTATCAAAAGAGGCTTATGGCGGTGTAAATGGTAAAGATTATGTGCCATATATAAACGATAAGTCAAAAAAAGGTACAAACCTTGCAGTATTATTAATAGGTATTGTACTAGCAGCACTATTTGCAGCATCTACAGCTTACTCTGGTATGAAGTCGGGGTTAACAGTTGCAGCAGGAATTCCTGGAGCTATTATTGGTTCTATGCTTATAGGAGTGTTCGCTAAATCAAAAGGTATACTTGGGAAAAATATAATCCAAGGTATGTCAAGTGGTGGAGAATCTATAGCAAGTGGTATGATTTTTGTATTACCAGCAGTTATCCTTATAGGAAGTCAAATAACATTCTTAGAAGGAGTAATAGTAGGAGTTGGAGGATGCTTATTCGGTATAGGATGTTCATCTTTAGTTTACAACTACTTAATAGTAGAAGAACATGGAAAACTTATGTATCCAGAGTCAATGGCTATATCTGAAACTCTTGTTGCATCTGAAGGTGGCGGAGATGCTATCAAATTCATGGGAATAGGTTTTGGAATAAGTGGTATTATAAATGTTTTAACAGGATCATTCTTCAATGTAGTTAATAACACTATGACATTCTTAGGAAGTAAGTTCTACAAGTGGAAGTTCTCTATGGAAGTAAACCCATTATTATTAGGTATAGGATTTATAGTTGGATTAGAAGTTTCTTTAACAATGTTTGCTGGTTCTATATTATCTAACTTTGGGATAGCTCCATTAATAGGTTACTTCACTGATATGGCTTCTAACAATATGAATGCATGGAATGATGCGTCAGTAGTTATAAACCAAATGGACGTAAATGCAATATCTGGAAGTTATGTTAAGTACATAGGTGCAGGTATGATGCTTTGTGGTGGTATTATAGGAGCAATAAAGCTTATACCAACAATAGTTGTATCTGTAAAAGAAACTTTAAATGCAAGATCTGGTAAAGACGGAAGTTCTGAAGGTAGTTCAGGTGAAATGTTAATACTTATAGCTAGTATGGTTATAGCATTTGTAGCAGCATTTATTATATCTGGAAGTATAAAAATGGCAATAGTAGGAGCAATAGTTTCTCTAATATTATCATTATTATTCGTAATAGTTGCAGGACGTTTAACTGGTACAATAGGAACATCTAACCTTCCAGTATCAGGAATGACAATAGCTTCATTAGTTATATTAACATTAGTGTTTGTTATAATGGGATGGACTAGCAATGCTGATAACAAATCATTATTATTATTTGCTGCATTCATGGTTGTTGCAATATCAACAGCTGGTGGATATACTCAATCTCAAAAAGTTACTTATGTAATAGGTGGAAGTAAGAAAGAAATGCAAAACTACTTCGCAATAGCTTCTGTAGTAGGTGTTGTTGTTGTTACAGGAACAATATTATTACTTGCTGATCAATTAGCTGTTACTGGAGCAGATGCACAATTTGCACTACCTCAAGCTAACTTAATGTCTACATTAACTTCAGGTATAATGTCAGGAAATTTACCATGGGTTATGGTAATAGCTGGTGTAGTTATGGCTTTATTCTTATTCTTATTAAACTTACCAATAATGACTATAGCTATAGGATTCTACTTACCAATATCAACAACTTCTATAATATTAGTTGGAGCATTAATACGTGTAGTTGTTGAAAAAATGTGTAAAGATGATGCTGAAAAAGAAGCTAGAGTTTCTAACGGTATAAGTCTATCTTCAGGATTAGTTGCTGGTGGATCTATAATAGGTCTAATAGGTATAATCCTACAAGTATCTGGAGTAATAACTCCTAAAGTTCCAACTGGATTTGCAGCTGGAAATATGATGGCATTAGTAATATTAATCTTACTAGTTATAACTACAACTGTGCCAATAATGATATCTAAAATTAAGAAAAATGAAAACTAATCAAGAAATTTTAGATATTATTTATAAAATTTGTGATAATATAGAATATGATGTAAATGAAGATAAAGTAGTTACTATACTTGAAAAACAAGATTATAAGATTCAGAAGTTTTTTAGAAAACTAAAATTTAAAATTCCTACTCATAAAAAAATAGAGTTAGATCAATACAGCAGTGCAGTATTTTTAGAAATAGATGGCAAAAAAACTGTTGAAGAAGTTGGAAAAAAACTTGAACTTAAGTTTGGAGAAAAAGTAAACCCACTTTACGAAAGGTTATTACTTTTCCTAAATCATATTGAAACAAATTGCAAATATATAGAAAAAATTAATAACTAATTAAAAGACTTAAATATTAGATATTGACATAAATAGGTATAAAGCACACTCACAATCAAGGCCTATGGAACAACGTTATATGTTCCATAGGCCATTTTTGTATGTAGGAATACTTCCATAATTTATCATTTTAATATACTGTTTCGTTAAAAAAATATAAAGAAGAAACAAAAAGTTACAAAATATATTGATGACTTTTAATGATAAAAAATAAGGGTATAATAAACATGACAAAAGATTTGGAAGTGAAAATTAATAGAATTTTAGAGATTAAACATTAAATAGAGACTACAAAACATAAAGTATCTGTTAATCAAAAGAAAAAAGGTATAAAATGAAGGGAGAAATGAGTATGAGAAAAATAAAAAAAGGTAATGTAATATATCTTATACAAAAGGATAAAAACACAATGGATTTGAGATGCAGCGAGTGCGGTGTTGTTAAAAATGAGTTAGATATTGAAGTAGAGATTGATAAGGTAAGTAATAGAAAGGTATACAAATGTGAATGTGGCTGCAAAACATTTACACCACAAATAGATATAGAAGAATACTACATATAATCACCAAATATCTATAAAAAGGAAGGGATTAAATGAGTAAAACCTACGAAAGGTTAGAATAATAAATGCACCTACAAAAAAATGTGGGTGCATTTTTATGTTTAACTACTAGTTAAAATTATTGATGTTGATTTAACTCAAGAACAAATAGCTGAGCATTTAGGAGTGACAACTCCTGCAGTTGATAAATGAGAAAAAGGCAATTCCCATACAAAAGGATATTGAAAACAACCCATACACAACAATACTAATAAAATTTCTGCACTTTTTAGAAAAAATAAAATTAAATATGATTTTTAAGATGAACACATACAACACGGTGCTTCTTTTCTATTTACAGACGTTCAAAAATGAGCGTTTATTTTTTTATATAACTAAAGGAAAAAGATATTGAAACGATTATGCACGTGCTTCATTGCTCATGCGGCTATTGTTACCGCATTACTGACAACAGAGGTTTTACGCTTCCGATACATAGCATTGGACGAAATTGACAGTAGGTGTAGGTATTGTAGAAAACGTATTACGTATTTAGTGTTGATAACTTCTTGTAGTAACGATATAATTATTTCAAGATTATTATAAAACGAAATGAGGTGTTATTATTGTACACGAAATATGAGCAAGCTCTAAATTTTAAGTATGCAAGTGACAGGTGTCTTATGACTATTAGACAGGGGGGGATAGAATATTTACCAATACCGTATATGGTTAACTCTGCATTTGCTTGTGAAATATTTTTGAAAGCTATTTTAGAGCAAAAGAGAATAAAATATGGTAAAAATCACATGTTATACGAATTATATAAATTACTCCCAAAAGAAATAAAGGAACATTTAGAGAGAGTTATAAATGAGAAAGATTTTGATAAAAAGCTCCGCGATTGTTCAAATGTTTTTGTTGATTTTAGATATATTTATGAAAATATCTTTAAAGCTGAAAAGATAGATTTAACTTTTTGGGAGACGTTTGTGAATACTATATTTGAGTACAGTAAAAATAATCTGGAAAAAGGGGAAAATGTTACTATTGAAATGTAAGTCATAAAATATTTCTTGTTAAGATAGGCTAACATAACTAAAAAATATGTTCTTAAAGTATGTAGATAATAAACATAAATATATATTGAAATTTGACGAAAATTTTTATTTATGTGATAAGAAAATAGAAGAGTAAATCTATGAGGAGATTGAAGCATATGATGATGGGACAAGGTTAAAAGAGTTTTTACAAAAACAAGGATCTAATATAAACTCAATAAAATTTAAAAGTATGGAATTAAAGTAGCATTTCAAGCGGTTAGTCATTACGATTGGTCGCTTTTTCTATGCCCAGAAAGGATGATTTATAAACTTACTGAAATATAAGTGAAAGTGTATCAGAGCCGTCGACAAGTGACCATGATGTTAGTATAAGCATGTAGACACAATTAATCGAACTAATTATAATAGAGGTAGATTAGAAAGGACGTGTCTAAATATGGCAAAATATACAGAAGAATTTAAAAATACAATTACAGAATTATATAAATAAGGAAAATCATTAGCAGTATTACATAGTGAGTATGGCATACCAAAGTCAACAATATCTACATGGATAAAAGATAATTCTCAAGTATCTTCAAGTTCTGAAGATGAAATGACATTAAAAGAATTAAGAGCTCTTAAGAGAGAACTATTTAAAATTAAGGAAGAAAATGAAATCTTAAAAAAGGATATGGCCATACTTGCAAAGAAGTAGAATCTGTTGTTAACCTAATTAATGAATTAAAAGAAAGACATAAGGTTGAATTATTGTGTAAAGTGTTAGGTATTCCAAGAAGTACGTACTATTCTTTTAGATACAAAAAAACTAGTAAAACAGCTGTTGAAAGAGAAATTTTAAAACAAGAAATCTAATCTATTTATGATGATAGTAATGGTGCAACAAAAAATCATAAGGTATTATCTAAAAACTTGATGTAAACAGAGAATTATGAGTGAATTAGGATTAAAATCAGTGATAATAAAAAAGTTTAAGCATCAGACTACCAAAGCAAAAATAGAAGATAAGGATAATGTTTTAAATCAAGATTTTACAACAAATAAAAAAAATGAAAATGGGTTGGGGATATTACCTGCATAAACACAATAAGAGATAGTGGGTGCTATTTAGCGTCAGTAATAGATTTACATACAAAGAAGATAGTGGGCTACGCTTCTGATAAGAAAATGACAACGGATTTAATAATAAGAGCTTTAGATTATGCTGTTCTAGTTCAAAAGCCCGATGAGGGGCTTATATTTCATTCTGATTTAGGATCGCAATATACGAGTTCTGATTCTAGTAACTATGATCAATAAACAAAATGATTCAATCCTTTAGTAAAAAAGGATGTCATTATGATAATGCTTGTATAGAATCTTTCCATGCTATTCTTAAAGAAAGAAGAAGTTTATAGGGTTAAGTATTTTGATTTTTAGTATGCAAAACTAAAGCTATTTGAATATATAGAAGGTTGGTATAATAGAAAACAAATTCATAGAAGCATTGGTTTTATATCACAAAACTAATGCGAAAAAATAGCTAGAGCAAGTTAAAAATTTAATTATTTGTGTCTAAAATATTGACACAGATCCAAGCTATGGAGGTGAAAATTATTGAAAAAATCTTTGTATAGACAAGTAATGTTTGCAATATTTATGATTTGTCTTGTATTGCATATAGTAATTGTTATTAAAATAGAGGCTTTTGCCGATTTTAGCATGAGTTCTGTGTTCGGAGTAATTGTGTCGGTTATGAAGAATACTTATGTTAGTGGCATTTTATGTAGTATTTTAGCTGTTTTGTGCATTTATGTTATTCAAGTCCGTTATAGTAAAAGCATGTTAAAGAAAGATTTTAGGTGTAACGAAATTATACAAGATATTTATGACGGTATAGAAACATATTGTAAGATAGTGGACAAAATTCCTGAAAGGGTAGACAGAAAGCATGATGAAGATTTCTATGAGAAAATAAAAAAAGATTCTTTGATGTTCTATGAGTTCTATAAGGAAAACAAGATTGATGTGGATTTGATTACTTTAAGTTTGTCTTATATAAATAATGATATTCTTATTGACTCTTTGCAATCGTGTTTTTTCCTCAATCTGAATTTTAAACTACTCAATATTGTTAATAATATAAAAAACAGACTGCCTAATTTACGAAACGGTTACCCTGAAATTAAGGAAATATATGAAAAATATGAATCAGATGGAGAAAAAAAGGAGTTAATATATTTGGGAAATAGGTTATCTTCATATTTTACAGATTTACGTTTTATGACTATATATTGGAAAGAATTACTGGATTACTTAAATTATGACCCGACCTATATTAAATTATTCACAAAAACTTATACTTCTAAATATGATATTTCAGAAGATATCAAACAGCCCAAAGAAGTTCGTTATTTGAGAAATAAAGAAATTGATAAAGCAGTTAAAAAAGAAATAAGACGATATAGGATAAAACATTTCTGGGATAAATAGCCTTATGTTGTATTATAGGGTATGGAGTAATAATATTTATTAATTCAATATTTAGAAGAAAAGAAAAAAGACAAAAAATTTCAACCATAATAGCTTATCAAATACCTTTAATGGTTACAATTCCTTATTTTAGCATAATGTTTATAACTTATTCTAATCAAAAGTTAGGTAACTTATCTTTTTTTAATAACTACAAAGTAGATATGTCAGAAATAGAAGTAAGTACTAAGATCAATCTTGAAAATAAACCTGAAAAGACATATATTTATAAAGCTTTTGTTGGAAGTAAAGTTAATGGTGAGATAGATAGTATCTCTATACCTACACTTAAGTTATAGTAAGTAAGTGAAAGGGGGTACACAAAAATGTGTACCCCCTTTCACTATTGGTAATTGGTAAAATGAATGTACTTTTTTATGGTGTTAACTTATGTTTTTCTAGTAAAAATGAGAGAGATAAATTTATTGAGACTTTAGATTTACAGTAATGAAACTATGAGATAACATTAAGTTAAGAAAAGAAAGAATATATTATAAAACTTATGAAATAGATTAAGAAAACAATAGTTATAGATTGAAAATATAAATTAATTATATTTAGGGGGGGTTACTGATTGACGAAAAAGTTGAATTTCAAGCTTATATAGTTTAGAAGAAATTAAAAGTAAATGGATAGAAGTATTTGCAGGACATTTAACTGAAAGAGAAAGAATAGATACAATAGGGAGGGATGGTTCTTTATGGCATGTATTTAGTTATGATAAAATAGATTATTTAGAAAGTAATGATGCAAGAAAATCATTTGATAAATTGCGAAAAAAGAGGATATTATATTTTTTTTGAACATCATAGATATGATGATTATGATTTATATCAATATGAAAATAAAGCTTTTTAGGTATTTGATTGGAATAAAGCAAAAGCTAAGGGTTTTAATAAAGAAAATGATGTTTATATAGTAGATAAGTATTTTAGATGGACTTATGTAAATACTCGTGAAAAAGATTTGTATGGACCTTACTTTTGCATGTTGTAATTGTAGTATTTTGGAATACTAATAAATTAAAAAGGGTGGAATAAATATGGGATTACTAAGTAAGATAGGTAACTTAATAAATGTTAATAATAATTTATCATCAAATAAGGAAAATATGTTTGTAAATATACCTAATGATATTATGGAATTGCTTTGGTTTAAAGATGGAAAATACAAAAACTATGAAGAAAAAAAGGCTAAAGAAGAAAAAATAGAATCAAATGGAATAACTATTACCTTTTCCTTTTTATCAAAGCAAGAACCAAGCCTAATAAGTATAAATGATATGATTAAAAACTCACAAAATAAAGACGTTGAAACTCCAGGGTACTATCCATCCTACGATGAATTAACTCCTCAGCAAAGATGGATTTATTTAAATTGGCTTCAAAACATAGACAATAAAATAGATATTAGCTATGTATTTTTATTTTATTATGGATTAGAAAGACATTTATTATTTGGTGACTACGCAAAAGCATGGAATATAATATGCAGATTGAGAAAAAATCATAAAAATAAATCTTTTACATCATACTCTACAAATGCGTTGATTGCTACTTGTATAATACGTAATAGACCAGATTTATTTATACAGCTATTAAAAGATACAGACGATGTAGATGATGTGTACATATCCGATTTGTATCTTTTAGCTAAGTATAAATTATATGGAGAAATTACGCCTAAAGAGGTAATGGCTATAGCTAGCAAAGTTGGATTTAAAAATAATAGATATATTAAGAATGAAAGTTTAGTTTTTGAGAATGAGCTTTCAAATATATTATTTGAAAGATACAATAAAAATGGCATAGACTTAAGACTATTTGACTTGAAAAAATGTCCTGAGAAAGATATAACATTAATAGCAAATATTTCAATAGATGAAAGGTATACTAAAATTCCAAGTTTATTGGAGAATTGTGAGTTCAAATCATATATTTATGATTTATTATCAGCTACTCATGAAATTACAAAGATTAAATTGAAAGAGATTAGAAAATCAGAAGCTTATGTTCCATCTATTAAGCCGAAGAAGAAAGATAAGAAAGAACCAGATAAAATATTTAAAGAAAGCATTCTATTTGAAAAGATAGATACTAACATTTTTGATAAAAATGAAGAATTCTATGACAATTATATTTGCCCATATTGTAAGGAAAAGGTGGAAAAGCTACCTGTGTCTAAAGGTAAATGCATAAAATGTAAAAACGATATATTAATAAAAAATAGTATATTTACAGGTGTTAAAATAGCATTAACAAAAGAAGAAAATGAATTAATGGTTAACATAAGAAATGAAAGAGCTAGAAGACATTTTATTGATAATATAATTAATAATTCACCAGTTAGTGCAAAGAAAGTGAAAAATATAGTTTCTAAAAGAAATATTACTATTGAAGAAGCATTAATTGAGGAAATAGAAAAAATAGCTGTTAATGAAAAATTAAATAATAATATGGGTATATACAGATGCTATATTATGGATATAGGAAGAATATATGAAAGAATGGGAAATCTAAAAGAAGCTCTAAAGTTATATATGATAGCATGTTATTATGACTTAAATGGAGCTACAAATGGTGGATCAATAAAATTAGCATATGATAAAAATCAGATATTCTTAGCACCTGCTATTATAGACTGGATAAAAAAAATAACAAAGAGTTTAAAACTAAGTGAAGAAGATCTATATAATCTGTTAAATCAAGTTATAAAGGATAAAAAAGAAAATGAGATGTTTATAAATGATAATGTAGCATGGAAAAGTATGTATAAGGCTATATATGAAGACATTTTAGTTAGAGGAACTTATAAAGAAATTTTAGAACAGTTAATTTAATAGTATAGTAATGTTGTAATAAAAAATATCATTTTGACAAAATTCAAAATGATATTTTTTATTTATAGTATATATTTTGATGAAAAACACAGTAGATTGTTTTGTAGAAATACATGTTATAATAAATACAGAAAAAATAAAAAGAGTTAATGGAAGAAGACGAAGATGCGTACATGTTAGAAGTTTAATTACAAAACTTATGAATGGGGAGATTATATGAAATAATTAGATTTATACTTAAAATTTGTACCTTTAACTGTAGCGGTTTTTGTTAATAAAATATTATTAAAATAGGGGGGATGACAATGGGGAAAATACATTTTGAAAAACTTACTCCAATTAAAGACGTCGAATTAAAAACATATAAAGAAGCATTAGATTTTGTATTCGAAAACAATGAAATAAAAAATATTGCTATTACAGGTGCTTATAGTGCTGGTAAAAGTAGTGTTGTAGAATCTTATAAAAGGCGAGTTCCAAATAAAAAATTTTTACATATATCTTTAGCAAATTTTGAAAGACACGATCAATTAAATGAAATAGACGATGATAATCAAGAGCAAGAAGAAAATAATGATACAAAAAATTATATAAAGGAATCTAGATTAGAAGGTAAAATACTTAATCAATTAATTCATCAAATGAATCCATCTGATATACCTCAAACCAATTTCAAAATAAAAAACACAGTACCGAATAAAAGTATTATTAAGACAACCACAATTATCATAGCTTTTATTGTTTCAGGTTTGCATCTACGTTATCACAAAGAATGGATTAATTTTGTAAATAGTTTGAATGAATTTTATACCTTGAGATTTATGCAGATAACAACGAAAGGTATAAGTTTATTTTTAAGTGGTGCTATTTTTAGTGTAATATTTGCAATAGCAGTATTTAATTTTGTAAGAATGCAAAAAAATAAAAGTATTTTTAAAAAGTTAAACTTTAGCGGTAATGAAATAGAGATTTTTGAAAAAAGTGACGAATCATATTTTGATAAATATCTAAATGAAGTATTATATATATTTGAAAATTGTAATGCAGACGTTATTGTTTTTGAGGATATAGATAGATATAATCTAAATGAAATATTTCAACGACTAAGAGAAATAAATATACTAGTTAATTCTAAAAGAGTGAGAAGTCATAAAGAAGTATTAAGATTCTTCTATTTAGTTAGAGATGATATTTTTATATCTAAAGATAGAACTAAGTTTTTTGATTTTATTATGCCTATAGTACCTGTTATAGATAGCTCAAATTCATATAATCAATTTATAGCGCACCTTAAAGCAGGTAGTATATTTGATAAGTTTGATGAACATTTTTTACAAGGCATATCTCTATATGTTGATGATATGAGAATCTTGAAGAATATTTATAATGAATTTGTAATTTATTACAATAGAATTGGAACAACAGAGCAAGATTATAATAAGTTGCTAGCAATGATTGTATATAAAAATATATTTCCACGTGATTTTAGCGATACACAGATTAATATAGGTTTTGTATCAACAATATTTGAAAGTAGAGATGAATTAATAAAAGAAGAAATAGATAAAATAAATATTAAGATACAAGAACTAGAAGATAAATTTAATGATTGTGAAAAGGAACATATTAATAATATAGGAGAATTAGATTTAATATATGGAAATAAGAATTACTATGGAGAATTGACTGTAAACAGTAATAATCCACAGTATGTTGAGAGAAAGAAAAACTTTGAACTAATACAAAGCAATAAGCATTACGAAATAAAAGATAGAATTAGTATTTTAAATGATGAAAAAGTAATATTAAATTATAAGAAATTAAGTGAGGTTATAACAAGAGAAAATATTAATGAAATTTTTGATGTAAATTATAAAAATTTTATAGGTGAAATTAATGACTTCAATGAAATTAAATCAAGTCAATATTTTGATCTAATAAAATATTTAATTAGAAATGGTTATATTGATGAAACATATACAGATTATATGACATATTTTTATCCTAATAGCTTATCAAGAAATGATAAAATATTTTTACGTAGTGTAACAGATAAAAAAGCTAAAGAATGGACTTATAATATAGAAAATCCCAAATTAGTATTGTCTAGACTTAAAGAAGTAGATTTTGATGAAATAGAAACCTTAAACTTTAATTTATTTGAATACCTTTTACAATCTCAACATGAGAATAAAAAATATTTAGATAGATTTATGAATCAATTAAGAGAGAGTAGACAGTTTAAGTTTATGCAAGGATACTTTAATTTCACAAAGGATTTAGCTACATATATAAAAACAACTAATAAATATTGGATTACATTTTTAGAAGAAATTAATTTTAGTTCAGAATTTACATACAAAGATATGAAAGAGTGTATATTACAAACACTTTATTACTCTGATGGAATTGATATAGAAAATATTAATAAAGAGGGATTTCTATCAAATACCATATCATCAGATAGGTTGTTTTTAAATATAGAAGAACCTAATGTGGAAAAACTTACAGAAGAATTTATAGGTTTGAATATTAAGTTTGAGATTTTAGAGTTTGAAGAATCTAATAAAGGATTATTTGAGTCAGTTTATAATAACAAGTTGTACAAGATTAATAAAGAAAATATAGCTTTAATTCTAAAATATATTTTTAACGTTGAAAATGAAGATGATATAAAAAATAAGAACTATTCTCTTCTATTGGAAAATCCAAATTCAAAACTTTTAGAATATGTAAATGAAAACATTCAAAATTACATAGAAATGATAATTAATAACTGTGAAGATAAAATATTAGATACACAAGAAGCTGCATTAAAATTAATAAATAACAATGATATTGATCTAACTAAAATAAAGGAATACATAATGTTATTGGATACAGAGTTGACACTACTTAAAGATATAGAAAATAGGGAACTATGGGGATATGTATTACAAAACAGAAAAATTAAGTACTCTATAGAAAATATTCTTAGTTATTATTTTTATATGGATAATACATTAGATGAAACGTTAATAAATTTTATTAACAGCGATAGAATCAACTTTGAATTCTCTCAAACATATATAGACCAAACATTTGGGCAGGGTAGTTCTCAAAAAATATTTGAATCAATAGCACGTTGTGAAGATATACAAATAGAAAATTATAAAAAAATATTAGAAGAACTTAATTATATATATCCTGCTCCAACTCAAGAAATACAAGAACTATCAGAAGAAAGGTTAGAAGTGTTAGTTAAATTAGATAAATTTGAAGTTACATCTCAAAATATAGAATTTTTACAATCAAATTATAATAAATTATTTATAATTTTTATTGAAAAAAGTATTGAAAAATACATAGATCAGATTGAAGATTTACCTAAAGTTAAAAAAGATGAGTTAATAACTTTATTATCTTCAAATATAGATGATGATTTTAAAATAGAACTTATTTCTAATTTTGAAGGACAAATATCTATATCACAGATAGAATGCAATGATAGTATCAAAAATTTCATAATCGGTAATAATTTTGATAAATCAGATCTTATATATCTAATAGCGAATTATATGAATTTTGGCAATTTAATAAAAAATACTATAGTGAATATATGTGAAGAGCACATTAATATAATTATTGAAGATAAAATTGACATTAATTATGATTTACTTATAGAGATATTGAAGAAGGATAATATGGTAAATGATATAAAATTACAACTTTTAAATAATTCTTTAGATAAGCTATCTAAAACAGAAACACAAGTAGCTATAAAATGTATAGGATTAATTGAGTACGAAAAGATATTTACTAATGGTAGACCTAGGTTTGAAATTAATGAAGTAAATAGAGAATTTTTAAGCAAGTGTGTAAATAGAAAATGGATATCAGAATTTAATGAGGAAGAAGGAGTATATAAAATTAGTCGTAAAGGTTTATGTTTAACACAATAGTTATGAACTGAGTCACCAAAGTGCTTCATAATTATACTTGGATGTGTGGTTATTGGCTATTTATTTCAAGAATTTACTAATAATTTACAAACTATTGAACATAATTTATAATACAACTAAATATATTATAATGATTAGAGCTCCAGAAACCTTCGAGGCCTGGGGCCAAAATTATTTATTGACACTTAATATTAAAAATGTTATATTATAAATACAATTATGATAGATTAGAGCTCTGGAAACCTTCGAGGACCAGGGCCTTTTTATTGTAACTAGAAATATCTGATGTTGAAAGGAATTATTATGGAGCAAAAAGAATTTAAAACAATTGATGAACAATTAGAAATTTTGAAAAGTAGAGGATTATGTTTTTCTACTGATGAATCAACAAAAAGATATTTAGAAAAAGAAAATTATTATAATATTATAAATGGATACAAGGATTTATTTTTAGAAACAAGAAAAACATCAACAACAGATGAAATATATAAAGACAAAGCTGAGTTTTCAGAAATAAAAGCATTATATGAATTTGATTTTGAATTAAAATCAATCATTCTTAAGAGGATATTAAGAGTTGAAAATACTATAAAAGCAATTATAGCGTATAAATTTTCACAAAAGTATGGACATGATAATTACATGAAAATGGATAATTTTCATTATAAACAAGGTGATGCTAAAAGTATAAAATATGTTATGGACTTAATAACAGGGGTACAAGGTATAATTGCAAAACAAGTAGACAAGCATGAGTCAATAAAACATTATATGATAGAATATGGATATGTACCTTTATGGGTATTAGTAAATATATTGCCACTAGGTACTATAAGTAAATTTTATTCATTAATGAAGCAAACAGATAAACAAAGCATTTCTAAGGAGTTTAAACTAACTGATGCAGAATTAGTCAATATATTAAAAAATCTTACATATTGTAGAAATAAATGTGCACATGGTGAACGATTATATAATTTTAAATCATCTGCAGAAATAAGAGCAAATGATATTCACAAAAAGCTTTCAATAGAAAAAGAAAATGGTAAATTAGCTCAAGGTACAAAGGATTTATTATCTGTAGTTATCAGCTTAAAGCTACTTCTTTCAAATAAAGATTTTACAAAAATGATTATAGAAATAAATAATGAGATATTTAATTTAAGAAAAGAGTTAAAAGTCATAAGTATAAATGATGTTTATAAAGAAATGGGATTTGTTGAAAATTGGTTAGATATTAGCAAAGACTAGATAAGGTTTAAAAATTAGCTATTTGATGTGATGGCAGGGGCTATACTACTAAAAATAAATATAATTAATAATACAATAGTAGGGGGGTGCACAAAAATGTGCCCCCCTTTAGATCTTTAGAATAATTACATCAATCCATGTTATATATGGTTTTGTTTACAGATATAATTATTTACTATATTTTCCATTTGAATTATAATCTATTATATATTTAAGCTAAAAGGGGGAAAACATGAATTATAGCAAATTATTTACAGTGAAAACCACTATGGCAAAGGAAGATTACCATAAGTTTTTATACATATCAACACTTTTAAAAAGCAAAATGATGATTATAGTTATGGTTTTATTTACTGCTATTATATCTGGTCTAATTTTTTATAGTGAAAATCAATTTGATTTAATAGGATTTATATATTATTGGATTATATTAATGATTGTAGCAATTTTAGCTACTATATTAAAAATCGAAATGAAATTTAGACGAATAATAAAAACTGATAAAACAGGGTCATTGGATTCAGAAGAAGTATTAGACTTTTACGAAGATTTTTTAATAGTAAAAAGTAAAGTATTTGAAGGAGAGATAAAAGTTAAATATGCTCAATTTTATGAAGTATTTGAGTCTAAGGATTATTTTATAACTTATTTAAATGCTAATAAGGCAACCTTAATAAGAAAAAAAGATATGGAAAGTGAAGTTATTGATAGTTTAAGGTCTTTATATATAAAAAATCTTACAAACAAATATAAAAGAGTAAATATATAAATTAATATGAAAAAATCCAATAGTTGACATATTGGATTTTTTAATTCGTAATATATTAAAATTGTGATTTAGAAAACAGAAGTAAATAACAAGGAATTTACGACTATAATTGTTACCATAATCGTAGATAGTATTTTACCAACTTTTGAGCCCAAGTCCTCATTAAATTTATAACCCAAAATTAATGATGGAATAAAAAATAATAGAGAATAAAATATTGTATAATGAGTTCCACTATTGCCATTAGACCATGCTTTTAGACCAATATAAGTTAAGATATTATCTCCTATACGGAGATTATCAAACGTAAAACTAAATAAACAACCAACAATAAATAATAATAAAGAAAGTGAACCTATTCCAATTTTCTTTTTTTTCACATTATTCCCTCCAAATATAAATATTTATATGACTTAAATTTAATACAATATTTTGATTTAAAATATATAACAATTGTGTACTTGTTTTTATTATAGCATTCTTTTAAATCTGCAATGTTATCAAAAGAGGACGTAAACGCTTATATACCAAAGGAAACTTAAAAAGGTAATTATATGTCCACATAGTATATTAACTCTATGGAGGTGTATGTATGAATTTCTTAATTAGAGGAATATCAGAGTTTATAATAGTTATACCCTTAGCCCTTATTATATTCTCGCCTTACTTTTTATACATAAAATATGTACTTAAAATAAAAAAAGAGTGGAACTCCGTAGAAATTTTATGTGAATTTTTATGGTTACTTATGTTATTGGCCATTTTGAACATAACAGGTATAATTGGAAGTATAGTTGAGGGCAATTTTAGTGTTCATTCATTTAGATCATACATTGATTTAAATATTTTATCAGATGGATTATCACTGGCTACAATATTAAATATTATATTATTTATTCCATTTGGATTTTTTACCATTATGGTATTTAAAAAATTTGCAACTGGGGTCTTTATGGGATTTTTCATTTCCATATCTATTGAAGTATTACAATTGTTTACTGGAAGATTTGTACAACTAGAAGATATACTAATGAATACTTCAGGAATGGTAATTGGATGTTTACTTGCTTTTTTAGTATTTAAACTTCAAGATAAAGGATACATTACAATTGATTCCTGATGCTCAAGAAAATTATAACTATCCATAAAGAATATACTTAAGAAATTGGCTCTTGTCTTTGCTAGATGAAGGGCCTTTTTATTTAATCAAAAGACTATAGTATGATATTATATATATGAAGTTATTTAAGTCTTGTAAATAAAAATTCTAGGGGGGAACTTTCTATGAATACAGCAACATTTCTAGAAATATTAACAGTAGCAGAAAAACTAGAAGTAAATAAGTATAATGAAGTAAAAACGAAGGAGAGCATGTAATATATGAAATCACTTATAAAATGTCCTAATTGCAATAAAAACTTTGAAATTTATGATATTTTACTATCTAAAAAATATAAAAATATTATACATTGTAATAGCTGTAAAAAAGAATCTATTCCTGAAAATATCTTATATCGAAGATTATATGAATTTTTTGTAGTGCCGTTAATTACGATATCTATAAATAAAGATATCGAAGGTGGAATAGTATATGTAACTATATTAATAACTTTTATTATTCTTGGTTTGTTATTTGATTTAATTCCTCATAGATTTAATAAATATATTGAGTCCATTAAAAAATAAAGGAAAATATTGTAATAATTATCTTTTTGTTATATACTGTCAATTTTCCTTTTTTTAAACCATATGTTACCCCAAAGGTCTGTATCATTTTTAAAACACTCTCCTTCCATACCATATATTTCTATAAAATTAACCACCCGAATTTATCTTCAAAGTGGCACATATTAAATTTTTGTTATTTTTTTTGGATTGTTGCACTTTTTTAACTATTACAACTATAAAATAACGATATCTTAGAAGTTTTAATGTTTTAGCTATAAGGTATAGTTTTTGTTAAACTTTATATTATATATACTAATTTCTAATATATAACAATAACGTACTTATTTTTATTATAGCATTTTTAAAAATCTGCAATGTTATCAAAAGAAGACGTTAACGCTTATATACCAAAGTAAACTTAAGAAATTGGCTCTTGTCTTTGCTAGATGAAGGGCTTTTTATTTAATCAAAAGACTATAGTATGATATTATATATATGAAGTTATGTAAGTCTTGTAAATAAAAATTCTAGGGGGGAACTTTCTATGAATACAACAACGTTTCTAGAAATATTAACAGTAGCAGAAAAACTGAAATGCAATACTAGACATTCATGGACATCCAGTGGACGCCATGAAAGTGTGGCAGAACATAGCTGGCGTATTGCATTAATGGCATTATTAATGCGTGACGAATTTCCAGACATCGATATGGACAAGGTAATTCGTATGTGTTTGATTCATGATTTAGGAGAAGCCTTTACTGGCGATATTCCTGCTTTTGAGAAAAAACAAGAAGATAGTGAAAAAGAGGATGAGGTATTCTTCAAATGGATTGCAAGTTTCCCGAGTCCTTACCGTGAAGAATTCACAGAACTTCTAAAGGAAATGAATGAACGTAAGACTGATGAAGCTAAGATTTACAAAGCTTTAGATAATTTAGAGGCAGTTATTCAGCATAACGAGGCGGATATTAGTACTTGGATTCCATTAGAATATGACTTGCAGCTTACTTATGGTGCAGATAAGGTGGGATTTTCTCCTTACTTAAAAGAGCTTAAGAAAGAAATAGACAAAATAACAACACAAAAAATATCTCAAAAGAATGAATCTTAGTTAGAATAATAACAGAACTATATAACAAGCAAGGATGCTAATTTTGGTTATTAGTTCAAGTTATTGTGAAATGAAAATGTGGATAAATGCCATACGCAAAACTACTATTGGAGCTTTAGTACTTGGACATGGTTTCTTATGGATGGACTTAATAAGCTATTTTATAGGGATTACAATTGCTGTAATAATAGATAGATTTTTAAATTATACTAAGTAAGTGAGAGGGGGTGCACAAAAATGTGCCCCCCTTTTTAGATTTTTAACAATTCCTCATAAGTAAGTATTTCACTTAATATTATATGTTAATATATTTAAAACCTATTAGAATATATAGTTGGTATAACTTGATACGAGGTAAGAATTTGAGTTATTATTATATAAACAAAAGTTAATTAAATGAGATCTATAAAAGGAGATATATATGGGGAAATCATGGAGTGGGTTAAAAAAAGAATTAGAAGAAGAGTTTTTGTGTGAAAGTTTGAGAGGTCGTGTTCATTATTTTTTGACACATTATCGTGACGCACATGATGACTATGGAAGGTTTTGTGTTAGAGTTGATAAAAATGAATATGCTAAAGCAAATCCATTTGCATACTATGTAAAGGGATATTACAAATTGGAATGTAGGACTAAAGTAGCGCTTGATGTGCCAGATAGAGAATGGACTGGTGATGGATATTTATATGAAGAAGAAAACAAAGTTATTGAAGATAAATTTATAGAGATGTCAATAAATAATGGAGATTTTGATATTTGCGATGTTACTGAAGCAATTAGAGAGTATAAAGGATTACCTATTGAAAAAAGTATTGCATCTGAAAATCCAATAATTAGAATGTTTGCTATAATGGATAGACGTATAGGTAAAAGAACACTTAGAAAATTAGCAGATGAAGTAGACATACAGCCAGAGTGGCTACAGTTTTTTTATAAACTACGTTTAGATTCTGAAAAAAAATATTCTTCAGAGATTATATTTGAAGAAAATAGATAATTTAAATTAAACAGATTTATTTTACTTTTAGACCAATTAATATAATCATATTTATATCAAGGGGGTGAGAGAATTATTTATTTTGAATTTAATGATTTTTATATAAACTTAATTGAGAATAAAGATTTAAATGATATTGTAAGAATATATAACTCAAATAAGCTTTTTTTAAAAAGTCACATAGGTAAAGAAAGTATAAGTACAAAATGGGTACGTGATGAATTAAAGATAATGAAAAATGAAGGGTTTTACTCATGTAAAATTGTTCAAAAAAATTCAAATGAAATAGTAGGTATAATTGATTTTAAAGTAGATAAAGAAACATATTTATCATTGCTTATGATTAATAGTAATCTTAAAGGACAAGGTATAGGAATAAAGGTATATGAATTATTTGAAATGTACATAAAGTCAAGCAATAGTACTAGCTTAAGAATTGATGTTGTTACAAATTATGATAAACGTGTTCTTGATTTTTGGAGAAAAAATGGTTTTGAAAGTATAGAAAATATAACCTTAAACTGGAATAAAAAACTATTACCTGCTGTTGTTATGAAAAAAGGTTTATAGCAAATTTATACTGTTGAAAAATATATTTCCAAGAACTTGGCATTATGATTCAAACAACAGATTGATTAAAAGTCATACATATGTTATTATTATTGATAATTAAATAATACGATGTTTGTTCTTATCCCCGGGTAAGAGTATTAAAAAGCACTGTGTCTTTTCCCACTAGGGCCTTTTTAAGGAGGGATTAGGCTGGGTGCTTTTATGTTTTTATAGGGAGTTTAAGTAGAATGTAGATGGAGGTAACTTTATGAATTGGAAGATTAAAAAATTTAACGAACTTAATATAGAAGAGATATACAAGATTTTAGCATTAAGAAATGAAATATTTATTGTAGAACAAGAATGTCCCTATTTAGACTGTGATGATAAAGATTTAAATTCCTATCATTTATTTTTGAGAGAAAATGGAGAAATAGTTTCTTACTTGAGAATTTTAGAAAAAGGAGTCTCTTACGATGAAATATCAATAGGAAGAGTAGCTGTTAAGAAAAGTTATCGTGGAAAAGGAATTTCAAGAAAAATGATGCAAAAAGCTATTGAATTTATAGAAAATGATTTGTCTGAAAATACTATAAAAATTCAGGCACAAGCATATTTACTTGATTTTTATAACAGTCTTGGGTTTAAAGCTGTTTCAGAGGAATATTTAGAAGATAATATTCCACATATAGATATGATATATAAAAAATAAATATAAAATTGCTTAGGAAATTTAAATTAAAGTTGATATCTATGATAAAAATAATGTAGAATTTTAAGTAGGATTAAAATAGACGGCATTATAAAATAAAAAATTATTAACTTTATTTAAAAAGGGGAAGTTATTATGAAGTTTTTTACAAAAGAATATCAAAGGGACATGGGAAGAACTGACATACACATGTTAATGAGAGCTACAAAAAAAGCAGAAAAATTCGATGAAACATATTACCTAGATTTATATAAAAAAGAATTGAAAAACTTCTTACAAGAGCAAAAAGAGTTATGTGAAATGACAGAAGAAGATGAATTTGACGAATCAGATTGGAATGAAATATCTGTTTTGGATGAAGAAGGTAATATGGTAAGTGTTAGTGAATTTATGTCACAAGAGGAAGTAGAAGAACTTAGAAATAACATACTAGAAGAAGAAAGAGAAGCAGCAGAAAACTTAGAAATAGAAGAATACGATGAGGCAAAATTGACAAGTGAATTTGCCCAAAGTCATAAGTATGAAATAGAATTTTTGAAAAATAATTTGCCTAAAGATATTCTAGAGGATGTGGCAGATATAAGAGTCTTGGCTCTTAATAAGGCATCAAAAGATATTAAAAAGAGAATAGAAAAATATTGCAAAGAAAATGAAAAAACAACAGAAAAAGTAATGAAGGATTACTTTAATTACTTTAAAAAGATAGAAAAACAAATTCCACAGAAAATCCTAGACAATTATGATTTTCATGACTGTGAGATTTTAAGTGTGAAAAAAGTTGGAGATGATATTGTCTTTGATCTTGATAATAGTGGCGGTTTTACAGATATAAATAAGATAATTTATAGAAATGGGCAGATTATAGAAAATAATTTGGAGGAAAATTCATACTGGATTTACGATGAAATATATAAAGTGGATGATTTATATGAGTTTCACATAGGTATAAGCAGCAACAACGAGTATGAGTACGATTATATAACTTTGAGAGCAAGTGATGTGGATTTTGAGTAAATTATTGTAAAAACCAACATTTTAAGAAACAAATATTTGGTGACAATATATTGTTAATATAAATTAGTGAGGTGGAGAAGATGGCTTCAAGTAGAGAGTATTTGGATTTTATTTTAGAACAATTATCTGATTTAGAAGAAATTTCATATAGAGCTATGATGGGAGAATTTATTATTTATTACCGTGGTAAAATTGTAGGTGGTATTTATGACGATAGATTACTTGTAAAACCTATTGATTCAGCAAAATCACTTATGCCCACAGCTTCTTACGAATTACCTTATGAAGGAGCAAAGAAAATGTTGCTTGTTAATGATGTGGATAGCAAAAACTTTTTGACAAGGTTGTTTGATTCTATGTATGATGAATTGCCAGCACGAAAAAAATAGCTGTTTTAATGTACATGTGCAAAGTTGTTGTAGGTTCAGCTATAATAATTTTAATGAAATTATAAATTAAAAAGATATAGAATTAGTATAATACTAAGCCCTATATCTTTTTTACTTGATTTTCAATAAAATATATTGTAATATTAGCTAGAAAAACAATATACAAAATTAAGGAACGTATTGGTAACACGCTAATAGCCTATTAGCAAAAGGAGATTTACAATGAAAATAGAAAAAAATATATTTATAAAAATAGGACTTTCAATAATGGCTTTATTTCTTATGATTTATTACTGGAAAAATATTTCGGCAGGAGTAAGAACGTTTATAGCAGTAGCCAACCCTCTAATAGTTGGGTGCATGATTGCTTATATTTTAAATATTATCATGAAGTTTTACGAGAAAGTATTATTTGAAAAATGTAGAAGTGAAAGACTACTTAAGTTTAAAAGAACAATATCAATACTTTTATCAATTGGTAGCGTTGTGATTATATTTATATTAGTAGCAAGGTTAATAATACCTGAGTTAAAATCATCTATTGAAGTGCTTGTTTCTAGTATTCCGCCTTTTATAGATCACATGGTTAATTTATTAAATTCTAATCCTAATATACAAAACTTGCTGCCTAAAGATATAGCCAATTTTAATATGGATATGATAAACTGGAAAGAAATAATTGATAATGGTTTTAAGTGGTTTACTTCTGGAGCAGGAACTGTTATAGAATATGTGACTGGTGTCTTCTCAGTAGTATTTAATTTTGTAGTAGGTTCAATATTTGCCATTTATATATTAGGTGGAAAAGAAAAACTAAGTAATCAATTTACTAGACTAATAAACACATACACAAGTCCTAAAATAAGTGAAAGAACATTTTATGTGCTAAGAGTAATTGATAAGAGTTTCCACAACTTTATAGTTGGACAATGTACAGAAGCTATAATACTTGGAACACTTTGTACAGTAGGAATGTTTATTTTTAAATTCCCATATGCACTTATGGTAGGAGTACTTATGGGATGTAGTGCATTGATTCCTATAGCTGGAGCTTATATTGGTGCAATTGTTGGATTTATTATGATTTTTACAGTGTCACCAACTCAGGCAATGTTATTTTTAGTGTTTATAGTTGTGTTACAACAATTAGAAAATCAATTTATTTATCCAAAGGTGGTAGGTTCTTCTATTGGACTTCCTGGTATTTGGGTATTTGCAGCAGTTATGGTAGGTGGAGGATTGTTTGGAATTCAAGGTGTCCTATTTGGAATTCCTACAGTATCTGTTATTTATCAATTGTTGAAAAAAGATTTGAATAAAAGAGAAGGAAGTAACACTTCTTTGGAATCAGAACAATTATCTATATAAAAATACAATTATAATGAGTATTTTACTATAATATATAAAAACAAAAAAGTTGCTTTTCGAAGCAACTTTTTTATTGTCTAAAGGATAATATTAATTAAAAGAAAAATAGTAGAACGACTTATTTTACTCGTTATGTTATTTTATACTTGACTTTAAAACTTAAAAGGACTAATTTTAATACAGTAAATATATTTTATTAAAGGGGATGTACATATGGTAATAGTAAACATAACGTATACAGTTGATTTGAAAAAAATTGAACAAAAACTAGAGGAACATATAGGGTTTTTAAATAAATATTATGCAAATAACAAATTTATATGTTCAGGAAGAAAGAACCCTAGAACAGGTGGAATAATTTTATGTAACGCTGATAAAGAAGAAGTAAGTAGAATTATAAAAGAAGACCATTTTATATTAACAATTTAGGTAATTATGAAATCATTGAATTTGAAGCATCAAAAATTAACAAAGAATTAATAACTAAGGAACTAGAAAATTTATAGAGATTATAAATCAATTTTCTTTTTATTACAGATATTTTTGTTCTTAATATACGTTATTTTTTATAATATTTGAGAGCTATGATAAGTATGAACTTATATAAAAAATATAAAATTAATACCTGAAATAGTAAAATTGAAAGGGTATAAACCTAAAAGAAAAAGTATAATAAATATAGATAAAGGCCAATTTACACTTTTTCTGTAAAAATACAGTATGGTCTTTATCTATATTTATCTAAAAATTCTTTTAAAATAGGCTCATATAGTTTATATGACCTAACAACAACTTTTCCTTCAAAGTTGTCTATTTCTAATTTATCCTCGTTAACTACATTATTACTACTTTCTTGCTTTTATATATCTTTAGCAACTATTTCAATAGTGTTTTAATACTGATTACTTTCCTTATTTAATTCATATCCCACTTTTTAAATCTATTTGATATGGCCTTTCGAGAACTTATTATATTCTCATTGTCTAACTTTGATAAACTATAACATTACTTAAGTTTTTTATTTATAAATAAAGGGTAATAGTGTTATTTCGTTTAATATAATTGATAGTATATTAGTAAAAAAATCTAACAAATAAAGAGTGTATGGAGGAAATAGTTTGAAGAAATATATACTTATATTATTTTATATTTTATCTACAGTTATTTTAATAATTGGATGTCAGACAAAAGAAGGTACCACAACAGAATACTTAAATACATTTAATGAAGGTCAAAAAATAGCTAAAGAAAATGGATATTCTTTAAAAAAAGATAAAAGTGAATACGATTTAAAATTAGATATTAAAGACGAGCATGTATTTTCTATGATTGTATCATCATGTAAAAAAGGTGGATATGATGAAGATATTATTGAAAAAAACAAAAATAATTTTAAAATTAGTACATATCAATTAAATGAACATTCTAAGTTCAATGATGGAATTGTAACATTATCTTTAATAGTTAGTGAAAATAATTCTATTATTGGTGCATTTTTAAATTATGAAGGATATACTCCTAGCCTTACCTCAGTGAAATTTACTGAAAACTTAATTAAAAAATAAAACCACTTATATTTTATCTACAGTTATTTTAATAATTCTATTACATTATATAATTTTAGGTTTTCTATATTAAATTTA
The DNA here is from genome assembly GCF_020748185.1 of Terrisporobacter petrolearius. GTDB lineage: Bacteria > Bacillota > Clostridia > Peptostreptococcales > Peptostreptococcaceae > Terrisporobacter > Terrisporobacter petrolearius. The sequence continues at coordinate 182,954 of NZ_JAHZMO010000002.1, read as the reverse complement.
TTTGATACAGAAGTAAATTGGTAACTAAATTAAGTCAAACAGCTAAAATAGCAACTCCATATGCAATAAGTAATCATTCAACAGGTGTTATAACGATTTATATTCCAGATAGATAGGGGGATTTTTTATGAAGAAAAATATAATAAAAAAATATTACCATTAAGTTTACTTTTATTAATATTAGTTTCTTGTAATAAAAATGAATTGAAGGATTCTAATATTAAAAATGAAGAAGAAAAGTCTAATAAAATTATATCATTAGAAAAAGACCTAAAATTTCCAAATGATTCGTCAAAAAATTATATAAATTATTATGATGAAGTAGTCAAAGAAACAAAGGATATGGAAAATAAATATGAATTTGATATAAATTTAGATGAAAAGAAAATGATAATGATAAAGAACTTATCAAAAGAATTTATTTCAGTTGAAATAGAAGATCCAAATGGAACTACATATGATAATGCAAATCAAAAATCTAAAAGTGAATATAATTTTGATTTTGTATCCCAAAAAGGTTTATATAAAGTAAAAATCAATTTATCTGATAGTAAAAAAAGTAAGTTCGATTTGTATATAGTTATAAGTAAAATAGTATCATTTAAGTTGTAACATATACATTGTTTAAAAAGGAGAAATCTATATTATGAAAAAGAAATACATATATATTTTTTTATTTGCGATATTTCTAATTGGGGCCAGTTTTTACTATCGTTATGAGATATATCCTTATCAATGGAATGAGGCCGAAAAGAGTTTTCAATTATACATAAAAGCACAACACGTAGATAAAAATAATATAGAAAGTATAGAAAAAACAAAGGATAAAAAAACTTCATCTATAGCATACTTAGTTAAGTACAAAGACGATAATGATTTGACATATGTATATAGTTATAATAGATTTGACACAGTTCATCAGTATAAAATGAGTTTAGGTATTGATAATAAAATGGGTAATGGAATAGATGATGAGAAAGTTCCTCATAAATATCCAATTTTAGAAAAAGAAAATAATAAATAAAAAAGATTCTATGGTTTTTGGGAGACTATTTTTTATGTATAACAGTAATACTCGCAACTTTTACCATTTCATTTTTACAGTAAGTACAAATGATCTCCAAAGTTTAAATACATCACAACACTCAGTGCCTTAAGGGTTTTACTAACACAAGTCCAGTTCATCGAAACTGATTTCAAAACATTAATTTTAAAACATTAATATTAAACAAAACAACATAAAAAATATCTAAAAAATCGTGAATTTGAATGCTTAACTGACAATCCTACTAACATATATGTGTATTTAAATTATACTACCCTATTATAACCTAGTAATATAGTAATTTAAAATCAAAAAAGGCATGGAACACTTTCTTTTGTGTCTCAAAAATAAGTATATAAATTCTCTCACTGGTGCATCTACAGACTATATTTTTTTATTAAACTCTAAATGTGTTTTTAGGGAATAGTATTTTTAAAGAATGACCACTAAAACATCTGTTTTAGTGGTCACTTATTTTCATGGAAAGTAAACTTGACATCAAACGAATGGTAAGCTACAATTAATGGAAAGTATACTTTCCATTAATGTAATAAAGGAGTTATTAATATATGAAAAATCGATTAGAAGAAATAAGAAGACAGTATAAAGTAACTCAAGAAGAATTAGCCAATGCATTAGAAGTTTCTAGACAAACAGTAGGCTCATTAGAAAGGGGGAGATATAACCCATCTATAATATTAGCGTTTAAGATTGCTCGTTATTTCAGTATGCAAATTGAAGAAATATTTATTTATGAGGAGAATTAAAAATGAAAACTGTTAAATTACATAAAGAAAAATTTAAACTTATATTGTTAATATGTATTACCGTTATATTTTTCATATTAGGTTATCTCGTATTTGATAATACACATTATTCATCAGCTTTATTAGGTATTTCCGGAGCTTCTCTTGGGCTTTCGTTATTCCAATTAAAAAGAATTTTAAATTTTTTAAAAAATTCCGAAAGTTATAATAAGGATCAAATTGCTGTTAAAGATGAAAGAAATATTATGTTAATCGAAAAAGCAAAAACAAATGCCTATGATATCGAGACGTTTACTATCTTTGCTATCACTGCATATGCTATATATTCAAATAATGTAGGATTTGCATTATCAATACTTGCTTTATGGATTATCCGCATCTTTTCATTTCTTTATTATTTTTCTAAAAACAGTAAACAATATTAGTGTTTAAATGTAAGTTTAGAGGAGCAAATTTCCGTATGATTGTCAGATATATATATTAAACGAACATTACTCTAACAAGTCTTAAAATTTTACTTTAGGGACTAGTCATGTATTTTACATAAAGTTAAAGCCTTTAAAATCCAAATAAATGGATTTTAAGGGCTTTTTTACTAGTTATCTTTGATATGTATTTTTAAGGAACAATTGTATTTTGTGAATTTAATTTATTTATGGTAAAATCAGTAAATAAGCTAACTAGAAACTTGTTTCTATATTAAAAAATGCTATATGAAATACTTTGGATAGATTATTTTTAACCCCAATAATATGCTATTACTACATTTAACTTTAAGGAGAGATTATGAAGATAAGTGCAATACTAAAACAACAAAGACTAGATTTAAACTTAACGCAAGAACAAGTAGCTGAAAAAATTTTTGTTTCTACTAAATCAATTTCAAATTGGGAAAATGATAAAAATTTCCCTGATATAGAAAGTTTAGTTCGGCTTGCTAAACTTTATAATTTATTATTAGATAATTTATTATTGGAAGGATCTGATATTATGAATGATATAAAGAAAAAAGAAAAAGTATATGAATTAGAAAAGACAAAGTTCATTGGCCCATCACTAACTAATATTATTTTAGGCTTTATGATTGTTTTACCTCTTATTTATAAAGATTTTGAAACATCAATATCTATGCGTATTTTTTTTATACTTCTACTACTATCTAATTATTTTACTTTATCATACTTTTGCGAAAAAATAGATAACTATGATATTTCAGATAGTAGAAGTATAAAATTCAAGATAGTTACAATTACATTCAATGTTTTAATTTTAGTAAGTTATTTTATACATATTTTACAAAAGCTCAACATATTTTAATTTTTTATAAAAAGCCAATGCCCTTAAAATTCATTCAATTCGATTCTAAGGGCATTGTTACACAAATTTTCTTCTTTTACTGTCGCATTCTTCTTCGCTTTCTTTCCTTCCTTATTCAAGCTGCATACGAATTTTGACGGATGTGTTTTTTGTTATTAGGTTTTTATTTTAATTAAATATCATATTCGTAATACTTTTGTTATTAATAAGACCTATGTTTCAAGACCTTATTAATCACAAAATACCACAATATAAAGTATATCATGCTCTCATTACACCAAGTTTAAAATACATCATAACACCCAATGCCTTAAGGGTTTTACTAATACAAGTCTAGTTCATAGAAACTGATTTCAAAACATTAATATTAAACAATTAAATAAATATGTTTTGCATAAAGTTTAAATCTGCTATTATAACTCTTATAATAGCTATCTAATATTAATTATATAAAGGGGGACTAGAAATATGAAAAGAAATATATTTTCTATATTAATTTTTTCTGTCACATTACTATTAATTGGTTGTTCATCATCTAAGGCAAATTTACCTTTGCACGGATTTTATCAGAGTGATGCAGTAAATGGATATCATGTTCAAATTTCATTTAATAAAACAGACAATAGTTTTGTTGAATATATTGATAATAGAGAAGTTGATAAAGGAATGTATGAAATTTCAAAAAAAGATAATACCTATAAATTAAGTAGTGATGGGCAAAATTTTGAAATTAGTTTAAAAGAAGATAATTCTTTTGATTTAACTATTAATCAACTAAATAAGGGTAAACCAATAAATATGAAAAATATAAGTGATATACCATCAAGTTTTGGAACAAAATTTGATGATATTGAAGAATATAAAAAATTATTAGACTAATAGTTCCATTAGTTCTTTTAACAACTGTACCTTAGTGTATACATTAAAAATACTAAGATACAGTTGTTTTTTATTCCTAGTATTTTTAATTAAATCTTCATATTAATTATTATTTTTTTTTACTATAAATTGATATATAAGATCGCAAATATTTAAGATTATTAATCCAACACTATATATAATAAACAGTTTACTTATTATAGGTTGCAATGCTTCATTTTTAACTCCTATTGGAATTGAAATAATAAAAATAAATAATATAAAAACAGATATCCACCTTATTTTTTTAAACACGTAAAAATAAACCTCCTTATTTATTTTAAACTGTAGTAATAATGAAATGTTCCTCTTTATAAAATTAAAATACATTCTCTAATATAATATCAAACTCCTGTATTATAAACATTAAGATATTAAAATATTAAGATATTGAAAGAATACAAAAATAGTAAAATAAAACCATTATTTAAGCGTAATACCATTGTGTTTAAGTATTGTCAATGGTTTGAATTATTTTTGTGTCAGTAAATGCCTATAAAATATAATTAACATATTTAAAATATAATTGACATATTGAATATAAATTAAGAGGGTGTTTTATCATTATGAAAAAAAGAATGAAATCTAAACTCATAGCTTTTTCATTAATAATTTGTTCAATGCTTAGTGTTTCATTTAAATTAGCCAAAGCAGGGAGTTCAAACAAATCACAAATTATTAAGTATAAAGTATACTGAAGACCTGCAAATAAAGAGCAAATATTAATTTTTTATTAATTAAAGGAGTAAATCTATGAAATTTTTTCTCAAACAGAAAGTTATAATAATACTGTTAAGTATTATAACTTTCGCAACTTTATATTATAAAAGTTATGGCTTTTCTTTAAACATATACTCATTTTTATTTATAGTTATTTACTTAATAATGCTAATATTATTTATCAAATACAATAAACAATCTTAACAAGTAGATTAACCCGTTGGAAACATCGGGTTAGTTTGTCGTAAAGTGTAAAAACCATATTTTAGAACACCCCAAAAAAAATTAAAATATGAGCGAGCGTGAAGCAGGAAGGAAAGTATTCGATTAATAGCCAAAAATATGGATTGTAGTAGAGGACTATTTGAACTTATAAGTACATCGGCCCTTCAATAACTAATAATCTTTTAGGCCTTATGACTTTTTTACCTCTTATTTATTTAGTAGATTTTTAATATAATTTCAGTTACTATATAATTAAATTTTTTAAATGGAGGGATATTATATGATGGTTTGTAATAAGTGCAATAATAAAATTACCTTACTAAGTCGACTAAAAGGTTTCATAAAATTAAAATATATAATTCATGATGTTCCTTGTGAAATAAAATGTGAAACATGTAATACTATTTATAAAATAGAAAATGAAAAAGGAATAAAAAACATCAGGTCTTTTATGTATTTTCTATTTCTTTGCTATCTATATACTTCGTTTAAATTTGGCACTCTACAAAATTTAATTATTTTAATAATAGGATGTTGTCTAATTAATCCTATATCCAATCTTATAATATCTTACTTTGGAAAATACAAAGAACAACAAAACAATCAGTAAAATTAATTTATTATTTTAAATCAGATTATATGCTAAAGACTGAAAATATCACAGCATGCGCATCAGTAGTGCTGCACAAATACCTAGTGACATAATATTCCTAATTTATTTATATTAATATATTTACCCATATTATTTTGTTGATTTAATATTGACTTATATATATTTGGTGTTACAATTTAATTGCTATAAAGCAATATGGTATTAGTTGATTCTTTAAATGAATTTCTTAACTTATAAAGATATATAAATTGAAAGTTACATTTAAGAAAAAACTATATGATTTGGCACAAGACAATAAAAATAAAAAAAAAGAGGGAATATAAGATGAATATAGTAAAAAGAATTGAAAACTTACGTAAAGTTATGCAAGAAAAAAACATCGATGCTTACATAGTTCCAACTGCTGATTTTCACCAAAGTGAATATGTTGGAGAGTATTTTAAATCTAGAAAATTCATCACTGGATTTTCAGGATCTGCAGGGACTGCAATTATAACAAAGACTGAGGGTCGCCTTTGGGTAGATGGAAGATATTTTATACAAGCGGCTAAACAACTTGAAGGAACTACAGTTGAGTTAATGAGAATGGGTGAACCAGAAGTTCCAACTATAGAAGAATATTTAAAAGAAACATTAAAATCTGGAGAAACACTAGGTTTTGATGGACGTGTAGTATCAGTAGGAGAAGGTCAAGAATATGAAAAAATCGCAAAAGCAAATAATGCAAAAGTTGATTATAATGAAGACCTTATAAGTGAAATTTGGAATGATAGACCAGTGCTTTCAAAAGAACCAGCATTTGCATTGGACGTTAAATATACAGGTGAATCGACATCAGACAAATTAAAAAGAATTAGAGAAGAAATGGATAAAGCAGGGGCATCTATTCATGTTCTTACAACTTTAGATGACATATGTTGGACATTAAATATTAGAGGAAATGATATTGAGTTCTTCCCACTAGTTCTTGCATATGCAATAATCACTAAAGATACTGTTGAGTTATACATTGATGAGAGTAAATTAAATGATGAGATGAAAGCAAATCTTGCTAAAGACTGCGTTGTACTTCATCCATACAATGATGTATATGAAGATGCAAGAAAAATTGGAGAAAATGAAGTTGTACTTCTTGACCCATCAAAAGTAAACTATGCTCTTTATAACAATATTCCATCAAATGTATTAAAAGTAGAACAAAGAAATCCAGAGATTTTATTTAAAGCTATAAAAAATCCAGTGGAGATTGAAAATATCAAAAAAGCACAAATTAAAGACAGTGTTGCACACGTAAGATTTATGAAATGGTTAAAAGAAAATGTGGCGAAAACTAAAATTACTGAAATTAGTGCGTCTGAAAAATTAGACCAACTTCGTGGTGAAATGGGTGATTTTATACGCCCAAGTTTTGAACCAATATCTTCTTTTGGAGAGCATGGAGCAATAGTTCATTATACATCAAGCCCAGAAACTGATGTTGAATTAAAAGAAGGAAGCTTATATCTATCAGATACAGGTGCAGGTTTTTATGAAGGGTCTACTGATATAACAAGAACTTTCGCTCTTGGGGAAATTTCACAAGAAATGAAAGATAACTTTACATTAGTTGCAATCAGTAATATGCAACTTGGAAGTGCTAAATTCTTAGAAGGATGCACAGGTATGACACTTGATATGCTTGCAAGAAAACCATTCTGGGATAGAGATATGAACTTTAACCATGGTACAGGTCACGGTGTGGGCTATCTTTTAAATATTCATGAGGGTCCAACAGGATTCCGTTGGCAATATCGTAAAGGAGAAATAGAACCATTCCATGCAGGTATGATCATAACAAATGAACCTGGTATATATATTGAAGGTTCTCATGGTATACGTTTAGAAAATGAATTACTTTGCAAAAAAGGTAATAAAAATGCATACGGACAATTTATGCATTTTGAAACAATAACATTTATTCCAATGGATTTAGACGCAATTAATCCAGATATAATGACAGCTGAAGACAAGAAACTATTAAACAATTATCACCAAGAAGTATTTGAAAAAATATCACCATTCTTAAATGAAGAAGAAACTGAGTGGTTAAGAAAATATACAAGAGCAATCTAATTAATAAATACACTTTTCAGTGATCTATGGCTGGAAAGTGTATTTTTAATTTAATGCTATTATTATGAAAAAAATCAGACACTTATTTATCCTGCCGTTACAATGTCAGAAAAAATTGTTATATAATACGAATTAAAAAGTATTTGTATTTATATAAATTCGTTAGATGTTAAGTTTAATTGACAAAATTCCAAATTCAATTGGTAGAAAATAATTCATCCTTAAAGTATACTATACCTACAAGTTAACTTTGAACAAATGGAAGGATGTGATTATTATGTTATTAGGAGATAAAATATTAAGTTTACGTAAAAAGGCTGGTTTATCTCAAGAAGAAGTTGCTAATAAATTAGATGTATCTAGACAAACTGTAAGTAAGTGGGAAGCAAATCAAACAGTTCCTGAGTTAAAAAATATCAAACTACTAAGTCAGCTATATAATGTAAGTTATGATTATCTTATAAGTAAGAGCAATCCAAGTGGTGATATTACTAGTATAGAAATGATAGTTGATGAAATTGATTGGACTAGTGCATGGAGTAAAAAATATCCTATTTTAGATTCATATCAAGGAATGCAAAACATAAATACTTATTGTGAAAAAATATCAAAATTATACGATGAGTTCAAAAATGAATTTAATTTTAACGACCAAGATACAGTATTGGTTTTAAAAGATATCCTTTATCAAAAGTATAAAATAGAAAAAAATAAGTAAATTAAAAATTATTTGTATAGATTTTGGGTTACAATTTTTATATAATGCCAATTAAAAGAGCATCAAGATAAGATGCTCTTTTTTATTTTATAAATTTACATATTTTTATAGCAGAACAAATAACACCCAATCTCAAAAACAATAGAGTTCTATACATGCAAATTAAATAATAATTTATATATGAGGGGGTGTAAAATGAGTGATAAAAAATTAGAAGAAAATCTTGGTGGAGCATTAAGATTTATAATAAAAAATTTTGGTAAAAATTCATTGTTAGACTCTACTCATTTAAGTGTGATGATAAGTGAATTAAGACCAAATTTATCTAAAGAATCTGCATGGCTAAAAGAAGCTTTGGACCTGGGTATAGGAGAAATACTCTTAGACAAGAAAAACACCAATGACTTAAATAGAAAAATAGCCCTAACTAAAGCAAGACTTATAATGGAAGAGAAGCATATTCCCAAAAAAAGAATAAATTTTATATTGGAAAATTTGAAATATGGATTAAAATGGCCACAATATATTAAAATAAAAGATAAAAAAATAGAGAAGTATTTACTAAAAGGTAATTTCGAACAGGAAGAAATATTGGATGAGCTTGATGATATTAACGAAGATAATCAAATGGAGAATAACTTTTTACACAATGAAAATAATATAAACTCTCAGGATTACGAAAAAGATTTACTAGAAGACTCCCAAGAAAATGACCCTAGTTTAAGCTCTGCAAAGAAAAAACATAATTACATAATTCCTTTACTTATAGTAGTTTTTATAGGAATTATAGGTACAGCAATTTTTATAGGTTTAAACACAAGTCAGGTAAATGTAACAGAAGTCATATTTGATATAGATTACAAAAAAGATAAGTCTGCATATGTTTTTAAAAAAGGGGATTTTATAATAATGAATTTGGCTTTTGATAGTGATAAAGAGGAAAAGATAGATGAAAATAATCTTTCTTATGTTGTAGACGACACATCCATTTGCAAAGTAAGTGATGAATTTAACAAATGTAGAATAACAGGAATAGGTGTTGGAACTACAACTATTCATGTATACTACGGTAACAAGTTGATAAAAAATGTAGAGATATCCTTTGAGAATTAGGCAAAACAATTGCATCAGATTTTAATTATATTTACAAAATCATAAATACAAGGTACATAAGGGAAAACATATGATAATTTCCACACAAAAAAGTATAAAAGAAATACTTTTGTGAAACCAGGCTGTTGTCAGTAGGTGGTGAAAACACAGACTAAAAAATTATTTAGGATAAAATAAGAATTACTTGAGATAGTAAGCCATTGATATAAAATCAGTGGCTTTTCTGCTACAATTAAGAGATAAATATGAATTTATGAAGGAGAGAGAAAATGAATATTGTATTGGCTTATGATAGAGAAAAAGAAATAAGGGAACTTGTAGTTGAGTATACCGATATGATTATTAAACAAGGAAATGATGTTAAAGAATGTCTTTCTTCACAAAATTTAGATGAAGAATTAAAAGATATGAAAAATAAATATAGTTTACCCTATGGTAGAATGTATCTTGCAATTGTGAATGATGAGGCTGTGGGGTGCGTTGCCCTAACTAAGAATGATAATGAATACTGTGAAATAAAAAGACTTTATGTTCGTCCAAAATTCAGAGGACAAGGTATTAGTAAAGCACTTACTGAGCAAGTAATATCTGATGCCAGGAAAATAGGATACAAATATATGAGATTAGACACATTTCCTTTCATGAGTTCAGCAATTAAATTGTACGAAAAGTATGGATTTAAGATTATAGATCGATATAATGATAATCCAGCAAAAACAGCTATATTTATGCAACTGGATTTATAAAGATAGATTCCAATTTATTCATGAGATTTATTTAAACAATACTTAAAATTGTGGTCAATAAAGGGGGGGACTTTATGAATAAAGGCAATCATAGATTTGATTTTAACTGTTCTAAAAATACTTTGATTACTAAACTGGATAAACTAAAAGTTATAAATGCAGACAATTCTACTAATACAAATTTATTATGTAGGAGAATTAATAACAAAATAAAATTTATGCTATATACAAATAATACCCCTGGAACCCATGCTACTCATAAAGGAGTTTTAGACACATATACTTTTGAAGGGGAAATATTTGAAAAGGAGTCTACATCCTATATTTCAGGAAGTTTTAAAAGTGGCTTAGGTATAAAATTTTTTACATTTAAGGAAATTATAGTCAAGTTTACGCTGTTGATAAACTCTGGAATCAAGTTATATCAAGTCATTTAGGGAATGTAAAAAATGTATTTTTGAGCGACGGAGTTGCCTGAAGCGATAGCGAAGGCATCTCGTTGGCGACATGAACGAAGCGAATTTTTTATTGTTTTCGGATTTATTTTCTCTCTTATGTTTCCCATGATGGGCATTTTTGAAGGATTTGTAGTGAGAGAGCTTTTATTTGTTCCTGTAATTTTCCTTGGTGGTATGATTTTCTTTAAAAAGAACACTGAGAATAGATTGTTAAAGAGGATTAAAGAGTTTGAAGAAAAAGTTAATTTACATATTTAAAGAAAAAACTAGGTTTAACCTAGTTTTTTTATACAATTTGGTCTATTACTTTCATTTAGAAATGTATGCTTTGGAAAGGATTTGAATGAATAATTTTAATATAATGGGAAATTAAAGGTGCTTTTCATATAATATAGATAAATAGGAATTTATAGAAAGGATGAATAGATATTATAATTAGACTAGGAGTAGAAAAGGATATTGATAAATTAGAAGAATTGTATAATGAATTGAATGATTACTTACAAGCTCATGTAAATTATCCAGGTTGGAAAAAGGGAGTATATCCAATTAGAGATGATGCAGTTGCTGGAATTAAAGATGGTGGTTTATATGTTGCAAGTATAAGTGGAAAAATTGTAGGTTCAATAATATTAAGTCATAAGCCAGAGCATGCTTATTTAATGGCAAATTGGCAAAAACAGTTTAAATATTCAGATGTATTTGTAATTTATACATTTGCTATACATCCAGACTATTGGGGTCAAGGAGTCGGAAAAGAACTCCTAAAATTTGCAGAGAAACAGGCAAATAAGAAGGATATTAAGGTACTTCGTTTAGATGTTTATGAGAAAAACTTACCGGCAATCAAGCTTTATGAAAAGTTCGGTTTTAAATATATTGATACTGTTGATTTAGGATTAGAGAATTATGGATTGAAGTGGTTTAGGCTATATGAAAAATTACTCTAAAAATAATGATAGATTAATTAAATAAAATTTGTGAGACTCGTGTTTAACTAGGTAGGGGAGATTTGATGAAAATTGTAATGATAAATGAACAAAATTATGTAAATAAATAGGAATTTGGATTGGAGGTTAAAGTATGAATTTGTGGATATTATTAATAGAAACTGTAATTATAACAGTGATTTTCAATTTAGTTATATTTATTCCTTTATGTAAAAATCCAGTTTGGTGGATTCATGATTATCCAAAAGATATTCAAGAAGAATATTTTAAAACTCATGAAAGAATACCAGCAGAACCATTAAGCAAAACAGCTATAATTAAGAAGGGAATATTTATTTTCATTGGTTTTATAGTACTTGTTGGACTAATGAGTTTAGCACAGGCAAAAACTTTTCTAGATGGGTTTTTAGGAAGCTTTTTTATTTGGTTTATAATTAATGTTTGGGATTGTTTCTTTATGGATTGGATTTTATTTGCTAATATTAAGGTAATAAGATTACCTGGTACTGAACATATGGATAAAGAATATCATCAAAAAAAGTATCATTTTGTTCATGGTCTAGTAGGAATGTTAGTAGGGATATTCCCATGCCTATTTGTAGGAGTAAGCATTTTATTAATTAACTTATAAACTCCAAATTGTAGGGTAATTATTTATATAATGGGAGGTTATATGGAGAATTATATAAAGCTTAGAGTGTTTAGGGATGAAGATGTAGAGCTGCTTAAAAAGTGGTTGAAAAATACAAATTAGATATTATGATTGAAGGGGGGAAAGGTATGAGAAAAAAGTTGGGGATTTTATTTATATTAATAATATTTGTGGTAGCTATATTTCAAATTAACAAATTAAGAATAAGGAATAATTGTAGTGAATTTGTAGATAAAGTTAATGAGAAAAAAATTAGTACTAAAAATACAAATAAAAGTAAAAAAGATATAAGTAGTTATATGTATGAATACAATCCAAATGAGTTAGGAATATCAGAAAATCAGTTAGAATATATAACATATGTTTTAGATGATAGTAAAGGCAAAACAATTAATAAGCCTATCACAATAACTAAATCTCAAGCAATTTCAGATGTAGATTTCATTTTTAATGTAATAAAATACTCCTATGGAGGATATTTATATTTCGGTGGGGATTCAACCTTTTTAAATGCTAAAAAAGATATAATAAATACAATTAAAGAATATGATAATGATATAATTTCAGTATCTGAGTTGGAACAGTTAATACTTAAAAATATTAAATTTATAGAGGATAACCATTTTAGTGTTAACCAAAAATCACCAATGACTTCTAAGGTATACTATAGCAACGAAAATATAGAATTTAATAAGTCAGAAGAGGGCTATTATACTATTAAAGATGGAAATAAGTATTATATAAAATCAATAGATAATAGTGAAAATATAGAAGAATACTTAAAGCTATCTATAAATAAATCTGGTGATTTATGCTATTACTTAGGAATATTAGATGATATTGATAAAGAGAATACTTTAAAAGTTATATTAAGTTTTAACAATAAAGATATATCTGAATGTATTGAACTTTCTCATATAAATAAATCAGTAGCTAGTGGGGACTATAAATATACAGTAAAAGATAAAATACCCCTAATAACTATACCTAGAATGTATGAGAAAAACTCTGATGACAAAATTAGCAAATTATTTCCTGAATCAGCCAACTTAATAAAAAAATATCCTATAGCAGTTGTGGATATTAGAGGTAATTCAGGAGGTCAAGATATTATGTCTATAGAATGGTTTAAAAATTATACTGGGCAGGTTCCGCATATCCAGAGTGAAGGAATTATACTAAACAGTAAAATTAATAATTATATTTCAAAAAAGATTTTGGAAAATATGAATTATGATGATCTAATAGATGAGCTAAAAGATGATTATAACAGGGAACTTGAAAAAATATCATTAAATGAAAATAAATGGTACTTAGATGAGAGTAAAGAAAAAAGATTTAAAAATGATAGATTAATATTTATTATCGTAGATGAGTGTGTGGCATCATCTGGAGAAAATTTTGTTAGATATTTAAAAACTTTAGATAATGTTATAGTAGTTGGAACAAATACTTATGGAGCATCTGTATCAAGTAAGTTTAACAAGACCTATCTTCCAAACTCTAAAATTCAATTTGTTTTTGGTAATAATATAATAATTTGTAATGATACCCAAGAAGGTGTAGGATTAACTCCTGATATTTGGAGTAATGATAGTGATATTTTAGAAAATATTATTAATCTGGCTAATAAACTAAGAAGTTGAAAAAACAAGTCTACACACACTGTGGAACTTACTTAAATGAGTATTCCATAAGAGCTGTTGTAGTTAGAATGACTTGAAAATATCACATCATGGGCATCAGTAGTGATTGGAAAAGTAAGTGGAATTTTTTCGGGTACAAAGGGAAAGGTAAAGACTAGTGTCTGTTCAAAGTTACAGCTAGAGTTATAAAAAAATTCAAGTTGTTATTAAACATACATTAAAAAGATATAGAATTAGTATAATACCAAATCCTATATCTTTTTACTATTCATACTATTTTATTTTTGCCATATCTTTTTTATTACTTATTAGTTTAAATACAAAAAACACTCCACAGATTACAGACGATAATAAAAGAATTCCCTTTTTCATGACTATCTCTCCTTATAAGCTTTATTTACTTAATTTTATATGAAAAATATTATAAGAAAAAGACTGTTTTTTATCGTAATTTTTAGATATAATGATAATGATGGGGTTTTATGTCGACCCTTTAGACCTAAGCTAAATAAAAACGTTTTTTAATTATATAGTTAAAGAAGTATATCTAAAAAATTAACAAAGCTAGCCCATGAGGCTAGCTTTTATTTTACCCAAAACCTATGAATAATGCGAAATGAAAATGTTTTTGATATCATATAAATAAACAAGAAAATTTATGATTATAAAATATACTAAAATTTGATATACAAATATAGATTTAATCATAGGAAAAGAGGAATCACATATGAACAAACTAAAACAAATACTAGTATCACTAATAACAAATCCAATACTGCTTATAGCATATGGTTTTTTCTTTTATAAACTAGCTGAAATTTGCAAATATGGAAGACATAATTACAATCTTCAAATATTAATACTATTAACTGTATTTTTTATACTTGTTATTGTAATTACATCTATTAAAATTATAAAAAATAAGAAGGGCAATCTAAGCAAGCTAGCAACATCAAAACCTTGGAAATACACATCTATAGCATTAATAATTGCAATTACGTCATTCTATGGATACAACATATACAAAAGCTCAGTAAATTTTGGTGGAAAACTTTCATGGTTAATACTTAGAGCAAAAACAGAAAGAAGTGTTGAATTTGAACACAATAATTTTTACAAATATGGTGTGGCAGGAATTTTTAATGATATAAATGAAAAATATCCTCTACCAAAGAAATTATACATGAGCAATGAGTTTCAGCTACAGTTTAACTCTGATGGAAAAATTACAGATTTATACGCCTTTGTTTATGGTAAAAATAAAGATGGACAGGAGAAGAGTTACCTGATAACTTATGACAACAAATCAAATAAAATGACTCTAAGACTTGATGGAGTAGTAAATGGTGACTACACTGAAGACAAGTTATTAGATCCTTTAGTAGAAACAGTAAGAGCAATTAATATAAAAAAATCCTACTTGAAAAATAATGAAAAAGAATATGGGCTACTTTATAGTGGAAAAAGAAGCTGGGTATATAATACAACAGGGCTAATAAATATTTATGAAGATGGTCATGAACTTAAGCTAGAAGATATATACAACATGTATTTAGAAGAATTTAGTGGAGAAATAACTGGGTATAGCGTATCTTTATACATTCCAAATAAGAAAGAAGAGATAACGCCTTTTAGGTATAATTTAATAAATGACACTAACTGGAGTAAAAGTCAAAACATTCTTCCTGGAGAAAATCCTAATAAGGAAGAAGAAAAACCTGATGAATTCAATAATCCTAATGAATCAAGTAAAGAGAAATTTTACTTATCAGATAAAATAGGATATAAACTAAATCCTGTGGATGCAGCTCTTGGAAGTATTTTTTATGAATTAATAAAAACTACTGATGGTGGCGTTACATGGGAAAAAATAAATGAAAACCCTTTTGGAGATGCTGTTGGAAGTATATACGGTATAAACTTTATAAATGAAAAACTTGGATTTGTAGTTACTGTAAATAAATCTGGTGATAGTGCAACCCTATATCGTAGTGAAAACGGTGGAAAAACCTTTAAAATGGTAGAATTTAATCAAGAGGAAGAAGAGTTAGAAGGTGGCCTTACTACAAGTATTTTTGATTTTCCAACTGTGCCTTACAAAGAAGGTGGAGTATTAAAGATGATTGCAGGACAAGGTCAAGATGGTGACTATAAAGGAGATAAAGGAGTACTATACGAGTCAAAAGATAATGGGAAAACATGGGCAAAATCACAATCAACAATATAATAATACTTTTATATATAAGTACCAGAAATATTAAATCTGAAAAAAAGGGAGAGTATTATGAAGTACGAATATGAATTTAGTTTTGATGATTATGTATCTTATTTAAAAATGAACTTTAAATTAATGGAAGGAAAAAGCCTAATTGATAAAAAACTTATAATAAGATTTGCATTAATTTACATATGCATAAGCTTAATACTAAGATTATTAGAACTGAAACTTTTATGCAATATATTTATAATAGTTGTAGGTGCTGTATTTATTTTTTCATCTATTATATTATCAAATCGTGTATTATCAACTAACCCAAAAATTTTTGCTAAAATAATGGCAAAAAAGAATCCGGATATAATATATGCCAAAAGAATATTTGAAATAAAAGACAATGAATTCTTACTTCATGGCGCATCATCTGTTAAAGTTACAAGTGTAGAGTACATAAAGGATATAATGATGGATGAAAATATTATTGGTATAGTATCGAGTGAAAATATATTATGTGCATATGTTCCTCTTAGTGTTCTGAGAGATGAAAAGGAAGATTTTATAAAAGTAATAAATGACATGATAAAAAAATATAAGGAGAGAAACTAATGGAAAAAGAGATAGATAAAGATGAGATTATAAAAATAATGCAAAGACAAATGATTGCATTTTTAATTTTACTTATTGCAGTAGCTGGGGGATTTATATATTTGAGTCATCAAATAATTGAATTAGAACATCAAGTGAGAACTATAACTCATGAATTAGATTATACAAGGTATAGGGTTGAAGAATTAGAGAAAAAACAATAGACTGATATTCTATAAAATTTATTTATTATAATCAGTCATTTTTAACAATTGTAATATTTTGTATCCATCACTTGTAAGTCCATTGTATGGCCTATTTTTATATTTAATTGGTAGCATTGTCGACATGAATTGCACAAAGCTAAACATCGATATAGCATTAAATATTATCATTGGTAGATATAATAAGTTTGTATTTTTTAAATATAAAAATGATAATAATGAAATAAATAAAGATGATACTGGTCCGCCTGCAAAAACTAGAATTGATTTTAATTTACTATCTATAGGTTTCCAATTGATATAACCATAAGATATATCTGCCAAAGACTTATACCCATTAATATTTATTGTTAGTCTATTAATTTTTATTTGCTTTTTGCAATTAGAATTTCCAATATTAACGATAACTTCACCACTAGTAAATATTAAGGCTGGAATAGCATGACCCATTTCATGGATTATAGTTAGTATAGGCATAAATATAATAAAAACTAATGCATATATTATAGCTAAAAACCCTTCTACTAAAAAGTTCTAAAAATAGAAAAACCATAATGCAAATAGTATAGTTTTCTAGGAAAATTATACCATTTATAACTAAATCGTAAGTTGAAATAATAAGAAAAGTTACCTACAATTAATAAGGTGCTATAATAAGTCTTCAATTTGTATTAAAATGTGAAAAATTATTATACGAAAATAACTAATATGAAAAGAGGTAGCTATATGTCTAAAGCAGTAAAATCAGCATCTATATTATTTATTGCTACAATAATATCAAAAGTTGTTGGATTATTAAGAGATCAGGCTATTGGATATGTATACGGTATAGGTGTTATAGCTGAGTCATATTTTATGGCGTTGAATATTATAACAGTGGCCTTTATAGCATTGCTAGGCGTTGCTATTCAAAGTACATATATGCCAATCTACACGGAGGTAGAAGGGAAAGAAGGAAGACAAAAAGCTTTAAAGTTTACAAGTAATATTATAAACATTATATTTCTAATATCATTTATCGTAGTAGTTTTAGGCTGGTTTTTCACAGAACCACTAGTTAAATTATTTGCATTCGGTTTTAATGGAGAAAAACTCCAACTTACAATGCAATTAACAAGAATTATTTTGTTTTCTGTAGGCTTAGTATGTATAACATACGTACTAAAAGCATATTTGGAAATACATGACTATTTCCTAGTTACAGGATTAATGCCAATTCCATATAATATTTCTATAATAATAGCTGTTTTGCTTAGTAAAAGGTTTGGCATGGAAATTTTGGCATATGGAACTGTATTTGCATTTTTTGTTCAAATGGTATTTTTGATTCCATTTTGCTATAAAAAAGGATTTCGATACAAATTTAATATAAATTTACTTGATAAACATGTAAAACAAATGGGTTTAGCTATAGGTCCCATATTAGTAGGTGCATCAGCATATCAAATAAACAGTTTGGTAGATAAAAATCTATCATCTTTTTTACCTACAGGATCTGTAGCAGCATTGAGTTTTGCATATAAATTAAATATATTTGTAATAGGAGTGTTTGTTGCTTCCATAACAACAGTAATGTATCCCATATTTACTAAACTAGGCTCAAATAAAAATTTAAAACAACTAAAGATTACATTATGTAAATCTGTAAATTCAGTTATATTAATAACCATGCCTATTTCTGTTGGTGCATTTATATTATCTGAACCTATAGTAAAAATAGTTTTTGAAAGAGGTGCTTTTGATCCAACTGCAACTATTATAACAGCCCAAGTATTATCCTGCTATGCGATAGGTATGGTTGCAAGTGGAATGAGAGACGTTCTAGTAAGGATATTTTACTCTTTACAAGATACTAAAATCCCAATGAAAAACAGTATACTCTGTGTTATATGTAATATTATATTTAATCTAATATTGATTCAAACAATGAAAGTTTCAGGACTGGCCTTAGGTTCAAGCCTGGCTGCAATAGTAGCTGTATGTTTTTTAATGATTCAACTTCGAAAGAAAATAGGAAAGTTTAATGCAATGAGTATTTTCACAACACTCCTAAAAACATTTGCAGCATCATGTGTAATGGCCTTTATAGTATTAAAATTATTTGCAAAAATATCTTTAATTAGTGAATTTTTAGCATTGGCAGTTTCTGTTGGGATAGGAGCAATTGCATATAGTATAATCGTATTAATTTTAAAAGTTGATTCAACTGATTATGTTATTGATATAGTTAAATCTAAAATAATAAAATAAAGAAAAAAGAACATAACAGTTATTTGATTAATAGGATTTTTATAACTGTTATGTTTTTTGTGTTAATATCACTAATACATAATAATTGTGATTGTATCTTATCATTTTTGCATATATAATACAGAACTTTACTACATAGTGAAGTGAAATTCAACTTACCTGTTGGAGCTAAAATAGAGATTGGAGGTATTAGTATGGAAAAGTTAAAACTTGTTTTACCAGATCATAAATATAAACTTCAGTATTTAGATTTTATAAAAGAATGTGAAAAAGATATACAGGCTAATGGATTTGAGTACTGTATTCCTATTTCAACAAATGATACTATTGACAGGGATATTATAACTTTAACTAATAGACAAAAGGGAATAAATCTATCTAATGGCTGGGTGCCCGAGAGTGTTTTATGGATGGTTGATGAAAGTAAGAATCATATTATGGGAAGTGTATCAATTCGTCATAGATTAACTGATAGTCTAAAATTTAGAGGTGGACACATTGCATATTATATAAAGCCTTCTGAAAGAAATAAAGGATATGCTACTAAAATGCTATCTCTGGCTCTTAAATATTGCAAAGAAACTCTAAATATTGATAAAGTTTTGATAACATGTTCGAAAGATAATATTTATTCAGCAAAAACAATATTGAATAATGGTGGAATACTCCATTCAGAAGATATGGATAATAAAGAAAAAATTCAAAGATATTACATATATTTATAATTTATAGGGGGCAAAAAAAAATGAATACAGTTAATTTTATTATTAATGGAATTTTACAAGTAGCTATATTCTCAGTAATTCCATTGATTTGGTGGTCAAGTACAGCCAGAAAAACAAGTGGGTTTTTTGAATGGATAGGTTTAAAGAAAATTGAAACAGAAGATAAGAAAAAAATCATATTAATATTTATTTTAACCATAATATTGTTATTAATGCCAGCAATTTTTATTATTCCTAATCTAGTATCACAATCTAAAATGGCAACGTCTCAATTTGTAGGTCAAGGTACAAGTGCGTTGATACCAGCACTTATATATTCCTTTGTAACAACAGGGCTGTCAGAAGAAATATTTTTTAGAGGATTTATAGGTAAAAGGTTAATAAATAAATTTGGGCTAAAAACTGGAAATTTAGCACAAGGTGTACTATTTGGACTTTTGCATGGGGCAATGTTTGTTTCAATAGCAGGTATAGGTGGAGCAGTACTTATTATTTTGATTACAGGGACAGCTGGATGTTTAATGGGATATATTGATGAAGGATTATCCAAAGGTTCAATAGTACCAAGTTGGTTGCTTCATGGGTGTGCTAATCTATGTGCGTCTATTATAGCCATGTATACTCTAATATGATTTAATTAATACCTTTAAAAGATTCTAAAAAAAGAAGATTTAAATAGGAAAAAAATTTTAAGGTGATATGAAATTATGTATATTTGATAGAAGTTATATTTAAAAGCAAAAGAACAAGATCATTTTGAAGAATTACCTTCATTTGTATATGTACATCATGTTGTTTGTACCTTAGAAAGTAAAAATGGTGAAATTTTTATTCTATAAATTTGATTTTTTAATATAGAATAACCTAACGATTCAGTAAGAAATGTATTGTGCAGGAAAGTTTGTGCTATTATTGTGTTGATGAATATCCATAAAAGATTGGATAATTAGTTAATTTTAAGGAGTTGAATATTTTGAAAAAGAAAACTAAGTATAAGATAGCAATTCCAATAGTTTTAGTAGTAGGATTACTATTTTATATATTTTTAACACCAGTAGGGGCATTGAGGTTTGCAGTACTTAGACAAGCATTTACGTCACATGAAACGACTTTAAAAGGAAGAGAAGATTTACTTTTATTATCAATAAATTTAAAGGTAGATTATGAAAGTTGTAGGAGACCGCCAGAAGCTGTAATAGAAGGTGATCAAACAGTATATGATTTGATAGATTATCCATTGGAACCACTTACACAGACGCCGTGGGATAGTTGGGTTATTACTAAGCATGGTATATTTTATTGGGGCGAATATTATTTAGTCTAATAGATAATCGTAAAATCTATAGTTTAAATTAGTAATTATATAAAAAATATGATGAATAATTGAATATCTACAAGGGGGTGGATTTTTGGCCATATCATATGAATTTTTCTTTCAAATATTTAATACAATACTATACATACTGATTCCTATTGCCATATATGGATTTATTAAAAACCACAGAAAAAATAAGGAATTAGTAAACAGTAGAATCTCTAATTTAGAGAAAAAAGTTAATAATTTAGAAAGTAGATAATTAAAATATCTATATATTACAAACAAAAGAGGTTGGGGCTATGCTCCTTCTTTTTTTACATTTAAGAAAATTATAGTTAAGTTTACGCTGTTGATAAACTCTGGAATTAAGTTATATCAAGTCATTTAGGAAATGTAAAAAATGTATTTTTGAGCAAGGTCGTTGCCTGAAATTTCATAGCGCCCACGCAGTGGCTTAAAGCGATAGCAAAATGATTCGCCAACACGTTGCTCAAAGGCATCTCGTTGGCGACATGAGGGAAGCGAATTTTTTATTTTGAATAGATTATAAATTTGACTATTTAATATAAAATAACCTAACGATTTAGTAAGAAATATATTGTGCAGGAAAATTTATGCTATTATTGTGTTGATGAATATCCATTGGAACCGCTTACACAGATGATGTGGGATAGTTGGGTTATTACTAAGCATGGTATATTTTATTGGGGTGATTATTTTTCAGTATAAGATGTATATATTAAATAATCTTCTAGGTGTTATTATATTTTTAATTAGAGGGAACTGTTTATGAAGAAAGATAAAGGATTTGAGTTAATATATTGGAACTTAAGCTACAGGCGCAAATTTATTAGAACATTATGGATGACTCCAGTTTTAATTATTTCATTGGTTATAGTTTGGGAATCCGATTTTAATAAAATATTGAAGACGATAGCAACGGTATTATTAATATCTGTGTATTTGATACAATTAATATATACATATAAAAAATATAGTTATAGAAAGGATGAATAATTATAGACACTTTAAACGTATTTATCTCCATTGCTCTAATAATTGGAATTTTTATAATTATTATTGTATCATTTTATATTATAATAAAGGAATTTCTAGATATATACAAAGAATTAAAGAGTAGATATAAGCAAAAATAAAAATCAGTCAAAAATAGTTGACTTAAAGTTAACTCCAAGTGCTAGGATATAAATATAAGGAAATGAAAAATTTACCAAAAATATGTTTATAAAAAGGAGTATACTATGAGTAAAAAACTAGGATTCGGGTATATGAGATTACCCCTAACAAATAGTGAAGATCCAACAACTGTGGACTACGAAGAAGTAAATAAAATGGTAGATACATTTTTAGAGAGGGGATTTACTTACTTTGATACAGCATATATGTATCACAACTTTATAAGTGAAACAGTCATAAGAGAAACATTAGTAAAACGTCATCCTAGAGAAAGTTTTACACTAGCTACAAAAATGCCAACAATATTTCTAAAGAAAGAAGAAGATTTAGAAAGAATATTTAATGAACAATTAGAAAAATGTGGAGTAGATTATTTTGATTATTACTTAATACATAATTTAGGAGTTTCACATTATGAAATAGCCAAAAAATTTAATGTATTTGAATTTGTTCAAAAGAAAAAGGAAGAAGGCAAAATAAAAAGTGCAGGATTTTCATTCCATGATAATGCAAACTTACTAGAAGAAATATTAACAGCTCATCCAGAAGTAGATTTTGTTCAATTACAATTAAACTATATAGACTGGGATAATGAAAGTATACAATCTAGAAAATGCTACGAGATAGCTACAAAGCATAATAAACCAGTAATTGGTATGGAACCAGTAAAAGGCGGAACATTGGCAAAAGTGCCAGAGTCAGTAGAAAAGCTATTTAAAGATTATCATGCAGATAAGTCTGTACCATCTTGGGCAATAAGATTTGCAGCAAGTCACGAGAATGTAATGATGGTACTAAGCGGTATGTCATCTATGGAGCAATTATTAGACAATACATCATATATGAAAAACTTCCAACCCTTAGATAATAAAGAGTTAAATATTATAAACAAAGCAGTAGAAATGATAAATGAATCAATAACTGTACCTTGTACTGCGTGTCAATATTGTGTAGAAGGATGTCCTAAAAATATTCCAATACCAAATTACTTTGCTCTTTATAATGCAGAAAAACAATCTGATAATAAGGGGTTCTCTACTCAGGGAGTGTATTATGGTAACTACGCAAAAACTTATGGAAAGGCATCTGACTGTATAGAATGTAAAAAATGTGAAGGTAGCTGTCCTCAACATATTGATATAACAAATACTTTAAAAGAAGTAGCAGCAACTTTTGAAAAAAATATATAATTTAGCAATTAGCTAGGGATGTAGTAAGTAAAAGTCTAATTTTTAGGACTTTTTTTAAATGTGTTATAATCTATTACAAAATAACATAATAAATATAAAACCTTATAAAGATATATTTTTAGGGGTGGCTTTATGAAGGAAGAAACAAAGAAAAATATAATGGCTTATTTAAAAAGATATATCACATATGTAATAGTAATAATTTTAGCGAATATTAGTTGGAAATTAGTAACCTATAAGGGAGTAGGCTTATATGTTGGACTTGAGGAAATGAATTTTCTAAATGTGATATTAGCTTTAGTAGGCGTAATTGGAGTAATAGGTACATTTTACTTTTTTGTAAGAGAATTGACAATAATGACTGAAGAGAAAAAAAAGAAAAAGAAAGAACAAAATCACGATAGATAAAACTATCGTGATTTTGCTCTACTTAATTAATGATTATTCTATTACCATAGTATCTTATGTTTTTATTTATTTCATAAACATAATAAATTTAATGTTATGCTAATGGAATTTATTGACAATATCGATACTCGATGTTATTATTTAAATAAATATATAAGTTGCAGATTTTTTTTATATATTATTATCGATACTCGATATTACAATGGCTTAATTTTTTATTCATAAACCTAAAAAATAGGGAGGTATATTATGAAAATAAGCAAAAATACATTTATTAAATTAGTTTTGTTTAAAGAAAATGAATGTGAGGCCTTAGAAGAGTATTTAGAAGAAAAAGCCCTAGAGGGGTGGATATTAGAAGATAGAAACGCTGGATTTTTTGTATTTAAAAAAGGAAAGCCTACCAAAATTAAATATACTGTAGATATATTTACTGAGCTAAAAACGGGTGAGTACAAAGAGTATTGTGAAGCCAGTGGGTGGAAGTATATATGTGAAACTAATAAGTATTTGGTATTTTCCAGTGAAGAAGAAAATATAACACCTATACATACAGATGAAGAAGTGGTTTTAAAAAAAGTACGTAAATCAATGCTAGTATATTTATTTCTATTTCTATGGAGCCTTTATTTAATAGGTTCCAATGTATATGACGCTTTTGTACCTAATTGGGGTAATAACATAGAATCTTATGGTGATGGCTATCTATTACTTCTAATGGTTTCTGTCATATTTATTACATGGCTAGTTGTGGATCTTATAAGAACAGGTTTATGGTATGTCAAATCTAGTAAATGTATCAAACAAAAAGAAGATGTAAAATACCTAACTCTTAAAGAATTTAAAATAAAGATGGCATATTTTGATCTTGTAGTAATAACGCTTTCAATATTAATAATAATTTTAATAGGAAGCTTTACTAATTTAGATACAATTTTAGGAACAGTATTAGTTATTTTGGCAGCAATTTTTTATTTAGTAAAAATTATTAAAATAATTATAAATTAACATCAAATAGTTGGGAGGTTTAAAAATGGCTAGAAAGCAACTTCAGACACTATCAGAACCCATGTATTATGTATTACTAGCCTTAACAAATGAATGTTGTGGTGTAGACATTATGAAAAAAGTCGAGCACATATCTGAAGGTAGAATATCAGTAGGACCAGGAACCTTATACGCCCTACTGGGCAAGTTTGAAAGCTCTGGGCTAATAAAAGAAACAGCAGTAGATGGAAGAAAAAGAAGTTATATAATAACCCAGGAAGGATATGAAGCTTTAAATAAAGAATACATGCGACTTAAATCCATGGTAGATGAAGGGGCAAAGTATATGGGAGGAAATCATGAGAATAAGTAAAAATATGCTTGCTGAGTTTTTGTTCTTTAGAGAACATGAGTGTAAAGCTGTAGAAGAATATTTAGAAGAAAAAGCATTAGAAGGGTGGATGTTATCTGACATAAAGTGTGGACTTTTTATCTTTAAAAAATCACCACCAGTTAAGTGTAAATTTGCAGTTGATAACTTTACTGATAATATTAAAAATGGTTCTGAACGAGAATATATAGAGTATTGTGAAGCAGGAGGTTGGACACATTTATGTTCAAGTTATGGCAAATACCTTATATTCTATACCAAAGATGAAAACACAACACCTATACATACTGATGAAGAAATAATAATAAAGAAAATGCGTAAATTTATATTGATAAATATACTTTCTTATATTTTTATTGCTACAATGTGGGTATATAATCTTATATTTAATTTAGGTTATAAATTTTTTATTGAAATATCAAACAATTTTTCTTTAGTTGCAATGATGACTTTATTATTATCAATATTTATATATATATCGTGGACAATAAGACATGGAATATGGTATTTTAAATCTAAAAAAGCCTTAAAGCTGGGAGAAGATATAAAGTATATTTCATGTAAATCATTTAAAATACACAATGCTTTTGCGAAAGTTTGTATAAGTATGTTTATCCTTTTTATGTTTAATATAATTGGTGATGAGATAAACAATGTAGCATATATATATATTCCTATTGTCACATTTTTACTTATGATTTTTATTATTAAATTTATAAACATAACACTATCAAAGTATAAAAAAGTAAGCAAAATATTAGGAACTATCATATTTGTAGTTGGCGTATTTTTGTCTGCAAATATTTTTGTCACTGGAAAAAATATGGTAAATTATGTGGGAGACCCCAACCATCCAGTAGTTATGAGTATAAATGATTTTGAAAATATTAAAATAAAAAATACTAATTTATATTATGCAAGATCAGAATCTTTCCTTGCTAGTAATTATAAATATTACTATGATAAATTTAATAATGTTGAATTTTATGACTATAACAGTGAACCTAGTAAGGAATATTTTGATTATGAAATATGTAAAAGTAAATATAAATGGGTATTATACAAGGTTTTCAATTCTTATTTAAAGCTTTATAAATATCATGATTATGTTGAAGTAAAGGACAATGACTGGGGTGCTTTAAAAGTTTATAAAGACAATAAATCTAATAATGGGTATCTACTTAGATATAAAGACAGAGTTATTTGTGTTTCAGGAAGTATAGATTTTATTAAAGACAATAAAAAATTTATTAAAGATAAGTGCCTTGAATGGGAGTAAAGTAAATAATAAAAATTAAAAAAGCCTGCAACGCTATTTATTAGTGAAGCAGGTTTTTCATATGTTTTTTTCGAATACAAATAATTTATGAAGTATATTATAAAAGGAGTAATGAATATATCTATAGAAAATAATCATTAGCAGAAACATTTATAATCAGTCAAATCATATATTGATTAAACTCATATTTAAAAAATTGATTTAATCAAAGGAAATGGGGGAGATATATTTATGGATCTGGGAATGATGAGAAAAAATTGGGAATTATTCATTAATCATAATAAAATAGATAAGTCTGTACAGAAAAACGTGGCTATTTCATGGAAAAAATGTAAGTATAACAATGTAGATCCTTACGGAGGTAGGGGTAAGGCTGTAGACGAAAAGGTACTAAAGAGTATAAGAGAAGAAAATAAGTGGCTTATTGATATTGCAATACCAATAATGAATAATCTACTACAAATAGTAAGAGACTCACATTTTTTACTTGTTTTAACTGATAGCTGTGGATATATTATAGAAACTATGGGTGACGAAACTGTAAATAAAAAGGCAAAAGATCTGAAATTGGAACCAGGACAACTATGGACAGATGAAATAGTTGGGAGTAATGCTATAGGAGTAGCTCTAGATCAAGATGTCGCTATGCAAATGGCAGGTGCACAGCATTACTGTGAAGTGCAGCATGGATGGACTTGTTCTGCCACACCAATTCATGGGATAAATGGAGAAATAGTAGGATGTATAGATGTATCAGGTGATGCAAAAGATGTATTTTCACACTCTTTGGGAATAGTAGTTGCTGCAGCCTTTGCAATTGAGAAAGAAATTAAACAAAAGCATAGTTTTGAAATAATGAAAACAGCTTTAGACGGAAGCTCAGATGGAATAATTTTATTAGATAAGTTTTTTAAAAGCATTTGGATTAATAAATCAGGAGAGAAAATTTTAGAAGAAAATTTAAATGACCTTAATTCATTAGATTTTAGAAAAATTATAAATGATATTGATTGGGATAATGTTGCTTCGTGGAACACTAGAAAATCAACTACTTTTAATGATTGCAAGATTAATTTAAATGATAAAATTTTGAATTGCAGTGTTCATGTATCTACAATAATTACTGATGGAAAAGTAACAGGATATTCTATAGCACTAAAAAAGTTAGAACATTTATTAAAAACAGTAAATAAAGTTACAGGAAATCGTGCCACTTATACATTTGATGATATATATTTTACAGACCAAAATATGAAAAAGATAGTTCAGTTAGCAAAAAAGTATGCAAGATATGATGGTTGTATACTTATAGAAGGAGAAAGTGGTACAGGAAAAGAGTTGTTTGCTCAATCAATACATAATGCAAGCAATAGATTTAATGGACCATTTGTTGCAGTAAACTGCTCGTCTCTACCGAGGGACTTAGTAGAAAGTGAATTATTTGGTTATGAAAAAGGTGCATTTACAGGAGCATTAAAAGAAGGGAATCCTGGAAAGTTTGAGCTTGCTAATCATGGTACCATATTTTTAGATGAAATTGGTGAAATGCCACTTGAATTCCAAGCCAAATTGTTAAGAATAGTACAAATGCATAGAGTACGAAGACTAGGTGCAAATTATGAAAAAGAGTTAGATATTAGAATAATAGTTGCGACAAATAGAAATTTAAGACTAGAAATTGAGAAAAAAAGATTTAGGCAAGATTTATATTTTAGATTCAATGTATTAAAACTAGATATTCCACCATTAAGGGATAGACCAAATGATATTTGTTATTGCGCTGAAAAATTTCTAAATCACTTTAATGAAAGATATCCAGATCAAAAAAAATACATGAGTTCAGAGTTTTTGCAAAAACTTGTAGAGTATAACTGGCCAGGAAATATAAGAGAACTTCAAAATTATATAGAAAGAGCATTTTATTTGTGCAATAGTCAAATTATAACTGCAGATGATTTTATTTGCGATAGTGAGAATAATATGTCCGGTAGTCTCATTAATTCTCATAATCGAGAAACTTCTTTGGATGAGTTAGAGTGTAAAAATATAAAACATATATTAGAAAAAACTAATGGAAATGTGGAGTTGGCAGCTAAAAGTCTTGAAATTAGTAGAGCCTCTCTTTATAGACGAATAAAAAAATTTAAAATTGATGTTAAAAAAATAAAAGTTTCTCAAATGTTGAAACAATAAAATTCTCATAATTGAGAAAATATAATTATTATGATACATAGTGATACAAATTTGTATCAAAATCGTAAAAAGATATGCTTGAGCTTATTAGACTTCAAGCATATCTTTTTTTATTTTATTTGTATAAACACAGAAGAATCAATAACTTGAAGCGAGTATTAATCTATTTATAAAGAAAAATTTTACAATTGGCATGACAATTGCTATCTAAATAAATGTGAAAACATAAATACACATTTATAAGGGGGATGATTACGGGAAGATATATAATTGAGTTTGGTTTAGGCTTAGACTTTCATGGACAAGACGTTACAAATGCATGCATTAAAGCAGTAAAAGACGCCACATCTAAAAGCTGCCTTTGTGGACTGTTGGAAATTCTAAACCTACAAGATTTAGATGAAAAGGTGGTTATTGATCTTACTTTAGCAGTAACAAAGCCTGATGAGGTAGATGGTGATAAGGTAGCTACATACTTGCCTGTAGGAAAAGTGAATGTGAAAACTATACAGGGTGGAATGAAGGCACCAGGAATTTTTTTAGCAAAATTCAACGATAAAGATGAAAGTATTGAAGTAGCTTTGGCGTGTATTGAGGTAAATATTTTAGACTAAATGTAAAATATTTATTAAAAAATAAGGGGGGAAACTTTAAATGGACATAAACAAAAATAATGTAGTTGAGATGTATACTTGTATGAAGAAAATAAGAGAATTTGAAACTACAGCTATGAACCTTTTTTCAGAAGGTAAAATACCAGGATTTGTACATTTATATATTGGGGAAGAAGCAGTAGCTACTGGTGTATGTCAACATCTTAATAAAGATGACTATATTACAAGTACTCATCGTGGTCACGGCCATATGATTGCAAAAGGTGGAGATTTAAAATCAATGATGGCTGAACTTTTTGGAAAAGCAACTGGATACTGCAAAGGCAAAGGTGGATCTATGCATATAGCAGATGCTTCAAAAGGTATACTTGGAGCAAATGGTATAGTAGGAGCAGGTCACAATATTGCAGTAGGAGCAGGATTATCTGCTAAATACAAAGGTAGTAATCAAATATGCGTATGTTTCTTTGGCGATGCATCTACAAATCA
Source organism: Terrisporobacter petrolearius (assembly GCF_020748185.1). Taxonomy (GTDB): domain Bacteria; phylum Bacillota; class Clostridia; order Peptostreptococcales; family Peptostreptococcaceae; genus Terrisporobacter; species Terrisporobacter petrolearius. The sequence goes on along the minus strand of NZ_JAHZMO010000002.1, from coordinate 152,889 downwards.
AGGTACTTTCCATGAAGCCTTAAATTTAGCTAGTATATGGAAACTTCCAGTTGTTTTTGTATGTGAAAATAACTATTACGGAATATCCATGAGTCAGGCGAAGCATCAAAGTATAAAAGATATAGCAGATCGTGGCAATGCTTATGGAATACCTGGGATTGCAATAGATGGAAATGATGTATTTGCTGTTTTTGAGGCAGTTGAAGAAGCTGTAAAACATGCAAGAGATGGTTATGGTCCTACATTAATAGAATGCAAAACTTATCGTCATCGTGGACATTTTGAAGGTGATCCAGCTAATTATAAACCAGCTGAAGAGCAAAAACAGTGGCTAGAAAAAGATCCAGTTAAAAGAATGATAAGTTTTATGCTTGAAAACGAAGTTGTAACTCAAGATGAAATTAATAAAATAGATGAAGATATTAATAAGGAAATAAAAGAGGCTATACAATTTGCCATGGAAAGTCCTGAACCTAGTTTGGAAAGTGCAGTGGAAGATATTTACTCTGATATTATAGAGGAGGTGCGAAATAGATGAGAAATATGACTTACGGTGAAGCAATAAGAGAAGGTATGAGCACACGTATGAGAGAAGACAACAGCATAGTAGTATTTGGCGAAGATGTAGGAACTTTTGGTGGATGCTTTGGTGTTACAGCTGGAATGTTTAATGAATTTGGAGGAGAGAGAGTTAGAGATACTCCTATTTCAGAAGGTGTTATTATAGGTTGTGCAGTAGGAGCAGCGGCTACAGGCCTTAAACCAATTGCAGAATTAATGTTTGTAGATTTCTTGACAGTAGGAATGGATCAATTAGTAAATCAAGCAGCAAAAATGAGATATATGTTTGGTGGACGTATTTCTATGCCAATGGTCGTTCGTCTTCCTTCAGGAGCAGGTGTATCTGCGGCGGCTCAACATTCACAATCATTAGAAGCTTGGCTTACTCATGTACCAGGTCTTAAAGTAGTATATCCTTCAACACCACAAGATGCATTAGGATTAATGTTATCAGCTATTGATGATGATAATCCAGTTATGTTTATAGAACATAAAGCAATGTATGCTATGAAAGGTGATGTGGAAAATTTCCAACCAATACCACTTGGAAAAGGTGATATTAAACGTAGTGGTGATGATATAACAATTATAGCTACAGGAAAAATGGTTCACGAAGCTTTAATTGCTGCGAAAGAATTGTCAAAAGAGGGAATAGAGTGCGAGGTATTAGATCCAAGAACACTTTATCCATTAGATAAAAAATTAATAGAAGAGTCTATTAACAAAACTAATAAGGTAGTGATTGTTACAGAAGAAGTTAAACGTGGTAGTTATGCAGGTGAAATTTCTGCAATAATAGCAGAGGAGTTTTTTGATTGTCTAGATGCACCTGTTGTTAGAATAGGATCACTTAATACACCAATACCTTTTGCTACAGGACTTGAACAATATGTATTACCTAATTCAAAAGACATAATTGCAGGAATAAATAATAATTTTTAAATTTAATAAAAATTTGAGTAAAGTCAATTAATAATATTAGGGAGGAGATGCCAGTGTCATCAATTGGTATTATTGCAAATCCAGCATCTGGTAAGGATATAAGAAGATTAGTTTCTTATGCCACAGTTATAGATAACAATGAAAAAGTAAACATAGTAAAAAGAATAGTATTAGGCTCCCAAGCTTTAGGAATAGATGAAATAATATTTATGCCAGATTATTATCAAATAGGATACAAAGTTATAAATGAACTTGATTCTAAAGGTGTATTAAAAGCTAAGTGTACCATACTAGACATACCTATTAATGCATGTTCACAAGATTCCACAATAGCTGCTCAATGTATGGAAAAGCTAAATGTGGGTTGCATTATAGTATTAGGTGGAGATGGAACTAGCCGTGCTGTGGCAAAAGGCATTGTGAATACGCCTATATTACCTGTTTCAACAGGAACTAATAACGTATATCCATCTATGATTGAGGGAACTGTTGCAGGTATGGCAGCGGTAGCAACATCTTTATTGGGTGAAAAAGAAGAAACTTGTATAAAAGATAAGTGTGTAGAAGTATACGTTAATAATGAAAAAAAGGATATTGCTTTAATTGATGTAGTCATTTCCTCCGACATAGTATTAGGTTCTCGCGCTATTTGGGATACAAAGAGAATAAAATCTGTAATGGTAACACGTTGCCATCCAGCCAGTATAGGATTTTCTACTATAGCAGGATCTGTTGAAATAGTTACTCCCACAGATAACTATGGTTACAGTGTAGAAGTAAATAAAAAAGGTGATTCTTACTTAGTACCATTGGCAGCAGGAGTACTGCAAGAAGTTAAGGTATCTAATAATAAAAGATGTTTTTTAGATCAAGATTACAGTTCTTATATAGGAGAAAATTGCATACTTGCTCTTGATGGTGAAAGAGAAATTCGTTTAAAAAAAGGAGATTTTTTAACTCTTAAAATAACCAAAAGTGGACCTTATAGAGTAATAACAAATAAAGTTTTAGAAATTGCACAAAAGAGGGGAATGTTTAAATTATTTAGCTAATATTTAAGGGGGAGGAATGCAAATGGCAAATTTATTAGTTTTACCTAAACTAGGTTTAACAATGACCGAAGGAAAAATAGGAACATGGTATGCAGAAGAGGGAGACTCCGTAGAAGAAGGAGATATATTATATGAGCTAGAAACAGATAAACTTGTTAATGAAGTAGAAGCAAAAGAAAGTGGCGTTATCCTTAAAGTATTCGTGGAACCAGGAGATGTTTTACCCTGCTTAGCTCCAGTAGCTATAATTGGAGAAGAAGGTGAAGATATAAGCAATTTGATTCCTAATGAAACAAAAGAAGAAAAAGAAAAAGAAAATATTAATATAGAGAAAAAAATAGTAGAAGAAAAATCAATAGAAAAAAGTGGAGTAGTAATAGCGTCACCAGCAGCTAAAAAGTTTGCAAAAGAAAATTCTATTGATATTAATAAAGTAATAGGAACTGGTCCAAAGGGGCGTATTATACTGGAAGATGTAGAAAAATATATGAATAATAAGCCAGTTTTATCTCAAATAAAAGAAAAAGTAGTTCCTATGAGCCAAATGAGAAAAATAATTTCTAAGAAAATGAGTGAAAGTTGGAATACTTGTCCTGCAGTTACATATGATATAAAAGTTGATTTAAGCAATATATCTAAATTAAGAGATGAGTATAAAGAAAAAAACATAAAGATTTCATACACTGATGTGTTAATTTATATGTTGACGCAAACATTAGAACAATTTCCACTACTTAATTCTTCCATAGATGGAGAAAATATTATTTTAAAAGAAAATATAAACATTGGTGTGGCAGTAGCTACAGATGCTGGATTATTAGTACCAGTAATTAAAGATGCAGATAAGAAAAATATAGAAGAAATATCTTCTCAATTAAAAGAAATATCATCTAAAGCTAAGGATGGGAGCTTGTCACCTGACTATTTAACAGGTGGAACATTTACAATTACTAATTTAGGAATGTATGGAATAGAAAGTTTTTCGCCAATCATAAATTTACCAGAAGTTGCTATTTTAGGTATTGGAGCAATAAAAAAAGAAATAGTAGAAGTAGAAAATGGCTTTGTATTTAAACCTTTTATGAAGTTATGCTTAAGTGCTGATCATAGAGTTATAGACGGTGCAGTTGCAGCACAATTCCTTTCACAATTAAAATCAAACATAGAAAATATGAAATAAAGAATATATAATAAAAAAATAATGTATTGACAATATAAAAAAATACAATTACAATAATAATTAACAAATAAAGATAAATTAAATTCGATGAAAAAGAAAGTAGATATAATTCATGTTTCAGCGAGCTAGGGTTGGTGGAAGCCTGGCAACAATGTTTGTATTGAAGAGAGCTTTGGAGAAGAGTATCTGAATTAATAGTAGGATATTAGGTGTGTCTCGCCTTAAGAGATTAGAGTGGATAAGTTTTATTCGCAGCTTATTTTGAGCATAGCGAATTTTATCAATTAGAGTGGTAACGCGGAATATTTCGTCTCTTGGTTTTTATAGCCAAGGGACTTTTTTGATTGTACAAAAAGTATTTTGTGAGAGCACACAACTTAGAATAAACAAATTTGTCAGTTTGCATCTATTGAAAACTGAAAATTTGCAAAATTCTGAAATGCTAATTGAAAACTTATCAATAAGAGTGGTAACACGGAATATTTCGTCTCTTGGTTTTTGAAACCAGGAGACTTTTTTTGTAGGAAATTATATCTTCAAAGTAAATGAATCTATCAAATAAGGGGGAAAGGATTATGGATACTAAACAACAATATCCACTTTTAGAAATAAATCTTAATAAAATAGCAGATAACACAAAATACTTGGTAGATTTATGTAATGAAAATAACATAAGTATTGCAGGAGTTATCAAAGGGGTAAATGCACAGCAAGAAGTAGTAGATGTTCTAGCAGATGGAGGATGTAAATATTTAGCAAGCTCTAGAATAGAACAACTAATTGAATTAAAAGAACAAAACATTGAAAAAGAAACTATGCTAATAAGAATGCCTATGAAACATGAAGTCAAAGAAGTAGTTAAACATATTGATATATCTTTAAATTCAGAAATAAAAACTATAAACTTGCTAGAAAAAGAGTGCAAGAAGCAAAAGAAAGAACATAAGATAATTCTTATGATGGATTTAGGTGATTTGAGAGAAGGATTTTTTGACAAAGACGAACTTATTGATACTACTTTATATATTGAAAATAATTTAGAATATGTAAAGTTATATGGAATAGGCACAAATTTAAGTTGCTATGGATCAATTAAACCATCCCATGAGAATTTAAGTTATTTGTGTGAAATAGCAGAGGAAGTTGAAAATAAAATTGGTAGAAAGCTAGACATAGTATCAGGAGGGTCAACTACATCACTACCATTATTATTTGATAAGAAAATGCCATCTAAAATAAATAATCTACGAATAGGAGAAGCCTTAATTATAGGCAGAGATTTAATAGATTATTGGGGCTACGATTTAGACAAAATGCACAAAGATACTATGATTCTAAAAGCTGAAATAATAGAAATAAAAGAAAAACCAACTTATCCAATTGGAGAAATGTTCTTAGATGCTTTTGGAAATAAACCTGAATATGAAGACAAAGGCATAAGAAAAAGAGCAATATTAGCCGTTGGAAAACAAGATTTTGTTAATGATAGAGACTTAGTTCCTTTGGAAGATGGAATAGAAATAGCAGGAAGCAGTAGTGATCATCTTATAGTAGATATACAAAACTCTAAGGTGGACTATCAAATAGGGGATATTATCAGCTTTGGAATGTTTTATTCAAATGCGCTTTATTTAACATCATCAAAATACGTAAAGAAACAATATATTCAATTGGAAGAATTGGAGAAAGAATACGCATAGAAATTATAAAAAATTATTGGAATAATTGAAATTATTTTTAAATTACAAAAAAGACAATTATATGGAGGAATTATTATGAATACACAACAAAATTACACGTTAGAACAGTCGAGTGGTATCTTAAGATTTTTAAAGTTTTTTATACCGTCATTATTAGGATTATTTTTATTTATAATACCATTACCTTTTGGAGAAATGTTTAATATGGCAGATGTATCACCAGTAAATATAGGTGTTGGATTTATTTCGGAATTATTAAAACTTGCCATAGGTGATTATATACCAACTATATGCTTAGTAATAATTGTTGGATCAGCAGTTTTATCACTTGGAGCAAAATTTATAAATATAAAAAATGAATTTTTCAAAAACATATTAGATGTACCACCATTTTGGCTATTCTTTAGAATAGTTGGAGCAGTATTTATGGTTATGATATACACAAATGTGGGACCAGAATTTATAATTTCTGAAGATACAGGCCACGTAATCTTAGGAATTATGCCAAGTTTAATAGCTTTATTTTTAATAGCAGGATTTTTACTTCCTTTAGTTTTAGATTTTGGTTTAATGGATTTCTTTGGAACAATGATATCTAAGTTTATGAGAACTTTATTTTTAGTTCCAGGAAGAGCTTCAGTAGATACTTTATCTTCATGGCTTGGAGATGCAACTTTAGGAATAATGATAACGAACACTCAGTATAAACAAGGTTTTTATAACAAAAAAGAAAGTTGTATAATAGCAGTTTGTTTCTCACTAGTATCACTACCTTTTTCTACAGTTATAGCAGACCAATTAGGATTTATGGATAAATTTGTACCATTTTATTTAACAGTTTGTGCAGCTTCACTTGTTTGTGCATTAATACTTCCAAGAATTTATCCTTTATGTAAAATAAAAAATGAAACTTACAACAATATTCCTTACGAAGAAGAAGAGATTAGTGAAGAAGGCGGATTATACAAACAAGGTTTAAATAATGCAATGAATAGAGCTGCAAAAGCACCAACTCTTAATGAAATAATAATAAACGGATTTAAAAATATAGTAGATATATATATAAGTTTAATACCATTAGTGTTAGCTTGGGGAACAATATCTTTAGCAGTGGCTGAGTTTACTCCAATATTTACGTGGATATCTTACCCAGTTATATTAGTATTAGAATTACTTAAAATACCTAACGCTGCTGAGGCAGCACCAGCAGTACTTGTCGGATTTACAGATATGTTTATACCATCAGTAATGGTAAGTGGAGATGGATTTGCAGAAGTAACTAAATTTATAATAGGAGCATTATCTATTTCTCAATTAGTTTATATGACTGAAACAGGCGCAGTAATACTAAAATCAGAAATACCACTTAAATTAAAAGATCTAATAGTTTTATTCTTAATAAGAACAGTAATTTCTCTTTTAGTTATTACACCTATTGCACATATGTTATTTTAGATAAAATATAATAATTTGTAAAAATGAGGGGCAGTGAAAACTGTCCCTCTTATAATTTTTAAATATTAAATTTGTATGTAAAATTAAGGATTATTAATATAAATATTTACAAATATTATTAAATTGGTAAAATTATTATATGAAAGAATTTAGTAATTGAAGGGGAATGCAATGAAGTATTTTAATGAAACATATATAAAAAGAAGATTTGTGACAAGAAATGACTGGGCTGACACATATAAAGCCATTCATTCAAGTACAGAAGAAAAAGTAACACTAAAAGTACTAGTAAGAAAAAGTAATGATGAGGAATATATTAATAATCTATTAAAAGAAGTAGAAATTTTGAAAAATATAAAAAATCCTAATTTGATTAATGTGAATAATATGTTTCAATATAGTGGATGTGGAAAAATATATTACTACGTGGAAGGTGAATATTTTAAAGGAATTTCTTTAGAAGAAAAATTACAATCTGGAAAGTTAGAAGAAGAAGAAGCTATTAAAATAGTTGAAACTGTGGCACAGGGATTAAAAGAGTTTCATAATAGAAATATATTATTTAATAATTTAAGTTTAAGTAATGTATTTATAAATTCTAAAGAAGTAGTTAAAACAGATGTTTTATCATATTTGGAAAATAAAAAATTTGTTGTACTATCTCATGATGAAACTAAAGAAACAGAAGAAACAGTGGAGATAAAGATAGAAAAAAAAGTAGAAGAAATAAGATTTAACCCACAAAAAGATATTCATGATTTGGGAGTTATTTTATATGAACTACTAACTGGAAATCTAAGTTTTGACTCAAATAATTACAAAAGGCAAATTTCAAATGCAAATTTAGTATCTATTGTAGAAAAGGCTACAAATAGCAATTTGGAAAACAAATATAATAACATAAACAGATTTTTAGTAGATCTTAAATCTTACTCACAATATGGAGTACTTAGTGAAGAAAGCTATGACGCAAAAGAAGAAGTACCAAATAAAAAGAAAAGAAAAAAAGGAAAAGTAGGCAAAGCTCTAGGTGTTTGTGCAGTAATCGCCTTAGTAGGTGGAGCTTGTGTATATGGATATGACATAATAGAAAAACACAAAAAAGATGAAGAAGCTAATGCTACAAAAATAGAAGAAACTACTAAACCGAAGGAAGAAGAGAAAAAAGTAGAAGAAAAGAAAGAAGATAAAACTGAAGAATATAAAACTGTAAAACCTGAAAAAAAAGATGATAAATCTACTGATAAGAGTTCATATACAAGTAAATCAAAGAAAAATAATAGTTCAACTACTAGTTCAAAGAAAAACAATAACTCAAGTAGCAGTTCAAGTAATAGTAGCAACAAAAACTCAAATAACAGCAGTAGCAATAATACAAGTAAACCAAATAAGCCAAGTAAACCGAGCAAACCAAGTAACAATGGAGGCTCAGATAACACAACACACAAGCCAGATAATGGAACTGGTAGTGGGGACAAAGATACTGAAGTTAAGCCACCATCAAATGAATCAAATAACAGTAACTCTGGTAGTGAAAATGAAAAACCAGAATCATCTGGCACAGAAACCGAATAATCGGGAATGTAAAATAAAGTGTGTAAGTTGACAAGACTGTTGTCAGCTTATGCACTTTTTGATTATAGAGTGTGATACCATTAAGGAAAGGAACTTAAAAAGATGAGGTACGATACTATGGTTAGAAAAAAACAAAGCTCTAAGAAAAATAATGTATACAACAAATGCTGTTGAAAGTGTTAATTCAAGCTTTAGAAAAGTAACTAAAAAAGGAGCTTTTCCTAATGAAAATTCACTACTTAAATTACTTTATCTTAGGATAACTGAACTTTATAAAAAGTGGAATAATCGTCCAATTTCAAATTGGGCTCTTGTCAGAAATCAATTAGATATGGATGAGAATTTAAAAGAAAGAGTTAAAAAATATCAGTATTAAAAAATCAGGTAGATTAATTTTATCTACCTGACTTATAAAATAAAAACTACTTACACACTTTTATTGACAAACCCCTTTTATTGACAAACCCAATTTATTTTTCTTTAGGAGGAAGTATTATATTAAATGTAGTACCTTCATTTACTTTACTTTTAACACTAATTTCACAATTGCATAGATCAAGAATTCTTTTAACTAAGGTTAGACCAAGACCATTACCTTGAAAACTACGGGATTTATCTCCTTGGTAAAACCTATCAAAAATTCTGCTTTGGACCTCATCAGTCATACCTATACCATTATCACTTATGGAAACAGAAATACCCTTAGGTGTATTATTTAATCTTGTTACAATAAGTCCACCCTCAGGTGTGAATTTAATAGCATTACTAAATATATTCAACCAAACTTGCATTAGCAAATCTTCGCTACCATAATAATTAATTGTTTTAAGATCCATATCTATATCAATATTTTTCTTTGACCACTGGGTTTCCAGTAATATTAAAGCTTGTCTAAGTTGTTCATCTAAAGAAAAATATTTTTTGTCAGGTATAATTTCTTGATTTTCTAGTTTAGATAATTTAAGGATATTTCCAGAAAGAGAGGATAGCTGTCTGGAACTATCTAAAATAATATTTGTATATTCAATTCTTTCATCTTGTGTCAAAGAAGCATCTTGCAATAATGTGGTATATCCTTCAATAGCTGCAATTGGAGTTTTAAACTCATGAGATACATTTATAATAAAATCATTTCTTAAAGTCTCTATACTACTTAATTCCTTCACCATTTTGTTAAAAGACACATTCATTTCTAAAACCTCATGATGAACACTCTTCTCATCTAATCTTATGGAAAAATCACCCTTTGAAACCTCGTTTGTAGCTTCTATTAATTTTTTTACAGGTTTCATAAAATTATTGGCTAAAGCTATGATAATAAAGGTAAAAACTGATGCTAAAGCTATGTCTATTAATATAAATAAAATTAAATCCCAAAAATCGTTTAATCTTTCATCGTTGACTATATTTAGTTTTGTGCCAAGAGTAAAACCTATACTAACTATAAATATTGTAATAGATGAAATTATAAAAATGTTTATTATAAAATTAATCCAAAAGTGTAATGTTTTATTATGCTTATGCTTATGTTTCATTTTTTACCGCCTTATATCCAAGACCTCTAACAGTGACAATTTTAAAATCAGGATTATTTTCAAAATGCCTTCTAAGTCTATTTATATGTACATCTATTGTTTGAGAGTCAGATGGACTATCTAGACCCCAAATCTCATCCATAAGTTGATTTCTGGTAAATACTTTATTTGGATAAGATAATAATTTATATAAAAGATAAAATTCCTTTTGAGCTAGTACTATTGTTTCTTCAAATCTAGTTACACTTAAAGAGTCATAATCTAATATTGTATCTCCTACAACTTGTTTCTTATCGTGAGCAATTTTACTTCTTCTCAAAAGTGCATTTATTCTTAATATCATTTCATTAACATCAATAGGCTTTACCATATAGTCATCTATACCAATTAAGAAACTTTTTTGCTTTGATGTAAAGTCGTCTTTTGCAGTAATCATTAAAATAGGTATTTCTGCATCCATTTCTCTAATTGATTTTGTAAATTCATATCCGTCCATATTAGGCATCATTATGTCAGAAATTATTAAATCCACATGATTATTGTCAAGTATGTCATATGCCTCAATTCCATCATGAGAAGTATGAACATTAAATCCTTGTTTAGATAGTACAGTATAAAATAATTTATTTAAATTTTTATCATCTTCAACTAATAAGATACTAATCATCATATCCCTCCTTTTTTTAATTCTAATTATATTAGATTATGAATATGAGTTTATATTAGATTATGAATATGAGTCAATATTTATAAGGGTGAAATAAAAAAATTCATCTTTGGTTCATCTTTAATTAATCTTTAGTTAATTTTTCTTTTGTAAAATACGAACATAGATTTAAGACAGAAAGGAAGATTAACAATGTTAAAGATATTGAAATATTTAACAAAAAAAGACTGGATGTTTGTACTTTGCAGCTTTTTATTTGTAGTAACGCAAGTATATCTTGATTTAAGACTACCAGATTATATGTCAGAAATAACAAGATTAGTTCAGACACCAAATAGTGAAATGAGCGAAATATTAAGTACTGGAGGTTATATGCTACTGTGTGCCTTTGGTAGTTTAATAGCAGCTTTTATAGTAGGTTATTTTGCAGCCCAAATAGCTTCAAATTTATCATGGAAACTTCGTTCAAGTGTATACGATAAAATAGAAGGATTCTCAATGGCTGAAATTAATAAATTTTCTACACCTAGTTTAATAACACGTTCAACTAATGATATTACTCAAATTCAAAATGTTGTGGCTATGGGGCTTCAATTAATAATAAAAGCTCCCATTACAGCAGTTTGGGCAGTTTGTAAGATTATAGATAAAGGATGGCAATGGAGTAGCGCCACTGGTGGAGCCATATTAGTTTTAGTATTAATTATCTTAGTAATAATGATATTTGCCTTACCTAGATTTAAAAAGATTCAAAAATTAAATGACAGACTTAATTTAGTAACAAGAGAAAATTTAACAGGAATACGTGTAGTTCGTGCATATAATGCAGAAAACTATCAAAATAACAAATTTGAAAATGTAAATGAAGAGATAACTAAAAACAACTTAGTAATAAATAGAGTTATGTCAATAATGCAACCAGGAATGATGTTTGTTATGAATGGGTTAACACTTGCCATATACTGGATAGGTGCTTATTTAATAAATGATGCAGATATTATGGATAAAATGAATTTATTTAGTAATATGATAGTCTTCTCATCTTATTCAATGCAGGTAATAATGGCATTTATGATGTTAACAATCATATTTATAATGATGCCAAGAGCTTCAGTTTCAGCTAAACGTATACTTGAAGTATTAAATACAAAGGAAAGTATAGTTGATGGAGATGGAAAATTTGAAAAGACTTCAAAAACTGGTGAAATAGAATTCAAAAATGTTAGCTTTAAATATCCTGACTCAGAAGGTTCAGACTATGTACTTCGTGATATAAGCTTTACGGCTAAAATGGGTGAAACAGTTGCCATAATTGGATCTACAGGAAGTGGTAAAACTTCTTTAATAAATTTAATACCAAGATTTTATGATGCTACAGAAGGTGAAGTATTAGTAAATGGAGTTAATGTAAAAAAATATAAACAAAAGGAGCTAAACAATCTTTTAGGATACGTTCATCAAAAGGCAGTGTTATTTTCTGGAGATATAACTTCAAACGTAGCTTATGGTAATAATGGCAAGGAAAATTATTCTGAGTTAGACGTGAAAAGAGCTGTGAAAATAGCCCAAGGAACAGAATTTGTTGAGAATATGGAGAACACTTACAAAGCAAGTATTTCTCAAGGAGGAAGTAACGTATCAGGAGGGCAAAAGCAAAGATTATCCATAGCAAGAGCAATATGTAGAAAGCCAGAAATATATATATTTGACGATTCTTTCTCAGCACTTGACTATAAAACTGACAGAAAACTTAGATCTGTATTAAAACATGAAATATCTAATGCTACAAATTTAATAGTAGCACAACGTATAGGTACTATAATTGATGCAGACAAAATAATAGTTCTAGATGAAGGACAAATAGCAGGTATGGGAACTCACCATGAACTTATGAAAAAATGTGGAGTCTATCAAGAAATAGCATATTCTCAGCTTTCAAAGGAGGAATTAGCCAATGCTTAATAAAAATAAACAAAAGTCACAAGGTAGCTTAGGCAACTTATTGGCGTATATGAAAAAATATAGTTTTGCATTAATTTTAGCCTTTATATTTGCCATAGGTGGATCAATAATAACAGTTATAAGTCCAGACAAATTAAGTGAAGTTACTAATTTGATTATAAAAGGAATAGTAGTTGGAATTAACATGGATAAGATATCTAGTATATGTTTAACATTAGCAGGGTTATATGGTGTTAGTGTTGTGTTATCTTATTTGCAAGGTTTTATAATGGCAACAATAACACAAAAGACTACTAAAGAGTTAAGAAGTGATATATCTAATAAAATAGATAAATTACCATTAAAGTATTTTGATAAAACTACTGTTGGCGATGTTCTAAGCCGTATGACTAATGATGTAGATACAATAGGTCAAACTTTAAATCAAAGTATAGGGACTTTAGTAAGTGGAATATCCTTATTATTAGGTTCATTGTATATGATGACAACTACAAACAGAACTTTAACAATTACAGCAGTAGTATCTACAGTAATTGGCTTTGGATTAATGATGTTAATAATATCAAAATCTCAAAAATATTTTGTAAACCAACAACATTATCTTGGAGAAATAAATGGACATATAGAAGAAGCTTATACTGGTCATAGTGTAATAAAAGTATATAATGCAGGTGAAGAAACAAATGAAAAGTTTAAAATACTAAATGATAATCTTAAACAAAGTGCATGGAAATCACAATTTATATCAGGTTTAATGATGCCTTTAATGGCCTTTATAGGCAACTTTGGATATGTGGCAGTTTGTGTTGTAGGTGCAGTATTAGCTTTCAATAATAAAATAAGTTTTGGTGTAATAGTAGCATTTATGATGTATATTAGATTTTTTACACAACCCCTTGCTCAATTTGCTCAAGCAGCCACTTCTCTACAGTCAACATCAGCTGCATGTAAACGAGTATTCGAGTTTTTAGAAGAAGAGGAAATGGAAGATGAAAGTAATAAAGACATATCTTTAGAAAATGTAGAAGGACATGTTAAATTTGAACATGTTAAGTTTGGATATGATAAAGATAAATTAATAATAAAAGATTTCTCTGCTGATATTAAATCAGGACAAAAGGTTGCCATAGTAGGACCAACTGGAGCTGGTAAAACTACTTTAGTAAACTTATTAATGAAGTTTTACGATGTAAATAGTGGAACAATAAAAATAGATGAAGTACCGATACAAAGTTTAAGTAGAGAAAAGGTACATGATTTATTCTGTATGGTACTTCAAGACACATGGTTGTTTGAAGGAACAATTAGAGAAAATATAACTTATAATAAAGAGGATGTGTCACAATCAGTAATAGTATCTGCTTGTAAAGCTGTTGGAGTAGATCATTTTATAAGAACTTTACCTGAAGGGTATGACACCGTATTAGATGATAATACTAATTTATCGGCTGGGCAAAAACAGTTAATTACTATAGCAAGAGCAATGGTGAAAAATGCACCTTTATTAATACTAGATGAGGCAACAAGTTCTGTAGATACTCGTACAGAATTATTAATACAAGAGGCTATGGATAAATTAACAGTAGGAAAAACTTCATTTGTTATAGCTCATAGATTATCAACAATAAAAAACGCTGATGTAATTTTAGTTATGAAAGATGGAGATATTATAGAAAGTGGAAATCATGAAGAACTTTTAAGTGTAAATGGATTCTATGCAGAACTTTATAATAGTCAATTTGAAAAAGCAAGTTAAGTAAATAGAGAGTAGTTATTATGTGTAAAAGCTAATAGCTACTTTTTTACATATTACATTATCCCTTAATAATAAGATTTTTTAATTTAATCTATTCTATGAATCTAAGAAAAATAGAAACTACTACACCTTAATTGCTGGATTTATAATTCAAAGGTTGAGGTGTTTTATTAAAATGTTATAATTATATAGTAGACAAATATTTTATATACAATTATTATTTTATTATAATGATTAAAAAGAGGCGAAGATATGAGAGATTTTAATTATAAATATACAATCAGAGATTTCATTGATAAAACAAAATGGTCAAATGTTTATTCAGGCATAAAGAAAGAGACTAATGAAAAAATAATTATAAATATACTTATAAATTTAGAAGGCAATGAAGAAAATTTAGAATCATTTAAAAAAGAAATAGAATTACTAAGAAACATTAATAGTGAAAATGTAACATCTATAAATCTTATGGACAGTTATATAAAAAAAGACAAAATTTATTATTATATTGAAAGTGAAGACTTTGAAGGTTTAACGTTAGATGAGTTAATGAGAATTAATAAGCTTCACAAAAATCAATGCTTACAAATAATAAGAGAAGTAATAAATGGTGTTAAGGAATTTAATAATAAAAAAATAAACTTTGAAGATTTAACAAGAGAAAATATAATAATAAATGGTCAAGGTGTAATAAAAATTGATACTTTATCATTTATTAATAATCATAGGGGTCATATAAACTGTAAAATTCATGATGCTAAAAATTTTCGACCTAAGGAAGATGTGCAAGCTATAGGAAAAATTTTATGCCAAATGATTACAGGTAAAGAAATATTTAATCCACAAGAAAATAAAAATTTGGATAAGGATATTAGTCAGATTTTAGCTAAAGCTACAAATAAAAAACATATTTCAAAAGATAAATATAGAGATTTAAATGAATTTTTAAATGACATAGATTTATATTTATGTAAGGGAGAATTAATTAATAGTGAAGATGTTAATCTAAAAGACCAAAGTAAATTAAATCCCAATTATAATATTAAAAAATATGTAATTATAGCATGTTCAGTTGTAGTATTACTTTGCACCACGGCCTTTGGAGCACAATATGTAATAAACAAAAATACAGACAATATATCGACTAAAAACACAAGTGAAGCCGTTTATAAAGTGCAAAAAAGTTCAAATGATGAAAGTGACCTAAATTTAACTCCTATTGAAGAAAACATGATCAAACCTAAAGACTCAACTGAAACAAAAAAAGAAGAAAAAATTGATGTTAGCAAAAAGAGCAAGGAAAACATTAAAGAAAATACTAAAAAAGAAGACAAAAAAGAAAACACAAAAAATAAAAAAGAAAATACAAAAAATAAAGAGAAGAATAATAAAGATAAAGAAAAACCAGACAAAGACAATTCAAATAAGGATAAAAATAAAGAAAAACCAGACAAAGATAAAGACAAAGATGATAAAGATGAAGATAAGCCAGATAAAGAAAAACCAGACGATGACAATTCCAATAAAGAAAAACCAAATCAAAATCCAGATGAAGATAAAAACTTAAACAATAACAAGGATGTAGTGGAGTAAGTAATAAAATACAAATAATATTATAAGCTAGTAACGAAATTATTACTTACTAGCTTTATATTATTTGGAATAAATTGTTGCAAGCGAATTTTTTATGAGAAAGAACAAAAAATTAATTTGTGCTATAATTTATAGTACGTAAATATTATAACTAAAAAATTGTAAAGGAGAACTTATGGAGATTAGACTAGCAAATAAAGATGATTTAAAAGAAATAATAAAAATAGAAAGTATTTGTTTTCCACCATCAGAAGCAGCTAGCAAAGAAGTTATGGAAGAAAGATTCAAAGCTTTCGGGGAAAATTTTTTAGTTGCAGTGGAAGATGAAAAAATTGTGGGATTTATAAATGGGTGTACTACAGATAAGGCTTGCCTTCCTGATAAATTATATAGTGACACTACGCTACACAATCCAAAGGGTAAATATCAAACAGTATTTGGTTTAGATGTTTTACCACAATATAGAAACAAAGGTATGGCAGCTATGTTATTAGAAGAATTTATAAAGCTTTCAAAAAAAAGAGGAAAAAAGGGCATAGTTCTTACTTGTAAAGACTATTTAATTCATTATTATGAAAAATTTGGATTTAAACATGAGGGTATTTCAATATCTTCTCATGGAGGATCAAAATGGAATGATATGATATTATTGTTTGAAAAAGCATAAACTTAAGGTTAGTATAAATAAAAATTTAAAATGAAAATAATCATTAGAATATAAAAACTCTCATGGGAAAACATAATTATATAATTTTATAGTTAGGAGAGTAAAATGATAAGACAAAAATGTATTTTAAATAAATTAACATATTTAGTAATGATAATGATTATAGGGTTTTCTTCCCTTGGATTAGCACCAAAAGAAAATGAGAAAAAAATTTATAGCAATATTACGATACAAAATATAGATGTTGGCAAATTAACTGAAGAACAAGCAATAAACAAGCTTAAATCAACCTATCCTTTGAAGGATTTTAATATTACTTATAATAATGAAAAATGGACAATAAAACCTGAAAGTATAGACTTGAATTATCACATAGAAGAAATGGTAAAAGAAGCTCTTAATTATACAAGAAGCAGTTCTACAATAGAAAATATAAAAAGAAAAAGCAAACTTAATTTAAAGATAGAACATAATATTAATTTAAAGGCCACATATGATGAAATAAAATTAAGTAAAAAATTAGAAGTGATTTGCAATAAAATAAATGTAGATGCTGTGGATGCAACTTTTCGTGTTGAACTTAGTGGAGAGTTAAAAGCAACAGAATCAAAAAAGGGTAGGGAAGTTGATTTATCAAGATTAAAAGAAGTTATTTATGATATGATAAATAAAAAGAAAATTGAAGATATTAATTTGCCTGTAATTACTTTGTATCCAAAGATTTCTACAAAGCAAGTTAAAAGTATAAATTCAGTACTGGGAGAATTTAGTACAAGTTTTAACAACTTCACATCTAGAGGAAGTAATATACATGTGGCAGGGCAACAAACCAGTGATATATTACTAATGCCTGGTGATACTTTTTCTTACAATAAATGCACTGGAGCGAGGAATTGGGTTAACGGATACAAAAGTGCTCCTGTAATAGTTGGAGGTAAGGTTACAAATGGAGAAGGTGGAGGCGTATGTCAAGTTTCCACAACAATTTATAATGCAGCCTTAGTGTCAGGACTTACCATAGGCGAAGTACATAATCATTCTCTTCCCTCCATATATGTGCAAAGGGGAAGAGATGCTACTGTGTCTTATGGATATACTGACTTAAAATTTTCTAATCCATTTAATCACCCTGTATATATAAAAAACATAGTTGGAAATGGAGCAATAACTTCAAAAATATATGGATGTAACTTAGATAGAGAAAAAATAATTATAAAAATTGTAGAGGAATATACAAAAAATAAAATTACTGTACAGACATATAGATTATTTTTAGATGAAGAAAATAATATTATGAAAAAAGAGTTAGTTAACACTAGCTTTTATAAACCCAATTAAAAATTTATTTTTTTGTTTAAACTAACCAAATTTAAGGTATATATGTAGTATAAATTAATAATTAATTAATTAAGCATTTATAATAAATCATAAAATTTGGGAGGGTTTTTAAAATGAAAAAATTTGTATGTACTGTATGTGGATATATATATGAAGGAGAAAAAGCACCAGAAGTGTGTCCTGTTTGTAAAGTAGGATCTGAAAAATTTCAAGAAATGAAAGGCAAAATGAATTGGGCAGATGAGCATAGAATAGGTGTGGCACAAGGCGTTGATGAACAAATAATAGAAGATTTAAGAGCTAACTTCGTTGGGGAATGTACTGAAGTTGGAATGTATTTAGCAATGAGTCGTCAAGCTGATAGAGAAGGTTATCCTGAAATAGGTGAAGCTTACAAAAGAATTGCTTTGGAAGAAGCAGAACATGCTGCAAAATTTGCAGAATTACTTGGAGAAGTAGTTGTTGCTGATACAAAAGAAAACCTAAGAGTTAGAGTTGATGCAGAGTATGGAGCAACTGATGGAAAATTAAAACTAGCTAAGAGAGCCAAAGAACTAGGACTTGATGCTATTCATGATACTGTTCATGAAATGTGTAAAGATGAAGCTAGACATGGTAAAGCATTCTTAGGATTACTACAAAGATATTTTGGATAAAAATTAAATAAATTATATATAAAGCCTCATGCTAAAAATAGTATGAGGTTTTTTAAATAAAAAGATATAGGGATAATTTATGTAATTACACCCATATACTATATTATAGAATTGAAAAGGGGGAATACATATTGTTACAAACGCCACTTGGACCTTTATATGTATATATAAACAATGAACAAGTAAAATACAACATAAGTGAACTACCATTAAAGCCTATAGAAATTTGCAACTATAAAGTTGACGCAAGATATATGATAGAAATTGATAAATCACAAATAAAAAGCGGAGATATACTTACCTTTATCATTGATACAAATATAATATCACAATATGATGGAGGAGATTGTTTAGTTGAAGCCATGTTTGAAAGTGATGATTTGTATTTAGCAATAGGAGGATATGATATTAGCGACCATATAGGACAACAAAATTTTGCTTATTCATTTTCAGTTATAAAAAATGGATTAGAAGCAGAAATTATAGATTTGCAATATATTGATGATTTTAGTGTTGCTATTGCTTGGAGTGATACAAACAAGGAGGATTACTATACGGCAGTGTGGTTTGCAGCAGATCCATATATATAAAATGATAAAAAAGAAGTTTAAAAGAAATATATTTTAAACTTCTTTTTTCTGTCACTGATTTTCCTATAATTAATAAATTAATAATATAGCTTAATAGTGATGAAAGAGTTTAAGAGAAAATATCATTTTAAGGAAGTGGACAAAATGGAAAGACCTAATAATCAATTTTGTGCTGATGCAGGTGGAAAATACTGTCCATGTCATTTAGCTCACAGCGGGGATTGTATAAAATGTTCTTTAATTAGAGGGGAAAAGACTTGTGAGTGTAAGTGGCAAGGAGTTTGTATTTACAATGAACTTATGCACAACAAAATAGTACCAGTAGAAGAAAGAAAAGATTTACTTTGTAAAGTGATTGAAAGCAAAGAAATAGAAAAAAATATTTACTTTTTAAAGATTAAAATACCTAGTTATTTAACTAGAGATTTAAGTGAACCAGGTGCATATGTTTTTTTGAAGGACAAAGATAGAGAAAGTGGATTTTTCAATGCACCAATATCTGTAATGGATGTGGATGAAGAAAATAATATACTAGAAGTAGTAGTAGTTCCAAGAGGAATAAAAACAAAGCCTTTAGTAAATTGTGAAGAAATAATTGTAAAGGCTCCTTATTTTAATGGAATTTTTGGACTAAAAGAAATCAAATCAAATGAATTTAACAAATGTTTGGTAGTTCTAGATGGCTTATCTCAAGTAAATTCCTTAAAAGTTATAAAAAGATTAATTAGAAATAACAATGAAGTGGAAGTATTTATAAATGAAAAAGGCAAAAGACTAGAAATGATGGAGGAAAAAATAGAAAATCTAGGAGCAAATATTCAGTTTTTTAATTTGGAAGACAAAAAAGAAATTCTAATAAATTATATAAAAAGTAACAATATAAGTTTTGTTTACAGTTGTGGATTAATATATTTTAATAAGTCTATTTTACAATTAGTAGATAGCATTGATAATAAGATAAAATTTGCAATTCCAAATAATAATTTAATCTGTTGCGGAGAAGGTATATGCGGTGCGTGTACTATTAGATTAAATAATTGCAGAATAAAGACATGTAAAGCTCAAATGAATGGACGAGAGTTTTTAAGCAATCTTAAATAAATTGGGGGGATATAAATGGCAAAGGTTGTAGTCATAGGTGGTGGCTGGGCTGGATGCGCTGCTGCAATAAGTGCATCAAAAGCCGGTGCACAAGTAGTAATTTTAGAAAAAACAGATTTATTAATAGGTCTTGGTAACGTGGGCGGAATAATGAGAAATAACGGAAGATACACTGCATGTGAAGAGGCAATGTGTTTAGGTGCCAGTGAATTATTTACGTTAACAGATGAAAATTCAAGTCACAAAAATGTGAATTTTCCAGGGCATAATCACGCCACAATATATAATGTTTTAAAAATTGAACCACCAGTTAGAAAACTTATAAAAGATATGGGGATTGAAGTAAGAATAATGAGCAGAGTAGTGGACGTGGACTGTGAAAAAGACATATTAAAAGCAGTTGTATTAGAAGATGGAGAGAGGATAGAAGGCGATAGCTTTGTTGATACAACTGGGTCCTCTGGCCCAATGGGTAATTGTTCTAAGTATGGTAATGGATGTGCTATGTGCGTTCTTAGATGTCCTTCTTTTGGAGGAAGGGTAAGTGTAACAGGAAGATGTGGCGTAAATGATATGATCGGAGAAAGAGTAAATGGTGATTTCGGAGCATTTAGTGGTTCTATGAAATTATTAAAAGAAAGCTTAAGTGAGGATATACAAAAAGAATTAAAGGATAAAGGTTTTGCAGTTATACCACTTCCTAAGGAACTTAGAAACGAAAAGAAACTGGATATTAAAGTTTGTCAGCAATATGCCCTTCATGAATTTGCTGAAAACATTATTTTGTTAGATACTGGTCATGCAAAATTAATGACACCATTTTTTGACTTAGAAAAATTAAGAAGTGTGCCAGGATTTGAAACTGCATGTATAGTTGACCCTTATAGTGGAGGCAAAGGAAATTCTATTAGATATATGGCAGTATCTCCAAGAGATAATTATATGAGAGCAAAAGGAATGAAAAATTTATTTGTCGGAGGAGAAAAATCAGGATTTTATGTAGGTCACACAGAAGCTATTTGTACAGGATCTTTAGCTGGACATAATGCTGTAAGATATTTAACAAATAAAGGCTATTTACAATTACCAAGCAGTTTGTTAATAGGAGACTTTATATCTTATTCTAATGAAAAAATGCATAAGGAAGAAGGAGTAAAAATGAGATTTACCTTTGCAGGAAGTATTTACTTCAACAGAATGAAAGAACTTGGACTTTATACAATAGACAAAGAAGAAATAGAAAAAAGAGTAAAAGATGTAGGTTTATTAGGTGTTTATAATAATAAGTTAATATAATAATGAAAGCCTTACTTGGGTAAAATCCAGTAAGGCTTTTTTCATAATAAAAATGCAGTTGTTAAATTTGTAGCAATAATTAAAATATTCTGTCAATGAAAGGGAAATAATATATATATAATTGTAAATAGTAACAAATTATGGTAAAATCAAATTAATACGACTATTTTGTAGGAAAAGTATATTATTGGGGTTTGGAGTGATATTATGGGATACACTATGGGGACAAAGCTGGCTAATATATCAGTTGATATGAACAATGTAAAAAAATTATGCAAGATAAATGAATACAAAGGAGAGCAAATTGTCTATAAGAAGCAACCTAAAAATGTGGTAGCTTTAATGACAGATGATGCTATTCTTAAATTTGTTTATGACACTTATATTGATAGTTTTCTTGGGGGGCAGGAAAATTTAGTAAAATTAATTCACAATGAAATTACACCACAGTCTAGAGACGAAATTAGTGTTGTAGAATTTAGAGATGTAATTAAGACAATAAACAGTGCTTTTGAAGATATTAAAATAAGCTCTCAAACTATTTTAGAACTTCATGGATATTTACACAGATATTCTTTAACAAGAGGTGGCAGATATAGAAATGAAGCAATAGTCCTTAATGACCTTGGAGAATCAAATGATGATTTTGATAATGTCCAAGATATAGGAAATAAAGTTGAAAGTTTATGTGAAAAATATTACAAGTTTTTAGAAGAAAATAAAATTCAAGATCTTATAATAATTGCTTCTTTTATAATGGATTTTATGTTAATATCTCCATTTAAAGAAGATAACTTAGCAATGTCAAAGATTCTGACTTTACTATTATTAAACAAAAGCGGATATGAGATAGGACGATTTACTAGTTTGGGAAATCTATATAATGATGAAAATTACTCATATTTTAAAACTATATTTTCTAAACAAGGAGATTTAGAAAGACAATCTTACAATATGAACAAATGGCTAGACTATTTCTTGTCATTTATATTAAATGCCTACGAAGATTTGAATGAAGAAATGAACTTAACTGGAAGTAAAAAAGAAACTAAAACTAGAAGAATAGAAAAAGTTATAAATTCTACTTTGGGATATTTTACAAAGGATGATGTAAGAAATCAGTGTCCTGACATTCCAGAACCAACTATTAATCGCGTTTTTAACAACTTGAGAAAAAGCGGAAAAATAGAAGTTGTGGCAAAAGGTAGGAGTGCCAAGTGGAAAAAAAGATAGGCGATGAAGGGGTACACAAAAATGTGTACCCCTTTTTGAGTTAATAATTAGTGGTTAATAGAATAGATTCTAATATTTAACAAATAATATAATATTATCAATTATTTATTTGAGGTGAATTATGAGAAAAACATTATTATATATTAATTGCAATTCAAAACCAGAAGAATTGTCATCAAGTAAAACAGTAGCTAAACTTTTTATACAAAAGTTTATTGAGAAAAATCCCGATTTTGATGTGGAAGAAGTAGATTTGTATAAAGATCATATACCAAGATTAGAATATGAATATTTTGCAGGACGTAGCGCTTTAGTTGAAAATGAAGTTTTAAAACAATTAGATGACCATGCCCAAAAAGAAATAAAAAGAATTAATAATTTATGTGACCAATTTATGAAAGCTAGAGTATACGTTATTTCAGCACCAATGTGGTGTTCATCTTTTCCACCACAACTTAAAGGATATTTTGACTGTGTAATACAAGACAAAAAAACTATTAAATTTGAGAACAAAAAACCAAAGGGAAAATTAAATGATTTTGATAGAAGCTTAGTATATGTTCAATCAAGCGGTGGGAAAATACCTGTGTACACAAAACCCATTTTAAATCGTGGAGTTAGCTACATAAAATATATTTCTAAATTTATGGGAATAAAAAAGACAAAAGAAATATTGGTTGATGGTACTGGAACTACAGAAAAAGAAAGGCTAATTTCCATAGATAAAGCTAGTAACCAAATTGATAAAGTAATTAAATCATTAAAATACTAATTAAAATCAAATATAGATAAGAAAATGGATAGTAAGAAAAAATAGAGAAAATTAAAAAAATTATTGATAATGTATACAAAGTAGATTATCATTATTGTTAATAAATTCTTTGGAGGTAAGTATGATGTATATTATAAATGAAAAACTTAATAGCAAATTAAATACAACATTATATTATCATCATCATAGATCCAAGGGATTGTAATTATGAATTTTTTCATAGATACAAGCCCTGTTTTAAGTACAGTAAATGGGCTTGTATCTATGATGGTATATGAAACTTGTAAACCATATAGGCATAGCCTATATGGTTTTTTTATTAGAAAAAACTTTTTTTAAATAATTAATACTAAGAATTACAAGGAGGAATTATGAAGTATTTAAGCATAGAAAACGAATTAAGTTATTGTAAGAAAAGATATGAACTCACAAAAGAAATAGAATCTATATTTGTAAAAAATAATTATATTCAAATAAAACCAAGTATATTTGAGGATTACGACGATTTTATTGCCATAAATAAAAGAATCCCCACAAAATTCATGGTGAAAATAGTTAGTGACAAAATTTTAGTATTAAGACCTGACATTACAACAAGTATTATAAAAAGCTTAATACCTAGGTGGGAAGATGATTTAGTACTTAAATTATTTTATCACTCTACAGTTTACAAAAACGAAAACAAAGAAGATATAAAGGAAATTAGACAATTTGGCTGTGAGTACTTGGGTGAAAATTCCATAAAAGCAGACTTAGAAATAGTAAATATGTCCTTAGATATACTAAAAAAATTTGGAGAAAAATTTATTTTAGAAATTGGAAATAGTAACTACATTAATGGACTACTTAGTGAGTTAAATCTTAATGAACAGGAAGAAAACAAATTAAAAAGTTTAATACTTAGAAAAAACAAAATTGAAATAAAAGATTGTATTGAAAAATTCAGTGCAAGAAAAGAAATAAAAGAAATTATATATAATCTCTTTAACTTAAATGGAGATATGGAAGATGTAATAGTAAAAGCTAGGAAACTATATATAAATGATTTAATGAAAAAAGGTTTAAAAGAGTTAGAAGAGATAAGTATTTTACTGAAAAATAGTGAATACAAAAAATATACAAATTGTGATTTGTCCATGGTAGGAAAGTTTGATTATTATGAAGGAATAATGATTAAAGGTTATTATGCTAATGTGTACAAAGAGATTTTAAGTGGAGGAAGATATGATTCTCTTACTGGGGAGTTTGGAAGAAGAGTTCCTGCTATTGGGTTTTGTATAGACGTGGATGGACTTATAAAAGCATCAAAAAAATAGGAGTTGATTAAGGTGGATAATATTGTAATAGCAATAGCTAAAGGAAGAATAGAAAAAGATATTTATAAAAGACTGAAGATTCTAAAAATGGAAGAGTGCATAGAAACAGATAGCAGAAAGTTAATTTTCAAAGATGAAGAAAATAAAATAACCTATATTCATGTAAAGCCATCTGATGTAGTAATTTACGTGGAAAAAGGGGTAGCAGATCTTGGAATAGTAGGAAAAGATACTATTTTAGAAAATGAAAATGACAATGAAGTATATGAACTACTTGATTTGGGATTTGGAAGATGTAAGTTTTCTGTGGCAGGAGTAAAAGGTAAAAACAATTATGCAAAAGAAGAAATTTTAAAAGTTGCAACAAAATACCCAACAATTGCAAGAAATTATTTTAAATCTAGGGGACAAAAAATAGAAATTATAAAACTTAATGGATCTGTGGAGCTAGCTCCCATAGTAGGGCTTTCAGATGTTATTGTTGACTTAGTAGAAACGGGTAATACTCTAAAAGCAAATGGTCTAGAAATTGTGGAAGATATGTGCAACATAAGTTCTAGAATAATAGCCAATAGAGTAAGTTATAAATTTAATAAAAATAAGATTGAAGAAATTGTAAATAAATTTGCTTTAACTTTAGATAAATAAAAATATTAAAAGGGGTGTTAGTTATGAAAGAAAAACAAAGTGTAAAGGAGTTACAACCATACGTAGTAAATCCAATAGTGTGTTCAGTAAAATTAGATGCAAATGAAGGAAGTAAAGATTTATTTAAAGATTTAGTTAAACAATTGGGAGAAGAGTTTTATCTAAATGTTTACCCAGATGATTCTTACATTGATTTGAAAAAAGCAATATGTAACTATGTTGGATGCAAAACTTCGAATATATGTGTGGGTAATGGTTCTAGTGAGTTACTAGATTTATGCATAAAAACATTTGTTGATAGAGAAGAATTAATCTTAAGCTTAGACCCAAGTTTCGCCATGTATTCCATATATGCAAAAATATTTGACACTAAGTACATAGGAGCTGAATCTGAAGATGATTTTGTAATAAATACTGATAAAGTTATAGACCTTATAAAAGAAAAAGACCCTAAAGTAACTATAATATGTAATCCAAACAATCCAACAGGAAGTATTATAAAAAAAGATGATGTAATTAGAATAATAAAATCTACAGACAACATTGTCATAGTTGACGAAGCATACATGGAGTTTGGAGAGGAAAGTGTAGTGGAAGAAATTGAAAATTATAAAAATCTTATAGTAGTTAAAACCCTATCTAAAGCATTTTCCATGGCAGGAATTAGAACAGGTTATTTAATAGCTTGTGAGGAGCTTGTAAATACTGTGGAAAAAGTAAGACCACCTTATAACTTAAATTCCATATCAGCTTTTTTAACAACAAAGGCATTAGAGAAAAAAGATAAAATGATAGCTTATGTAAAAGGAATAAAAAAAGAAAGAGAAAAAGTATACAAATCTCTTTTAGATATGAATATAAAAGTATTTCCATCAGGAGCTAACTTTCTTTTCTTTCACAGTGATATAAAAAAGTTAGAAGATAAATTAATAAGAGAAGATGTTTTAATTAGAAAATTTGGTGGCAAATTAGATAATCACTACAGAGTTACTATAGGAAGTGTGGATGAAAACAATGAATTTATTAAAGCTATGAAAAAGTTTGTCTAGGAGGAAATATGAGAAGGGGTTTTGTAGAAAGAAATACTTTGGAAACAAAAGTTAAAGTAAAGATAAATCTTGATGGTAGCGGAAAAGCCGAGATAGACACAGGAATAGAATTTTTAGACCATATGTTAACTCTGTTTACTTTTCATAGTAGTTTCGATTTAATTGTGAAATGTAGGGGGGATTTACAGGTGGATGATCATCATAGTGTTGAAGATTTGGGAATTTGTTTAGGTCAATCCTTTAAAGATGCCCTTGGAGAAAAAATAGGAATTAGAAGATATTCCACTGTATATATACCCATGGATGAATCCTTAGTCTATACAAGTATAGATATAAGCAATAGACCATATTTAGTTTTCAATGTAAATTTCAAAAGTGAAAGAATTGGAAATATGTCTACTCAAATGTTTAAGGAATTTTTTAGGGCTTTTGTAAATGAAAGTAGAATAACTCTTCATATAAACCTTCTTTATGGAGAAAACGACCATCATAAAATTGAGGCAGTATTTAAATCTTTTGCAAGAGCATTAAAAGAAGGAAGTGAAGTTGTATCTGGCGATATTTCTTCTTCGAAAGGAGCTTTATAATGAATATAATAGTTGACTATGGCCTAGGTAATTTAGGTTCGGTTATTAGGGGGTTTGCTAGGGCAGGAATTGAAACTAAAATATCTAGAGAGTTAGATGAAATAAAAAATGCAGACTCTCTTATTCTTCCAGGTGTTGGTGCTTATAGAGATGCCATAAATTCATTAAATGATTTAGAGTTAGTTCAGCCTATTAAAGATTTTGTAAAAAGTGGAAAGTATATGATAGGTATATGTTTAGGTATGCAGCTACTTTATGAAAAAAGTTATGAACATGGAGAGTATGAAGGATTAGGCTTAATTGAAGGAGAAATAAACTTTCTTGATGTTGACTTAAAAGTTCCTCATATGGGTTGGAATAATTTAAAATTTGAAAAAGATGATGAAATACTAAAATATATAAATGAAGATTCTTATGTTTACTTTGTACACTCATATTTTGCAAATTCTTCAAATAAAGAATTAATAGCATTTGCAGAATATGAAAAAAAGATCCCAGGAATAGTTAGAAAAGACAACATATATGGCCTTCAATTTCATCCAGAAAAAAGCGGTGAAGTGGGGGAAAACATATTAAAGGCTTATAAGGAGTTGATTGTTAGATGATAATTTTTCCAGCAATAGACATAAAAGATAATAAATGTGTAAGACTATTGCAAGGTGATTTTAACAAAGTAAATATTTATGGTGATGATCCAAGTGAAATAGCTAAAAAATGGGAAGAAAAAGGAGCTAAGTTTATTCATATTGTCTCTCTAAATGGAGCAATAGGAGAAGGTAATATAAATGACCACAGTATAAAAAAAATACTACAAAGTGTAAATATTCCCATACAAATTGGTGGAGGAGTTAGGGATGAAAAAAGAATAGAAGAACTTTTATCTATGGGTGTTAATAGAGTAATAATTGGCAGCATGGCAGTAAAAAATAAAGAACTATTGAAAGATTTAGTAAAAAAATACAAAGAAAAAATTGTTGTATCTATAGATGCTAAAAACGGAAAAGTTGCCATAGAAGGATGGGAAGAAGTAAGCAGTTTGGACTCAATTGAGCTATGTAAGGAATTAGAAGAAATAGGAGTGAAAACCATAGTTTATACGGACATATCAAAAGATGGAATGATGATTGGTCCAAACTTTCATATTTACGAAAAACTGTTAAAGGAAACAAGTTTAGATATTATAGCGTCTGGCGGAGTTACAACTTTAGAAGATGTGAAAAAATTAAATCTCATGAACTTATATGGAGCTATAATAGGAAAATCTCTTTATGAAAATAAAATAGAACTAAAGGAGGCTTTAAGTTTATGTTAACAAAAAGAATCATACCTTGTCTTGATGTTAGAAATGGAAGAGTAGTTAAGGGGAAAAAATTTAAAGATATAGAAGATGTGGACTCTCCAGAAGTTCTAGGAAAATATTATAGTGATAGTGGTGCAGACGAACTTGTATTTTACGATATAACAGCTTCAAATGAAGAAAGAAAAACTTACCTAGAGTTTGTTTCAAAAGTTGCTGAGAATTTGTCTATACCCTTTTGTGTAGGTGGTGGAGTTTCATCAATAGATGATTTTACTAATATACTTAAAAAAGGAGCAGACAAAGTTTCTGTAAACTCAGCTGCCGTAAGAAACCCAAACCTTATAAAAAAAGCTGCAGAGAAATTTGGCAACCAATGCGTAGTTTTATCCATGGATGTAAAGAAAAATGATGAAGGTTCTTGGAATGTATATGTAAAAGGAGGAAGAGAAAAAACTAATTTAGACGCTGTTGAATGGGCAAAGAAAGGAGTGAATCTGGGAGCTGGAGAAATAGTTGTAAACAGTATTGACGAAGACGGAATGAAAAAAGGTTATGATATAGAATTACTATCAAAAATAACAAATGCTGTAAATGTTCCTGTTATAGCTTCTGGAGGTGCAGGAAAAATGGAAGACTTTTGTAAAGTAATAAATATAGCTAACTGTGATGGCGTACTTGCTGCATCAGTATTTCACTTTGGAGAAATAAAAATTAAAGATTTGAAAGAGTATATGAAAAAAGAGGGGATAGAAGTGAGACCCTAAATTAGGAGATGAAATAATGAGAGACAATTTAATTGAAAAAAATATAAATAAAGAAATTGAACTAGACTTTATAGATACTCTAAAATTTGATGAAAAGTGTTTAATTCCAACAGTTGTTCAAGATGTGGATACTAAAGAAGTATTAATGCTTGCATATATGAACAAAGAATCTATGAAAAAAACCTTAGCTGAGAAAAAAGCCACTTACTTTAGCAGAAGTAGAAAAGAGCTTTGGACAAAGGGAGAAATTTCAGGAAACACTCAGCAGGTTGAAGGATTTTATTATGACTGTGATAAAGATGCCATACTACTACTTGTTAAGCAAAAGGGAGTAGCCTGTCATAGTGGAAATTATTCTTGTTTTTTTAATGAAGTATTTTGTGCTGCAGAAGTTTCAAGTAATGAATTGTTACAAAGGTTGTATGAGTTAATAAAAGATAGAAAAAATAATCCTAAAGAAGGCTCATATACAAATTATTTGTTTGATAAAGGTTTGGATAAAATTCTTAAAAAAGTAGGAGAAGAAAGTGCAGAAGTTATTATTGGTGCAAAAAATGAAAATAAAAATGAAATAATTTATGAAATAAGTGATTTAGTTTATCATATTATAGTATTAATGGTAAATTCAAATGTAACAATTGAAGAGATAAAAAATGAATTAAGGGATAGAGCACATTAAAGTTTAGAAAAAGCAAGCACACAATTTTAAAAATATATGTGTGCTTGCTTTTGTTACTTATGCTTTTTAATTTTTATTTGCAATTAGAGCAATCGTTGCATTCATCGTTAACATTGACTTTGTCTGTCATTTTGTTAGCTTTTTTGTCTTCCATTTTGTTGTTCTTTTTGTCAACCATTTTACTTTTTTCGTTTGATTTTTTAGCCATTTTCAAATCTCCTTTATTAATTAATTTCAATAATATGATGCTCGTTATAAGAAAAAATATTCGCAAAAATAACAAACAAAAAATGGTATTACAAAATAGATGTAACAATTTTGATTCAATTTTTTTATTGACTTCCACCATTATGTTGGCAGACAATAGTATTGACGCTGTAGTATTGTTTGAATTAGAACTTATGAAAAAATGTAGTAATTTGTATTGTGAAAAATGTAAGAAATTTGGGGGATTTTGAAAATGAAAAAAGAAGATTTAACATTTAAAGAAAAGTCAAAAGAGAAAATTTTGAAAACAATAAAACACGTTTTGAATTATATAAAGCACAATAAAAATAAAACAAAAGTTATAGCAGGTGTTGCTATTCTTGTTATATGTGTAGGTGTAGTTTCTATTGTAAAATTAAACGCTAAAGAAGCATTAGCCTGTGCTAAGAGTAGAAATATTATGCTTGAAGGAGAAACAATAACTGATGTGGCACTAAGTGGTTCAAGGGAGATAGAAAAAGGTCCATCAAAAAGTTATGGAAAAGTAGTATATATAACAATTGATGACGGTCCATCAGAATATACAGATGAAATTATTAAAATATTAAATAAAAACAATGTAAAAGCCACATTTTTTATGATTAATTCAAATATGCAAGCTTATCCGCAGCAAGTAAAAAATATAGTTGAAAATGGAAACACAGCAGGATTTCACAGCGTAAGTCATGACATTCACAAATTATATGTATCACCAACAGCAGCAAAAAATGAATTTGATACTAATCAAAAAACATTTAAAGAAATAACAGGAGAAACATCAAAGGTTATCAGACTTCCTTTTGGTAGTAAGCCATATACTCCAAAAAATTCATATAATGCTCTTATGGACTCTGGATACAAGTTATGGGACTGGACACTTGATACAGAAGATTGGAGATCAACTTCTCCACAAATAATTCAATCTGTTATAAAACATACAAATGATACTGATGATGCAGTTTTATTAATGCACGAAAGAAAGCAAACAGTAGCAGTTCTAGATGAAATGATTAATCATTTCAAAAAAGAAGGATTTGAAATATTACCAATAAAGCAAAGTGATGAACAAAGAAACTATTGGAATGGTAAATTATTCAAGTCAGAGAAATAATGGAGGTAAAAAATTGAAAAAAATAACTCTTATGGGATTAACAATTTTAATCTCTATAAATATGGTAGCATGCTCTAACAAAAACTTAGCAAAGGTTAATGATGTGGACATAAGCAAAGACGCATATAAAAAGACAGAAGAATTTTTAGATGCTACAGGATATATAGAAAAAAAAGATGAAAATAGTGATGAAATAAACAATGATGTATTATCATTTATTATAGATAATGAAGTGGCTTATCAAGATGCACAAAAGCAAAACATTAAAATAGAAGATAGTGAAGTAAATGAAAAATTTGACCAACTTAAAGATACATTAAATACAAATCCACTTTATAAAGTAAAATTAGAAGAAGCTGGTGTTACAGAGGACTTTTTAAATGAACAAATTAAAAAAGACTTGGTTGTAGCAAAATATAAGGAAAACTTCTTAAAAGATATAACTATTTCAGACAAGGAAATGGAAGCTTACTACAATAATCACAAAGACCAATTTAATATTGAAGAAGTAAAGGCTAGTCAAATTTTAATATCTACTTTAGATAAAGACAATAAAGAAGTTAGTAAAGAAGAAAAAGAAAAATTAAAAGAAAAGGCACAAAGTGTTTTAGATAAAATAAAAAATAATGAAGACTTTGCTAATTTAGCAAAGGAATACTCTGATGATAAAAATTCAGGAAAAGACGGTGGAGACTTGGGATACTTTGCCAAGAGTGATAAAAATATTGAATTTACTAAAGAAGTATTTAAACTAGATACAAACAAAGTTTCAAATCTAATTGAAACACCTTATGGATATCACATTGTAAAAGTAAGTGATAAAAAGTCTGTTACAAAGTCCTTTGAAGATAGTAAAGATGATATAAAAGCTAAAATATTAAACGAAAAATATACAAAACATATAGACTCATTATATAAAAACGGAAAAATAACAATCACTGAATAAGTGGTTGTTATTTTTATATGATAAATAATGTTTTAAATTTCAAGAAAATTGGAATAATTTATAATATCTTAAGTTAATTGGTATTAATTGGTGATATAATAATATAAGATAATATTAATCATAGGAGGAATAATATATGTATCCAACAAGAGAAGAAGCATGGAATATACTAAAGGAGTATAACGAAGATGAGCATTTGATTAATCATGCTCTTGCAGTGGAAGGTGTTATGAGACATTTTGCTAAACTTTATAATGAAGATCCAGAAAAATGGGGAATAGTAGGACTATTACATGACTTAGATTATGAAAAATATCCTGATGAGCACTGTAAGAAAGTAATAGAAATAATGAGAGAAAAAGATTTAGACGAAGAATTAATACGTTCTGTTGTTAGTCATGGATATGGTCTAGTTTGTGATGTAAAGCCAGAAAACAACATGGAGAAGGTATTATATACAATTGATGAGCTAACAGGTCTTATAAATGCTACAGCCATTATGAGACCATCTAAGAGCGTATTAGATTTAGGGTTGAAATCAGTTAAGAAAAAATTTAAATCTAGTGGCTTTGCTGCAGGTGTAAATAGAGAAGTTATAAAAAATGGATGTGAAATGTTAGATAAACCTTTAGAAGAGGTTATAGAACAAACAATAGAAGGAATGAAATCAGTAGCTAAAGAAATAGGACTTGTAGGACAAGCTGTTAGTTCATAATATAAAAGTATAAGCGATAAGCTTATACTTTTTTTAAGTGAAGTTTTGCTGATTTGAACTTATTTCATCTTCCTCTTCTAATAACCTTTTGTCCAATGACATATTACACATGATTGTAAAAATAGAACCAATAACTATAAATAAAATTCCCACAATCATATTCATAGGAATGAATTCCCCTATAAAAATAAAAGCGAAAATAGGAGAGAGAACCGGTTTAAAGAAAAATACTAAAGATGATGTATTAGCCGAAGTTTCTTCCATGGCCTTAAAATAAGAAGCATATCCAAGACCTGTTACAAAAACATAAATATAAATTACAACTAAAATATTACTTATATTATATCCAGTAAATAAAGGTACATTTGCAAAGTTATCTAGGTTAAATGAAGTTAAAAGAGTTGATATAGAAGAAACATGTCCTATTGATATTAAAATAAGCATTTCAATACTTCCAAAAATGAAGCTAAAGCAAGTTACAACTTCTCCACCAAATTTTTTTGTACTTTTCTTACCTAATACACCATACAAAGCAAATGTAATAGCTGCCAGAATGGTTAAAGTAAGGCCTATAGGTGATAATTTAATTGATAAGGGATTAATGATTATAATAATTCCCATTATTTCTAGAATAAGGGAGAGGATATTATGGGAGTGGATTTCTTCTTTTAAGAACATATAAGCAAATATCATTACGAAAACAGGATTACAGCTGAAAATAACTGCAACAACAGAAGCTTTTGTATAATTTACAGAAAGTTGATAAAAAGTCATGCTGACAACAACGCACATAAATCCTAATAATAGAAATTGTTTTATATCTTCTTTATTAAGGGATTCATTTTTAGATTTAAGTGATTTAATTGCAAAGGGCAGTAATATTAAGCCTCCAATAAAAAATCTTTCAAAAGTTAGCTGTATGGGATTGAAGCTTTGAGAAATGGTTTTTAACATTATTTCCATAGAACTAAATAAAATTGTTGCTATAGCTATGTATAAATATCCCTTTTTCACTTTACACACCTCCAATTATAAGAGTAGTACTTTAATAATCAATATTCAACTATCCATTAAGCTTATATAGTAAATTATAGTTAATATTTACAATTTATGGTAAAATTATTTAAATCATATGATTTAAAATAAAAAAATTCATATAATTATAACAGAAAAAATCAAAGGAGGAGATGATTATGTCTGATAATAATGCAAAAAGTCAAAGAGAAAATAGAGACCTTTTTACCTCAAAAGCAGGATTTATATTAGCATGTATAGGTTCAGCTGTAGGAATGGGAAACATATGGATGTTTCCATACAGAATTGGTCAATTTGGAGGGGCAGCTTTTTTAATACCTTATATTTTATTTATAGTTTTATTAGGATGCACAGGACTTATGGGAGAGTTTGCTTTTGGCAGAATGACACAAAGTGGTCCAATAGGATCATTTAAAAATGCATTAGAAACAAAAGATAAAAAAGGCGGAGGTTTATTTGGAATTATACCAGTACTGGGTGCTTTTGGTATAGCTGTTGGATATGCTGTTGTAGTAGGGTGGTTTATAAAGTTCTTAGTAGGAAGTATTTCTGGAGAAGCCCTAAATGCTATAGATTCAGGTGCATATTTTGGAGCTATAGCAGGACCTTTTGGTAGTGTAATGTGGCACTTTTTAGCCTTGTTAATTACAGCGTTAATTTTACTACTTGGTGTTTCAAATGGCATTGAAAAAGTAAATAAAATTATGATGCCAACATTTTATATTTTATTTTTATTACTTTTAGTAAGAGTTTTAATGTTAGATGGAGCAAAGGATGGAATAAATTATTTATTTGTTCCAAAGTGGGAGTATTTATCTCAACCAAAAACTTGGATTTATGCCCTAGGTCAAGCATTTTTCTCATTATCCATAGCAGGGTCTGGAATGATAGTATATGGAAGTTATTTAAAAAGAGATATAGACATACCAAATGCAGCAAAGAATACAGTTGTATTTGATACCTTAGCAGCTTTAACTGCAGGGCTTGTAATTATTCCAGCAGTATTTGCATTTAATTTGGATCCAACTGCAGGACCACCATTACTTTTTATAACACTGCCATCAGTATTTAAACTAATGCCTTTTGGAAGAATATTTGCCATAGTATTTTTTATATCAGTATTATTTGCATCTATAACATCATTAATGAATTTATTAGAAGTACCAATAGAAGCTATACAAAGTAATTTGAAATTAAGTAGAAAATTATCTGTGATACTTGTTTGCTTCTTGGCATTTATATTTGGATTATTTGTGGAAAGTGGAGATGTGCTAGGAAAGTGGATGGATTTTGTATCAATTTATATAATACCTCTTGGAGCATTTATAGCAGCAATAATGTTTTTCTGGGTAGTTGGTATTGATAAGGCAAAATCAGAAATTGAAACTGGTTCTAAAAAATTACTTGGATCTTGGTTTAATCCTATGGCCAAATATGTATATGTATTTTTAACATTAATAGTATTAATAGCAGGAATACTACTTGGAGGCATAGGATAATATAATTATCTAACAATATTGTAATGCAATAAATTATCAACATTTGTTACAATTAAAGTAAAAAGAGCTTTAGGAGGGTATATATGATAATAACTACAATTAATAATGTACCAGGAAAAGAAATAAAAGAAGTTTATGGATTTGTATCAGCAAGTACAGTTAGAACAAAAAATATAGGTAAAGATATAGGTGCTAGTTTTAAAACTTTAGTTGGTGGGGAAATAAAAGCTTATCAAGAAATGATGGAAGAGGCTAGAAAAATTGCCGTAGGAAGAATGGTAGAAAAAGCTGAGGATATGGGGGCAAATGCTATTATAGGTATGAAAATAGGTACTTCAGCAATTATGGCTGGTGCTAGTGAAGTAATTGCTTATGGTACAGCAGTTTTAATAGAGGAGTAATTTTTAGGGAGCATATTTATGGATATGATTATCTTTAGTATATTTATATTATTTTATGGAGTAATAATAATTGGTTCCATAATTCTACTTATTATGAAAATTATTGAGAGACAAAAAGAGAAAAAAGAAGAAAATTTAGATAAATACGATAAATATTAAGACTTATAGCATAAAAATTTATATTTTTATGCTATTTTTCATGAAAATATTTGAATTAATTGACTTTAAGTAATATTATATAATTAAAGAGGAAAATTATAAGCAAAGAGGGTAACTAAATGAAAGACAGCTATTCAAGAGAAATAAACTATCTTAGAATTTCTCTTACAGATAAATGTGATTTAAGGTGCGTTTACTGTAAAGAGGAAGACGAAACAGTTGAAGATGAATATGTTAATAATATACTAAGTTTTGATGATTATAAGTTTATAATAAAAAACTTTAAAGAACTTGGTGTCAACAAAATAAAGTTTATAGGAGGAGAGCCTCTCTTATATCCTTATTTAAAGGATTTAATTTATTTTGCTAAACATGAGTGTAATATAGAAGATATTTCTATTACAACAAACGGTCAACATTTCAGTGAAAAAGCATTGGAATTGAAAAATAGCGGTCTTGATAGGGTAAATTTAAGTATTGATTCTCTAAAAGAATATAAATATAATGCAGTAACTAGGGGTGGAAGTTTAACACAAGTGTTAAATGCTTTAAATACATGTATAAGACTTAAATTGCCAGTTAAAATTAATTGTGTACTTATAGATGAATTTAATACAGACGAAGTATATGATTTTATTAGACTGACAAAATACAATAATGTGGATGTTAGGTTTGTAGAACTTACACCATGGGGTAGCAGTAAAAGACTTTATGATTTAAGTTATGTTAATACAAAAGAATTAATGGAAAGCCTTGAAGATATTAATATATCAGGATTTGAGGAAGATCATAATGTTAAATATTATAAGATGGAAAAGTCAAAAGGGAGAGTAGGAATTATTTCACCAATTAGTGATTGTTTTTGTGAGAGGTGCAATAAAATGATTATTACTAATGATGGATTTGTAAGGCTTTGCCTTTATGCAGATGAAGAAATTGATTTGAGAGATTTTTTACATAAACCAATAATGTTTAAAGAGGTAATAAAAGACCTACTTAAAGAAAAACCAAGAAATCATACATTAGTTTAATATGTACTAGGAGATGCAAATATTGCAATGAAAAACTCAATATAAAAATAGCTAGATTATTATATCATAAAACATAAGCCTAGCTATTTTTCCATACATTTATTTATTCATAAGATACGGTGAAATTAAGTTTGTTCCAATTTTTCAAATAATAATTATAAACTTGATGAATTAATGGTTCATAGTCAAAAAATACTTTACTTGTTTCAATTTTTTCTTCTGAAATGCGTTTGTATTCTCCTACCCAATAAGGCTCTTGAAAGTAAACAGTCAAATCTGCACATACTTCCTTCATTCACATACCTCCTAAAGTTTATCAATTGATTTATATATAATTATTCATTATATGATTTGACTATGACAAAAGGAAAAAAATTTAGAAAACTATATGAACTTACAGCATACAATATGTTCTTCATCTTTATCATTATTATTAATTACTACTAAATACTCTTTATAATGGGCATTATGTGGTTTCAAAAATTCACAAGACTTAACTAAATCATGATCTTCTAAATATAATAACTCATTATCTTTTAAAAACTTTCTATTTATTAGCGCCATTATTTCTTCCACAAAATCACCTCCTAAAATATAAATACCCAATATTTTACTAATCTAATAAATTAAGATTAAACTTTATTAAATAAATTAGTAGGAATATGGAAGGGAAAATAGTAGCAAAATAATATAATAATTTCATTTCAACTGTAAAAAATAACAATGTGTTTTAAAAATTAATATATAATTTAACATTTTCTTAACAATTATTTAACCTATCCTTAACCAAATTAGTCGAAAAATATATTATTATTTCATAGGAACTTAAATATTTATTAAATATTTGCTAAATGGCAAAGATAATTGTTAAATATGTATGGCAAGATAAAATTGTACATAAAAGCAGATAATAATCACTAGGTATAACTTAAGGAGGAAATTATTTTGGAAATAGCAATAAGTCTATTAGGAGGCTTAGGTTTATTCTTATACGGAATGAACTTAATGGCAGATGGTCTACAAAAAGCAGCAGGAGAAAAACTAAAAAAAATAGTTGAAAAGTTAACTAGCAACGTAGTTATGGGTGTTCTAGTAGGAACAGTAGTAACAGGAATTATACAAAGTTCATCAGCGTCAACAGTTATGGTTGTTGGTTTTGTTAATGCTGGTATTATGAGTTTAAGCCAAGCAATAGGTGTAATAATGGGGGCAAATATAGGAACAACTGTTACAGCTCAATTAGTATCATTTAACTTAGAAGCAATAGCACCAATTGCCCTTGGAATAGGTATAATACTATATTTATTTAGTAAAAAACAAAAAACTAAAGAATTAGCAACTATACTTTTAGGATTTGGTATTTTATTTACAGGTATGGAATTTATGAAAGATGCTGTCAAACCTTTAGCTGAATACCAAGGTTTCAGAGATGCATTTATTTATTTTGGTAAACATCCAGTACTAGGAATTCTTGCAGGATTTGCAATAACAGGAATTATACAAAGTTCTTCCGCATCTATGGGTATGCTTATAGCTTTAGCATCACAAGGTTTAATACCACTTAGTGCAGCACTTCCAATACTTTATGGTGATAATATAGGAACTTGTGTTACTTCATTACTATCAAGTATAGGAGCCTCTAGAAATG
Source organism: Terrisporobacter petrolearius (assembly GCF_020748185.1). Classification (GTDB taxonomy): domain Bacteria; phylum Bacillota; class Clostridia; order Peptostreptococcales; family Peptostreptococcaceae; genus Terrisporobacter; species Terrisporobacter petrolearius. The sequence continues at coordinate 114,124 of NZ_JAHZMO010000002.1, read as the reverse complement.
CCAAACGTGCAGCAACAATGCATTTAACATTTAACGTAATAGGAACAATAATATTTATGCTAATATTAGGTAAACCAATAAGTATGGTTGTTCAGTACTTAGATCCAAATGATGCAGCTAGACAAATAGCAAATGCACATACAATATTCAACGTAGTAAATGTATTAATTTTATTACCATTTGCAAAATATATAGTAAAAATAGTACTAAAACTTATGCCAATAACAGAAGAAGAAAGTGAAGCATCTGTTAAAACTAAATACTTAGATGAAAGAATTCTTCAAACTCCATCTATAGCTCTTGGAAACACAGTAAAAGAAGTTTTAAGAATGGGTGAAAAAGCAAATTATGCATTAGAATCTTCTATGGATTCTTTATTAAATAAATCAATAGAATCTGTTAATAAAACAGAAAAACATGAAGAAACTGTAAATACATTACAAAAAGAAATATTAAACTATTTATTAAAACTTTCTAAGTCATCTTTAAATGATGATGAAAGAAATAAAGTTGACTTATTATTTAATACAGTTAATGATATTGAAAGAGTATCTGATCATGCTGAAAATATATCTGAATTATCTAAAATAGCTATAGATAAAGACTTAGAATTCTCTAAAAGTGCTATTGAAGAAATGACTAACATATACAATAAAGCGCAAAGAAACTTCAAGTCTTCATTAAGTTGCTTAGCAGATAATAATAAAAAAGATTTAGCTGAAATATATAAAGTAGAAGACGAAGTAGATGCTCTTAATAAGCTTTATAAGAAAACTCATATGGAAAGATTAAATGAAGGAAAATGTACAATTGATTCTGGAGTACTATTCTTAGATTTATTAACAAATTTAGAAAGAGTATCAGATCATGCATGTAATATAGCTAATCAAGTTGAAGCAAACTAAAAAAGTTGTCTCTTAGAGACAACTTTTTTAATTAGGATATTAATTTATTGAATTTTAATTTTTACTAAATCACCATTATATCTTTCTAAATTAAGAATTTCTCCTGTTAGATTGTAATTAAAAGAGTCTAAAAGAGATTTTATCATCTTCTGTGTATCAACTATTTCTTCTTCAAATATAAAAAAATTCAAAGCATTGTTTTTTATTAGTTTTTTTACAAACTCTACAGGTAGATTTAGTTTAACTTTATCACCTGTATGAGAGTTTATATTTATGATAACTAATCTATCATTATAGTTTTTTATGGTAGATGCCATATTTATCCTCCTTTACATAGAAAAGCTTTATCTATTTATTAATTTATATTCATAGACTTACTGACTTTATAACAAAATATAAATACTTAAAAAATAAATCAAAGTGTGCTAGAATTAATTGTTAACATTTTTTAAGGGGTGGAGTTAGTGTTTAATTATATTAAGTTTGCATTATATCAATTTTTGGGATTCATATTATCTATACCAGAGCTAATAAAAATAAAGTACAATGAAAAAAAATACAGTAGTATTGAAAAATTTAGATTTGTAAAAAATCATGCAAAAAGATCTCTTAATTTAGTTAAAATAAAGATAAAAATTACAGGTAAAGAAAAAGTACCTAAAGAAGAGGTCTTATTTGTATCAAATCATGCCAGTATGTTAGATAGTTATATTTTGGTATCTAGCATAGAAAAACCAGTAGGTGTTTTAATTGCTGACGTGCCTACGTGGAGACATATACCAATTGTTAGTCATTGGCTAAACATAATAAAGTGTGTTTTTATAAATAGAGAAAATAATAGAGAAGGTATGAAAAGTATAATTAAAGCTTCAGAAAATATAAAGAACGGTCAAAGCATGGCTGTTTTTCCTGAAGGAGATTTGACTTGGGTAAAAGACCCTAATGCTTTAGTTTCTGATTTTAAAGCTGGATCTCTAAAAATAGCATATAAGGCTAAATGCCCTATAGTTCCCATGGTAATAAAAAACTCTAGAAGTACTTATGAAGGCTATGAGCCAGTGGGTAAAATTCATTCGGGAAGTGTAGAAGTTGAGTACTTAGACCCTATATATGATCATATTGAAAATCCAAGAATTAAAACAGTAGTATTGGCAGAAATAATAAAAGAAAAAATGATTGCAGCCATGGAAAAGAAGATAAATTAAAAAAAGAGAGGGTAACCTCTCTTTTTTATATACTAATGCTTAAGTCTAAATGTATCACAAACCGCATTTTTCATATTAACAAGAACATGATTTGCATTACAAGCACCTTGAATATTATATGTACAGTTTTTGGCGCTACAAGAAATGTTTTGAGTATTAGTTAATGTACTATCACTCACACTACTTGTAAAATTAGCTTCTGCTTTACTTATGAAACTTTCACAGTAAGTTTCTGGAGTAACAGTAGCCTCAAAGCCTTCTATTTTTATATGTGAAGCATAACAATAACCAGATTTATTATAAGCACAATTTGAAACAAGGCAATTTAAATTGCTATTCATAATGTACCTCCTTCATAATATTTACTTTACTATTATTATTATGATATTTTTTATAAATTTAATACAAATATGATAATTTAAGGTATCTTATAATTAAAAATAAAGTTAATTAGTAAAAGAATTAACTAAATAGTATGATAAGATCTCTTGTGGAAATTTTGTTTATGTAAGAATATTAATAAAAAATAGAATACATGGGATACTGAAAATATCTAGCAAAAAAGCTGCAACTAAGGGGACTACTAAATAGGCACTTTGACTATGCCCATATTTATTTGTTATTGAACCCATATTAGCCAAAGCATTAGGAGTCGCCCCAAGGCCATGACCTAACATACCGCTTATCATTACAGCAGCGTCATAATCTTTACCCAGTGCCCTAAATGCAATTGTAGTAGTAAATATAACAATAAATAATACTTGGCAAATTACTATAAAAACTATAGGTCCAAATAAACTAGACAAAGTGAAAAAGTCAATACTCATAAGAGCCATAGTCAAAAACATACCAAGGGATAATTCTTGTAAAAAATTTAGTAGTTTAAAATCCATTGTCATTATTTTAACCTTATCGTTAAAATTTCTAAATAGTACTGCAATAAAGATGCAACCGACAATACTAGGTACAACTATATGAAAATATAAATTAATAATATTTGCTAAAGCACTACCAATACTCATAGAAACTAAAACAATTAAAATTTGTTCAAAGAATAAAGTGTCATTAATGTCTAATATAGAAGAGTTACTGCTTATTACAGAAGATTTATTTTTTTTATGTATATTGGCAGACTTTAAATGATGCTTTTCAATTAAAATCTTGGCAACAGGACCTCCAATTATTCCACCCATAATTAAACCTAAAGTAGCAGAAGCAAATCCTACGCTACAAGCATTAGTTATACCTAAAGATTCTAGCGTCCTTCCAAAAGCCAAAGAATAACCATGTCCACCTTCCATAGATATATTGCCGCACATTAAAGCTAAAAGAGGATTAATATTTAAAAGTTTTGATGAAACAAAAGTTATTATATTTTGAGAAAATCCTAAAAGTGCACATAGAAACCAGTAAATAATTAAAACTTTTCCCCCTTTTTTTAACAACTTAAAACTCACATTTAATCCTACTATTGTGAAGAAAAATGACATAAAATATGGCATAAGTAGAGTATTCATAGATAAATTTACTATTTTAAAATATTCTAAAATAAAAACAAATAATGAAAATGTGAGACCACCTACAACAGGAGGGGGAATACATAATCTATTAAGGATGTAGATTTTATTAGTAAGAAAATTCCCAAACAAATATAAGACAATGGATAATATTAAAGTACTTACTATATTTAAATCCAGGTTATACATCTTTTCACCTACCTTTATATGAAACTATTTAAAGACGTTGATAGATCAACGTCTTTAAGTTTAAAATATTATTGTATGCAATTAAAAGGGAATATTTATAGATTATATTCTAGAGATAATGCTAATATACTTGATTTTTAAGAGAAACAATAGCTTTTCTATAAGCTGAAGGAGTTTGATTTGTTATTTTTTTAAAAACAATTGTATAATAGTTTTGATTTGTAAACCCAACTTCTAAAGCAACTTCTAATAAAGATAGTTTAGGATCTTCAAGTAACTTTTTACTTTTTTCAACTCTAAAATAATTTAAAAAGTTAGAAAAGGTTTGGCTTGTGGACTTTTTAAATAAGTTACAAAAATATGACTTATTTATATTTAATTTTTCACATAAATCATCTATGGATATATCCTCATTGTAATACTTATGTATATAATGTATTGCCTTTCTAACATATATATTATATGAACGACTGTTAACATCATAAATAAGATTGTTTTCAATTATTTTGCATAGCATACACTCTATATATTCAAAACAAGTAGCTGGCTTATAGCAAACTAACTTATTAGAAGGATTTGTTGATATGGGACCTAGGATAAACAAAACATTACAAGCATCTGTAATAATATATTGAATTTCATTATCAATAGATAGAGTGTAAATATCTTTATTACTATTCATTTCATTTAATATAAAGTCATTTATTTTATTTTTTGGGTACAGCTGATCTAAATAATCATTGTATCCAAATTTATAGATTTCATTATATTCTTTAGATATTGCTTTAATAGGTATATTACAGCAATTATAAAATGTTTCTGAGATATAATTTATATTTAACATCTTATTTTACTCCTTAAATTATAGTATAAATTTAATGCCAATATATTAATAAATAAAAAATACGGACATGATAGAATACTATTTTCAATTATAATTAATTCACAAATGAGAATGGCTATCATATATAATATTAAATAAAAATAATAAATTTGTCAATGAAAACAGGTAGTAAAGGACTAAGTTAATATGCTAGTCATTTATATTACTAATCTATTTTACTAATGATAATGCAATATGATAAGATAAGTTTATATATTATAAAAAATGAGGTGTAAGATGAATAAAATAATTGGTATTTTAGCTCATGTTGATAGTGGGAAAACTACTTTATGTGAGCAAATACTTTATCATACAAATTCCATAAGAAAAAGAGGAAGGGTAGATCATAAAGATTCATACTTTGATAATAATCATATAGAAAGACAAAGAGGTATTACTGTATTTTCAAAGGAAGGCTACTTTAACTACAAAGACTCAAATTACTATTTAATAGACACTCCAGGACACGTGGATTTTAGTCCTGAAATGGAGAGAAGTTTGAAAATGCTAGATTATGCTATTTTAATAGTAAGTGGTGTGGAAAAAGTTCAGTCTCATAGTGAAACTATATTTAACTATTTAAGAGAACATAATATTCCAACTATTATTTTTGTAAATAAAATGGATAGAGATATATCTTATAAAGATGAGATAAATATAAGTTTAAAAGAAAACTTATCTAAGGACATTTTTGATTTTACAAAAGAACTAAATAATAAAATGAGTGAAGAATTAATAGAATTTATTGCAGAAAAAGATGAAGAATTATTAGAAAGATTTTTAGATGAAAAATATGATTATGATTTATGGTTTGAAAAAATCAAATCTTTATTTAATAGTTGTAATATTTATCCTTGTGTATTTGGTTCAGCTTTATTTGATGAAAATGTAGACAATCTTTTAGAAATATTGGATCGTTTAAGTGTAACAAATTATGATGAAAACAAAAATTTTATTGGAAAAGTATATAAAATAAAAAGTGAAGAAAACAAACAAAGATTAACATATATAAAAGTTATGTCAGGTAAGTTGAAAATTAAAGATGAACTATGTTACATGGGTCAAAAGCATATATTAAGAGAAAAAGTAAATGAAATAAGAATTTATAAGGGCGATAAATTTATAAATAGAGATGAAGCTTATGCTGGAGAAATAGTAGCTATAAAAGGGCTAAGCCAAACTTATCCTTCTAATTTTATAGTATTAAGTAAAGAAGAGGATAAACTTTCTAAGCTAAACACTGAAGATAATAACTTTATAGTGCCAACACTTAGTACAAAAGTATTATTTGATGAAAAGATAAATATTAAAGATGTTTACTCATGTTTTAAAATTTTAGGAGAAGAAGAAATTTCACTAAATCCCATATATAGTGAAGAGCTTAAAGAAATTAAGATAAATATAATGGGCAAAATCCAATTGGAAGTATTAAAAGAAATAGTTTTACAACGATTTAATTTAAATGTGGATTTTGGTCCTTGTGAAATTTTATATAAAGAAACTATAAAGGATACAGCCATAGGTATAGGTCACTTTGAACCACTAAGACATTATGCAGAAGTTGTGCTAAAAATTGAACCAGGTGAAAGAAATAGTGGCATAAGCTTTGAAAGTTTAGCTCATGTGGATAATATTACAGTTGGTCATCAAAATTTAGTAAAAACTCATATATTTGAAAGAAGTCATAGAGGTATACTTGGTGGATATGAAGTTACAGATGTAAAAATAACTCTTTTAACTGGAAAAGAACACAACAAGCATACTGAAGGTGGAGATTTTAGGCAGGCCACCTTTAGAGCTTTAAGACAAGGACTAGAACAAGTGAAAAACATATTGCTAGAGCCTTATTATAAATTTAAAATAGAAATAGACAATGATTATTTGGGAAGCGTAATTTCAGATATTCAAAAAATGAGTGGAAGTTTTGATATTAAAGATTCTAGTAATAATAAGTCAGTAATAAGTGGAAGAGGTCCTGTAAGTGAGTTTATGAATTATCCATTAGAGCTAATATCCTTTACTAAGGGAAGAGGGCGAATTACTTTTAATTATGATGGATATAATCAATGCCATAATAGTGAAGATGTTTTAGAAAAAAGAAATTACGATAAAAATAGTGATATGCTTTATACGTCTAATTCTATATTTTGTTCAAAAGGACAAGGTTATATTGTGAAAGGTGAAGATGTGAAAAATCACATGCACTGTGAAATAAATATATAGCTTGGGAGAGAAAAATGATAAAAAGATATGAAGTACTTTTAGATAATAAAAATAACTCTATTAGTTTTTTATATAAAGAAGAAAATATAGGAGTTAAAGTTGAATATAGAAAAAGAAAAAATATTTCAATTAGGATAATTCCAAAAAATACTATAGAAATAATTAGTCCAAGATCTGTATCTATTTTATTTTTAAAAAAAGTACTTGAGGAAAAATCATCTTGGATAATGAAGACTTTAGATAAATTTGAAAATGTGGATGAAAGTTTTAAGGAAAGAAAATATGTAAATGATGAGGTTTTTTATTACTTAGGAGAGGAATACAAACTAAAAATAGTTGAAGATAAAAATACTCAAAATAATAAAAAAAATTATTGTCATATAGATATAAAGGAGAAAAATTTAATTATTACTACTAATAATAATGAAGGTGAGTATATTAAAAAGGAACTTAAAAAGTGGTACAAAATAGAAAGTGAAAAAATAGTTTTAAAAAGACTTGAAGAATTAAAAATTGAAAAGCCAATGATGAATAAGCTAGTCCCTAACATAATTAAAATTAAAGAACAAAAGAAAAGATGGGGAAGTTGTACATCTAAAAAAACTATTTATATTAATTCAAGAATTTCCATGGCAAAAGTTCATGTAATAGATTATATTATTGTTCACGAATTTTCACACTTGGCTCATATGAATCACTCAAAGGATTTTTATAATCTTGTAGAAGAAATATTACCTGATTTTAGGAAAAGTGAAAAGTGGCTTAAAGAAAATTCATACAAACTTACATTGTAATTTTCATTTTTGTAATAAATCAATAATCGTACTATAGAGGAGGGTTACAGATTGAAAAAAGAGAAAATAAATTTGGACAAAGTAATAGATTTTAAAAAATGGCAAACTCTTCAAGATAATTTATCTTTAGTCACAAACATGGCTATTATAACAGTTGATTATAAGGGAAATCCCATAAGCAAACATAGTAAATGTTCTAGGTTTTGCGAATCTGTAAGAAATCATCCTCAAATGGTGAAATATTGTCAAAAATGTGACTCAAGAGGTGGGCTAGAAGCGGTTAGATCAAATGAACCTTATATTTACTTGTGCCACTACAATATAGTAGATGTGGCAGTGCCTATAATTATTGATGGTAGATATATGGGGGCAATAATGGCAGGGCAAGTTAAATTAAGTGATAATTCTACTAAAGATATGGAAAAAATAGTAGATACTTCTAACGACTCAGTATCAGGTCAAGTTTTGGAGAAATTTAAAAAATATTATGAACAGCTACCTTTACTTACTTATGAAGAAGTGAAAAATATAGCTAATATGTTGTCTTCTCTTTGTAATTACTTAGTGGAGGAAGCATTAGATAAAAATTTGATTTTGGAAATGTACAAAAAATCCATAGGTAACAATAAAGAAATAGATGAAGATTTTTTCCAAGGTTATAGTGTAGATAATATTGAGAAGTTAAAAAAAGGAATATCTAATGCTATGATTGATGCTTATGTTTCACAGTATGAATGTGATAAAAAGGTTAGTTCAACTTTAAAGCCAGCAATTGATTATATATACAAAAATAAAAGTGAAAATATTACTGTTGCAAGTATGGCGAAAGTTTGTCATATAAGCCAAAGTTATTTTAGTAGACTATTTTCAAAGGAAATGGGAGATAGTTTTTCTAATTATATATCAAAATTGAAAATAAATTGGGCTAAAGAACTTTTGGAAGAAAGTGATATGAGTGTAAGTCAAGTAAGTGATGAACTTGGATTTAATGAACCTGGTTATTTTATTAAGATTTTTAAAAAATATGAAGGAGTAACACCTTCTGTTTATAGAAAATATTATAAAAACATGTAAAAATAAAGGATTTCACAGTGAATTTTATATGTAAGTTTCATTTATAAATAAAAGATTAACAATTTAATGAGAATATTAAGAAAGCTATAAATAGAAAAGAGTTCAGTTCTTTTCTATTTATAGCTTTTTTTTAGTAAGAATTTGCTTAAACAAGAGGGGAAATCAAGTTTTTTTTTACGAAGAGCAATAAATTTTTATGTCTAAAAATATGGTTAAGTACTTAACGAAAAGTAGAAATAATACAATTTTATTATTTTAGTTAATAAAATTACGATTATAAATTGTAATTTTATGACATGTAAGCCTCATGATTAAAAAGGAAAACGATATTATAATTAAAATATAAAATTTCAACAAAATAAAACTAAAATAGATGGGAGTAATTAAAAGATGAGAAAAGCATTAATATGTCCAACAAAATATGTTCAAGGTGAAGATGAATTATTAAATTTAGGTTATTTCGTGAAAACTTTCGGAAAATCAGCTCTACTTATAGCGCATCCAGATGATGTAAATCGTGTAAAAGAGAAACTAGATAAAACTTGTGAGAAGTTTAATATTACTTTTGTGGAAAGTGGATTTACAGGAGAGTGCTCAAGACAAGAAGTAGCAAGATTACAAGAAGTAGCAAGAGAAAATAACTGTGATTGTACAATAGGACTTGGTGGAGGTAAAGCAATAGATACTGCAAAATGTGTGGCTGAAGGTGAAGCTTTAATAATAGTTCCAACAATAGCAGCAACAGATGCACCTACTAGTCATTCAGCAGTACTATACACTCCAGATGGATCTTTTGATGATTATGCATATTTTAAACAAAGTCCAAGTGTTGTATTAATAGACACAACTGTAATAGCTAAAGCACCTACTAGATTTTTAGTATCTGGAATGGGTGATGCCTTATCAACTTATTTTGAAGCTAGAGCAACAAGAGCATCATACTCAAATGTAAATGCTGGTCTTCCTTGTGGAGCAAGAGAAAACTTAACATCTCCAGCAAAAGGTACTAATACTGCTTTTGCCCTTGCAAAATTATGTTACGAAACTTTACTTGCTGATGGACCTAAGGCGAAAGTATCTTGTGATTGCAATTTAGTTACTCCAGCCCTTGAAAATATAATAGAAACAAATATCCTTTTATCAGGACTTGGTTTTGAAAGTGGAGGACTTGCAGCAGCCCACGCTATACATGACGGTCTTACTATATTAGAAGGAACACATAAGTATTTCCATGGTGAAAAAGTTGCTTTTGGTACTTTAGCTCAGTTAGTACTAGAAAATGCATCTGAAGAAGAAATAAATCAAGTATTAGACTTCTGTGTGGAAGTAGGTTTACCAGTTTGTTTAGAAGATATAGGGGTAAATGAAATAAGTGAAGAAGAGTTAATGGAAGTTGCAGCAAAATCTTGTATACCAGAAGAATCAGTACATTCTATGCCATTCCCTATAAGCGTAGAAGCTGTGGCAGCTGCAATTATAACTGCTGATAGACTTGGAAAAAACTATAAAAATAATAAATAGGATATAAAAAATAAATCATAAATATAAGTACTTTATAAAACAGGTACTTATATTTATGCAGTTTATAGTAGTTTAAATTTAAAATATAGCTTATGAGGTGGAATAGATGAAAAAAATCATAAATAAACCAGAAAATGTTGTTATGGAAATGTGTAACGGAATAGCCTTAGCTCACCCTGAGTTAGAGTTTGTAAAAAAGTATAAAATAATAAAGAAAAAAGAAATAAATAAAAATAAGGTAAGCTTAATAAGTGGTGGAGGTAGTGGCCACGAGCCAGCTCATGCAGGTTTTATAGGAAAAGGAATGCTAGATGCAGCCATATGTGGAGACGTATTTGCTTCCCCTTCTCAAATTCAAGTTTATCAAGGAATAAAAGCTACTGCCAGTGAAAAAGGAACTTTACTTATAATAAAAAACTACAGTGGAGATATGATGAATTTCAAAAATGCTGCTCATTTAGCAAGCGAAGATAAAATAACTGTAGATTATGTAAAAGTAGATGACGATATAGCAGTTGAAGATAGCTTATATACAGTAGGAAGACGTGGAGTTGCAGGAACTGTCTTTGTTCATAAAATTGCAGGTGCAGCAGCAGAAAAAGGTATGTCACTAGAAGAAGTAAAAACTGTAGCACAAAAGGCAGCTGACAATGTTAGAAGTTTAGGTTTTGGACTGACTTCTTGTACAGTGCCAGCAAAAGGAACTCCAACATTTGAAATAGCAAAAGACGAGATGGAATTTGGTGTGGGTATACATGGTGAGCCAGGTATAAAAAGAGAAAAAATTACTACAGCAGATGATCTAGCTAGAAGAATTGTGTATGCCTTATCAAATGATATGCAGTTAAATGAAAATAATGAAATCGCCTTATTAATAAATGGATTTGGGGGAACACCTTTACAAGAATTATATTTATTTAATAACTCTGTTACAGGTGAATTATCAAAGAAAAATATAAAAATAAACAGAACTTTTGTAGGAAATTACATGACAAGTATAGATATGGCAGGAGCATCTGTGTCTATAATGAAGCTTGATGAAGAGCTAAAAGAATTATTATCATGTGAAAGTGATACACCTGCATTTAAAGTTAGTGGACCAGTTGACAATGTTGAGTATTCTACTTTAGACGTAAATGAAGAACTTGCACTTACATCTTTTGAAGTTGAATCAAAAGAAGAAATGGCACATGTAGTTGATGAAAAAATAACACTAGATAATATGATATATATAGTGGACAAAATGAGTGAAGTAATAATAGAAAATGAAGTTCCATTTTGCGAACTAGACTCTTTTGCAGGTGACGGAGATTTTGGTATGAGTGTTGCAAAAGGATTTAAACAATTAAAAAGAGAGTGGAAGGAAATATTATCACAGGATAATTTAACTATAAATAAATTCCTAGATGACTGTTCTATGGTTATAATGGAGCATTGTGGAGGAGCGTCAGGTCCTATATGGGGATCTGCTTTTAGGGCAGCTTCTAGAGAAGTAGGTAATAAACAAGAGCTAAATATAGAAGATTTTGCAAATATGATTCAAGCGTCAGTTAAAGGAATTCAAGCTACAGGTGAGAGATCATTTGGACGTGGTGCAGTTGTTGGCGATAAGACTCTTATAGATGCCTTAGCTCCTTGTGCAGATACTTGGACTAAAAGTGTAAAAGAAAATCATACTTTTAAAAAAGCCTTTGAGCTTGGCGCAAAAGCTGCGGTAGATGGTGCCAAATCTACAGAAAAAATAGTAGCACGTATGGGACGTGCAGGAACAGTTGGTGAGAGAAGTTTAGGTCATCCAGATGCAGGAGCATATGGACTAGGCGTGATTTTTACAGAAGTATCTAATTGCATAAAGTAGTAAAATAAATAAAAGAGTATTAAAATAATAATTTTAATACTCTTTTTAGATGAGAAAAATTTACCTATAGTATTTTTATATTGTCTCCATAAGAAGCTTTATAAAAAATATGGATAATACTACAATCATAAGGGGTTTTACAACTTTAACTCCCTTATCTGAAAATAGATTAGTGCCAATATAATTTCCTGCAATTCCAAAGAAACCTGCAACAAGGCCTAGGCCAAACATTACTTTCCCATTTAAAAGAAAGACGCATAAACTAGTTATATTAGTGGTTAAATTAATAACTTTAGTAATTCCAGCAGACTCATTTAAAGTCATATGAGCAAGACTAGTTAAAGCTATCATTAAAAAAGTTCCAGTACCAGGTCCATAAAACCCATCATAAAAACCTATAAACAAAGCTACATTTATAGCTATAATCAAAATTTTCTTATATGAAAAATCATATTCATCATTGCATTGTTTTTTATTTCTCTCTAAACTTTTATTAAAAATAACATATAAACCTGTTATAGGTAAAATAACAAGCATAATTAACTTGAAAATTTTATCATCAATCAACAAGGCTGTTTTTGCGCCCATAATAGACCCAATTAAGGCACAAATAGCACAGTATATGGCTGTTTTTAAATTAATATATCCCTTTTTTGCAAACCTATATGTGGCTAGGGAAGTTCCCATGGCTGAACTTAATTTATTTGTTCCAATTGCCATATGAACAGGTAAACCAGACATCATATAAGCAGGAAGTGAAATAAACCCACCACCCCCAGCAATTGAATCAACAAATCCACCAAGAAAGACAAGGGGACAAACGATTAGATAAATAGTAAGTGACTCCAATATGTATTCCTCCAATTAGTAATTTACTTTTGTATTTAATTATAATTATAGTTTATATATTTGTGAATAGAAAGTAGAGCATTTAATGTTATATACAAAACATAAAATTAGAAACATTGAATTATGATTTATTGTAATAAAAAAACTATTATAAAAATGTTGCGCAAATATACTATCTGTTATATATTATATATAACAGATAGTAAAACTATAAAATATATAAAGAGGGAGATAAAATGTTAAAAATAATAAATTTAACTAAGTCATATAAAAATAAAAAGGCCATAGATAATATATCTATGGAAGTTAAAGAAGGAGAAATATTTGGATTTATAGGTCATAATGGAGCAGGTAAAACAACTACAATAAAATCCATAGTTGGAATACACAACTTTGAAGAAGGAGATGTATTAATAAATTCAAAATCCATAAAAAAATATCCAATAGAATGTAAAAAAGAGATAGCCTATATTCCTGATAATCCAGATTTGTATGAAAGTCTTACTGGAATAGGATATTTAAACTTTATTGCAGATATATTTAAAGTAGAAAAAAAAGAAAGGGAAGAAAAAATAAAATACTACGCAAAAGAATTTGAAATAGATAAGGCTTTAGGAGATTTAATTTCATCTTATTCCCATGGAATGAAACAAAAGTTAGCTATTATATCAGCATTAATACACAGTCCCAAGATATTAATATTAGATGAACCTTTTGTAGGATTAGATCCGAAAGCAGCATTTACTTTAAAAGTAATTATGAAGGAATTTTGTAAACATGGTGGTTGTATATTTTTCTCTACACATGTATTAGAAGTAGCAGAAAAAATATGTGATAAAATTGCCATAATAAAAGATGGAAAATTAGTAACTTGTGGAGAAACTGAGAAAGTTAAAGGTGATAAATCCCTTGAAAATATATTTATGGAGATGATTGATAATGAGTAATTTAGCTTTGTTAATGAAAAATAATTTAATAAACGAAAGTGGAATTAATAAATTAAAATATGTTGATAAAAAAGAAAAATCAAAAGGTTTTGCAATGGCCTTATTAATAATTTTTACTATAATCATATTATCAATTTATGGGTTTATACTATGTTTTTATTTATCTGATTTTTTAATAAAAATAAACCAAATGGAACTACTTCTTATATTAGGGATTGTGGGATGTACTATTACAACATTCTTCACTTCCCTTTATAAGTCACCATCATATCTTTTCCAAAGTAAAGATTATGAGATATTATCAAGCTTGCCAATAAAAGAGAGAACAATTTTAAGTAGTAAAATATTAACACTTATTATAAGTAATTATTTATTTGCAGCAGCATTTTTAATAGTACCAGGAATTGTATATTTTATTAAAGTTGAAACTACTGTATTATATTTCCCATTTTTAATAATTTTAACTTTAGTAGCGCCATTAATACCAATTACGTTTTCTTATATAGTGGCATTTTTTATTACTAATATTTCAACAAAGACTAAAAAAAGTAACTTAGTGTCAATTATATTAAACTTATCATTAGTAGTAATTGTATTAATTTTATCTTTTAATTTACAAAATGTAATGACAACTATTATACAAAATAGTACTTCTATTATAGATGGAACGAAAAAATTATATCCATTAGCATATTATTTTGTAGATGCACTAAAAATGGGAAATATAGCCTCACTATTAATATTTACCCTAGTTTCTATTATTCCAACAATTGTACTTGTGTTTTTATTTGCAAAGAATTTTAATCAAATCAATAGTAAATTAAGTGAAACTTATAAAACTAATGATTACAAATTTAAAGAATTAAAGTTATCTGCTCCTGTAAGATCATTACTTAATAAAGAAACAAAGAGATTTTTCTCATCAAATATTTATGTTATGAATTCATCTATTGGTATGATAATGTTACCTATTTTTACAATAGCAATATTATTTGTTGGATACGACAAAATAGCTCAAATATTAGAAATAAATATGTTTAAGGATATGATATTACTTCAAGTATTAGGAATTACATTATTTTGCTTAATGCTTACTAATACAACATGTGTATCTATTTCCTTGGAGGGAAAAAATTTATGGATATTAAAATCTTCTCCCATTGAAGAAATGGATATTTTTAAAAGTAAAATTCTATTAAACTTAATTTTGACTATACCTATATCTCTTGTTTCATTCATTGCCTTATCTTTCAAATTGGAGTTTCCCATAATAGCCACTTTACTCATAATAGTTGCTATTATATTACTTTCAATATTTAGTGCAACATTAGGAATAATAATAAATTTATTATATCCCAAACTTGAATTCACAAGTGATGTGGCAGTTGTAAAAAGAGGAGCAAGTGTAATAATTACTATGATTTCAGATGTATTATACTTGGCGGTTCTTTGTGGTATAGGATATATATTTAAAATAGATGATATTAATATATTCTTAGTTATAGGAAATATAATAACATTTATAGGAGTTTTCTTATTATATGGATTATTAAAAACTAAAGGTGTTAGCATGTTTAGAAACCTGTAATAAAAATGGAGTATTGTAAATTTATTTTACATTACTCCATTTTTATTACATATTAAATGCTATAAAAAGCACAAATATTATTATTATAAAAGGAGAAATAAATAATATTTTTCCCTTAGTATTTCCTATATTTACAGTCCATCCCACACCAAATCTTTTTTGTACAAATAAAGAAGGATCATTAGGATTATTATAAAAAGTACCTAATAACCAGTTATTATCATCATCATCTACTGAATAAACAGCAGATTTTGATTTACTAGGTGATTTATAATATAAATAGGTTTGGTAAATTGCAGCTAGAATTAGTGATATTGTACAAGTCCACATGACAAAAACATTAACTCTACTTGCATTAGCAGTAGCAATCAATATAGTAATAAATAAAACCTGACAAGATAAATTTAGGACGAAAAAAGTAAGTGCAAATTTCTTTAAGTAATTTAAATGAAGTTTTTTACTTTTTGCAATATCATCAATATTTAATTTACCTCTAGTTTTTAGAGAGTATATAGAACTAATACAAATAATTATTCCAATTCCAACACTCATAATTATGGGTCCTAGAACAGATGTAGGGGATTTTTGTGAAAAAGCATCAGGTGCACCAGTTATACCCCAATGAGTAGGTATAATATCAGGCATAGAATTATATTGTGTAAGAGTATAAATTCCCATTAGCACAGTAACAATTACAGGAATTATAAATAATATGGAATACTTTTTTATAATTCTATTTTTTTCATTAATAAAATCCGTGTCTAATACTAGACGAGTTTTTTCTAATTCTAAATCCGTTATTTCTATTGATAATTCTTTTTTCAAAGCTTTTACCCTATTATGGATATAGACAAATACACCAAATTGATATAAACAAAAGGCTAATATGGGAAATATAGATGAAAACTCATAAGCTTTAAATACATAAATACATACTAATGTAATTATTGCAAATGCAATAAATCCTATGGTAACTAGAAATTTAAACTTCTTGTCTAAGGCTTTAAATTCATCCTTAGTAAAATAATCACTATTCAAACTAACACCATAGAATTGTCTTTTTCCGCTTAAAGCTTGAGTAAAATATATCATAATATACAATAAAAATAATGTTGGAACATTTATAATAACTGCCATGGTACTATTCATAATTTTTCACCTCATAATCGTCAAAGAATTTATTACTAAAATCTATAAATTCCTCTTTGGATATACCTAAAAGGTAACTCTGGGCAGTCAAAAGTTCAAGCATAGATTTTATTTTTTGTGTATTATCATCTTTTTTAGGTAATGGCAATGTATTTACCACAGCACCTTTTCTTCTATCAATATTAATATATCCTTCATCTTTAAGTAGATTATAAGATTTATTTACTGTATGAAGGTTTACACCAATTTCTTCAGCCATATTTCTAACAGAAGGTAGAGATTCATTGATGGTTAAATCTCCACGGGCAATTGACTTTATTATTTCTTCTTTAATCTGTGTATATATGGGAACATCACTGTTAAAATCCAAATTTAATATCATTTTATCACTCCAGACTATAATATATTTGTTCTATATATTATATAACATAAAATAAATATATTACAACTAAATTCAAAATAAAATTTGACTATTTACTATTATGGAGATATAATGATTACATTAAATATGGGAGGTGATCAGGTAAAGTGAGAAAATAATCTTATTCAAAATAGATAGTTTAATAGGTTTTTTAGAGTGTTTACAAATACTCTGTTTATTGAGCCTAAAACTACTTTAAATTGAGGATAAGATTAATGTAAATACTCTAATTACCTGAAACACAAGCTAAAAATAGCTTTATTTCTGTGCGTAAATACTTAGAATAATTATGTCTTTCTTGATTTAAGGTAGAAAAATACTTAAATTTGAGGAAGATTTTTTTATGTAATCATATATGAATGAATTTTCCTTTTGATAGGAGATGATTGTCATAGCACAAATAAATATTAATAATTTGAGTTTTCAATATGATACACATGGAGAAGATATATTCAAAAATGTATCATTTAGTATAGATACTGATTGGAAGCTGGGTTTAATTGGTAGAAACGGTAGAGGTAAAACAACTTTTTTAAAACTTTTAATGGGAGAATATGAATATAGTGGAATAATTAGTAGCACAGTCAAGTTTGAATACTTTCCAATTAAAGGGGGTAACAAAAATGATACGGCCTTGGAAGTTGTAAGAAATTCTATAGCCCCCTTTTCTAAATACGAAGAAGATATGGAGAAATATTGTAATTTACCTGATAAGCTAAATATTTACGGAGAAATTTTAGAAAAATATATATATAATGATGGATATGTAATAAATGAATTAATTGAAAAAGAAGTGAACTTAATCGGCTTAGATAAAAATATACTTACTAGAAACTTTGCTACACTAAGCTCAGGTGAGCAGACAAAGTTACTTCTAGTAGGCTTGTTTTTAAGAAAAAATCATTTTTTATTAATAGATGAGCCAACAAACCATTTAGATGTGGATGGAAGAGAAATTGTGGCAAAGTACTTAGCAAGTAAAAAAGGATTTATAGTAATATCTCATGATAGAGCTTTTTTAGATATAGTAGTTGATCATATACTTTCTATTAACAAAGCAAATATAGAAATACAAAAGGGAAACTTTTCAACTTATCATTTTAATAAAGATAGAGAAGATGAGTTTGAAAAAGCTCAAAATGAAAAACTACAAAAGGATATACAAAGATTACAAAAGACAGCAAAACAAAAATCAAATTGGTCTTATGAAATTGAATCAAAAAAGAAGGGAAATGGACCTTGTGATAGAGGTTTTATAGGACATAAATCAGCAAAAATGATGAAAAGAGCTAAGTGTATAGAAACAAGGCAAAATAAAGCTATAGAGGAAAAATCAAAACTACTAAAAAATTTAGATGTGGCTGAAAAGTTGGACTTATCAAAATCAAAGTCATCAAATATAGATGTATTAGAAGTTCATAACTTAAAAGTTAACTATGGTGAAAAGGACATATTTAAAAATGTAAGTTTTAATATAAAACCTGGGGAAAGAGTTTGGTTATGTGGCAAGAATGGATCTGGAAAATCAAGTATTATTAAACTAATAATGGGTGAAAATATTTCTCATGATGGATATATGAAAACAGTAAAGAATATATCCTATATTTGTCAAGATACATCTCATTTAAAAGGTAATCTAAATGATTTTGCAAAATCCTTGAATATAGATGTAGAGTCAATTAAAAGGACTTTAGTAAAATTGGGTCTTAATAATGTTCAATTTGAAAAAGATATTAATAAGTGGAGTGAGGGACAAAAGAAAAAACTACTTATAAGCAAAAGCTTATGTGAAAAAGCAGAGTTATATATTTGGGATGAGCCACTAAACTTTATAGATGTTATTTCTCGTATGCAAATAGAAGATTTAATACTTAGTGAAAATCCAACTATGCTATTTGTAGAACATGATATTTCCTTTGGAGAAAAAATAGCAACAAAGATAGTTAATATATAAATTATAAGTCAAAAAGGCATATTTTATTAAATATGCCTTTTTATTTACTGATATATTGCAATATTCTTTTCCCTTGAAAAAACTTCTAGATTAAAGTAAACTTATTTAAAGCAAAGGAATTAAAGAACCTAAATCAGTAAGTTTTTCTTCCTTAAGAGAAAGTATTTTTTTATTTCGTCCATAAACAAAGCTTTTGATCTCTTTAAAGTTTGGATGGTTTTCTATGTTTCCAAAGAAAGCAAGGGTGTCATTACTTATTAATCCACTACATCCTCCAATAAAACCATAGTTTAGCTCAAACAAATCTATATGGCCCTTATCAATCAATAGGCAATCAATATTATGTTTAATAACTTCTTTATAAATTCCCTCATCAGAAGTGATAATTGAATTTTCGTCAACTATACATGTGGAACACTTACAATATCCTTGTTTCACATTAATTTTCTCCATGTTATTTTTCTTTATATAATCAAGTAGGATACTATCTGTATATTTAAAATTATGTATTACTTTATTTCCTAATATAACAAGGTTATATGGAATATTATTAGGATATTTACTATCTATAGGTAAGCTGCCTTTAATTACATTAAAACCTAGAGGAGTTAAAATTTCATAGTAATAATCATAAACATTTGGAGCTACTAAGATATTATTATCATTTAACTTAACAACACATATATCAGGATGACAACTTATGGCATTATAAGTTTCCTTACATTTTACACTTTTAATTACATTTATATTAAGTTTATTTAGATTATTAATAATATCTTCATCTGCTCTATTATCAATTAATGCTAAACTTATTTTCTTATTTGGAATAAATGATGATTTTATAAACTTCATTATGAATTCTCCTTGATTTTTTTCTAATTATAATATAAAACAAATAAAAAAAATAATCCATTAAATATTTAATGGATTATCTAAAATTTAAACTATGTAGCTTTATTTATACATTTTATCTTCATTATCTAAAATTTTGTCAGCATCTATTTTTTTGTCAATAGCAGTTTTTATAGCATCTTCAATTGTTTTCCCACAAGCCATTAGACTTGTTGTATTATAATTGATTTTATCTAGTGTGCCAAAGCAAAATCTACACCCAGACGTAAAGCAAAGAAGAGTGAAGTGGCCATCGTATTTTTCTTTTGATATATAATCTGCTACAGCTAATGCATGACTTAAGTCCATATTATCCATATTACTTACAAATTTAATATCATTTTTTGAAACTATACTTTTTTCTTTTTTATCATCTAGTTTTATTAATACTTCTACTTGGTTTAGTTCTTTTATAAAAACGCCTTTTAATATATTGTCATCGTTTTTATATAATACTCTATCTCCAAAATTCATAATAACACCCCCCTATAAATATTATAGTTGAAAATTATATAAAATACATAAATCATAAAAAGAAATAAAAAAAACTATGCATATAAAAATGCATAGTTTTTTTATTATTTGAATTCAACGTTATTGTTTTGTAATGTAGTTTTAAATCCTTTTAAGAAAGATTTATATCCTTCTTCTTTGTTTTTACCAAGAGGATTATCATTTTCTAAAGCATCGTATATTTCTCTACAATAGCTTGATGATGATGTAGAAACGCTTTGGCCTATATATTCTATAGCAGCATTAACTCCCGCATCATATATTTGACTTTTTACAGCTTCTGATAATTCTAAGTATTCAGGATAAGTATCATCTGAATCATCCTTGTTAGAAGAATTATTGTTGTTATTATTGTTGTTATTAGTGTTATTACTGTTGTTATTATTATTGTTATTGCTGTTGTTATTATTATTATCAACAATTGGTTTATTTGTTTCTGGTTTTGCAACATCTTCAGTTGTGCCATTTGTAGATTCATCACTGCTTGAAGGCTTTTCAATTGAAGTTATTATTTTAGAAATAAATGAATCATTATAAGCATTTTTATAAATATTTGCAATAGTATATTCTTTTATTGTTGTCATCTTAACTTCATTTTCAAAATCATCATCTTTTGAATTAGAAGAAGTTGATAATTGATCTTTATAGTATATGTAAAAATCGTTAATGTCGTAGTATTTCTTAGTAGCATTTAAAGTAGCTTTATAAAGTCTAGTCGAAATCTCATGCATTCCATTACTATCTAAAGTAACGTCTTGAGAATTGCCACTTTGCTTACCATATTTTTCGAAACATGATTTGACAACATCAAGACTTCCGTCTTGTGAACTAGAATAAGATTTTAATAGCTCTACTAATTCTTCTTTATCCTCCTTAGAAGTGATTTCTTTTACAATAGTTTCAAACTCCTTTTGTAAATATTCATCAGAATAGTTTTCTGTTGAATAAAAGGCATCTTTATAAGTTTTTGCGCTGTACTCAACACTTCCATCTAAAGCTGTAGTATCTTCAGTCATTACAAATTCCTCATCTTTAGGTTTATTACATCCAACTAAAAAAGCTAATGGAAGGCTTAGAGCAATTATAAGACTAATTATTTTTTTATTCATTTTTCTCTCCTTTTATTTAAACAAAGAATTTAATAATAAATATTTAAAAATTTATTATAAATGATATTCTATCATATTTTGTCAATTTAGAATACTATTTGTAGGAATAATTAAGAAAAACTATGGTAAATACATGTATAAAATGTAATAGAATTAAGTTAGGGAGAAAAATTTATGAACAAAGGGGGAAAGTATTTATGGAAGAAATATGTATATTAAATTTCAATAATACTTATAAAAATCAAGATTTTTACAAAAATAAAAATTACGAAATAGTTGATTTAAGTGATTTAAAAAATGTTAGTAGATATTGTGACGAAAAGTCTTTAGAATTGATACGGAAAAGGCTTAGTAAATTTTATGATTCAAAGATAAAGTTTACTGATTCTGGTAATTATCACTATGTGACATATTTATTATTGGAAAAAATTAAGCAACCATTTATTTTAGTTTTATTTGATCACCATACAGATATGCAACCTTCATTTTTTAAGGAGCTAATGTCTTGTGGTTGTTGGGTGAAAAAGGTGTTGGATGAAAATAAATATATCCAAAGAGTTATAATTATTGGAGCAAGGGAAAAACAAATTAATTTAATTGAAGAAAAATATAGAGATAAAATAATTTGTTTTAGTGATGAGTTTATTGAAGAAAAGCATAACTGGGAGGCCTTCTCTCAAAAATATATTGATTTTCCCATATATATTTCTATTGATAAAGATATTATAAATCCTAAAGAAGCAAAAACTGATTGGGATCAAGGAAATCTTACATTAAATGAATTAAAGGAAATTTATATGGGCATATGCAAAGAACATGAAATAATAGGAATTGATATTTGTGGTGATTCCTCTCATGATAATAAACTATTACTTAACAATTACAATAAAGTAAATAACAAAAGTAATAAAGAGATACTACATATAATAGAAGAAGAGTTTACAAATGAATTAGAAGTAAACATATAGATAAAGGGCTAAATATATTGAATTATTAATATATTTAGCTTTTTTTCGTATATATATTAATAAAATTGAGAATGGTTATCTATTGACAATAATTCTCAATAATGATAGACTTATATTACAAAAATGATTCAGGGAGAGAGGAAATACTATGATAAGAAAAAATCAATTAGTAAAAAATACAGCAATAGCTTTAGCAATAATATCGGTATTTGGGAGTAGTATAACGCCAGTGAGTGCTGCACAGATAATGAAAAATTCAACATCAATTACTCAATATGTAGAAGGAATATACGATATAAATGCAAAATTAATAAAAGATACTTCGGATGAAGACTCTATGGCCAATGGATATTTAGAATCTACTAAGATACAAATCTCTAATAATAAGATATATATGATAATGAAATTTACTAGTGGAAGCTTGTTAAAGGAATTAAATCCTAGTGTAAATGGAGAGGCAGTTAAAGGGACTATAACTACAGATAGTTCAGATGATACTAAAACTGTAAAGTTTGAAATAAATTCTTTAAATGACAATGTAACATTAGGTATAAAAATAAATCCTTTTGGAAGTTTTGTGGTAGATGCACATTGTAGGGTAAAAGTAGAAAAAGCGGAAATACCTACACAACCAACAACTTCAAAAGAAGAGGATGATGCAGTTACTTCACCAACGCCAGAAGTTCCAGATAAAGAGGATAAGGAAGATGTAAAAGATAATGAAAAAAGTCTAGAAACTGTACTAAAACATGAAACACAAGATAAAGATTCATCAGCAAATAGATATTTAGAATCAAGTAAATTAAAAGTAGTAGATAATAAAAAATACATGGTAATTAATTTTAATAGTGGTAATATGTTTACAGCGATGAAAGCTTCAGTAAATGGAAAAAAAGTTGAAACAAAATTTGAATATGATGAAAAAAGTGATATAGCAACAGTGGAATTTGAAATATCTTCCATAGAAGATGAAATTTTATTAACTTTTACATATAACACACCAATAGGGAGTATGACGCATTCAGCTAGAATTCAATCTAAAATAGCAGGATCAGAAGACAAAGGAGAAACAGCTCCACCAAGTAATAATGAAGAAGATAAAGAGGATAATAATAGTTCAGGTTCAAATAACGGTTCAGGAAGTGGATCAAACAATGGATCAGGAAATGGGGCAAATAATAATTCGGGGAATGGGTCTAATTCAAACTCGTCCAATTCAAGCAATACATATAAAAATGGATATTATCAATTAAAAAACATTCTTCACTGTGATAATGCAGTAGGATATCAAATGGTAAGAAACTTATTAAGTCAAACTACTAATATGGAAGTAAAAAATGGAAAAACATATGTAACTTTAAGAATGTCATCATATAGTTTAATGGGTGATATTACTATGAAGGTTAATAATAAAACAGCTAAGTTCACTAAAAAACTAATAAATAATGATACTGTTGAGTTCACAGTAGAAGTTCCAAATCTAAATGCAAAAATAACAATGGGTATGTTTGTAACAGCAATGAATAAAACCGTAGACTTTGGAGTATCTTTTGATAAAAGCACAGTTAAGTTTATAAGTTCAAATGAAGAGCCAACAATTCCAGGTTCCAATGATGGAAGCACAAATAATAGTGGGAATAACAACTCATCATCAAATAACTCAAATAGTGGTTCAAATAACACAGTAGTAGAAAACAACACTATAAAAGGTAAATTATATACTATAAAAAATGAAATAGTATCAGATAGTGCAACTGGTAGAGAAATGGCAAGAAAATACTTAAACTCTACTACAAAAATAGAAGAAATAGATGGGAAAATGTATGCAACTTTAACATTTACAGGTGTTGATTTAATGAGTAATCATAAAATTTACGTAAATGGAAGTTTAGTAAATTATACTGTAGCTACTAGTGACTCGAATTCAAAATCTATAAGATTTGCAATACCTGATATAAATGCAGATATAAAAGTTCAAGTTTACATAATTCCAATGAACTCCACAGTAACATTTGGAGTGAAATTATTAGAAGATACATTAACACTTGTAAAAGATTTTGATGTGAAAAGTGGTACTCTTCCACAAACAGGTAGTGCTTTTGGTAGTGAAATATTATTAGGGCTTGGTGGATTATTAACTGCAAGTGGAGCACTACTTAGAAGAAGAAAGTAGGACAAAATAAATGAAAAAAATTAAGAATATATTTATTGTGGCCATATTTTCATTAATTATGAGTGCTCAAGTTTTAGTGGCAAGTGCAGCTGAGCTTAATGAGTTAGAAAGTGGAATTTATGAAATAAGTAATGACGTTTACCATGAACAAGAAATTGGTATGAATATGGCTAGACAATACTTAGATGAAAATATGACATTAGAAAAAAATGAAGGCAAATGGTATTATGCAATAAAATTCAGCGGCACTAATTATATGAAAAACCATAGGATATATCTAAATGATAAAGAGATTGAGACTGAAGTAATAAATGAAAATACAGATAAAAACACAGTAGAATTTAAATTTGAAACAGACTCTATAACTCCTAATTTAAACACTAAAATATATGTGGATGCAATGGAAAGAGATGTGGAGTTTGACATAATTCCTAAAGAAGATACTTTAAAATTAGTAAAAGCTATTGAAGAGCCAAAAGAAGAAGTTAAAGCAGAAAGTATAAAAAATGAAAATAAAGAAAAAACAAAAGAAGTAAGTGAAAATACTTCAAATAAAACAATTGTTGTGGGTGTTGGAGTAGTATTAGCAGTAATGATTATAGTATTAGTTTTAAGAAAATTAAAAAATAGTTTATGAAAAATAAAATTTCGAAACTTTTAATTTCTATGGGCCTATTAATTATAATAGGCTCTTTAACTCTAACTGCTTACTCCAAATACATTGATAAAAAAGCTTTAACTTCTTTTGAAAAAAAAATAGAAAGCCAACAAAGTGAAAATAAAAAAGTAAAACCTAAACTAAATTCTGGAGATGAAATTGGAATTATAGAAATAGAATCTGTAAATTTGAAAAATGTAATAGTAGAGTCCACAGACAAAGAATATTTAAATCATCATGTAACTCATTTTGAGGAAAGTGCAATGCCAGGGGAAGATGGTAATTTTGCACTAGCTGGTCATAGTAGTACCTATTATTACAATCAAGTATTTAACGAAGTTCACAAGGTTAAAGTAGGAGACAAAATAAAAATAACAACAATAGATGATGAATTTATTTATACAATAACCCAAACAAGAGTTGTTGAGTCAGATGAAGTAGATGTGCTAGATCAAGATATGACTAAGAAAGAAATTACATTAGTAACTTGTACTAGTGGTGGGATACAAAGGTTTATAGTAAAAGGCGTAATTAAATAGAAGAAATTATTGTTATGACAAAGAGAGGGAAGAGAAAGATGAGCTTAAAGATGAAATTAGTTGGATTACTTTCAGTGGCAACTTTAGCTTTAATGGCTGGTTGTTCAAGTAATGAGAGTAATGAAAACAAAGTTACAAATAACAGTGATAAAGAAGTAGTAGTTGCAACATCAGTTGCTGTAACAGAAATTTTAGATAAATTAGGTGTTGAAGTAAGTGGTGTTCCAACTACTTCCTATGAATTACCCAAAAGTGTAAAAGATGCAACGAAAGTTGGTAATCCTATGAGTCCAGATTTAGAAATAATAAAATCTCTAAATCCAATTTGTGTAGTTTCTGTAGATACATTAGGATCGGATTTTGAAAAGAAATTTACAGAAAATAATATACCAAGTAAGTTTGTTAATTTAAGTAATGTTGATGGGCTTAAAAAAACAATTCTAGATTTAGGCAAAGAATTTAATAAAAAAGAAAAAGCCAAGGCCATAATAGAGGAACTAGAAAAGAAAGAAAAAGAATTAACTTTAAATAATAAAAAAAATGATGAGGAAGTTCTTATATTATTTGGAGCACCTGGATCTGTAATGATTTCAACGGATTTATCTTATGTAGGTAATTTAGTAAAAATTGCAGGTGGTAACAATATTTTTGAAAGTAAAACTTCATCTTTCATGCAAGTAAATATGGAAGAAATAATAAAAAGAAATCCTGATAAAATTTTAATAATGACACATGCTGTCCCTGAAGAAGCAAAGAAAACTGTTGAAGAAGAATTCACCAAAGAAACCTGGAAACAATTAGATGCGATAAAAAATAACAAAGTGTATTATCTGGAAAATGGATATTTTGGAATGAGTGCTAACTTAAAAGTTATAGAAGCACTAGATAAGATGGGGGAAATCTTAAATGAGCAATAAAAGTTTAGATAGGAAAAAAACATTATACATATTATCATGCATAATATTTTTATTTGCCCTATCTTTAATATCAATGAAACTTGGCTCTTTAGACATATCATATAGTGAATTAGTAAAAGGACTATTTACAAATTCCAGTGAAGGTAATATGTCTATAATAAGGGAGTTAAGATTCCCTAGAATTATAATTGCCATATTAGTTGGAGGAAACTTGGCCATATGTGGTGTGCTTTTACAAGTTGTTGTAAAAAACCCTTTAGCAGATCCAGGTATAACAGGAATTTCTGCAGGAGCATCATTAGCTGCAGTATTAATAATTGTACTTTTCCCTGGACTTAGTAATTTTAAAGCATTATTAGCATTTGGTGGAGGGTTAATCTCAGCATTATTAGTATTTTCCATAGCTTATGATAAAGGATTTTCACCTCTTAGAATAATCCTAGCAGGTGTGGCAATAAATGCCATGTTCTCTGCCATGTCTTCCATACTTACAACTGTGAACTCAACGGGAGCATTATCAGTTACAAATTGGTTAAATGGTAGTTTAGCCACAGTTACATGGTCAGATGCAAAAATACTAGTTATTTATTCTTTGATAGGTGTATTAATATCATTTACCTTAAGGCAAACTTGTAATTTAATGAGTCTTGGAGATAAAACAGCAAAAAGTTTAGGTGTGGATATTAATAAACAGAGAATTCTAGTATCAGCCGTTGCCGTATTCTTGGCAAGTATAAGCACAGGTGTAGCAGGAATTATTTCCTTTGTAGGATTAATAGTACCTCATATAGGCAGATTTCTAATAGGATCAGATCATAAATATCTAATACCATTTTCTTTCATCATGGGCGCTATTTTACTTTTAATAGCTGATACATTAGGAAGATGTTTATTTGTGCCTTATGAAATACCAGTTGGTCTTGTTATGTCAGTAATAGGTGGGCCATTCTTTATATTCTTATTAAGAAGGAGTATGAAAAAATGTTAAGAGGAGAGAATGTAAGCTTTTCTTATAATAAAGACAAAGCTTTTATAGAAAATTTAAATATAAATATACCAAAAGGGAAAATAACTACTATTTTAGGTCCAAATGGAAGTGGTAAATCCACATTACTTAGTATTTTATCAACTTACAATAAACCATCAAAAGGAAATGTTTTTTTTGAAAATAAAAACTTAAAGAAAATAAAAACTAAAGAAATTGCAAGACTTATAGCCACAGTTCATCAACATAATGAATCACCAGCTGACTTAGATGTGGAAACTCTAGTTAGCTATGGTAGAGTTCCTCACAGTAAACATTGTAAGGACAAAAATGAAGATGAAAAAATAGTGAACTGGGCAATTAATTCAACGAATTTAGATGATAAAAAAGATAATAAAGTTATGAGTTTATCTGGTGGGCAAAGACAACGAGCTTTCATAGCTATGGCTCTAGCTCAAAAGACAGATGTGCTACTTCTCGATGAGCCTACAACTTATCTTGATATTTATCATCAAATAGAAATACTTGAACTTGTGAAAAAATTAAATAAAGAGCATGGTATAACCATAATTATGGTTCTTCACGATATAAACCAAGCAATAAAATACAGTGATAATATTGTGATTATGAAAGATGGAAAAATAATAGAAGAAGGAAATCCACAAAAGGTTATAAATGAAAATACGATAAAATATGTTTACAATGTGGAAGGCATAATTTGCAATGTAGATAAAGAAGAAATGTATTTTGTTCCAATAAAAGCATGTTAGGAGGAATAGCAATGAATATAGCAAAAAAGGCTTTATTTTTAATAGTAGGATTAATTTCTTTAATACTTGGTATTATAGGTATATTTTTACCATTATTGCCTACAACGCCATTATTATTATTAACATCATACTGCTTATTAAAAAGCAGCGATAAATTAAACGAAAAATTTATGCAAACTAAAATATATGAAAAATATGTAAAGAAATTCCAAGAACAAGGTGGAATGACTTTAAGAGCGAAATTAACTTTAACTATACCTGTATCATTACTATTATTATTTATGTTTATAACTATTGATAGTCTTGTGATGAGAATAATTATTGTTGTCATGTGGCTAGCTAAAGTTATAGTATTCACAAAAATGAAGACAATCAAAGTGGAGGCAAACAATGTTTAATAAAAGATTACTATCAATATGTGATAGTTCAAAAAAATGGATTGGACTTACAGTTTTAATGAACTGGATTTCTATAATCTGTAATATAACGTTGATTTTATTTATAGGAACTACTGTGGATAAATTAATAAATGGAAATTTAAACTTAAATATGATTAGTACATCTATATTTATAATAGTAATGTTAGGAATAAGATTTGTAGCAAACTTTTTATCTACTAAATTTTCTCTTTACTCATCAAGTGAAGTTAAAAAAACTCTAAGAAGTACAATATATGAAAAACTATTAAGCTTAGGAGTGAATTATACAAATACTATATCTACATCTTCTACAGTTCAAATAGCAGTAGATGGAGTGGAACAGTTAGAAATATACTTTGGTAGATTTATGCCACAATTATTTTATTCTTTGGTAGCGCCATTAACCTTATTTGCAGCAATGAGCTTTATAAGTTTGAAAACAGCAATAATACTTTTAATATGTGTACCATTAATACCTATTACAATAATGGTAGTTATGAAAATAGCTAAAAAGCTACTTAGCAAGTACTGGGGTGTATATACAGATCTAGGAGATTCATTTTTAGAAAATCTTCAAGGACTTACAACTTTAAAAATATTTGATATTGACGAAGATAAAAATAAAGAAATGAATGATAATGCAGAGCATTTTAGAAAAATAACTATGAAAGTATTATCAATGCAATTAAATTCCATAATAGTAATGGATATAATAGCTTTTGGCGGTTGTGCACTTGGTATACTTATAGCAATATTTGAATTTAGAGCAGGAGTATTAAGTGCAGGAGACGTTCTAATAATAATACTTTTATCTGCAGAATTTTTCATACCAATGAGACTATTAGGGTCATTCTTCCACGTGGCAATGAACGGTATATCTGCCAGTGAAAGAATGTTTAAATTATTAGATGCAGAGGTTGAAGAGATAAATGCTTTACATGAAGAAAAAATAAATAAGTTAAATAATATAAATATAGAATTAAAAAATGTGGACTTTAGTTATGACAAAGAAAGAAAAGTCTTAGAAAATATAAATATAGAAATGAAAAATAATAAAATGATAGCTTTAGTTGGAGAAAGTGGATGCGGTAAAAGTACAATTACCAATTTACTTCTAAAACAAAATAAAGTTGAGAGTGGAGAAATATTATTTAATGGAATCTATTTAAATGAAATACCATTTGATATATTAAATAAAAAAATAGGATTTATAAATCACAGTGCTTATGTTTTCAATGGAAGTATAGAAGATAACATAAGAATGGGTAAAAATAATGCAACTAATGAAGAAATATATGATGCTCTTAAAAAAGCAAATTTATATGAGTTTGTAATAAGTTTACCAAACAAATTAAAAACTAATGTGGGTGAAAGTGGTTCACTTTTATCGGGTGGTCAAAAACAAAGATTAGCATTAGCTAGAATAATAATAACAGATCCTGAAATATATATATTTGACGAAGCTACTTCTAACATAGATGTGGAAAGTGAAGAAAAAGTTTGGGAAAGTATTTATAAGTTAGCTAAAAATAAAACTGTAATAGTTATATCTCATAGACTTGCCAATGTTACAAAGGCAGACATGATATATGTATTAGATAAAGGTAACATAGTTGAAAGTGGAAAACACAAAGAATTGTTAATGATAAAAGGTAAATATCACGAATTAGTAACTCAACAACAAAATCTAGAAAATATATATAAAGTAGATAATGAAATGAAGGATGTGGCAGTAAATGAATAATAGACAATCGGGACTTAAAATAATGACAAGGCTTATAAAAGTTTTAAAACCACTAGCGCCTATCATGATGATTACTATATCATTTGGTGTACTTGGATTTTTAGCAGCCATAGCAATAACATCATTTGGAATGATAGCAACTGCCACTGCTTTAAATATAGACATGGGAGTTTCTTTCAAAACTTGCATGATGGTAATAATATCATGTGGAATACTTAGAGGAATACTTAGATATATAGAACAATACTCAGGACATTTTATAGCATTTAACATACTTGCCATACTTAGAGATAAAGTTTTCAAAGCACTTAGAAAATTATCACCAGCAAAGCTTGAAAGTAAAGAAAAAGGAAATTTAATTTCTGTAATAACAAGTGATATAGAATTATTAGAAGTATTTTATGCTCATACAGTGGCTCCAATTGCCATAGCAATAATTACTTCAATAATAATGAGTATAATACTTTGGAGTATTAATCCTATTTATGGTGCTACATCAGCTATATTTTATATAATAGTAGGATATTTAATACCTGTTATATCTTCTAAATTTGGAAAAGATGCAGGTGTTGAATATAGAGAGGAATTTGCAAAAACAAACTCTTATTTATTAGAATCATTAAACGGTATAAAAGAAATATTATTATTTGATGAAGGTAAAAATAGATTAAATCAAATAAATAAAAATAGTGATATATTAGATGAAAAAATGGATGGAATTAAAAAACATGAAGGAATAATCAGAGCTTTTACAGATGTAACTATAATGATTGCAATACTTACATTTTTATTTATAAGTATAAAATTATACAATGAAGGAAGTGTGAATATAGGTCAAGGCCTAGTTGCCATAGTTGTTCTTTCAAGTTCCTTTGGTCCAGTTGTTGCTTTAAGTAACTTATCAAATAACTTACTTCAAACTTTTGCTTGTGCAGGTCGATTATTTGATATATTAGATGAAGTACCAGCAATAGAGGAAGTTGATGGTGATATGAAGTTAAGTTCTTCTCTCATAAATATAGAAAACGTAAATTTTGCTTATACAGGCAGAGACAAAAATCTTTTGAAAGATATAAACTTAGAAATTAAACCAGGAGATAAAATAGGTATTCTTGGAGAAAGTGGATGTGGAAAGTCTACATTCTTAAAATTATTAATGAGATTTTGGGATGTTAATGAAGGAAGTATATCTTTAGACAATAAAAATCTTAAAAATATTCCAACTAAAACTCTTAGGAGATCTCAGTCCTTAGTTACACAGGAGACCTTCTTATTTAACGATAGTATAGAAAATAATATAAAAATAGGTAAAAAAGATGCCAGTGAAGAAGAAGTAATAGAAGCTTGTAAAAAAGCATCTATTCATGAATTTATAACTATGCTACCACAAGGTTATAAAACTAATGCAGGTGAACTTGGTTCAAATTTTTCATCAGGAGAAAAACAAAGGATAGGAATAGCTAGAGCTTTCTTACATGATGCAGATATACTAATATTGGACGAGCCTACAAGTAACCTAGATACTTTAAGCGAAGCGCAAATTCTAAAATCAATAAATAATGAGTGTAAAAACAAATCCATAGTAATGGTTTCTCACAGAAAATCCAGTGTATCAATTTGTGATAAAAAGATTTACGTAAAAAACAATACACTAAACTTAGCTTAAGAAGGTAATGAAATGGGAAGAATAGAAAAAGAAAAAAATACAATAACTCTTATGATAAATATTTATTGTAAGAAAAAACATAAACATAAAGATAAATTATGTGAACAGTGCCAAGAATTATTAGAATATGCTCATAAAAGGCTGGATTTTTGTAAGTTTGGGGAAGAAAAAAGCTTTTGTAGTAAGTGTCCCATACATTGTTACAAAAAGGATATGAAAGCTAAAGTAAAAGATGTTATGAAATTTTCAGGACCGAGACTTATAATTTACAGTCCGATTCAATTTATAAAACATATATTTGAAAATAAAAATAAATCTTGATTTTTAGAAGTTTTTTCTCTTTTACAATGGAGTTGTTTCGAAGAAGCAAATTTTTATATAAAAAAATGTTTAATCTGGTAGAACTTTGCTATAATTTAGATAGATAGTTAACAAAAAAATCTAAAGGCATAAGGGGGAAAGTAACTATGTCATACAATATAGCAGTTGCAGGTAAAGGTGGTACAGGAAAAACTAGTTTAACAGGTATACTTATTGATTATCTTACTAAAGAAAAAAAGGGTGAAACTTTAGTAGTAGACGCAGATGCAAACTCTAATATAAATGATGTATTAGGAATGGAATTGAATGGTACAATAGGAGAAATAAAAGAAAAAGCAAATCAAATGGAGCAAAGAAGAGAACAATATCCAGGGGGAATGACTAAATCTCAATATTTAGAATATGAATTAAATTCTATTGTGGAAGAGGGAAATGGATATGATTTACTTGTAATGGGTAGATCAGAAGGTGAAGGTTGTTATTGTTTTGTCAATTCTATTTTAAAAAGACAAATTCAATTAATGTCTAATCACTATGACTATGTTGTTATGGATAATGAAGCTGGGATGGAACATTTAAGCAGAAAAACACTTAGAGAAATAGATGATTTATTATTAATAAGTGATTGTTCAGCTAGAAGTATAGAAGCTGTTGCAAGAATAAGAGATTTAGCTAAAGAAATGGGAATAAGAGTTGGAAGAACATCTTTAATAATAAATAAAGCACCTAATGGAGAGTTAAATGATGGTGTAAAAAGAGAAATTGAAAGATTTAACTTAGATTTACTTGGAGTAGTTCCTATGGATGAAATGATATTTGAATATGACTGTAATAGAAAACCATTAGTTGAATTACCAGAGACTTCTAAAGCTAGAGTAGCTATGAAAGATATTTTTGAAAAATTAAATGTTTAATATAAAAGAAACAGTATAAATTTATTTTATACTGTTTTTCTATTTAATATTATAATTTATTAGTTCTAAAAATAATTTATTAGTTATAACTAGTTGCAAAATGAATTATAGTTACATATAATTAAATCATATAATTTATTAAAGGAGGATATTAAAATGAAAACTTGTTGTTGCTGTTGTTTGAAAAAATTAAAAAATTTCAAAAAAACAGCATACCTGTGTTTATTTTAATATTTAACTATAACTCATATTGTAAATAATTAATAATACTAAACTGCAGGTGTATCTGGAGTTTTTCTTTTTGTAGAGAAACTTCATATGCTTGCAGTTTTTTTATTTAAGGAGGATTTATTATGGATTTAAAACTGTATAACACATTAAGCAGAAATGTAGAAAAATTTATACCTATTGAAGAGAAGAGGGTTAAAATGTATACTTGTGGACCGACGGTATACAACTATGCCCACATAGGGAATTTAAGAACTTATATATTTGAAGATGTATTAAAAAGAACTCTTAAATACAATGGATATGAAGTTAATCATGTAATGAATATAACAGATGTGGGGCATTTACAATCAGATGGAGACACTGGTGAAGATAAAATGGAAATGGGTGCTAAAAGAGAAAATAAAAGCGTTCTAGATATTGCAAGATTTTATGAAGGTGAGTTTTTAAAAGACTTAAAGGCTTTAAATATTCAAGTAGCAAATCATATTCCAAGAGCAACAGATCATGTAAAAGAAATGATAGATCTAATAGAAAAATTAGAAAAAAGAGGATACACATATATAGCTAATAATAATGTATATTTTTCTATTGATAAATTTGAAGATTATAACAAACTGGCAAATTTAAGCTTAGAAGAAATGAATGCAGGAAATAGAGTGGAAGTAGATATCTATAAAAAAAATCCTCTTGATTTTGTTTTATGGTTTACTAATTCAAAATTTGAAAATCATATATTGCAGTGGGACTCTCCATGGGGAGTAGGATTTCCTGGTTGGCATGTTGAATGTTCAGCAATGGCAATAAAATACTTAGGTGAGTATATGGATATTCACTGTGGAGGAATAGATCATATACCAGTGCATCATACTAATGAAATAGCACAATCTGAAGGAGCTCTTGGACACAAATGGGTAAACTATTGGCTACATGGTGAGTTTTTAATTCTTGATAAAGGAAAAATGTCAAAATCTAGTGGATCATTTATTACATTAAAAAATTTAATAGAAAACAATGTGGACCCATTAGTATATAGATATTATGTACTACAATCAAAATATAGAAAACCTTTGGTATTTAGCTATGATAGATTAGAAGATGCATCTAATTCCTTTGAAATATTGAAAAATAAAATAAAATTAATAAATGATAATGTGGACAATGAAATATTAATAAATGAAAATATAATTAAAGAATACAAAAATAGGTTTTTGAAATATGTAAATGATGATTTAAATATAGCAAATGGTTTTACCCTACTCCATGAAGTTATAAAAAGTGAGAATTTAAATAATAAAGAAAAGAAAATAATAATAGATGATTTTGATAAAGTATTTGGTTTAAAATTAAATGAATTAAGTGATGACAAAGAAAAACTTGATAAAGATTTTGTTAATAAAATCAACTTATTAATAAAAGAAAGAGAAGCTGCTAGAAAAAATAAAGACTATAAAAAGTCTGATGAGATTAGAGATTATTTGTTACAAAATAATATTGAAATAATGGATAATAAAGATAATACAACTTGGAAAGTCAGAATATAATTATAAAAATAAAAGTCCTATTAACTAGATATAATCTAGAATAGGACTTTTTTTATAGTTTCTTCGCACACTCAGGACATATTCCTGTAAATTCTAAATTATGGCTAGTGATGGTAAAACCTGTTTCATCATATAAATCATTTTCGAATTTTTTTAAAGGACAACAATTCACTAATACAACTTTATTGCACAAAGAACATATTAATTGGTGTTTATGTTCTCTATTATTAATTTGAAAATATGTTTTTCCATCATTGCTCAATTGTTTTAATAAGATATTTTTTTCAGTTAGAGCATTCAATGCCCTATAAACAGTAGATAGATTTATATTAACTTCCTTTGAAGCTTGTTCTAATATATCTTCAGATGTAAGAGGGCTATTAGAGTTATTTAATACGGAAAGTATTATCATTCTTTTTTTAGTAGTTTTTAAATTTGCTGCTTTTAAAATATTATCTTCATTATTCATAGTTTTCACATCCTTAAAAAATAAAAAATAATATGTTTCTTATAGTAATACTAAGAAAAGGATAAACTTATTATATGACTTTGTCAATAAAATATAAATGCATATGATTTGCACTTGACTAATATATATATAAGTAGTATTATTTATTTAGTAATGCAAATGAGAGGTGTTATCATTTAAAAATAATTTAATAAATCTATAATAAAAGGAGTTGAAAATAAGTATGAAAAAAATAATATCCTTGCTACTAGTTGTGCCTATGTTGTTTACAATAGGTTGTAGTAAAGAAAATAAAACTGATGAGAATTCAAAGGGGAAGATAAAAATATATACTAGTATATACCCTCTGTACGATTTTGCTAAAAAAGTTGGAGGAGATAAAGTTGAGGTAACAAACTTAGTTCCCGCAGGAACAGAACCACATGACTGGGAAATATCAACAAGTGATATTGTAAATCTAGAAAAAGCAGATATGCTTATTTATAATGGAGCAGGTATTGAAAACTGGACGGATAAAGTTATAGATACCTTAGAAAACAAAGATATAGTATATGTGAAAACTAGTGAAGGACTAGACATACATAAGGCAGTGGAAAAATCTAATAGTAGTAAAGATGATGGACATGACCACGGAAATTTGGATCCTCACACATGGCTAAGTATAAAAAATGCAAAACAGGAAATGGAAAATATTAAGGATGCTCTAATAAAGCACGATTCTGAAAATGCTAAGTATTATGAAGATAATTATGAAAAATATGCTAAAAAGTTTGATGAACTAGATAAAAAATACGCTGATACATTAGATCCAATTAAAAATAAAACAATTATAGTTGCTCATGAAGCTTTTGGATATTTATGTTCAGAATATAATATAAATCAAGAGGGGATAGAAGGATTAACACCTGATAGCGAACCAGACCCTGCAAGAATGAGAGAAATAATCAAATTTGCAAAAGAAAATAATGTAAAGACCATATTCTTTGAAGAACTTGTAAGCCCAAAAGTTGCGCAGACAATAGCAAAAGAAATAAATGCAAAAACAGAAGTATTAAATCCATTAGAAGGTTTAAGTGAAAAGCAAATAAATAATGGTGAAGATTACTTTAGTGTAATGGAAAAGAATTTAGAAGTATTGTATGAATCAATGAAATAATTCATGCTAAATTTGGGAGGCATATATGAAAAATATAATATCAATTGAAAATGTATCCTTTGCTTATAATAAGGAAAATGTACTAGAAGATATTATTTTATCTATAGATGAAGGCGATTTTGTCGGTATTATTGGTTGTAATGGTAGTGGTAAAAGTACACTTATGAAGCTTTTAATAGGACAGTTAAATCCATCAAAGGGAAAAATAAAATTATTTAGTGAAGATTTAGATAAAAGTAATAATTTAAATAAAATAGGATATGTACCACAAATATCACTATCTAGTGGAGCAAACTTTCCAGCTACAGTAGAAGAAATTGTTATGGCAAATTTATACTCTAAAGTTGGTTTTATGAAATTTCCTAAAAAGGAACATAAACAAAAGGTAAAAGAAGCTCTAAAAATTGTAAATATGGAGGACTACTCAAAAAGATTAATAGGTAACTTATCTGGAGGTCAACAACAAAGGGTAATGATTGCGAAAGCCTTAGTTAGTGATCCTAAAATTATAATTTTAGATGAACCAACAACAGGTATTGATGCTGATTCAGAGGAGCAACTTTATACTCTTCTTGAAAGATTAAATAAAGAATCTAAAATTACAATAGTTATTGTTAGCCATGACTTTGCAAAAATATCAAAATATACAAATAAAATATTTGTTGTTGAAAACAATAAGGTATCTTTAATGAGTAAGGAGAATGAGGTGTAGACATGATTTTTGAATATGATTTTATGAGGAGGGCATTTATAGTAGGAATATTACTTGCTATTATTGTACCTTGTATAGGCATTATAGTAGTCCTAAAAAGATTATCTATGATAGGAGATGCACTATCTCATTCATCTCTTGCAGGTATTGCAGCTGGTTTAGTATTTAATATTAACCCTGTACTTGCAGCTGTGATTGCATCTTTGGCATCTGCTTTTAGTATAGAATTTATAAGAAAAAAAATACCTAAGTACTCGGAAATGTCCATAGCAATTATTATGTCAGCTGGAGTTGGCTTAGCCGGTGTATTATCTGGATTTGTAAAAGATTCAGCATCATTTAATAGCTTCTTATTTGGTAGCATTGTTGCAATAACAGATTTTGAATTATTTATGGTAATAGGAATAAGTTTATTAGTTATAATTGCTTTTATATTTTTATATAAGGAATTAATGTATATTGCCTTTGATGAAGAAGGGGCAAGACTTGTAGGTATACCAATAAAAACTGTTAACTTTATTTTCACTATATTAACAGCTTTTACAGTATCTATAGCTGCTAGAACAGTGGGTGCGTTAATAGTTTCATCTATGATGGTGGTACCAGTTGCTTGTGCAATGAAATTTGGAAAAAGTTATAAACATACAGTATTATTATCAATACTGTTTGCTATTATTTTTACAATCATAGGACTAACAATATCATATTACATAGGTTTGAAGCCTGGAGGTACTATTGTTTTAACTGGAATTTTATTCCTTATATTGACAATGATAATAAAAAAAGATTAAAGCAAGTGAATACTTCACTTGCTTTTTATTTCCACAAAATAATATATTTATATATGTTATTATGTAATTTACTTATATAATAAGAAGAAAAAAATAATAATATGGAGTAGATTTCTTGAAAAATATATGTGTTGAAAGAAATTTATGGTACAATTATAAAAAAGGAATATGACGGAGGCAATTATGAATTCTAAAGACAGAATAGAATTATTTCTAAAATATCAAAATCAAAATATGTCCTTTGAAGATATT
Source organism: Terrisporobacter petrolearius (assembly GCF_020748185.1). Lineage (GTDB taxonomy): Bacteria > Bacillota > Clostridia > Peptostreptococcales > Peptostreptococcaceae > Terrisporobacter > Terrisporobacter petrolearius. The sequence continues at coordinate 75,308 of NZ_JAHZMO010000002.1, read as the reverse complement.
TCTAAAAAGTTAGAAATAAAACCTGCTACACTTAGAAGAAATTTAAACAAAAATGGATATAAATTAGAAAAAGGAATATATGTAAAATCTATTGATGAGTCACAATTATCATTTGACAATGTTAATAGTACAAAAAAAAGTTCTAAAAGCAAGTTAAAGACAAAGGATACGAAAGAAAAAAGTAAAACTAAAGAAACTATAAAAACTAAAGAAAAAGTAAATAAAAAGAAATCTACTATACCTAAGAAGGATAAAAAGATAAATATATGTCAAGATGACATAGATAAATTGTGTGAAGTTTATGATTGGTACATAGAAGTAAAAGATAATAAAGTTTTTAAACCTAAGAAGGTGTCTAATAAAAAAGACATTGTGTTAGACACTGAAGAAATTGGTGATGTAAAATCAGCTAATATTAGAGTTGATAAGCAGACTTGGGAAGACTTTGAGAGACTATGTAGTAACTCATCTTATAATAAGAAAGAAATCTTAACACAAGCCTTAAAAGATTTTATGAAAGCATATAAGAACCTTCTTTAAGAAATGACCTATTAGAATGAAAATGAGGTGCAAGTATATGAATAACATTATGAAAAAATCAATTTTACTTATTCTTATATTAATAGTTTTAATAATAGGTATAAATATTATTACAAGTGTTAAAGAAACAAAATATAGTGAATACGAAACAGGTACTATAAATAGTAGTAATGCAAAAACATTACAAATTGATAATAATAAAATTACTAATTTATCAGATAGAACTGGAAATGATGTTACTGCTATGACTAAGATAAAAAATATCTCTAAATTGAATTTAAGTCAAATAGTATTATTTTATGATGAACTAGATAAAAATGATAATATCATATCTCAATCTAAAACTGATATCGATATAACATTAAGCCCAAGTGATGTAATGCAGGTGCAATTTACACCGAAAGATTACACTGATTCCATAGAAATTACAGGTTATACATATATAGCAGAAGATTGTAGCGTGGTTGTAAATTTAAAGGATAATGAAACAAAAACATATGAGAATAATAAGTATTTAGAAAACAGCAAAAACTATGATGTAATGTCAATAAGTAAAGGCAACGCTAAATCTAAAAAAGATGATTTAAATTTCACTATAGAAATAAAGAATGTATCAAATAAAAATTTAGGAAATATTGTTTTGAAAGTTGCAGAAATAGACAAAAATAAAGAAATAGTAAAAATTGATCATATAATATACAACTCTATTTTAAAGCCAGAACAACAGGATAAGATAGTAAGTTCTTTATATGATTCCAATTATGATATTAAAATTTTAGGTTACACATATGATGATATGGAAAATAAGAGCAATGTAGATATTGATTTAATTACAAATAAAGTAAATATAGTTGAGAATGGACAATAATAATTAGGAATATTTCAAATCTTATTTGGGGTATTCCTTTTGTTTATATATAAGAAATAACAGGTAATAATAGGAGAAAAAAATGAAAATATTAGTAGTAGAAGATAATAAAAAGTTATTACAAACTATTGAAAAAGAACTAAAAAAACACTTTGAAGTTGAATGTTGCGAAGATGGAGAAGAAGCTCTTTATCTTATAAAACAAGGAATATATGACTTAGTTGTATTAGATTTAATGTTACCAAGTTTAGGTGGAATAGATATTTTAAAAAATATAAGAAATAATCATATAGACACACCTGTTCTTATTTTAACGGCTAAAGAAAGTCTTGATGAAAAAGTAGAAGCTTTTTCTATTGGAGCCAATGATTATTTAACAAAGCCATTTTATATGGAAGAACTAGTTGCAAGAATATATGCTATGCTTAGAACAACAGGTAAATTGCAAACAAAAAACACATTAGATTTTTATGATTTGCATCTTGATTTGAGTAAAAGAAGAGTATTTTATAAAAATGAAGAAATAGAACTGCAAAACAAACAGTTTAACTTGTTAGAATATTTTTTATTGAATAAAGGTACTATTTTATTAAAAGAACAAATATATGACAGAATATGGGGCATGGAATCCGACGCAACTATTGAAATTGTGGAAGTATATATAAGTAATTTGAGAAAAATATTAAGTAAATTTGGATATGATAAATGCATAAAAACTAAGCGTAAGGTGGGGTATATGTTTGATGATAAATAAAAAAGTTTTTAATGATACTAAAGATAAACTGATTAAAATTAATGTTTTAGTAGTATCTAGCTTTTTAATTATTTTTTCTCTTTTTACATTTTTTTACTTTCAAAGCATAACTTATAATAGTATAGATGATAAGTTAAAAGAGGAATACGAATATATTAGTATGCAAATAAATAGGAGTTCATATCTAAATCCTATAGTTTTAAATGATCCTAGGGATTTAGTATATATTTATAAAAATAGTAGGCTTATATATTATACAAAGAGTGATTATTTTAATGAATACGTACCTTCAGAAGAAACTAATCAAACAAATATATGCTTTACTTATAAAAAAGGTAATTATACATTTAGAGAATTATCAATAACAATAAATAATATGAAAATTAGAATAATAAGAAATATTGATTCTGAGCTTTTTTCACTAAAACAATTACTTTTTGTCTTAGGAATTGGAATAGTATTTTCCATTATTATTACATATTTTGTTGCCCTATATTTGACACGAAAAGCCTTACTACCAATAGAAAATGCGTGGAATACACAAGCTAAATTTATTCAAGATGCTTCTCATGAGCTAAGAACTCCAATTACCATAGTATCATCCAAATTGCAAAGTCTTTTAACTGTTCCCAATAGCACAATAAATGATGAAGTGGAAACAATTGCAGATGCTATGAATGAGACAAGAAGACTTAAAAAGATGATTAAAGATTTATTATCTCTTTCAAAAGAAGACTCTATAACAAAATTAAAAATTGAAGAAATAAATATGGTAGATCTAGTTGAAGAAATATACAGAGATTATGTTGATATAGCAAATATTCAAAATAAAGATTTGAAGTACGAAAACAACCTTAAAAACCAATTGATTTTAAGTGATAAAAATAAACTTAAACAATTATTACTAATATTTATAGATAATGCATTTAAATACACGGATACAAATGACGAGATAAGATTTAAGTTAGAGGAAAAAGATAATAAAATAATTTGTACAATATTGGATACAGGTATTGGAATTAAGGAAAGTGATTTAAAACATATTTTTGACAGATTCTTTAGAAGTGATAACGTGAGAAATCAAGATATTGATGGATCAGGAATTGGTTTATCAATTGCAAAAATGATAAGTGTAAATCTTAAGTGCAAAATAAAACCTTATTCTGTCGTAAATGAAGGATCTAAATTTGAAATAATAATACCTAGAGAAATTTCATAGATAAAGTTTTTGCCATTATAAAATGGTTATATATGAAATATAATATACATATCTATTCATATAATGTTAACCTTTATTGTAAAAAATTAATATTATATAGTGATACATTAGGAGGAGAAATAATGGCTAAATTAGTAAATAACTCTCAATTTTATAATAAGATTAGAACGTCAGATAAATTAGTAGTAATGGATTTTTTTGCAACCTGGTGTGGACCTTGTAAAATGTTAGCACCTATATTTGAATCATTAAGTAATGAAATGTCTGATAAAGTTGACTTTGCCCAAATTGATATTGATAGAAGCCTTGAAGTAGTAGAGGAATATAAAATAGTTTCTGTTCCAACAATGATAATATTCAAAAATGGAAAAGAAGTTCAAAGAATGGTGGGGTTCGTTCCAAAGGAACAAATAAAATCTAAAATAAAGGCTCATTTATAAGAGCTGTGAATTGTGGTGAATAATAATGAGATATGATATAGCAATTGTAGGAAGTGGGCCAGCGGGCCTTTCAGCGGCAATAAACGCAAAAATTAGAAATAAAAATATAATAGTATTTGGAAATGAAAATTTAAGCAACAAACTAAAAAAAGCTCCAGAAATAAACAACTATTTAGGATTTCACGAAATTAGTGGAGAAGACTTGAAAAACAAATTTAAATATCATATAGATAGCATGGGAATTAAAGTATCCAATAATAAAATAACAAATATTTATGCTATGGGTGACTATTTTGCTTTAATGAGTGGTGAAAATATGTTTGAAGCTACTACAGTTATATTAGCAACAGGTGTTCAATATGGCAAACCAATTAAAGGTGAAGAAGAATATTTAGGCAAAGGTGTAGGATATTGTGCTACTTGTGATGCTCCTTTATATAGAAAAAAAACTGTAGCGATTATCGGTTACAATAAAGAATCTGAAGAAGAAGCAAATTTCTTAAATGAAATAGCCTCTAAAACATATTTTATACCAATGTACAAAAATGAAGGCCTTATGAGAGGAAATAATTTAGATACAGATATAGAAGTTATAAATGAAAGACCAGTTGAAATAAAAGGAGAAATGTTAGTAAATCAAGTATCTTTTAAAAATAGTTCTATAGATGTAGATGGAGTTTTTGTAATAAAAGATAGTGCATCACCAAAAACTTTAGTTCCAGGGCTTGAAGTTGATGGGTCACATGTTATAGTTGATATAAATATGAATACTAATATTGCTGGATGCTTTGCATGTGGAGATATAGCTGGGAAACCTTATTCTTATATTAAATCAGCTGGCCAAGGACAAATAGCCGCTATTAATGCAGTGTCATATATAGATCAATTAAAAGTGAAAGAAAAAAATATTAAGTAAAATTTTCAGAGTTAATATAAATGATTTTTAACTAAAAATTAATTATATATTAACTCTTTTTTGTTGGATAAATATTTATTATATATAAAATAATAAATAATACTTGATAAAACTAATTAAGTGTACTATTATTTAGTTAAGTAAATACTTAAGTAAAAAGAGGTGCCCATGGAAACTTTAGTAAAAGTATTTAAAGCACTAAGTGATGAAACTAGATTGAAGATTTTAATGATTATATCTAGTAAGGTTATTTGCCAAAAAGGCATATCAAAGCATTTGCAGATTTCAGACTCAGCAGTTTCTCAGCATATTAAAATATTAAAAGAAGCAAATATTTTAACAGGATATAAAGAAGGATATTATGTTTTTTATAAAATTAATGAAGAAGTTTTTAATGAATGTATATCTTTTATGAAACTTATAAATGATGATAATCAAAATTTTATACATATGACAAATATAGAAACAAGTAAAAACTGTTGTGGAAATACCTGTAAAGGCAAGTCAAAATGTTGTAGGAAAAGGGAGGATTTAATATGAAAATTTGTATACCAGTAGTAGAAAATAAAGGGATGGAAAGTACTCCATACAATCACTTTGGGTCAGCTCCAAAATTTTTAGTTGTTAATTTAGATGGAGAAGAAGTTGAAGTAATAAATAATGGTGATTTGAATCATGAGCATGGAAAATGTCAACCGATGAAGGCATTAGCTAACAAATCTGTAGATGTTGTTATAGTAAGAGGAATAGGTGCTGGAGCAATATCTAAATTAAATAGTATGGGAACAAAAGTATTTAGAGGTGTTGAAGGAAACGTAAAAGAAAATATCCAACTACTAAAAGAAAATAAATTAGTTGAGTTCACTGTAAATAATGGTTGCAATCACCATGATTGTGGAAATCACTAATAAATAAAAAACATCTTGAAGCTACTATTATCTTCAAGATGTTTTTACTTATTATTCTATATTGTTTATATTTTTTTTACATTCCTCGATTTTGTCTGAAAATGCATTTAAAGTTTCTTCAAGTTGACTAATATTAACGTCAGAAATATCATAGTTTAAAAATAAGTTTTCTACGTCTGTTGTTAAAGAAGTTATTGCATTGTTCAACTTTAAAAAATTATTAAAATTATCAAGTTTTTTAGCTTTTTTAAATTTACTTAAATCTTTTTGTATAAATGAAACTATTTCAATTTCTTTATCAAATATACCCTTACCCAGTGGATAAGGCTCAATTCTTTGTAAGAAATATTGATTTTTATGATTTATATTATACGTATACGTAATATCTAAATCATCAATTTTGAATTTAATAAAATATAAATATCCTCTAACACGAGTTATTTTAGTTGCTCCAATTTGTCTAAGTAGTATTTCAATAGAATCACCTTTTGTGCTATAAGTATCTATGATTTTCACTATATCACCATCCTAGTTAATATTTTAGTAATAAATATATGGTTGAAATAAAAACTGTCAGTAACATGACTGGGAAGCCAAGTTTAAAATATTTTTTAAAAGAAATATCATATCCGTGTTTCTCACCAATATTTGCTAAAACCACATTGGCTGAAGCGCCTATTAAAGTTCCGTTTCCACCAAGACAAGCGCCTAAAGACGTTGCCCACCAAAGTGGCATAACATCCATTCCTTGAGATTCCATAGTAAGTATTAATGGAATTAAAGTGGCTACAAATGGTATGTTATCAAGGAAAGAAGATATTATAGCTGAAATCCATAATATAAGACACATTGTATATGTAGTATTTCCTTTTGTTAAGTTTATTAAAAACTGTGCAAGATTATCTATAACACCTGACTCAGAAAGTCCACCTACAACTATAAATAAACCTATAAAAAATAATATTGTGCTCCACTCAACGCTACTTATTATTTCGTCTGTATCTTGTTTTCCTATTATAAGCATAACACATGCTCCAGACAAAGCAATCATAGAAGATTCTAAATTTAAACTACTGTGGAAAATAAATCCAAGTAAAATTAAAAATAAAACACAGATACTTTTGTAAAGTAGAGGTCTGTCTTGTATAGCTTTTTCCTCATCTAAAGATGTAATACATGCCTCATTAGCCATGTTTGAAATGTCATTTTTATATATTGCCTTAAAACATAAAATTATGGCAAATAAAATAACTACAACAACAGGACCAACATTAACAATAAAATCAAAAAAACTTAAATTTGCAGCACTACCAATCATTATATTTGGAGGGTCACCTATTAAAGTAGACGTACCTCCAACATTAGAAGCAATTATTTCTGTCATAAGAAATGGGACTGGATTAACATTAAGAATCTGACATATTACAATTGTCATAGGACCTACTAATAATACAGTTGTAACGTTATCTAACAATGCAGATAACACAGCTGTAATAACAATAAAATATATCATTATTCTCCAAGGATTTCCTTTAGATTTTTTTGCTGAATAAATAGCAATATATTCGAATAAACCAGAATTTTTAACTATTGATACTACAATCATCATACCCATAAGTACCCCAATAGTATTAAAGTCTATATGTGAAATAGCTTTCTCTAAAGTTAAAACATTGGTAATTATCATAAGAACAGCACCACTAATAGCAGCTACAGTTCTATCTATTTTCTCTGTTACAATAAATAGTATTACTGCAGCGAAGATTAAAACTGATATAATTTGATTACTCATAAAATCACCTCCATAGTCATTGAATAAATAGAAAAACTAGCCATAATATTAATATTAGCATAAATTTCCCAAAAGTTGACAATAAAAGAAATTTTTATATTGTTAATATATTAATTAAAAAAATAAAAAATTGCTATGAGAAGACCTTTACTTCATGTAGAGGAATTTTAAATTAAGATAATAAACTTGTATTAAGGAAGTAAATTAGGATATAATTATTAACAAACACAAGTTCGTATATAGGAGATTAAATATGTATAAAAAAACTATAGAAATACTGGAAAAGTATTTTGGATATAAAGAATTTAGAAAAGGGCAAGAAGAGATAATTAACTCTATATTAAATAAAAAAGATGTGGTAGCTATAATGCCAACAGGTGGTGGGAAGTCATTATGTTATCAAATTCCGGCACTTATACTAGATGGTATTACCATAGTTATATCACCGCTAATATCATTAATGAAAGATCAGGTAGACACTTTAAACTCAATGAATATAAAGTCTACATATATAAATAGTTCTTTATCAGACAATACAATAAAAAATATATTAGATGGCATATGCAATGAGGAATATAAGATTATATATGTTGCCCCTGAAAGACTAGATAATTATGATTTTCTAAATGTTATTAAAAGAACAAATATAAGTCAAATTGCAGTAGATGAGGCTCACTGTATTTCACAATGGGGTCATGACTTTAGAAAAAGTTATACTAAAATATCACATTTTATTTATGACTTAGAAAAAAGACCAATAGTTACTGCCTTTACAGCTACTGCATCTACTAAAGTAAAAGAAGATATAATAAAGAATTTAAATCTACAAGATTATAAGGAGTATATTACAGGATTTGATAGAGATAATTTGGAAATAAACATAGTTAAAAACTGTAGCAAAAAAGAATATATATTAAATTATATTGAAAAAAATAAAGACAATAGTGGAATAGTATATGCTGCTACTAGAAAATCTGTAGATGCCATATATGAAAGTCTAAAAAGAAGAAATTATTCTGTTGCCAAATATCATGGTGGTTTAAATAATGAAGAGAGACAGCATAATCAAGAGCTATTTGTAAAGGATGAAAAAAATATAATGATAGCAACAAATGCTTTTGGAATGGGTATAGATAAAAGTAATATTAGATGGATCCTTCATTATAATATGCCGCAAAGTGTAGAAAACTATTATCAAGAGATTGGTAGAGCAGGAAGGGATGGAGAAAAAAGTAAATGTACCTTATTATTTTCACCACAAGATATTCAGACACAAAAACTACTTATAGATTCTGGAATACCTAATATGGAAAGAAAACAAAGTCACTATACAAAATTACAACAGATAATAGATTTAGTTTATAGCAATGATTGTTATAGAAAAAGTATTTTAAATTATTTTGGAGAAGAGTTCGAAAATAAATGTGACAACTGTAGTAATTGTTTAAATAGAGGTACTATGGTTGATAAGAGTGAGGATGCTATGAAAGTAATCTCATGTATTATCAGAATGAAAAGAAGTTATGGAATAAATATGATTGTGGATGTACTTAGAGGATCTAAAAACAAAAAAGTGATTAATTTAGGTTTTAATAGTTTATCTACATATGGTATTATGAAAAACTACAAAAGTGAAGATTTAAAAATATTTATTAACACTTTAATTTCTCATGGTTACTTAGATATGGTAGAAAGTGTTTCAAATAATACTTCTTTTGCAACTATAAGAATTAACAATATGTCAAAAGATGTAATTAAGGGTAATAAAAAAGTAATGTTATATGAAATTTATTCACAAGAAGATGAAAAAGAAATTAATTACTTATATGATAAATTAAAAGATATAAGATTTATTATGGCTAAGACAAATAATATTGCACCATATATGGTATTTTCAGACTCTACTTTAATGGAGATGAGCAAGAAGTATCCAATAAACAAAGAAGAAATGCTAGAAATATCTGGTGTAGGAGAAGTTAAGTTTGATAAATATGGTGAAATGTTTATTGAAGAAATAATAAAATATACAGATGAAAATAATATAAAAATAAGTAAGACAAATGAAGAAAATTGTAATTTAAAACAATACGATGAATTTTTATATGTAAATAGCAACACAGAACTTTATAATAGACTTAAAGAGCTTCGTGCTTTTTATGCACAAAAAGAAAATACTATTTTCTATAAAATATTATCTAAAAATACATTAAAAGAAATTAGTGGAAGATATCCTGTTAGTGAAAAAGAGCTGTTAGATATTAGTGGAATAGGCTCAGTAAAATTCAAAAAATATGGTGAAGATATTATTAAAGTTGTAAAGGAATACTTAGAAGAAAAAAATATGAATCCTGTTTGGCAAGAAAAAAAGAAGCTTCATATAGTTATAGACGGAGACAATCGTAAAAATAACGAAATAGCATTAGACCTTCTTAATCAAGGTAAAGACTTAAATGATGTAAGTTTAGAAGTTGAAGTATCTCCTGCAACTTTATTGACTTATGTTAATGACTATATTATAGAAGGTAATAGTATAAACTTTGATTTAGAATTGTGTGAATACTATAATGAAAATGAAAAAAATAAAATATTAAAGGCCATAGATGAGTGTAAAAGTCAAAGTTTAAACTTAATCAAAAAAATACTTCCATCTACTATTAAATATGAAAGTATTATGGCGGTAATAATTGAAAATAATTTGAATTTGTCAAATAAAAAGAAGGAATTATGTTAAGTATTATAGAATTAACTATCTAATTATATTTAGGTGGAGGCTTAATATGGAGAGATGGAAAAAACTCAATGTACTTGTAAGCGTAGGAGGTTTAGCATTTTTTTTAGTTAGTTTATTATTTGTTAAATACAATCCTTTAATATTTTGCTTGGCTGCATTTGGGTTAGGCGTTGCATGGAAGGGTTTTAAGAACATTTATAAAAATGTGGATCCACCTAATAGGGAAAAAGTATCAAACCCTTATGATAAAAACGTGGTAAAAAATAAAAAGCAAAAAAAGAAAAGAAAAAGATAATTGCTTATAAAGCCATAGTATATTACTACTATGGCTTTATGTTTTATATAACTAAGTTAGAGTATAAAAAATATATATGCATTTCTTGGGAAATATATAGTACATATATCAATAATATGTATGAAGAATAGAATTATTATATGTTTTAAATTAGGAGGTTTATATGGATGATTATATGATTGATGCAAAAGTCCAACATAAATTATGGAAAAGAGAAATGAAAAAGAAAGCATCCTTAATAAATAAGATAACATCAAAAACACAAAAAAAATTTAATAGCATGTTGCCTCGAAAATATCATGAAATATTAACTAATGCAGTAAAAACTATGGTAAAAACAGTATTGTTTGGATATAAGTATATTACTAAAGAGCCTCTGAATAATATTTCCATAGAAGAAAGAGAAAAAATTGTTAAAAGCAAAATAGATTTTTATAAAAAGACTGCTATGGCGGAAGGTTTTGCTACAGGGGCAGGTGGGTTTATATTAGGATTGACTGATTTTCCATTACTTCTTAGTATAAAGGTAAAATTATTATATGATATTGCTGCAATTTATGGATTTGATGTGAGGGATTACAAAGAAAGATTATATATACTTAATATTATTCAGTTGGCTTTTTCTTCTCAAAGTTATAGTAAAGATGTTTTTAACAAAATGGAAAGTTGGGATGAGTATTCAAATCATTTACCAGGTGATATTAATGATTTTGATTGGGAATCATTTCAACAAGAATATAGAGATTATTTAGATTTGGCTAAGTTGCTTCAATTAATGCCAGTAATAGGTGCAGCTGTTGGTTTTTACGTTAATGGAAAGTTACTTGATAAATTAGGAGAAGTAGCAATAAATGCATATCGTATGAGATTAGAAGAATTTAAATAAGTTATATATATTTAAGAGATAATCGTCAAACATATTGTGATTAAATAATGTTTGACGATTTTATTATTCAGCGATTCTTTAAATTTCTTTAAGTGAAATAATTGAGTTATTAGGTAAATAATAAGTATTTTCCTTGTCATAATTACTTTTGTGATAGTCAGAACCTGAGTTTGATAAAGTTGGTGCTATAGTAATTGAATTATCGTCAGAATCAACTATTTCTCCAACTATAGGAACTGAACTTAAATAAGTATTTACTTCAACAGGTTTTTGTAAAAAATCATTATATGAATTATTATTATCCATTATTTTCACTCCTTTTAAGTAATAAAATGTATATATAGTAATATTATTAAATATTTATGACAATATATTCACTATAAAAAGAAAAAATGAATTAAATGATTTATTTGAAATAAATAAATTGGTAGTAATTGTTAAAAATACAGTGCTTATAGTATAATTAAATTAAAATATTTATGGTTCTGTTAATTAGATATGATGACAATGATTAATATTTAAATATATTAAGGCAAACATTAGAAAAAATTAAAGAACATAAATTGATTCATAAAAACGGAAAGTCAAGGGAAAATATAGTTTAATGACTTAAAGTTCTTAGAGGTAAATTATATGAAAATTATAGACCAATATAGCCTATGATTAAATAATAAATTACAAGGTGTAATGTGTACTACACTAGATATAAAATGGAGGTTCATAAATGAGTAAAATTAATTGTAGTAAATGTAATAAAGAGGTAAAGAAAGGAGATAAGTTTTTTGTGGAATTTCAAATGCCTACTAAGATGTCTATGCCTGTAGGTAGACTAGATACTATAATAGAAAAAAAGTCAATAAATATTTATTGTGAATCCTGCAAGTAGACTTATTTTGATTAAGTATTTATAATATGCGTCACAAAGAAGTATTTGACTATATGTAGTCTATGTATAAAATAAGTAAAATAAAGTCTTGTCTGATAGTGAGCACGAGATATTATAAGGAGGTAAATATGAGCAGAATAAAAAATATTACATCATTAGTAGAAACAAAATTTATAAGTTTATACAATGTTAAATATTTAAATAAAAATAACAAAGAGAAAAACTGGACGGTTGCATCAAGAAAGAAAAAAGAGGTATTAGAAGGCATTTACCTTAAAAATGAAAAAGATAAAGTAGATGCAGTAATAATATGTGCATATCACAAAGAAAGTGAAAAGTTAGTTTTAATAAAAGAATTTAGAGTTCCAATAAATAAATATATTTATGAGTTGCCTGCAGGACTTGTAGATAGTGATGATGAAAATTTTGAAAGTGCTGTAATAAGAGAATTAAAGGAAGAGACAGGCTTAGACGTAACTGAAATAAAAAAAGATCTTAGCTGTAATCAAGTATATTTATCACCAGGAATGACAGATGAATCTGCAGCCTTTGTTTATTGTATATGTGAAGGTGAGATAAGTAGTGAATATTTAGAGGATGATGAAGATATTGAAGCTGTATTAGTTTCAAAAGAAGAAGCAAAAGAAATAATTAAAAATAATCAAACTTCTTTAGATATTAGAGCATATTTGGCATTACAGTCATTTTCGATTTTAGGAGAAAAAATGTTTTTATAATTTATTAAAGAACTCATAATCCCTCCATATTTTTAATATATAAAAATATGGAGGGATTATTGTGCCTTATGATAAAAAAATAGCCATTGTGTATAAAACTAAATATGGATGTACTATGAAATATGCTGGATGGTTAGCTATAAAACTAAATGCAGACTTGTATGAAATATCAGATGTTGGAAGATGGGATTTGTTAAAATATAAAACAATTATATTTGGTAGCCCCATATATAATTCTAAAATATATTTAAGAGATTATTTGGAAGAAAAATACAATATTATAAAAAATAAAAATATAGTTCTATTTTGTGTTAGTATGAATTTACAAAGTAGAGAAGATATAGTTGAATACAATTTTGAGGATGAAGAAATTAAAAAAAAAATAAAATTCTTTTTCCTACAAGGGTGTATTAATCTTAATGATTTAAGTAGAATAGATAAAGTAAAATTAAAAAAAAGTATAAATAATAATCAATCTTTTAAAATGATAAATTTAGAAAAATATATGAGTATTGATAGAAGCAATAAGCAAACTATAACACCAATAATTAATTATGTTTTAGATAAAACCTACTAAAAATATACATAGTCTAATGTATTATTTTATTATAAACTGATAATAATATATACGATATTGAAATTTATATTTGGAGGTAAGAAATGAAAGCATATGTAGATAAAGACTTATGTATAGGATGTGGTGTTTGTCCATCTGTATGTCCAGAAGTATTTGAAATGGGTGATGATGGTTTATCTCATGTAATAGTTGATGCTGTTCCATCAGGATCTGAAGATGATGCTAAGGATGCAGAAGAAAGCTGTCCAGTAGATGCAATAAAAGTTGAATAGTACTTATTTAAGAGTTATCAAATTTTGATAACTCTTTTTAATTTGAAAATTTTGTTTACTAGAGCTATAATTAAAAATATAAAATTATTGGGGGATATTCATGTGCTATACATATATAATTAGATGTAAAAACAATACTCTATACACAGGTTATACTACAGATATAATAAGGCGTATGGAAGAACATAAGCGAGGTATTAATTCTAAATATACTAAAGCTAAAGGTTTTGATAGATTAGAAATATTCTTTGAAAGTAATAATAAAAGTCAAGCTATGAAATTAGAATATTATATTAAAAAACAAAGTAAATCTAAAAAATTATGGATAATAAATAATCCAAAATTATTTATAGAGGAAGTTAAGGATAAATTTCAAATAAGAATTGGAAGAATAAATAAAAGTTGACAATTTTTATAAAAGTATTATAATGAAGTTGAAAGTAAATAAATTGCTAGGGGCGCCATTGGCTGAGAGGTTTATACCAACCCTTGTACCTGATCTGGATAATGCCAGCGTAGGAAAGCACTATGAATTTTATAACCATATAAGGGTTTTAAATTTGTTTATATTATGCTATGCCTACGGGTGTAGCATTTTTTATGTTCAAAAATTATATATTCTTATGAGATAGAGGGAGTAAAGATATGAAAAATTACAAAATACCAACTTTAACAATTGCAGGATCAGACTCATCTGGAGGAGCAGGAATACAAGCTGACTTAAAAACGTTTTCCGCTCTGGGAACCTATGGAATGAGTGTGATTACAGCAATTACAGCTCAAAATACAAAAGGGGTTTTCTATGTGGAAGAACTTAGTTCAAAAATAATTAAGGAACAAATAAAAGCTGTATGTGAAGATATACCACCAAAAGCAATAAAAGTAGGAATGGTATCTTCTCCAGAGATAATTAAAGATATTGTTGAATCATTGGAGAAGTATCCTTGTAAATATTTAGTTGTGGATCCAGTTATGATTTCTAAAAGTGGATATTCACTACTTAGACCAGAAGCTAAAGATAATTTAATTAAATATCTTATACCTAAGGCATATATAGTGACACCAAATGTTCCTGAAGCTGAAGAAATAAGTAATATAAAAATTGATACAATAGAAGATATGAAAAAAGCAGGTGAAGCAATTCTTGAACTAGGACCTAAATTTGTACTTATGAAGGGTGGCCATTTAGATGGAGATTGTATAGATGTGCTAATGGGTGAAGATACTTTTGAAGTTTTCAAATGTGAAAGAATAAATAGAAAAAATACACATGGAACAGGTTGTACTATATCTTCCGCCATTACATCTCATTTGGCTTTAGGATATGACATTAAAGAATCAGTAAAACTTAGCAAAGAATATATTACAGGGGCTATTAGATATAGCTTTGATATAGGTGAAGGTGTAGGACCAGTGCATCATTTTTATAAATTCGATTAAACATAGGGGGATATATTATGTACAAATTATTAAAAAAAGTTAAGGAAATAAATCCACTTGTATTACATTACACAAATAACGTTACTATAACAGATTGTGCTAATACAACACTAGCTATAGGGGCAAGTCCACTAATGAGTTTTTCTTATGAAGAAGTTGATGACATAGTTAGAGTTGCTAGTAGTGTAGTTATTAATATAGGAACAATGAATAGTGAGTTATTGGATTTATATATATTAGCTGGAAAAACTGCTAATAAGTACAATAAACCAGTTATATTAGACCCAGTAGGAGTATTTGCTACAAAGGCAAGAACAGATTTAACTAATAGATTATTAAATGAGGTTAAATTTGATGTGATAAGAGGAAATATATCTGAAATTCAGTTTATAGGTGGACTAGATGTTAAAGGTAAAGGTGTGGATTCTTTCGATGATGGAAGTGACACATCATTTATTGTTAAAGAAGTGGCTAAAAAACTTGAGTGTATTGTTGTTGCTTCAGGAAAAACTGATGTAGTTAGTGATGGAGATAAAATTTATAAAATAAGTAATGGTACACCAAAACTTAAATTTATAACAGGGACAGGGTGTATGAGCACATCTTTAATAGGTAGTTTCTTACCCTGTACAGAAGATAGAATAGATGCAGCTGTAATGGGCACTTTAGTTATGTCTCTTTGTGGAGAATTAGCTAATAGAGAAAATCCATCTATAGGAAGTTTTAAAACAAGACTATTTGATGAAATATTTGTATTGAATGAAGATACTTGCAATGAATATGGAAAAGTAGAGTTAGCACAACTTAATTGTTCATTATAGCAAAAAGGGAGGAACTATGTTATTAACAGATTATTTATTTAATGAAAGTAAGAAAATATGGGATGAATATTTAAAACATCCTTTTATAATAGAAATGGGAAAAGGGACTTTAGATAAGGAGAAATTTAAGAATTATCTAGTACAAGACTATTTATATCTTTTGGATTATGCAAAGGTTTATGCCATGGGGCTTATAAAAAGCGATGACGTAAGGTATATGAAGTTTTTTAAAGATAGTGTAAATGGAATTATGGAAGATGAAAGTGCTACACATATAGCTTATTTAAAAGAGCTAGGTGAAGATATTAAAACACTTCAAAAACATAAGATTAAGTTGGAAAATGAAAACTATACTAATTTTATGAAAAGTATAGCATTAACAGGAGATATTCAAGATTTAATAATAGCAGTACTTCCATGTGCGTGGAGTTATTATTATATAGCTAAAGAAATGAAAGAAATATATAAGAATAATTTAGAAAATAATTATTATGCTGCATGGATAGAGTCATATTCTTGTGAAGAATATAGAATGTGCGCCAAGGAAAATATAGATTTTGCAAATGAACTTTGTAAAAATATAGATGATAATAAAAAAGAAAAGCTAAAAGATATTTTTATAAAGGGGAGTTTATATGAAATGGCATTTTGGGATATGGCTTATAAGGAGATAAAATAATGTTAAATACATTTATACTAGGTTTATGTTTAATACCTATAATTTATTATATTCTTAAACTTAAGGACTTTAAACTAAATACAAAAACAATGGTGATGATAGCTTTATTTGCAGGTGTTCATTTTGTTTTATCAAAAATACAATTTGTTCAATATCCTCAAGGTGGAGGATTTAATTTACTGGCATCCTTACCAGTACTACTAGTTGGTGTATTATATGGACCTACAATAGGTATGACTTGTGGTTTAGTGTCAGGATTGATAACTTTAATAGGTGGACAACTATTTATAGTTCATCCAGCTCAATTTTTATTAGACTATATATTACCAACAATATTATTAGGTTTAAGTGGAATATGTGGTTCAGAAAAGAGAAGTAAGATATTTTTAGGATGTTTAATAGCAGTGGCGCTTAAAGTTACAGTTCATGTAATATCTGGGTGTGTGTACTTTTATGAATATGCGCCTGTTGGACAGAGTCCATTAGTGTATTCTTTAGTATACAATTTAACAGGAGAAGGAATAGAAGCATTTTTAAGTTCTGTAGTTATAACAATAATTCCTATAGGAAAAATTATAAAAATGGCTAATATAACTACACTAAATAAGGCAAGTTAAGGAGATTATTATGATAGATAAGAATAAGTTGAAAAAATCACTTAAATTATATTTAGTAACAGATTCAGATTTATTAAAAGGACGAGATTTTTATAAATGTATAGAAGAGGCTATTAAAGGCGGAGTTACTATGGTGCAACTTAGAGAAAAAGATGCCGATGGTAAGGAATTTTTAGAAAAAGCAATAAAACTTAGAGAACTTACTAAAAAATATAATGTAGCATTTATTATTAATGATAGGATAGATATTGCGTTGCTAGTTGATGCTGATGGTGTTCATATTGGTCAAAGTGATATTGACGCTGTATCAGTAAGAAGATTAATAGGTGAAAATAAAATTATTGGAGTGTCAGCTAGGGCTGTTGAAGAGGCTAAACAAGCTAAAAAGGATGGAGCTGACTATTTGGGCATTGGTTCTATGTTTTCAACAAACACAAAATTAGATGCTAAGCAAGTTTCTTTTAATACTTTAAATGAAATAATAAAAGAAGTTAATCTGCCATTTGTTTTAATTGGAGGAATAAGTTTGGAAAATGTACACAAGCTAAGAACATTTAACCCAGATGGGTATGCTCTTGTTTCAGGAATATTGTCAGCAACAGACATAAATAAAAGAGTTAAACTGTGGAATGATAAAATATAGATATATTGAAATGACCTAGAAATAGGTCATTTCTTTATGTTATAATGAACTTGAAAAAGGATGTATGTTTTAGTAATAAGTTATAAAGGGGAAAGTAAATGGATCAATTAAACTCAACAAAAAATAGAATATCTTCTGTTGCATGGAAATTATTTTATGAACAGGGATATGAAGCAACAACAGTGGATCAAATAATAAATGAATGTGGCATATCAAAAGGAAATTTCTATCATTACTTTAGTGCAAAGGATGATTTATTGAATACATTATCAGATATATTTGACGAAGAATACACAAAAATAATGAATACATTAGATGAGGATATGAATAGCTTTGATAAGCTTATAGCAACGAGTAGGCATTTATTTCGTTTTATAGAAGAAAGTGTACCTGTTGAATTATTGTCTATTTTATATTCATCACAAATTGTTAAAAAAGGCAAAAGGCATTTACTCGATCAGCAAAGAGTATATTATAAAGTTTTACAACAGATAATAAGTGAAGGTCAAAGTAGAAATCAAATAAAAAATGATAAATCATTTTGGGAATTAGCTAAAATTTATGCTATGCAAGAAAGAGCAGTTTTATATGATTGGTGCATTTGTGAAGGCAATTATCCTTTATCTTCTTATGGTATTGAACTTTTAGAAATGTTTTTAACAGATATTAGAATAGGTTAATAAGGATGGTAAATATGAGCAATATTAGTATTAAACTCACTAGAGAAAATTTTGATTTTAAATTTAAACAATATGAAGGTATGTATTTTCATGCTGAAATAAATGGCAATAGTGAAGTTGTAAAATATAAAATCACTAAAGATAAAGAGGGCAATGAGTTAAAAGAATTTGGTAATACTCATTTAAAGGAGAGTATGATTTATATTCCTCAAATTGAGGCGTATATTGATCTAAATAAAATAAATTAAAAGAGAGAGAATTTATTCTCTCTCTTTTAATTTAAGTCTAAGGTTATTTCCGAAATTACATTATCAGGATTTTTTATAACAAATTGAGGCAACACTTCATAGTACTCTCTATCTATAAACCTTTCTATTTCTTCAATTTGTTCCACTTCTTTTTCAGTTACAAATAATATTATATTTGAATTTTGTATAATATGGTCAGGTAGTTTATTTATTATACCTTTTTCCCTTTGTATTTCATAATTTACAATTATTCCAAATTTAGTTCCAGCTTCTTTAAGAAGTTTTCCACTTAATTCACTATCACATATTGCTGCTATTTTTATACTCATTAATTTATACCTCTTTTTTTATAAAGTAAGTATAATTATAATATATTGTAAAAAAATTACAAGTCTTGTATTTGTATAAATTTATGCACTTATAGGTGAGAATCCTTCTCCAAACACTTCGTGGACATCACTAACTATAATAAAGGCGTTTTTGTCAACTTGTTTAATTAATTTTTTTAGATGAATTTCTTGATTTTTATTTACAACAACTATTAATACACTTTTATTACTATCAGTATAACCACCTTTTCCATCAAGAATTGTTATACCTCTGTTCATGTCATTTACAATAGCATTTTTTAGAGCTTCTTCTTCATTTGTTATTATCATAAAGCTCTTAGAATAATTAAATCCTGCAACAATAAAGTCTACCATTTTTACTATAACATATAAGCTAATTGCAGAATATAAAGCTGTCTCTATGTTTTTATTAACTATACCAGATGATAGTACAACAAGCCCGTCTAAAAATACTAGGCATTTTGATATTGGAATGCTTGGTATTGCTTTGTTAATCATTAAGGCTATTAAATCTGTTCCACCAGTGGAACCATCAACACTAAATATAATTCCAAGTCCAAGACCGTTAAATATAGCTCCTGTAATTGCTGATAATAAAACATCGTTTGTTACTGAAATTTGAGAAAATGAAGATGTTATTTCTAAACATCCAGATAGTAGTAACATCCCAAATAAAGTTTTTAATGAATCCCTTTTCCCTAAAATCTTAATTGAAAAAACTACTAGTGGTACACCTAGGATTAACATTATTGTTGATACAGATAAACCACTAACTTTACTTAAAACCACAGATAGACCGCTTAGGCCACCTGGTGCAATAGTATGAGGACCTAAGAATATGTTTATACCACAACTTAGTAGTACACATCCTACAATCATACCTAAAACTTCTGTAATCATATTTTTAAAATTATTTTTCATGTATATCCCTCCATAAGGTATATTATAACAAGTAAAATAGAATTTTACTAATATTTTGAAATAATATGTAATATTAACTTTATTCTGAAAATAAGAACACATATAAAAGATTAAAGAGGTATTTTAACATAATAAATTTACAAAAATTTACATAAATACTCAAAGTTTTCAGTTATAATCATACTTAAGTATAAAATTTAAGGGGAGAAATAATATGAAAAAGTATATTGCAGGGTTTAGGAGCAATAATTCTAAGAAGAAAAAGAAAGCTAGTATATATTATTTTTTAATTACATTGCTTTTTATTTTAGGAACATCCAAAGATATAAGTGATATATCACTTTATTTACTTCTTTTGATGACACCATCATTAGTTTGTAATTTTAAAATTTTTATCAAAAAAATAAAAAATAAAAGTAAAAGAAAAATATTTTTACGTATTTTAATGTGTTATTTAATAATTTTGTGTGTTTTCATAACTTCAACACCTGTCTTAAATGAAACAATAGCGCAGTCACAGTTGTTACCAGAGACAATCAATAGAATTTCCTTAAGGACAAATAAAAAAGAAATAAAATCAAGTAAAGAAAAAGTCAAAGACTCGATATCTAATGTTTATGAAGCCCAACTACATTTTATAGATACGGGAAATTCAGATGCCATACTTATTAGACAAGGAGGAGAAGCAGCCCTTATTGATGGAGGAGACAATGATGATGAAAAAACTGTTGTCAACTATTTGAAAGATATAGGTGTTAAAAAACTAAAATATGTTGTAGCTACACATCCAGATGCTGATCATATAGGAGGATTAGATGCTGTAATTAATTCAATACCTGTAGAAACTGTTTATGTAAGCAATGGTGATGCTAATACAAAAACTTATTCAGATTTTATTAATGCAATGTCTAATAAAAATTTATATCCTAGTGTGCCTTTATTGGGTGCGAAGTTTTATTTAGGTACATCAAAGTTTAAGGTATTATCAGCAGCAAATTTAAATGATCCTAATGACAATTCAATAGTTTTAGAATATACAAATGGAAATGACAAAATACTACTTATGGGGGATGCTGGCACAGATATTGAAAGGATTATAGATGCAAAAGAAGTTGATTTAATTAAAATAGGTCATCATGGTTCTAATACTAGTTCTGACATGAATTTTATAAAGAAAATTAATCCTAAATATGCAGTAATAACTGTTGGAAAAAACAATAGATATGGCCACCCTAACAAAGAAACTATGCAAACTTTAAAAAAAGAAAATATAGAAGTTCATAGAAATGATGAATGTGGTAATATTTTATTTAAATCAACAGGAAATGGTTTAGTAATCAACTGTGAAAAAGGAAGTTATAATTATGGCCGTTAATAAAATGTATAATGTCGTAGTTTATAAAAATAGTATGATAATATTTTTACATGGTATTACAAGATAATCATAAATATTTTTTATGATTATCATGAAAAAGTCAAATACATCTTCGTTTTATTAAACTTTATAAATATGTTTATTAAAGCAATAAATTTCAAAGTAGGAAAATCTATTGAAGATGAAGAAAAAATAATTGGCAAAGTTATTTATGAAAATAATGCTGATGAAATGTAATAATAACTATTTAAATCAACCTCTTAAGACTTAATTTATAAAATAAGTTTTAAGAGGTTTTATAGTTAAAATAGGTTGAAAAATTTAAAAATCAATAAACATACTAAAATAAATAATGCTACTTTAAAAATTATAGATGTGAAAACTTTTAATAGTTTAAACCCAATTCCTATGACAACTACTAAAAGACAAATTTTTAATAATAAATTTAAATCCATGTGTATTCCTCCTGTAATATAGAATATTATATTGTCAATGTATATATAATATATTTTTTTTACTAATTAATCAAGTTTTTCATTTCTTGCATAATAAAACTAATTATAAAAATAATATAGTAGATGGATAATGCAAACATAAAATTACATCTTTATTACAATTTTGAAAAATTATTCATGAAGTATACACAATGTAATATAATATCTATTATTGGAATTATTATATTAAAATAAATAGGAGTTAAAAGATGATGAGTTCAAAATTTTCTTTTGGAAAAATTAAAGACTTACCTAAGGAATCTTCGTTGGCACATAAAAAGGCTGTTATCTTAGAAAAGATGGGAAAAGTAGATGAAGCGATTGAATCATATAAAGTCTCAGCAGAGGAAGGAAATGTAAAATCACAATATTCATTAGGGAGAATATTTTTAAACAAAAAGCAATATCATGAAGCAGAAAGATGGTTTTCTATGGCATTTAAAAATGGCCATGAGGGTGCTGCTTATGATTTAGGTAACATGTATTACGACTTAGAAGGATATGAATATGCACTTTATTGGTATGAAAAAGTCGCAATGGAAGGAAATGTAAAGGCACAAAATAATTTAGGCGTAGTTCACTATAAATTAGGCGATTATTCAAGAAGTGAGAAATGGTTAAAAATTGCAGTAGATGATAATTTAGGTAGTGCATGTTTTAATTTAGGTATTTTATATCTTAGTTTGGAAAAAGAAGAAGAAGCTATAGAATACTTTAAAAAAGGGTCAGTGTTACTTTCCGATGATTGTAAATATAATTTAGCTGTTTTATATAGAAAAAATGATAATGAAAAGAATGCCATTTCTATGTATAAACAATTATATCGTTCAGCTCATGCAAAGGGATGTTATAATATGGGCTTAATAATGGAAATTAATAAGGACGAAAGCGAATGCGAAAGGTATTATCTGAAAAGCTGCAAAAGTGAATTTGCCAAATCACAATATAGGTTAGGATACTTATATGATAGACAAGACAAAAGAGACAATGCAATTGAATACTACGAAAAAGGTATTGAGCATGATAATCCTTTATGTAAATTTAGATTAGCTAACTTATGTAATAGAGAAAATGAAATAGAAAGAGCTAAGATGTATTATGATTTGGCTTCTAATAACATGGTAGAGGCTAAAAATAATTTGGCGGGACTGTACTTTGAAGAGAAAAATTATGATAAAGCTATAAAAAACTATGATGAGGCAATAGTAGATGGATGTAAAATAGCTATAGAAAATATTGGTGATTTATATGATCAAATTGGAGATATTGAAAAAGCTATTTCTTACTATCAAAGGAATTCCACACTTATATCTTGTCAAGTAAAACTGGGAGATATTTTTAGAAGAATTGATAATGTGGATGAAGCTATAGTATGGTATCAAAAAGCATTTGA
This sequence comes from Terrisporobacter petrolearius, assembly GCF_020748185.1. Taxonomy (GTDB): domain Bacteria; phylum Bacillota; class Clostridia; order Peptostreptococcales; family Peptostreptococcaceae; genus Terrisporobacter; species Terrisporobacter petrolearius. The sequence continues at coordinate 51,826 of NZ_JAHZMO010000002.1, read as the reverse complement.
AAATAATGATATTTATTCGGCTTATTCTTTAGGATTAATATATGAGGAGCTAGAAGACTATGAAGAAGCTAAAAAATATTTTATTTTTGCTGTTGAAAATAATCACTTAAATAGCCGTATCCATTTAGGAAGAATATATTATAATGAGGGAAATTATGAAGAAGCTAAGAATATGTTTGACATAAGTGCAAATGAAAATAATACATATTCTCAACATATGCTAGGCTTAATCTATGAAAATTATTACAATGATTACATAAACGCCAAATATTGGTATGAAAAGTCTAAAGAACAGGAATGTGTTGAATCAATTTATAATTTAGGTCAGCTCTCTCTTAAACTAGGAGAAATTGATGAAAGTGAAAAATACTTTATGGAAGGTTTAAAAAGAGAAGATAAAAACTGTGAATATATGTTAGCTTATTTATATTATGAAAAAAGTAAAAGTATATTTAAAGAGTTAAGTGAAAGTGATCATGGAAATAGTGAGAAAATTTATAATGAACTTTTAGAGCTAGATGTAGACAAAAATAAAAGACTAGTTGCAGCCTTTGAAGAGGTTTTAGAGGAAGGGGAAGAAGAATATATACCTCAGTATATTTTAGAAGTAAATGAGAATTTAGAAAATGAGTTTGAAGATATTGAATATGAAATGAAAATAGAATATTAAAAATAAAAGGTGCTTAAATAAAAATTCATATAAGCACCTTTTTGTATTAGTAATAAATTATTTTATGCTTTTATATATTTAAGTTAGAAATTCAATATTAAAAGCATGTTTATAGTAACTTGTTCTTTGATAATAGTATTGATAATATTAAACAAATAATTGCTGATAAAAATAATATGATCCAAAACCCATTTGGATCCTCTGAAAATGGAAGATCCTCCACATTCATACCAAAATATCCTGAAATCATTGTAGGTATTGATAAAATTAGAGTTACAACAGTTAGTAGTTGCATTACATTATTTTGATTATTATTAACGATAGCACTAAAAGCATCCATGATTCTACTAAGAATATCTCCATAAATAGATGCCATTTCAAGGGCCTGTCTATTTTCTATAATAACATCTTCCAATAAATCCTCATCCTCAGAATACTTTTTTATTGTAGAAGTACGAAGCATCTTGTTCAAAACTAGTTCAATAGCTTTTAATGATGTTGAAAAGTATACTAAAGATTTTTCTAGTTCTAATAATTGAACAAGTTCTTTATTTTTCATAGATCTGTGTATTTCACGTTCTATTGTTATTGTCATCCTGTTAATTCTTCTAAGATATAATAGATAATAAGTAGCATTTTTGTGCAAAATTTGAAGTATAAAACGAGGTTTTTTATAAGTATAGAATTCTTTTATATGACCAGCAATAAAGTCATTTAAAATTTTACTCTGAGCAGTACATACAGTAATTATTGAATTACTTGTTAGTATTATTCCAAGAGGAATAGTAGAGTAGTGAGCAGAATCAGAGTCAGACTCATCTATGGGAACATCAATTAAAATTAATGTATGATTATCCTCCACATCGATTCTTGAACGTTCCTCTTCATCGAGAGCTGCGTTTATACTATCAACATCTATATCAAATCTATCTGAAATATATCTTATTTCCTCATGACTTGGTTCAACAAGATTTATCCAACAACCTTCTTCAAAGTCGTTAAGTTTTTCTAGTTTAGTCTCAATTGTTTTGTAATATCTTATCATGGCAACACATCCTTTATTCAGTTTTATATATTGGCACTTAATGATATCTATTAAAAGACCAATATATAAAAAGGGTATTAGTCATAAATAGATATTATTAAGTGATTAAAAAGTTTTACAGTCCGAAACAAGAGTATCGGAATACTGTCCATTTTTCATCACTCTCCTTTATTATTAAACATCTATATAATATAGTAATGATTTTTTTGAAATAAATCAATACTTGAAAAAAATACAATTAAATATAATAGAACTATATTATATTATAAACCTTTTAAAAAAAATATAAAATCCTTTTTATAAAAATTTAATATTTGACAAAATAAATTTGATTAAATAGAAAAAAGATATAATCTTAAAAATTATACCTTTTAATTGATAAAGGTATACACAAAAATGTGTAGGCCTTTAAAATACATAATAAAATGGACTATTCAATTATATTAATTATTACACCTTCAAAATCACAATGCAAATCTTTAACTTGCCATTTATTTTCTAAAGTTTTTAAATATGATTTCATATGAGGTAAAAAATTCTTATTATCATCAGAAGTTAGACACATTATAGTTGGACCTGCACCACTTAAAAAAGTACCCAAGCAATTTAATTTATTTGAATGACTTACAATTTTATCATAGTCGTTTATTAGAGGGCTTCTATATTCTTGATGAAATTTATCCTTGCATGCTACTTTTAGTAATTCTAAATTATTATTCATGAAGGCTGTAACTAAAAGAGTGGCCCTTGATACATTGAAAACTCCATCATTATGTTCTATTACTTTTGGAAGTACAGACCTAGCTTTTTCTGTTGAAAGCTTAAAATCTGGTATAAGGGCGCAAAATCGTAAGTGTTTAGGAACGTTAATAGTATCATAGTATATTTTTTCTTTTTCCATAAATGATACGATCATATTTCCATATATAGCAGGAGCAACGTTATCAGGATGACCTTCAATTTCTGTTGCTAACTTTAATATTTCTTCTTTATTTAAATTTGACTTACTAAGGTAATTGGCCCCTACAAGTCCTGCTACAATACATGTGGCACTACTTCCTAGGCCTCTACATATAGGTATTTCGTCTACAATTTTTATTTTAATGCCTTTAGGAACAATATTAGGTTTTACTCTTTCAAAAAAATACTGCATTGACTTGTATACCAAATTATCTTTATTAATATATTCTTTTTCTTTTTCTTCAATTATAATACCTTCGTCTATTTCTTCAAAATAAAATTTATTATATAAACTTAAAGCTACCCCAAGACAGTCATATCCTGGTCCAATATTGGCACTAGTAGCTGGAACAATTACTTCTAGCATATTATCACCTACACCTTTAAAATATTTTCAATTTCTTTTTTTAATTCAGATATATCACAGTTTCTATTGTGTAAAATTTTAGCAGTTTTTAAATTTTTTATTGGCAATGGAATATTTGTATTAGTTTCTAAACTAAGATTTTCTAAAATAAGAAACTCGTCTAGATTTTCAACATTTTTATCTAAAGAAGTTAATACATCTTTGCTAAACTTATAAGGACTTGCAGTAGAAACTATGATAGTAGCTACATTTTCAAAATTATTTTTTTTGTATTTTTCGTAGGCAGTATAAGCTACACATGTATGTGTATCTATTAAATAATTATTTTCTTTGAAAACTTTACAAATATTATCTTTTACCTCAGACTGAGTAGCATACTCTCCGTAAAACGTATTTAAGTTTAATTTCATATTATCGTCTATCTCATAAAATCCTTTGTTTTTTAAGTCACTCATTAGAGAATTAACTTTATTATAATCTCGGTTAGTAACTTCAAATAATAATCTTTCTAAATTGCTAGATATTAATATATCCATGGATGGAGACGTTGTTAAATGAAAAACTCTATTTTTATCGTATTTACCAGTATTAAAAAAGTCATAAAGTACATTATTTTCATTAGAAGCACAAATTAATTTATTGACTGGTAATCCCATAAGTTTGGCGTAATATGCTGCTAGAATATTACCAAAATTACCTGTAGGTACTACGAAGTTTATTTTATCACCTAGGTTAATGTGATTATTTTTACATAAATTTAAGTAAGAATAAAAATAATAAACAACCTGAGGTAATAATCGACCAATATTTATAGAGTTGGCAGAAGATAGTATATAATCATTTTTCAATAACAATTTATTAAATTCATCATTGCTAAATATATTTTTTACTTCAGATTGGGCATCATCAAAATTTCCGTTTACTGAAACAACATAAGTATTATTACCTTCTTGAGTTCTCATTTGAAGTTTTTGAATATTACTTACGCCATCTTCTGGGAAAAAAACAATTATTTTAATTTGATCCAAGTTTTTAAACCCCTCTAAAGCTGCCTTACCTGTATCACCTGATGTTGCAGTTAAAATAACTATTTTTTCTTTAATATTATTTTTTTTAAGAGACATTTGTAGAAGATGTGGCATTAATGTTAAGGCCATATCTTTAAAGGCACATGTTGGGCCGTGATACAATTCTAGAAAGTAATTATTATTAATTTTTTTAGTAGGTGCAATTAATTTTGTGTCAAATTTATCATTATAAGCCTTATCAATACATGACTTTAATTCTTCCTCTGTAAAATCATCTAAAAACAGTTTTAAAATTTCGAAGCATAGTTCCTTATAGGTAAGCTTAATAAATTTATTAAGTTTATCTTTTAAGTTAGGAAACTCTGTTGGTACATATAATCCACCATCACAGCAAAGTCCGTTTACTATAGCTTTTGATCCCTTTATTTTTTCTCTACATCCTCTTGTACTTACAAAGTGCATATTTGTACCTCCTCATAAAATTATGTTTTTTTGTAATAAAAAAACCCTCGTCCCTAAAAAAAGGGACGAGAGTATACTCCCGCGGTTCCACCCAAATTGATTAAAAAATCCACTTGTTACATATAACGTATGTAAACCGTCTATTCTTACTAAAATCAAAAGATAACTTCAGAATGAAGCTCCTAGGTAGTTTTCAATATTTCTAATTAAGGAAATCTTACAGCCGATGAATTTCCCTCTCTGGTAATCGATTAAAATTTACTCTTCCTAATCATAGCTTATTTATATTAAATTATTATAAATTTTAACTAATGTATTTAGGTATGTCAAGAAAAAATTATAAAAAATATGGGAAATAATACTATTTGTACTAGAATGTTACAAAGTCTTAACTGTTTATAAAGCAGAAATATGGTATTATATTATTATCTTTAAAAGAAATCAATTAGTATTTTAATATAAAAACAATTAGAATTCCTATTAAATTCATAAATTATTCATATTGGGGTATTATAATATTAACAAAAGGAGGAATTAATATGGCAATTGTACTTATAACAGCAGTATTAGTAGTTATAATGCTTGGATTATCATTTTTATCATACTTATCAGAGTCAAGTTTAATAGAAGAATAACTCTGAGCATAAAAGAATAAAATAGTTTTATCTATTTAAATATATGTAAAAGGATTGATTTCTAATCAATCTTTTTTTAGTTTTATATATTAAAATGTGTGTTACTTATTTAAATAACAAATAGTTAAATTAAAAAGTTTTGAAATTAAATACAAGGGTATTAATGTTATACAATATATATAAAATAAGGAGAATAAAAATGAGTAAGTTAGTAAGAGTATGCCCTTTTTGTTCAAATATTGATGTTGATAAATTAAAAAAAATAATAGGTGAAGAGAATGTAAAAGTAGGTTGTGTAAGTGCTTGTAGAAAAGAAAAATCACACTTTTTTGGTAAAATTAATGGAGTTTATGTTATGGCAAAAACTGAAGAAGATTTTTTTTATCAATGTAAAGAGTAGTATTAATTAGACCCTTATTAAAAAAGTTTTTTTGATAGTTAAAATAAAAAAACAGAGATTAAATATAATCTCTGTTTTTTTATTATTGTCCTGAAGATCTTCTTCTTTTATTGTATTGAAGTCTTTCATGCTCATTTAAATATTTCTTTCTAAGTCTTATAGAATCTGGAGTTACTTCAACTAATTCATCATCATCTATAAACTCTAATGCTTCTTCAAGAGTAAATGTTCTTGCAGCATTTAACTTTATGGCATCATCTGAACCAGAAGCACGAACGTTAGTTAACTTTTTATTTTTAGTTGGGTTAACTATCATATCATCTTTTCTAGAGTTCATACCTATTATCATACCTTCGTATACATCTACACCTGGATCTACGAACATAGTAGCTCTTTCACTTAAAGCAGCTAATCCGTAAGCCATAGTAGAACCGTTAGTTTGAGATATTAATACACCATTAGCTCTTGATGGTATTTCACCTTTGTAATCCTCGTATCTAGCAAATGAACGAACCATATTACCTTCACCACGAGTATCATTTATAAATTCAGATCTATATCCTAAAAGTCCACGAGTAGGACAAGAGAATTCTATTTTAACGAAATCTCCTTCTATAGACATAGCTTCCATCATACCTTTTCTTAAGTTCATTTTGTTTATAACAGTACCAGAGTAAACTTCTGGACAGTTTATTATAACTTTTTCAATTGGTTCTTGTAATTTTCCGTTTTCATCTCTGTGCATTAAAACTTCTGGTTTAGAAACACCTATTTCATAACCTTCACGTCTCATGTTTTCAAGTAGTATAGATAAGTGAAGTTCACCTCTACCAGATACTCTATATCCGTCAGTTGTATCCATAGGTTCAACTTTTAAACCAACGTTAACTTCTAATTCTTTGTCTAATCTGTCTTTTAAGTGTCTTGTAGTAACAAATTTACCGCTCTTACCAGCAAATGGAGAATCATTAACTAAGAAGTTCATAGAAAGAGTAGGTTCTTCTATATGTATCATTTCCATTGGTAAGTGATGTCCAACTTCACAAATTGTTTCACCTATAGATATATCAGGTATTCCTGCTATTACTACGATGTCTCCTGAATGGGCTTCATCAACGTCAATTTGCTTTAGTCCTTCATAAACAGAAAGTTTAGAGATTTTTCCTCTAGTTACAACTTCTCCTGCTTTACATACTGAAACTTGCTCTCCGCTTTTTACAGTTCCTTTGTAAACTCTACCGATTCCAAGTCTTCCTACAAAGTTATCATATGCAAGTGCAGATATTTGTAATTGAAGGTGTTTATCATCATAATTTGGGTAAGCTGAAGCATGTTCAACTATAGTTTCAAATAAAGGAGATAAATCTGTAGAATCATCATCCATTTCTCTCTTAGCTATACCTTGTTTAGCTATACCATATATGATAGGGAATTCACATTGTTCATCAGTTGCATTTAAGTCTACGAATAAATCGAATACTTCATCAACAACTTCTTCAGCTCTTTGATCTGACTTATCTATCTTGTTTATAAATAGTATTGGTCTTAAACCTAATTCTAAAGATTTTTGTAACACGAATCTAGTTTGAGGCATTGGTCCTTCAGATGCATCAACTAGTAATACAACAGTATCAACAGTTTTAATAACACGCTCAACTTCAGAAGAGAAGTCACTATGACCTGGTGTATCTACAATATTTATTTTATAATCTTTATAGTTTATAGAACAGTTTTTAGAATATATTGTTATACCTCTCTCTGCTTCAAGGTCATTACTATCCATTACACAGTCTTTAACTACTTCGTTGGCTCTAAATACACCACTTTGAGATAAGAAAGCATCAACTAAAGTTGATTTTCCAGCATCAACGTGGGCAATAACAGCTATATTGATAATTTTATGTTTTGTTGTCATTTATTTAATTTTCCTTTCTAAAAAATAACTTTTATAGTATATCATACCGCAGTAAAAAAGTAAAATAAATTAAAGTCAAATTCTTACATCATTATTATTATTATTAACTTAATTCAAAAAAGAAAATCATAAATAAAAATTATATTTTATGAGAACATGTATAACAGATAAATTATTATATTAAAAAAGGTATTCTTTATGTAGTTTCCAAGTATCATCTTCCCACTTATATATGCAAATATTATCAAATTCACAATGGAATTTAAAAGGAAATTGATTAACATAGTTCCATAAATCTTTATATATCTTTTGGATTTTTTTAGAACTTACAGTTACATGAAAAATTTTATTTTTTCCGTCTTTTTCAGTGAAGTTAATATAATTAATTTTGCTTAGTTCATCAATTAATTTATCATGTAACTTTTTAGCCTCATCACTCATATTTACTTTCATAAAAATTACTCTGTCATCAAAATGGTCATACCCATTTAAAGTGTAATTAGTTTTCTTGTTATTTTTTACAAAAGTTTCTAAAACTTCTTCAACCAATTTAATGTCATCTTCTTCAAAAGGAGATTTAATAGTAAAATGTGCTGGTAATTTTGAAGATTTTGCTTTAAATATTTCATATACTTCTTTTCTTAATTTATTATTAAAATTTCCGGCATCTCCCCTTACAACGCTAACAATTACGTATCTCAATTTTATACCTCCACAACTTTTTATTATTATAATATAAGATTTTGCAAAGATTATACAGATATTTAAATATTAGAAGCAAAATTAAAATAAATTTTTATCTAGGGCCATGGGCAAAAACTAGAGTCATTGGTGAAATATTTAAGAAAATTTAAAATATTTGAATAATTAATATTTGCTAATTATTTTTGAATGCATAATTAAAATAAATAGATGGAAAAATAAAACAATGATTTTCAAATTAAAAAATAATACTAAATTGGAGGGTTTTATATGGAAATAAATATTGAGAAAGCTGCGATTAATTTGAGTAAGCTAATCAAAATTGAATCATTGTCAAATGAAGATTTTTCTAAAATTGATTTTCAGCCTTTTTTTCAAATTAAAAAATACTTGGAAGAATTTTACCCTAAAATACATGAAAAAGCACATATAGAAATAATACATGAAGGTGCATTTTTATATAAAATTAAAGGGGAAAAATCTGACAAACTACCAATACTATTCATGGCTCATATGGATGTAGTTCCTGCAGCTAAGGATACATTAAATAAATGGAAACATGAACCTTTCGCTGGAATAATAGAAAATGACATAGTTTGGGGTCGCGGCGCTAAAGATATGAAAAGTCAGCTAATTGCTATGTTTGAAGGAACGGAATATATGCTAAATGAAAATAAGCGACTTGATTTTGATATATACCTTTCACTGGGATATGATGAAGAAGTAGGGGGAAGAAATGGTGCAAAATATGTTGCAGACTACCTAAAAGAAAAAAACATAAAATTTGCTATGATAATTGATGAAGGTGGAATGATATCAGATGGTATATTGGGCCTAAAAGAAGAGATTGCTTTAGTAGGCACTTGTGAAAAAGGATATGCAGATATAAAAATTTCTTATAATGCACAAGGAGGACATTCCTCCATGCCACCAAAGAATACTGCACTTGGGAAAGTATGTGAAGCAGCTTATAAATTAGAACAAAACCAAATGCCACTTAAAATTACAGAACCTTTAAGTGAAATGTTAACTAGACTTAGTAAATATACAAATGGTATTAGAAAAGTTGCCTTAAAAAATAATAAAGCATTTTCGCCCGCATTAAAAAGCATTTTATCTAAATCGCCTGAATCAAATGCATTAGCAAGAACTACAACGGCTCTTACAATGGCCAAGGGAGCTGAAGCTACTAATATTTTACCAAATAGTGCTTATATAATAGTCAATTTTAGGTTATTGCCAGGTGATAGTTTAGACGAATTATTAGTTCATATTAAAAATGTTATTGGAGAAGAATTTCAATTGGAAGCACTAATTACTAAAAATCCTTCTAAGTTGTCTAAAATTGATGATAAGTTTGATCTAGTAAGTAAAAGTATTAAGTTAGCATACGGAAATGTTTCGGAAGTTGTTCCATTTATTATGGTAGGTGGAACAGATTCTAAACACTTCAATGATTTAAGTGATCATATATATAAATTTGGTCCTTTTAGATGTAATAGTGAAGACAGAAAGGTTATTCATGGAGTAAATGAATTTATGACTTTTGAAGATTTAAAAATTGGAATAGAGTTTTTCTATAATCTTATTAATCAATACAATGAATACCTAGTAGGAAATAATATTTAATAAAATATATTGATTGTATAAAAATTTCACCATAAATTCACATCTGTATTATAATATATAAGTAAAAATATTTATATTTTTTTAATAAAAAATAAAATAATAGGTATTTAAGGTATATAAAATTATAGGAGTGATTAAATGAATACATCTATTTTGGTTATGGAAGATGATGTGAATATACAAGAATTAATAGTGGAGTTTTTAAAAGTAGAGGGATATGATGTTGATTATGCCAGTGATGGTATAGAAGGAATACAATTATTTAAAAAAAAAGAATATGATTTAGTATTGTTAGATATAATGATGCCAAATTTAGATGGTTATTCTGTATGTAAAATGATTAGAAAAAGTTCTAATGTACCAATAATATTTCTAACTGCAATGAATGAAGAAAGTAATCAACTGAAGGGGTTTGAATTAGAATGTGATGATTACATAACAAAGCCCTTTTCATTCAATGTTTTAATTCAGAGGGTAAAAGCAGTTTTAAGACGTGGTAAAAGTAATCTAAGTAATGATTTTTTAACCTTCGAAAAAATAAAGTTAGATTTAAATACTTACTCAGTACAATTAGATGATAATAATATAGAGTTAACTTTAAAAGAATTTAATATTTTGAAAACATTAATTGAAAAATATCCTCAAGTAATAACAAGAGAAAGTTTATTGGATAGTATTTGGGGATATGATTATTATGGTGATACAAGAATAGTAGATGCTCATATAAAAAATCTTAGAAAAAAAATAAGCCTACCATATATTAAAACTGTAAAAGGAATAGGATATACTCTTGAAAAAGATATTGAAGCTTTGGAATAGCTTAAATATAAAATATAAGTTATTTACTATTACATCAGGGCTTCTTCTATTCTTAGCATTTATAGTTTATTTAACTTTATATTTTTTTATGCCAGCATATTATCACCAATATAAAATTGAACTATTAAAAAATAGTGTAAATTCCATTGTGGAAGATTCTAAGTTTTATGACTTAGAAGAGTTACAACAGAGGCTTTATTTTTTAGGTAAAAAACAAAATGTTGCAATGATATTAACAGATGATAAAGGATTTATTATTTTTGGTAAGAATGAACAACATATTACTAATAAGTATAATGGAGACATTCCTATGTCTAATCAGATAAAGGAATATACAATAAGGGCAACTATAAAAATAAAAGAAAATTCTGATTTGTATCATCTAGAAATTGCAATGCCTCTTCAACCAATAGATGAGGCAAATACAGTACTTAGAAATATCTTGCCATTTATAATATTTTCAGCTTTTTTCATAGCTCTACTTGGAGCGTATATTTACTCTAAGACAATAACAAAACCATTAATAGAAATTATTAATAAAGAAAGAGAAGAAGAGCAAAAAAGAAAAGAGTTTATTGCAACTATTTCTCATGAATTGAAAACGCCAATAACAATAATAAGTGGTCAATTAGAGGGAATGATATATAATGTAGGCAAATATAAAGATCGTGATACCTACTTACAAAAATCATATGAATCTACTCAAGAACTAAAAGTGTTAGTAGATGAAATGATGGAAATATCAAAAAATGAACTGCAAGAAAAAGATTTAAAAATAGAAGTTATTAACTTAAGTGAGATGTTAGGACAATTAGTAAATAGGCAAAGTTATTTAATTGAAAATAAAAATTTAAATCTTATATATAAAGTGGAGGATAAATTAGTTATAAAAGCAGACAAAGAAAAAATCATAAAAGTCTTAAATAATTTAATAAATAATGCGATTAAGTATTCTCCCGAAAACGAAAAAATAATTGTGAAAGCATTTAAATCAAAAGCAAGTAAAACAGTAGTTCTAGAAATAGAAAATACAGGAGTTAGCATTGAACAGAAGTATCTAAGTGAAGTCTTTAATCCTTTCTATAGAGTGGAAAAGTCTAGGAATAGAAAAACAGGTGGTAGTGGGTTAGGTCTTTATATAGTAAGCAAAATACTAAAAAGTCATAACCTTTATTACAAAATGGAAAGTAAGAAAAATTCTGTTTTATTTACTATTTATTTTTAGATAAATAATTTTCATAAATTAAGGAAAAATATATCTAAGAAATAAATAGGAGGCATGAATATGAATTTAAGAAATGACATGGGAAATATGAAAGATGATTTAAAGAAAGGTTTAGATAAAGTAGGAAATGGCATGAAAAATACTGTTAGTAATATAGGCCATGCAGCTGGAAAACTTACTAATGCAGTAAAACATACTACTATGGACCTTAAAGACGATATGGTTGGTATGATGTCTGATGTTACTGATAAAGCTGACGACATAAAAGACAAAATAGAAGATGAAATGAAAAAATAATAAAAAGGAACCTTTTAAGGTTCCTTTTTATTATTCATAAATAATTGTACTAATACAATGTTTGAATAATATACACAGTTATAATAAATATGCAAAAGTGTATTATAATTATCTTGATAGAGTATTGAATTTGGAGGAGAGATAATGGAAAATACAAAACAGCAAAAAACAAATGTATCATCTAAAACTAGAACATTGGTGTCTGCAGCCTTATTTGCAGGTATTATATGTATTACAATAGCTTATTTTCTTCATATACCAGTAGGGGGGAATGGTGGTTTTGTTCATGTAGGTGATGCTTTTATATACTTGGCAGCGGTACTTCTTCCTACACCTTATGCAGCTTGTGCAGCAGCAATAGGAGCTGGTATGGCAGATATACTTACAGGATCTGCAAACTGGGCTTTAGCAACAATAATAATAAAACCAATACTTGTTTTATTTTTTACAAATAGAAGTAAAAAAATTATTAATACAAGAAATATATTTGCAGCAATTATAGCAGGAATAGTGGGAACAGCTTTATATATGATAGCAGAAGGAATAATGTATGGAAGTTTTGTTAGTGCTTTTGTGTTATCATTAGTAGGTTTTGTTCAACCTTTAGGAAGTTTTATAGTATTTGTAGTTATAGGTTTAGTATTTGATAAATTAAAAATAAAAGAAATGATAAAATAAGCATACAAATGGGGGAATTGAAAATGACAATTTTATATGATTACAAGGAAAGTCTTTATGTTAATATAACAAATAAGTGTCCATGTTCTTGTGTTTTTTGTATAAGAAAAGAAACGGACCATGTGGGAAATAGTGATAGTTTATGGTTAGACCATGAACCTACAGTAGAAGAAGTAAAGAATGAATTTAAAAAATTTAATTTAGAAAATTATGATGAAATAGTATTTTGTGGATATGGCGAACCATTAGTAAGAATAAATGAAGTTATAGAAATTGCAAAATATATCAGAAGTTTTTCTGATTTAAAAATAAGGGTCAATACTAATGGTTTATCTGACTTGATTCACAATAAAAAAACAGCCATCCTATTAAAAGACAATATAGATTCTGTGTCTATTAGTTTAAATGCACCTAATAAAATAAGATACAATGAAGTTACAAGGCCTAAATTTGGAGAAAGATCCTTTGATGCATTATTGAATTTTGCTGAGGATTGCAAAGAGTATATTGAAGAAGTGAACTTTTCCGTAGTTGATGAAATTAATAATGATGAAATTGAAGAAGCACAAAAACTGGCTGATAAAATGAATATTGTCCTTAGAGTAAGACATAAAAACTAGGTAAAAAATAGCTTATTTAAAAATAAGCTATTTTTTATTGTAAAATATTATTTACATAACATAATTACGAATTATTATTTAGATTTAATAAAATATATTCGTAATTATCTTGACATTATAATATTTGTATTCTAAAATTATACTTATGAAATGGTATTATATGGAAAATATAAATGTGCTCATATAACCACATTTATATAGATACTATTTCATATGAATATCAGAGTGTAAAATTTGGGGATTAATTTATTATTAAATTACGGAGGTGTTTTGATTAATGCAAGTGGCGAAACAAGAATCAAATACTATGACAAAATTATTTCCTATTCTTGAAAATCAGGAAGTAAATATGAAAAAGGAGATAATGGCAGGGGTTACAACATTTTTAACTATGGCATATATTATAGCTGTTAACCCAAGTATATTATCAGAAGCTGGTATGCCTGCAGGAGCATTGGTAACAGGAACATGTTTAGCGGCAGCAATAGGATGTTTTTTAATGGGGGTTATTGCAAACCTACCATTTGCCTTAGCATCTGGCATGGGTCTTAATGCATACTTTGCCTACACAGTAGTTTTAGGTATGGGAGTATCTTGGGAGATTGCTTTAGCTGCAGTTTTCGTGGAAGGTATTATTTTTATATTTTTATCATTGTTTAAAGTGCGTGAAGCAGTAGTAAATGCAATTCCAGTGAATATGAAATTAGCAGTATCTGGAGGTATCGGTTTATTTATAGCAATTATAGGATGTATTAACTGTGGTCTTGTTGTAAATAGTGATGCCACATTAATTTCGATGGGTCATTTTACTCCAGCGGTTTTAATAAGTTGTGTCGGAATTGTAATAATAGCAGTACTGTCAAAGAAAAATGTTAAAGGTTCAATATTAATAGGCATAGTTATTTGTTCATTAGTTGCTTGGGGTTATGCTTTATCTAGCCCAACAGCTGCAGCAGAGCTTGGAATATACTTACCGAGTGGAATATTCAAGTTTGAAAGTTTAGCACCAATAGCAGGCAAATTAGATTTTAGCTATGCTACAAATCCTGCAAATTTAACTAACTTTATTTTAGTTCTTTGTACTTTCTTATTTGTTGACTTTTTTGATACAGTAGGTACTATAGTTGGTGTTGCTTCTAAGGCAAATATGATAGATGAAGATGGAAATGTACCTCATGTAGGTAGAGCCTTGCTTGCAGATGCATTTGCAACTACTATAGGTGCAGGACTTGGAGTTTCCACAGTTACTACTTATGTGGAAAGTTCAACAGGTGTAATTGAAGGTGGTAGAACAGGATATACAGCTATAACAGTAGGAGTATTATTTCTTGTAGCTATGTTTTTCTCACCAATATTTATAGCAATACCATCATGTGCTACTTCACCAGCATTAATATATGTAGGATATTTAATGCTTAGTACAGTGAAAGATATAGATTTTTCTGATATAACTGAAGGTGTTCCAGCATTCATAACAATAGGGACTATGGCATTTACTTATTCAATAGGTGATGGCTTAACGCTTGGAGTTTTATCATATGTAGTGATTAATGTATTACATAACTTAATTTCTCCAAAAGAAGAAAGAAAACAAATTTCGGTAGTGATGGTAGTTCTTGCAGGATTATTTGTTTTAAAACTTATTTACTTATAGTAAAAATAAAAGAGAAGTTAGCTCGTAGCTAATTTCTCTTTGTTTATTAAATATTAAATAATAAAAAGCATAATATAATATGAAGATATTGACAATATATTTTACTATATATACACTTAAATTAATGGGTATTCTTAACTATACAATAGTTATAATACCCATTATTCATTTGATGATAGTTGTCAACGCAACTATTGCAGTTATGAAAGGAGTAGATTAAACATATGTCCAGTGAAAGTGTAATTCAAGAAAATAAAATGGGTACTATGCCTGTAAATAAATTAATTATAACAATGTCCCTTCCAATGATTGTGTCCATGTTAGTTCAAGCATTATATAATGTTGTAGATAGTGTTTTTGTTTCTCAAATTAGTGAAAATGCTTTAGCGTCAGTATCGCTAGCTTTTCCTGTTCAAAATTTTATGATAGCTGTTGGAGTGGGTACAGGAGTAGGTATAAATGCTCTACTATCTAGATCTTTAGGGGAGAAAAATTATGAAGAAGCAAATAATGCAGCAAACAATGGAATATTCTTGGCAGTCTTAAGCTATTTAGCTTTTTTAGTCATAGGTATTTTATTTAGTAAATCTTTTTTTCAGTGGCAAACAGATATAAAAGAAATTGTAGAAGGTGGATATGATTATTTAATTATTTGCACCACTTGTTCTTTTGGCTTGTATGGTCAATTAGTATTTGAAAAACTAATGCAATCTACAGGAAAAACAATATATTCTATGATGACTCAATTAACTGGAGCAATAATAAATATTATATTAGATCCTATATTAATATTCGGATTGCTTGGCTTTCCTAAAATGGGAATAGCTGGTGCGGCTATAGCCACAGTAATAGGGCAAATAAGTGGTATGACCTTAGGAATTTACTTAAATAGTACTAAAAATAAAGAGATTAAAGTTAAAATTAAAGGCTTCAGGCCTAATTTCAAAACAATAAAAGATATTTATTCTGTAGGCATACCTTCAATTGTAATGGCATCTATAGGCTCAGTTATGACTTTTGGTATAAATAAGATTTTACTTGTATTTACCTCCACAGCAACTGCAGTATTTGGAGTATATTTCAAGTTACAAAGTTTCATATTTATGCCTGTAATTGGTATTAATAACGGTATGGTTCCAATTGTATCTTATAATTATGGAGCCAAACATAAAGATAGGTTGATGAAAACTGTAAAAATAAGTATTATTTATGCAATAATAATAATGATTATTGGTTTATGTATATTTCAAATTTTCCCAAAAGAATTATTAAGTTTATTTAGTGCATCACAAGAAATGATAAATATCGGTATTCCAGCTCTTAGAATAATTAGTCTTAGCTTTTTATTTGCAGGGTACTGTATAGTTGTATCCTCCATGTTTCAAGCCCTTGGCAATGGGGTAATGAGCTTAATTGTATCAATAGGTAGGCAGTTAGTTGTATTGCTTCCTGTAGCATACTTACTATCCAAAACAAACAATTTAAATCTTGTATGGTGGGCTTTTCCTATTGCAGAATTAGCATCTGTTTCGTTAAGTATTATAGGGTTTAAATATGTATACAAAAAGGAAATACTGCCATTAACTAAAAAAGAGGAAAGCTTAAATGAGGAAAATAACAGTGTTAAAATTATAGAATGCACAAATGAAAATTAATATTTAAAAGAGCAGTAATATTTTTATATCATTGCTCTTTTTTATTGTTTTAAGGTTATATTACATTAGACTAATATGCTTAAAATATGCTTAAAAATAATTTCTAAGGGTAATTTTAATTTATAAGAAAGATATTGTGGTATAATAAGTATGTAAAAGTTCAAATAGAACATATTTATAATATCTTAATTTAATAATTAAAATATATTAATTGTATATATTACTAGAAATATATAAAAACAAAGGAGACGAAATGAGAGAAGTAGAATTATTAGCCCCCGCTGGTGATTTAGAAAAACTAAAAATAGCTTTTGAATATGGAGCAGATGCTGTTTACATAGGTGGAGAAATTTTTGGTATGAGGTCAGCAGCAAAAAACTTCACTAAAGACAATATGATAGAAGGTGTGAACTTTGCACACGAAAAAGGTAAAAAAGTTTTTGTTACTTGTAACATAATACCAAGAAGTGAAGACTTACAAGTACTTAGAGATTACTTAATAGAATTAGAAGAAATAGGAGTGGATGCTGTAATAGTATCAGACCCTGGTGTATTTAAAATAGTAAAAGAAACTATACCTAACATGGAAGTTCATATTAGTACACAAGCAAGTACAACAAATCATGTTGCTGCTAATTTTTGGTATAACAAAGGAGCTCAAAGAATAGTAACAGCAAGAGAGTTGTCCTTTGAGGAAACGAAAGAGATAAGAGAACATATTCCACAAGATATGGATATAGAGGCTTTTGTTCATGGTGCAATGTGTATGTCTTATTCAGGAAAGTGTACAATAAGCAACTATACAACAGGAAGAGATGCAAACAAAGGATCATGTGCTCAATCTTGTAGATGGAAATATACTTTAATGGAAGAAAATAAGGGTGAATATACTCCTGTCGTAGAAGATATTGATCCAGAGTTCTTCTTTAATACAAAAGATTTATGTATGATAAAATATATCCCACAAATTTTTGAAAGTGGAATAACTTCATTAAAAATAGAAGGAAGAATGAAAACAGCATATTACGTAGCAACAACAGTTAGAGCTTATAGAATGGCAATAGATGAGTATTACAAAGACCCTGAAAACTGGGAATTCAATCCAGTATGGCTAGAAGAACTAAAAAAAGGAAGTCATAGAGATTACTCAACGGGGTTCTTCTTAAATAGACCTGATGAAAATTCTAATAACTATGAATCAGCTTCTTATATAAGAAATTATGACTTTATAGGATTAGTTAAAGATTATGAAGAAGAAACGGGATTATATATAGTTGAGCAGAGAAATAAAATGTATGTGGGAGATAAAATTGAAGTTATAGGGCCTTTCAAAGATACGATGTTTACTACAATAGAAGAAATGTATGATGAAGAAGGTAACCCAATAGAGTCAGCACCTCATGCTAGACAAATAGTGAAAATGAAGGTTGGAATAAAGTTAGAGAAAAATTATATATTAAGAAAGCCTATAGAAAAAACAAGAATATTATAGATATATATTAAGGAAGTGAGAGTATAAATGATTATAGGAAGAAATGACAAATGCTGGTGTGGTAGTGGTGAAAAATATAAAAAGTGCCATATGAATTTTGATGAAAAAATAAAAGAATTTAAGTCAAAAGGTTATGAGGTGCCACATAGAAGTTTAATAAAAACTCCACAGCAAATAGAAAAAATAAAAGAAAGTGCTAAAATAAATAATGAAATTTTAAATTTAGTTGGACAAAAAATTAAAGCAGGAATGACTACTGAAGAAGTTGATCAAATAGTACATGACTATACAGTATCACAAGGAGCTATACCAGCACCTCTTGGATATAGTGGGTTTCCTAAGAGTTGTTGTACTTCAGTGAATGACCAAATATGCCATGGTATACCAGATGGATATATTTTAAAAAATGGTGACATAATAAACGTGGATGTTTCTACAATATTAAATGGATATTATTCAGACGCATCTAGAATGTATATGATAGGTGAAGTAAGCGATAATGCTAAGAAATTAGTAGAAGTAACAAAAGAGTGTATGATAAAAGGTATAGAAGCTGTTAAACCTTGGACTAGACTTGGCAATGTTGCATATATAATAGAACAACATGCAAAAGCAAATGGATATTCTGTAGTTAGAGAATTTGGTGGTCATGGTATAGGATTAGAGTTCCATGAAGATCCATTTGTATTCCATTATGGAACTAGAAATGAAGGAATGCTTATGGTACCTGGAATGATATTTACTATAGAGCCTATGATAAATGAAGGTCATCATGAATTATATATAGATGCAGATAACGGATGGACTTCATACACAGAAGATGGAAAACTTTCTGCACAATGGGAAAATATGATACTTGTAACTGAAGATGGATACGAAATTTTAGCTTATTAATAAAAAAGAACACCTTTAAGGGTGTTCTTTTTTATGTGTTAAATGATTAAATATTATAAGTATAACAAATAATAATTAATTGTTAAGTGAATTAAATAAATATAAAAATTAATAATATATAATAAATATATATTGACGTTGATAAAAATTAATATATATAATATATTTTACAAAATATAACAGACTTCAGGAGGGACAATATGAAAAAGAATAAAGTAGTTATAGTTGGAGCAGGAATGGTTGGTATGAGTTATGCTTATTCAATGGTAAACCAAGGAACATGTGAAGAGTTGGTTTTAATAGATATAGATAAAAATAGAACTGTTGGTGAGGCATTAGATTTAAATCATGGGTTAAGTTATGCACCTAGAAAAATGAAAATATATTCAGGTGATTATAGTGACTGTAGTGATGCAAATATAATTTGTATAACAGCAGGAGCTACTCAAGTACCTGGAGAAACAAGGCTTAATTTATTACATAAAAATACTAAAATAATGAAATCAATAGTGGGAGAAATTAAGAAAACTAGTTTTGATGGAATAATTATAGTTGCTTCAAATCCAGTAGATATTATGACTTATGTTGTTTGGAAAATATTAGGATATGATAAATCAAAAATAATGGGATCAGGAACTACTCTTGATACAGCAAGGCTAAGATTTGGCTTAGGTGAAAGATTGGGAGTTACCCCAAAATCTATACATGCCTATGTAATGGGAGAACATGGAGATTCTCAATTTGTAGCATGGAGCTATGCGTTAATGGGAGTTCAACCAATATATCAAGTAGCCTCAAAGAAGGATGCAAAGGTTAAATTTGAAGATTTAGAACTGATAGAAGATGAAGTTAGAAACATAGCTTATAAAATAATAGAGTGCAAGAATTCAACTTATTATGGAATAGGTATGGCTTTAGCTAGAATTACACAAGCAATATTAGAAAATGAAAACAGTATACTAACAGTATCATCATACTTAGATAATAAATATGGGCATATAGATGTATTTATAGCTGTGCCAAGTGTTGTAAATGAAACCGGAGTTAGAGAAGTGATAGAGCTTCCTTTGGAGAAGAAAGAAAAAGTTAAGCTTGATGATTCAATAGAAATAATGAAAGAAAATATAGAAAAATTAGATATATAACAAATAGGATATGATTAAGTATCTTATTTGTTATAATATAATTAATACATACAAAGTACATGATTAATTCATATGTAATTCATATGGATTTGGTAATATTTTATTGTAGAAAAAATGAAAAGGAGACAACTAAATGAAAAAAGGGAACAAAAAAGCTATTATACCAATAGTATTATATGTGGTTGCTGCTCTTATAGCAGTATATTCTATATTTACAATATATACTTCACATACATATATTTCTAGTCTTGTAGCAGCAGGTAGTATAGTTATAAAAGATCAATTAGCAGACGTTATAAGTTACTATGTAAGTACTTCAATGCCATATGTATTTTATGCAATAGTAGTTTGGGCCATAGGATATATAATTAATAGATTAAATAACTTAAATCCTACTACTATTAATAAAGAAGAGGTTAAATCAGAAGAAGAGAAAATAGACTAAAAATAAAAATAGCTATCACATTAAATTTGTGAATAGCTATTTTTTGCATGTTAGGAAATCATAGTTTGATTTGCGCTGTTGATAGCTCTGTAATTAAGTTTTATCAATTTATTTAGAAAATGTAAAAAATGTGTTTTTGAGCAAGGTCGTTGCCTAAAATTTCATGGCGCCCACGCAGTGGCTTAAGGGAAGCAAATTTTTTATTATATAATATGTAATTCTTTAAATGTTTTTATAAATAAAGATGAAAGTATTATAGAGGTTAAGCTACTAATCAATATGCAAAGTTTAGATATACTTATAAGTTCTGCATTGCCAATATAAGCGACCTCTGAAACAAATATTGACATAGTAAAACCAATACTAGAAATTAGAGATACAATAAATACGGATGTCCAGTTTAACTCCTTAGGTTTTTTTGATAATCCTATTAAATTGGTAATATAGGTAAAAAGCATTATTCCTAGTGGCTTTCCTATTAAAAGGCCTAGATATATACCTAAAAATATAGTTGGATATTTTGATAAATTTAAACTAGAGTCAATACTTACTCCTGTATTAGCAAATGCAAACAATGGTATTATAATAAAATTATTAAAAATACTAAAAAGTCTTCTTGTTAAATGAGATACTGAATGTTTTCGTTTATATGATTTTGCAGGAATTCCTATAGCTAAAAGTATTCCACTTAAAGTTGAATGAATACCACTAAGATGAATAAAATACCATAAAAATAGTCCTATTAGTAGATAGAAAAATATGTTTTCAACTTTAAAAACTTTATTTGCAATGCAAATTATAATTAAACAAAAAAGAGAGAAAATAAAAAAAGATAAATTAATTTTTGATGAATAAACTGTGCCTATTAATATTATGGAAACCAAATCATCTACTACAGCTAAAGATAATAAAAACATTTTTATTGATGGATTTAAATACTTGTTAAACAAAAAATAAATACCCATAGAAAAGGCGATATCAGTTGATATGGGTATGCAAATTCCATTAATATAATTTGTATTTAAATTAAAATATGTGAAAATTATTGCAGGCATTATTACACCACCTATAGATGCAATTACAGGAAAAGATGCTTGTTTATAAGAAGATAAACTTCCATATAAAATTTCATCTTTTATTTCTAACCCTGCTAATAAAAAAAATATGGACATTAAAAAGTCATTAACAAAGCTATGTAAATTAAAGTCATTTATAATGTAAGTATTATAAAATAAGTTATCATATAAGTATTTGTAGGGACTATTGCATATATAAAGAGCAACAATTGTAGAAAAGATAAGTAATATACTTGTTATAGGCTCTATATCAAATTTAAACAATGTTCTATATTTCTTTTTCATATTACCACCTCACATTTAAAACTAATCTTTTGTTACTATATAAATTTAATAGTAAAAAGGAGTAGAAATTAAAATTACTTATATATCTATATGATTAATAAATAAAATAAATATTAAATCTTAGTAATTATCTTACTTGAGATATTTATAGATTTATAATATAATCGTTCATGTTGCATAATAATTAAAAGAAGTATAACTTATGCTTAGGAGGGAAGTATGACAAATAAAAATAAACAAATTGCTATAGTTGGATTAATAGCAGCACTTTATGCTGTAATAACTTTAGCGCTTGGATTTATTAGTTATGGACAAATTCAATTTAGAATTTCAGAAATATTAATGTTTTTACCTCTATTTGGTAAAGAATACATAATAGCTTTAACACTAGGCTGTTTTTTAGCAAATGTAGTAGGACCATTTGGAGTTCCTGATATAATATTTGGTACGCTGGCAACTTTAATAAGTTCTATTTTAGTATATTACACGCCAAAACTTATAAAGAACAATAAATATACATTATTTATTGCATCTCTTTGGCCAACAATAATAAATGCATTAATTATAGGATGGGAATTATACAAATTCTTTGGAGTGCCATTTGTTCTAGGATTTCTTCAAGTTGGATTTGGAGAATTTGTAGTTATAACTATAGTAGGTTTACCAGTTTTCAAAATGGTTAATAATAAATATGGCAATAGAATAAAAAATTTAAAATAATTAATTTTGCAAGGAGGCAACTTATGGAGGAGAAATATTCTAAGTTTATAGGAGTAGGTATTGAGGGGATAAAAACTCTGAATTCATTTGAAAATAAATTAGAAAAAAACTTTAGTTTTGAAGAAATAAATTTAAACCAAGATGTGGATAAAGAATATGTTAGAGCTTTATTAGATGGTATAGAAATTTTATTTATATCTTATAACAGTGAAGAGGCAAAGGTAAAAGATATAGTAAAAGCTATTTCTTTTATGGCAAATGAAAGAAGAGTAATTTGTATAGGTTTGGACAGCTCACTAAAAGAAAATAAAGATGAAATGGGTCTAGATAAAGAAATAAAAATAAATAAATACAATAGTGAAAAAGTGCAAGACTTAATGAACATAGTAGTAGAAGCTGTTGATGAAAATTTATTTTTAGCCATAGATTATACTGATTTAAAAGAAATTTTTGATAAAGATTCTGCTATATCTTATTCTATAGAAGAATTTGAAAAAGATGCAACTGTTGATGAAATAGCTAAACTACTTACAGAAGAAACTTATACTACTGAAGGCCAAGAGGTAAAAAAGAAAGCTTTAGTATTTTATGAAATGTCTCAAAATTTAATAGAAAATGAATTAATATTTATAAATAACGTTAATATGAAAATAAATGAAATATTAGGAAATACTTATGATATTATGTTTTCATATAATGCTACTAAGTATAACAATGACAAAGTTAAAATATGTTTAATAAGTAAATAATATTGAAATTTTAAGTAGTATTAATAAGATTGCAAGCAAATAAATTTGTTTGCAATTTTTATATTTTAATAAAATTATATGGTATTTAAATTAGTGTAGTTGTTTTATAAAAAAATATTATATATTCTAGTCATAGACTTATTGACTAAAGTGATTATTTATTATAAGATTAGAATGTTGTGTTTTATAAATGACTATAAGAGAAAGGATTGATATATATGTTACAAGTTACTAATATTGGACTTAGATTCGGTGATAAAGAATTATATAAAGATGTTAACTTAAAATTTACTAAAGGAAATTGCTACGGGATAATAGGAGCTAATGGTGCAGGAAAAACTACTTTCCTTAAAATATTATCTGGTGATATAGAGCCAAACACAGGATCTATAAGCATAACAGAAAAAGAAAGAATGTCTGTTTTAAGGCAGGATCACTTCAAATACGATGAAGAAACTGTTTTAGACGTTGTTATAATGGGGCATGAAAGATTATATCAAATAATGAAAGAGAAAGATGCTTTATATATGAAAGAAGATTTCTCAGAAGAAGATGGTATAAAAGCTGCAGAACTTGAAGGAGAGTTTGCTGAACTTGATGGATGGGATGCAGAAACAAATGCAGAAAAAATATTAATGGGTCTTGGAATAGATAAAGACTTACACTACAAGCAATTAAAAGAATTAGAAGGTGGAGAAAAAGTTAAGGTTTTACTTGCTAAAGCTTTATTTGGTAAACCAGAAATATTATTACTAGATGAGCCTACTAACCACTTAGACTTCCAATCAATAAACTGGTTAAACAACTTCATAATGGACTTAGAAGATTCTATCGTTATAGTTGTATCACATGATAGACACTTCTTAAACCAAATATGTACAAATATAGTTGACGTTGACTTTGGTAAAATACAAATGTATGTAGGTAACTACGACTTCTGGTATGAATCAAGTCAATTAGCATTACAATTACAAAAAGACCAAAATAAAAAGACTGAAGAAAAAATAGCTCAATTAAAAGAGTTCATTGCAAGATTTAGTTCAAATGCTTCTAAAGCAAAACAAGCTACTTCAAGAAAGAAACAATTAGACAAATTACAAGTTGAAGATATACAACCATCAAGAAGAAGATATCCTTATGTTGGATTTACTCCTGAGCGAGAAATAGGAAACGAAGTTTTAGAAGTTGAAGGATTAACTAAAACTGTAGATGGTGTGAAAGTTCTTGATAATGTATCTTTTAGACTTGATAAAGAAGATAAAGTTGCTTTCATGGGAGATGAAATAGCTATAACAACTTTATTCAATATATTAATGGGAGAAGAAACTGCAGATGCTGGTACATTCAAATGGGGTGTAACTACTTCTCAATCTTATCTTCCAAAGAACCACAATAACTTCTTTGAAGGATGTGAATACTCACTAGTTGACTGGTTAAGACAGTTCTCAGAAGAAAAATCAGAATCATTCATAAGAGGATTCTTAGGTAGAATGTTATTTAGTGGTGAAGAAGCTTTAAAACAAGCTCATGTTTTATCAGGAGGAGAGAAAGTTAGATGCATGCTATCGAAATTAATGCTTTCAAACTCAAATGTATTAGTATTAGACGATCCAACTAACCATTTAGACTTAGAGTCTATAACTTCTGTAAATAAAGGTTTAGAAAAATTCTCTGGAGTTATGCTATTCAGTTCTCATGACCACGAGATGATACAAACTCTTGCTAATAGAATAATAGAAATTACTCCTGGTGGAATAATGGATAGAAAAACTACTTTAGAAGAGTATTTAGAAAATAAAGATATACAAAAACAATTAAAAGAAATGTATGCTGTTGAAAGATAGTTTTTAATAAAAAGAACGAATTATAATATATTAGTTTGTTCTTTTTTTTATAAAAAAAATGTTTTTTTTAGAAAAAATTATATGAATCACATGAAAAATAAATGTCAATATATGCAATATTATGAAAATAAAAATAGCTGTATTATGTACTTAAAGTATTGTATAAACTATATATATTTATAGAAAAACAAAATATATGAGGCTTAAATATAGAGATAATTGAATATTAGATAAAATTTAATTCTTGTAATGTAAATATTTAGAAAAATTAAAATTTATTTTTAATTCAAACATATTTTAATATATTTGCAAATTCAACAAATTTTCGGTATAATTACGTTAAATGTTAAATTTTTATAAATTTTAGAGGGGGAAACATCTAAATGGAAGTTGTATCGAAAAATGAATTAAATCAAAAGAAAAAAAATGTAAGCCTAGAAACCTTCGTATTCTTAGCTATATTAATCGGAGGATTTGGATATGTAGGTAGTATCATGGGTGCAGGAACTATGTTTAAAGTAATTATGGCCACTGCTCATGATTTGCTTTTAAATACTGTATTCCTAATCATGTCTATGGCAGTACTAGCAGGAGCTCTAAGTGCACTTTTATCTGAATTTGGAGTTATATCTTTATTAAATAAGGTGTTTGCAATGTTTATGAAACCTTTATATGGTTTGCCAGGAGCTAGTATAGCAGGAGCTATTACTACTTACTTATCTGACAACCCAGCTATAATTGCTTTCGCAAAAGATAAGTCTTTCACAAAATACTTTAAAAATTATCAAATACCTGCATTATGTAATATGGGTACAGCATTTGGAATGGGTCTTATAGTTACAACGTTTATGATTTCACAAGGAAGTGAATTTGTTCTACCAGCACTTGTAGGTAACTTAGGTGCAATAGTAGGAAGTATTGTAAGTGTTAGAATAATGCTTCACTTTACAAAAAAATACTACAAATATGATGGAACAAAAGATGCTTTACACAAAAGTGAAAAAATAGAAGAAGTACGTCAAGTTAGATCAGGAAATGTATTCCAAAGATCATTAGAAGCAATGCTTGAAGGTGGTAAAAATGGTGTAGAACTTGGTATGGCAATAATTCCAGGAGTGTTAATTGTATGTACGCTAGTTATGATTTTAACATTTGGACCATCAACTGATCCAGAAACAGGAAAAGCTATTTATACAGGAGTTGCTTATGAAGGTATAGGATTACTTCCTATGTTAGGAGATAAACTAAGCTTCATATTAGAACCTTTATTTGGATTTACTTCTCCAGAAGCTATAGCATTCCCTATAACATCTTTAGGTGCAGTTGGAGCAGCAATGAGTTTAGTTCCTAAATTTATAACTGATGGTATAGTAACACCAAATGATATTGCAGTATTTACAGCAATGGGAATGTGTTGGAGTGGATATTTAAGTACACATGTTGGTATGATGGATGCATTAGATGCAAGACCTTTAACAGGGAAAGCGATTCTTTCACATACAATTGGTGGTCTTTGTGCAGGTATGTCAGCACACTTTATATTTATGCTACTTGCTTAGTAATAAATATTAGAATTAGAAATAAAAATTATAAATAAATATAAATTAAAAGCTGACTTCTAAAAAATTAGGAGTCAGTTTTTAATTTATATTTAAAGTACTATATTACTTAGTTTCGTACTTGATTTTCATCATTACTTCCCAAATCTAAAGTATTAAGAAAGTTTAATATACCCACCATTATTCCATAAATAACAAAATGTCCTTTTTTAAATCTTCTTTATGATTTATACAATCCTTAATTAAATAGAATATGAATATACCACACCAGACTACAATGGCTAACGTAGAAATAAAACCATAGATTTATACTCCTAAAAGTAGTTTAGGGAGTTACAAATTAGGAGTAGTAGTAACCTTTAGTAGCTACGTGATATCATGATATCTTTTTTGAATTCATATGTCAATAAAAATAGAGTAAAACAATAAAAATTAAAATAAAATAGGAAATTTCACTAATTGCATTGACAAAATAATAACAGCAAAATACAATAGTTACTAAAGGGAGCTACTAAAAGGAGTTATAAAAATATAAATGGAGGTATGAGATGTTATTATTATCAAGAAAAGACATAAAGAAAGTGTTTACTATGAAAGATGCTATAGAAACAAACAAGGAATGTTTTAAATTATTTTCAGAAGGTAAAAGTGAGGTGCCTTTAAGAACTACTATACAAGCACCAAATCATAATGGAGTGTTTTTATTTATGCCATCTTATGTTGAAGAGTTAGATGCAGCAGGATTAAAAGTAGTTAATATATTCCCTGAAAATGTTAAGGAAAATTTACCTACAGCTCCAGCACAGGTATTATTAATAGATGGAAAAACTGGAATAGTTACAGCTATATTAGATGGAACATATGTTACGCAATTACGTACAGGTGCATCTTCAGGTGCGGCATTTGATTTGTTTGCAATAAAAAATGCTAAAATAGGTGCTTTGATAGGAACTGGTGGTCAGGCAGCTACACAATTAGAGGCCATGATGGTTGCTAGAGAATTAGATGAAGTTAGAATATTTGACTTAGATGAAAAGAGAAGACAGGCATTTGTAAGTGAAATGCAAAAAGAACTTAAATGTTATAATACTAAAATAGTAGAAGCTACATCTTCAGATAATGCCATAGAAAATGCAGATATAATAGTTACAGTAACACCTTCAACTAAACCTGTATTTGATGGAACAAAAGTTAAAAAGGGTGCAATAGTAAGTTGTGTAGGAGCATATCAACATCATATGCAAGAGATGGATCCTGCAATATTGCCAAGAGCTTCAAAAATATACTTCGATTCAGAAGAAGCAGTTTTATCAGAAGCAGGAGATATATTAATACCTTTAGAACAAGGGATAATAACAAAAGACGATTTTACAGGTGATATAGGAGATGTGTTACTTGGTAAAGTTGTTGGACGTGAAAATGATGAGGAAATTATTGTTTATGAAAACGTTGGCATAGGTGTCTTAGATTTGATGACAGCAAGAGCCATATATTTAAAAGCTGTAGAAGCAGAAGTAGGAACTAATTGGGAGTAACAAAAAATTAAATTATAAAAATGGGGGAATGGAATATGCCACATATCAATATTAAAATGTATCCAGGTAGAAGTGAAGAAGTAAAATCAAAATTAGCTAAACATACTAAAGAATTTATGATTAAAGAACTAGAAATGGAAGAAAAGTTTATTTCTGTTTCTGTTGAAGAAATAGAAAAAGAAAATTGGCAATCTGAAGTTATGGATAAAATCAAAGATGAAGAATTATACGAAAGACCAAATTTCTAGGAAGGTCAAAATGAGTAAAAGTTACTGGAATGGTAAAACAAGGTATATGGGTAGCTGGTGGTGTTCCTGTAGAATTTGGAATACCTGAACAAGAAGGTGGAGCAATGCAACCTTGGTAATATTATAATTGTAAGTATGAAGTGCAAAGGTTTTTCCTTTGCACTTTTTAATGAATATAGACTGTTCATATAGTGATATGGTTAAGATTTACAATTAAATATGTTTATGATAAAATACGAACTATCAAAAACATAAAAGTGAAATTTTTATAATATTAATATAGAAGGGATCTACAATGGATAATGAATTAAACTTATTAAATAAAATAGGACTAACAGATGCTGAAGCTAAGGTGTATTTAACTTTATCTCAAAATGGAAGCTTAACAGGCTATGAGGCTAGCAAAATAGCTAACGTTCCTAGATCAAAAATATATAATACACTGCAATCCTTAATAGATAAGGGATTTGCATTATATACTCAATATGAAAGCAATAATAAATACGTAGCAGTTCCTATGAGTGAAGTATCAAATAAAATAAAAATGGAAATGTCAAATAACTTAGGACAATTAGAAGAAAGTTTTAGTATTTTTCCTTTAAGAACAAATATGGATAACATATGGCATATAAAAAACTATGACAATATTTTTGAAAAGTGCAGAAATATAATAAAAAATAGTACTAAG
The DNA here is from genome assembly GCF_020748185.1 of Terrisporobacter petrolearius. GTDB lineage: Bacteria > Bacillota > Clostridia > Peptostreptococcales > Peptostreptococcaceae > Terrisporobacter > Terrisporobacter petrolearius. The sequence goes on along the minus strand of NZ_JAHZMO010000002.1, from coordinate 22,385 downwards.
GAGATTCTTATTCAAATATGGTACGAAGATTTAAATAATATTTTAGAGGAAATAGTTGAATTTCAAAAGAAAAGTAATAATATTGCAGTGGTTATATTTGGAGCCCCTAAAGATATGGAAATACCAGAGCTAAAAAATTTATATTTCCATGGAATGGGTGCAGAAAAAAAGAAAGAAATGGGTGGCAGATGGATTACGCTTGTCTCTGACTCTAAAGAAGTTGTTTTTGGACAAATTATTAGTAAATCTATTGCTGAAGTTATTTGGACAGAAAGTAAGCCAATGGTTATGTTGGCTGGAGAATATGTTAGACATGATGTTTATTTCTACAAGAGTGCTACTACATTGCCAAATGAAATGAAACGACAATTTGGTGATGATTTAGAAAAAATAAGAGAAATATTTTAGATAAAAATAGCTTATAAGGGTAAAATAATAAGTTTAAAAAATGATAAAAATCAGTCTAATAACTGATATTTATCATTTTTTTGTGGAAAATCATATTATTCCAAATAGAATAAATCCAATAGTATTGATAGCAAAATTGGCGAACATATGTACAAACCAAGAATTATAAATATTGTTATTTTTATCATCTAAATAGTTAAAAAATATTCCTGCAATAAAAAGTGATAAAATTAGTAATAACAATAACAATATATCAAACCAAGTAGACATCATTGCAACGTGATAAATAGAGAAGGAAATAGAACTAAAAAGATAAGCAAATTTTTTGCTTGAAATATTTTTCAATGTTATAAATGCAAACCCTCTAAAAAAAACCTCTTCTAATAATGAATTTATAAAAGATATGTATAATGCTACAAATACAAAGTTACTACTATTTACGCCTATATTATTTTCTAAAGACTTTGTTACGCTAGAAAAATTGAATAGGTTGCCTATGGTAAAGTATGCAGATAATATTAAAATATATACAGCTATACCCAAAGCAAGTGATTTTACAATATGATCTTTGTTTATTTTAAATAAACTTTTTAAACTTATTGAACAATAGTTTTTAGAATAATATATATAGGGAAGTAACAAAAAAATAAGTAACTTACAAATTGATTTTGTCATATAACTTGGAGAAAGAACGCCATCCACAAAAGCCATGATAAGACATCCTGATATTACTATGGTAATTAAAAATACATTATTGACTTTAAACTCTACTTCTTTACTTTTCATATTTATTAATATTTCCTTTCAAATTAAATAAAAAGTTATTTAAATTATACCATATGAAATTTTACTTTTTAAATAAATATATATAATTAGAAAATATAATGAAAATTTAGTATTAAAGAAATTCTTAATTGAAATAATATAAAGAGGTAATTATTTATAAAAGGAGACTTATGTAATGGCAAATTATTCAGGTACAGTTAAGTGGTTTAATGTGGAAAAAGGATATGGTTTTATTAGCAGTGAAGATGGAGAAGATGTTTTTGTACATTTCTCAAATGTAAAAGAAGAAGGAAATAATAAAGATTTGCATGAAGGAGAAAGTGTTACATTCGATATTGCAAAGGCAGACAGAGGACCTTCTGCTATCAATGTTAGAAAAGTTTAATTAGCAATAAATATATTTTTTATAATTATTTTAAATTAAATAATGATTGATTATTTTGAATAATTAAACTATAATAAAAATATATAACTAAATAAAAATAGAAATTACTTCTATGTTTATTTAGATGCCTAAAGCATTAATCGTAAACACAGTCCAGTAAATGAAAAATCATTTAATGGACTTTTTTTGTTATTTAAAATTAAAAGGTGGTGATAAAATGAATTTAGATGAAAAAGTTCCTTTATGGCTATAATGAAAAATTATAACCTAAAGGAGCTTTTTATAAATTATAATGCATCCACTTTAGTTAAAATTATAACAAAAATTTCAATCGAATATAAATATTAAAATAATTTTAGAATAATAAACACATTGGTATAATACACATACAATGAAACAAAACTTGCAAATATAAAAAAAAATGAAAGAAAATTATTGACTAATGAATTTTAATGAACCTATAATTTAGGTATAAGGAAATATAATTAAAAACATAAAATTATAGGAGGAATTATTTTTAGACTAATAACAAATATGAAGGGTGGGTTGAGATGCCAGTTGACTATGTAGTTAGAAATCATTTTTATAGTGTTTTTTTTGCTCCTAGAGGTAGAGTTAGAATGTATGAAATTGGAATTAAAATAGCACAACAATATTTAACTCCTACAGACAAATTAATTGGAGTAATAGGAGAGCCAGGATCGGGAAAAAGCATGCTAATTAGAGGTATGTTTCCAGGACTTGAACTAACTAACGATGATGATGGGCTAAATGTAAGACCATTGCCGATTATGGATGTGGATGACGAAGGTTTTTTTTCTCCTCATACTTATCATATTGACATAAGATTTGAGTCAGCATTTTATCAAATGTATGAACTAGTAAATGCAATAAATAAAGCTGTTGAATATGGGAAAAGAGTAATAGTAGAACATTTTGAGCTTATTTATCCTTTAATGAATAAAAATGCAGATTTATTAATTGGCGTTGGTGGAGAGATTATTGTTACAAGACCAACTATTTTTGGGCCAGAGCCAGGAGATATTGCAAAAAGAGTGTTTCACTCTATAAGTATAAGAAAAATGGCTCATTCAGCAGAAGATCTAGTAGAACATTTTTTACCTGAAGATATTGGATTTAATTGTGAGCATGGGGATGTTTTAAATGGATTTTTAATATTATTTCATTCTAAACCAAATTTTGATATTAAAATCTTAGAGGAAGAAGTTAATAAAATAATAGAAAAAGATATACCAATTCAATACTATGATGAAAAGCATGTAAAAATAGGGGAATATATACATCCTTGTAGTGGTCCAAGAATACATGTTGAGAGCACAGCTAAAATTGAGAACTTCAAATTATTACCAGAGTTTTATTATGATTCTACCAAAAAAGTATATATGTTAGTAGGACTTGTAGGTGATAGTATGGATCATAGCTATAAGGATTTAAATAAAATTTAAAGGAGAGTTGATATGGAGAAGAAAACATTAGTTATTGGTGTTATAGGAGCTGATGTGCATGCAATAGGTAACAAAATTCTATATCATTGCTTTGTGGAAGCAGGATTTAATGTGATTAACCTTGGAGTAATGGTTTCTCAAGAAGAATATGTAGAAGCAGCTATAGAATCTAATGCAGATGCAATTTTAGTTTCTTCTTTATATGGCCATGGGGAAATCGATTGCAGAGGTTTAAGAGAAAGATGTGAAGAATGGGGGTTAAGAAATATACTTTTATATGTGGGGGGGAACATAGTAGTAGGCAAACAACCTTTTGAGGAAGTTGAGAAAAGATTTAAACAAATGGGTTTTGATAGAGTATTTCCACCAGGAACAGACCCGGATACTACAATAGCTTGTTTAAAGCAAGATTTGAAAATTGGTGAAGAAAATGCAAGTAGTTCTACTAATTGATTTTGGTAGTACCTATACAAAGATAACTGCTGTTGATGTGGAAAGAGAAGTTATTATTGGAACTGAGTCTAGTTTTACAACTATAAGAACAGACATAAATGAAGGACTCAATAAAGCCATAAAATCTTTAGAAAAACGAACAGGAAAGTTAGAATATAGCCAGTACTTGGCCTGTTCTTCAGCAGCAGGAGGCTTAAAAATGATAGCTAGTGGTTTAGTTCCTGGTGTTACGGCTACTGCAGCAAAAGAAGCTTGTTTAGGTGCTGGAGCAAAGGTTATAAAGGTATACTCTTTTGAAATGAATGAAGAAGATATAGCAGAAATAGAAAAAAATAAACCAGAAATATTTTTACTTGCAGGTGGCACTAATGGAGGAGACAAAAGATGCATATTGCATAATGCAAAAATGTTATCAAAGTGTAAGATAGATTTCCCTATAATAATAGCAGGTAATAAAGAAGTAAGTCATAAGTGTATGAGTATATTGAATAATAAAGAAGCATATATTGTGGAAAATGTAATGCCTGTATTTGGTGAATTAAATATAGTACCGGCACAAAATAAAATAAGAGAAATATTTTTACAAAAAATTATAAATGCAAAAGGTATTACTAAAGCAAGTGAATTAATATCAGAAATAATAATGCCAACGCCATCAGCTGTAATGAGTGGTATTGAACTTTTATCAAGCGGTTACGAAGATGAAAAAGGGATAGGAGAACTCATTGCTATTGATTTAGGTGGGGCAACTACTGATGTATATTCTGCTTCAGATGGAAGTCCAAAGGAGTCAAATGTTATTTATAAAGGAATTGAAGAACCCTTTATAAAAAGAACAGTAGAAGGCGATATTGGAATGAGATATAGCGCTCAAGGAATTATTGATGAAGTGGGAATTGAAGAAATTGCCCAAATATCTAATCTAAGTGAAGAAAGAGTAAGAGAGATAATTGAGTATGTTAAACTTAATCCACAAACATTGCCAAATGAAAAAAGTGTCCAAGACCTAGATTTTGCACTTGCTGCAAAAGCTGTTGAAATAGCAATAACTAGACATTGTGGTAAAAGAGAAAAAATATACACATCAAATGGAATAGCATATTTACAAAAAGGTAAAGATTTAACCCACGTAAAAAAAATTATTTTAACTGGAGGTGCTTTGATTAACTTACCTTGTTTAGAAAATATTTTAGAATATGTATGCTTTAACGAAAAAAGTCAGGAATCTATGAAACCTAAAGAAGCTGAAATTTTAGTAGATAAAAAATATATCTTACAAGCAATGGGTCTACTATCAAAATCATATCCAAAGATTGCAATTCGAATTATGAAAAAGGAGTTAAAATATGGTGGAAATTAGAAATAAAAAGATTTCTAAGGAGGAATTTAATCATACTAGAGAAGAAGTTCTTTCCTTATGGCCAACAGGAAAAGAAGTTAACTTAGAAGAATCGTTTGAATTTCACAAATCTCTTCCCGAAAATAAGATTTTCTCGGTTAAACTTGTAAAAGCAAAAGAAGAAGGAATAACATTAATACAACCAAGAGCCGGTGTGGCTTTAGTAGATGACCAAATTAAGCTATTAACTTATTTGCAAAATGTAGGTCAAGCAGACTTACTACCTACGACCATAGATAGCTATACAAGACAAAATTGTTATGAAGATGCACAAAAAGGAATTGTTGAGTCAATAAAAAATAATAAATCTATGTTAAATGGATTTCCAGCTGTTAATCATGGAGTAGAAAGTTGTCGTAGGATTATAAATGCTCTAGACACACCAGTACAAGTAAGACATGGAACGCCAGATGCTAGACTTCTAAGTGAAATAACTTATGCGGGAGGATTTACTAGCTATGAAGGTGGAGGTATTTCTTATAATATACCTTATGCAAAAAACGTATCTTTAGAAAAAACTATTAGAGATTGGCAATATGTTGATAGGCTGACAGGTCTATATGAAGAAGAGGGTATATCAATAAATCGTGAACCTTACGGACCTTTAACTGGAACTTTAGTACCTCCATGTATATCTCACTCAGTCGCAATTATAGAAAGTTTATTAGCTGCAAAGCAAGGTGTAAAAAATATTTCTGTAGGATATGGACAATGTGGAAACTTTATTCAAGATATTGCAGCAATTAGAGCGTTGGAAGAACTTACTAATGAATATTTAATAAAATCAGGACATGATGATGTTATTGTAACAACAGTACTTCATCAATGGATGGGAAGCTTTCCTCAAGATGAAGCAAAAGCATTTAGTGTAATTTCTTTAGGAAGTACCCTAGCATCTCTTTCTAAAGCAACTAAAGTTATTGTAAAAACACCACACGAAGCCATAGGTGTACCAACAATGGAAGCAAATGCACAAGGATTACTTTGTACAAAACAAATTTTAGCAATGTTAAAAGATCAAGAATTTAAAACAAATGAGGTTGATATAGAAAAAGAAATTATAAAAAGAGAAACACGTTGCATAATAGATAAATGTTTTGAAATAGGTGAAAATGACATTGCTGTGGGTGTGATTAGAGCTTTTAAGAGTGGTATTTTAGATATTCCTTTTGCACCGTCCATTCATACTTTAGGAAAATTGTTACCAGCAAGAGACAATCATGGAGCTATAAGAATTCTTAATGCAGGAAAGTTACCGTTTACACCTGAAATACTAGAATTTAATAATAAGAAAATAGAAGAACGTGCTAAGTTTGAAAATAGAGAAAAATCTTTCCAAATGGTAATTGATGATGTTTATGCCATAAGTAAAGGAACACTTATTGGTCGTCCTAGAAATAAATAATTTTACAAAAGTAAAACAAGGGGGATATTTCAATGAAAATAAAAAATGTAGTTTGCTCAGCAGGTCGTACGGGTTTTTACTTTGATGATCAACGTGCAATAAAAAATGGAGCAATAAGTGACGGCTCAACTTATATTGGAAAACCTGTCACAAAAGGATTTACTAGAGTAAGACAAAGTGGAGAATCCATATCTGTAATGATAATTTTGGAAGATGATCAAATCGCCCTTGGTGATTGTGCAGCAGTACAATACAGTGGTGCAGGAGGACGTGACCCTCTCTTTTTAGCTAAGGATTTTATTCCAATTATAGAAAAAGAAGTAGCACCAAGATTAATAGGAAGAGAAATAACAAGTTTTAAAGAACTTTGTGATTTAATAGAAGATATAAGGGTTGATAATAAAAAGCTTCATACAGCTATTAGATATGGAGTAACACAAGCACTACTTGATACTGTGGCAAAAGCCAATAATATGTTAATGTGTCAAGTTATTGCAAAAGAATATAATACTAAAGTTCTAGATGAAATCGTTCCAATATTCACACAAAGTGGGGATAGTCGCTATGAAAATGCTGATAAAATGATTATAAAAGGAGCACAGGTTCTTCCACATGCTTTGATTAATAATGTAAGCGAAAAATTAGGTTATAATGGAGAAAAATTAGAAGAATATGTTGCTTGGCTTAGAGATAGGATAATAAATTTAAGAGATGATAATTCTTATAATCCTGTTATTCATATAGATGTATACGGAACTTTAGGTGTTGCATTTGGCAATGATAATTATGAACAAATAGTAAGTTATATGGAAAAATTATGTCATATAGCTAAACCATTTAAACTTCGTATAGAAGGTCCTGTAGATGTGGAAGAGAGAGAAAAGCAAATGTTAGCATTAAGAGAAATTAGAAAATTAATAGATGAAAGAAATATTAATATGGAGATTGTAGCGGATGAATGGTGCAATACACTGGAAGATATTAAATATTTTGCTGATAATAAAGCAGGTCATATTATTCAGATTAAAACTCCGGATTTAGGAGGAATAAATAATATAGTTGAAGCTGTTTTATATTGCAAGCAAAAAAATATAGGAGCTTATCAAGGTGGAACATGCAACGAAACAGATAACTCGGCTAAAATTTGTGCTCATATTGCTATGGCAAGTGGACCTGATCAAATTTTAGCAAAACCAGGCATGGGTGTTGACGAAGGTTACATGATTGTTTATAACGAAATGCAAAGAATTTTAGCTTTAAATAAAGTAATAAATAATTAAGGGGATGGATAATAAGATGAAAGAAGAATTTAAAATATTATCTTCTACAGCAATACTTGGATATGGTTTTCCAGAAGAATCATTTATAGAAGGTATGAAAAGAAAGCCTCATGTTATTGCAGTAGATGCAGGTTCAACAGATCCAGGTCCTTATTATCTTGGAGCAGGAGAATCATTTACTGATAGAGATGCTGTAAAAAGAGATTTGGAGATAATGATTAAAAGTGGATTAAGTAATCAAATTCCTGTTATTATTGGAACAGCAGGAGGTAGTGGAGGAGAAGTTCATTTAAATTGGTGCAAAGAAATAATATATGAAATAGCAAAAGAAAACAACTATAATTTTAAACTAGCTCTAATACATTCAGAAATTTCCAAAGACAAAGTGAAGGAAGCGCTAAAAAATGGAAAGGTTTCACCACTTGGACCAGTGCCTCAGCTAAGTGAAGTAGATATAGAACAAACTACAAGAATAGTAGGCCAAATGGGAGTTGAACCTTTTATAGAAGCATTAAATGAAGGTGCTGATATAATATTAGCCGGCCGAACTTATGACCCATCTGTTTTTGCTGCTCCAGCTATTAAAGCAGGTTATGATAAAGGTCTTGCGCTTCATCTTGGCAAAATTTTAGAGTGTGCTGCTATATGTGCCACACCAGGAAGCGGTTCAGATTGTATGTTTGGATATTTAGGAGAAGACTATTTTAGACTAGAACCACTTAATCATATAAGGAAATGCACTACAGTTTCTGTGGCAGCTCATACGTTATACGAAAAAACAAATCCATATATTTTACCTGGTCCTGGAGGTCATTTAAATCTAACAGAGTGTAAATTTATTCAAGATAGTGAAAATATTGTTAAAGTATCAGGTAGCAAATTTATTGAGTCACCAAAATATACGGTGAAATTAGAAGGGGCAAAATTAATAGGCTACAGAACTGTGTCTATTGCAGGAGCGAGAGATCCTATTATGATTGAAAAAATTGATGAAATAATTGAAGGTGTAAAAGAAAGAGTTGAAGATAATTTTAAATCAAAGCAGTGGGAGTACTATCTTAATATTTCTATATACGGTAAAAATGGTGTAATGGGGAATATTGAGCCGAATCCTTCTACAGAAAATTCTCATGAAATAGGAGTGGTAATTGAAGCAGTAGCTAATGATCAAAAAAAAGCAGATACAATATGTGCATTTGCTCGTTCATCTATGCTTCATTTTGGATACGAAAACAGAAAAGCCACAGCCGGAAATTTAGCTTTTCCATACTCTCCAAGTGATTTTCATGCGGGAAAAGTATATAATTTCAGTGTTTATCATTTGATGGAAGTTGATAATGGATGTGATTTATTTACTATAGACTATGAAGAATTATAAAAATGGAGATGATGATTAATGACAAAGTTAGTTGATATTACAAATATTATTCGTAGCAAAAATTCTGGTCCCTATGAATTAACTATGGATATAATGTTTAAAACTTTACAGGACTATGAAAATGTATGCAGTAGTAAGATAATTAACGAAAAGTTAATTTGTGAATTATACAAAATAAACAAAGAAGATATTATTAATATTATAGAATTTAAGCCAGCTAATGCAATAAAAATAACAATAAAAAGACCTATTGCATCAGGTGACCTAGGTGAAACTGATGTTTATGGTGCTCAACAACATGCACCACTTCTAAGCATAGAATTTTAATTAAAATAAAGACGATTATTTATATATTATAAGTAATTGTCTTTATTTTTTATCTATAAGATAGAAATTGATAATCTTATACATATATGCTAACATTTACATATAAGCTGACTCTAAAGACATGGTCTAAAGGGAAAGGGATTAGTGTTAAATATCTCTAATTTCTTAAGTATTTTCTTATGAAAAGGCATCTAAAATGTCAATATTTATCAGCTGAATAAATATTATTGGGGGTAAATTTATGAAAAAAATTTTTGCAGTACTTATGTCATCGTTAATTACTTTAAGTCTTGCAGCAGGTTGTGCTTCTAAGAATAATGAACAAGAGGTCAAAGAACCTGTTACAGTAAATGTTGGAGCACCAGATGGACTACCGGCTATAGCAATTGCAAAATTGTCACAAGAAAATCCTGAAGTAAAAGAAGGCTACAAATCTAAATATACTCTTGAAGCAACTTCTGATGCTTTATCAACTGATGTAATGAAGGAAGCTCTAGATATTGCCATAGTACCATCGAATATGGCTTCAATTGCTTACAACAAAACATCAAATTATCAAATTGCTGGAACAGTAGGTATGGGATCTTTTTATCTAGTAAGTAGTGATAAAGATGTAAATGGATTAAACTCATCATTAGAAGGGAAAGAAGTAGGAAACATAGGTAAAGGATTGACTCCAGATATAACAGTGCAAGCATTGTTAAAAGAACAAAAAGTTGATTCATCAGCTATTAAATTTAATTATTCTAATGAAACTAGTGATTTAGTATCATTATTAGCAGCAAATAAATTATCAACAGCTATAGTGCCAGAACCAGCACTTAGTGGATTACTTACAAAAAATCCAGATTTAAAGGTTATATGTGGTGTAAATGATACTTGGAAAGATGTATTTAAAAATGAAAATGGATATCCACAATCAACTTTAATTGTTAAATCATCTTTTGCAAAAGAAAATCCTGAGTTTGTATTAAATTTTATAAAAACACTAGATGAAAATATAAAGTATACAAATGAGAACCCTAAAGAAGCAGGAGAGTTTGCTGCAAAATTTGGTGTTAATGTAAAAGCAACTTTACTAGAAAAAGCTATAGATAGAACGAATCTAAAATTTATAGCTATAGATGATTGTAAAGATGACTATATTAATTATTACAATAGTTTATATTCTTTTAATCCTAAGGTTTTAGGTGGAAAAGTGCCAGGTGAAAATATATATTATACACAAAAATAAATAGATTTTAAATTCCTTTCTAATATATAGTAAGGAATTTTTTTATTATTTACTTCCTATTAATTTTAAGTAGATTAAAGTTAAAAGTAGAAAATAGTTATATGTATAAACTAAAATCAGGATACTTTATTACGGCAAATTCAAAATACGTAGAAAGTATTGTAAAGTAGTCATTTACTATAAGCATTTATTTAAGGATAGATGCTTATTTAAGTATAAAAAAGAATATATTAATTGTTATTAAATAATTTACCTGGGTATTGGGGAAAATAATTACAATATAATAAATTTGAGGTGATGAGATGAATAATAAAATGATTAATTTTAATCAAAAAAACCACTCTTATTTGACTAATGATTATGAAGACAATTTTAGTAATTATGAGTGGAATAATGATGATATTATGATGTTTGATGACTATGCGCCAGTTAATGATGACTATGAAAATGAAAATAGCAAAAGGTACTCATTTCCACAAAAAAAAGGATTTATATTTAAGCAAAATAAATATAAGTAGTATATAAGTTATTAAATAAATACTTTGTTGTCTTCAATAAAGTATTTTTAAATTGGCTTATATTAGTATAATGATTTGTGCTAAAATAATAATGAAAATAAGAATAGGGAGATTGTTTAATATGAATGAGTGTGTACAATGGGTAAATGAAAAAAAAATAGAAAAAACTATAAATAATTTACAAAAAAATAATATTAAAGGTTATTATGCTAAAAATAATGAAGAAGTTATAAATATTATTAAAGACATAGCTAAAGAAGGTGAAATGGTGTCTGTTGGGGGCTCTATGACTCTTTTCGAAACTAAAGTAATAGATTTACTTAGAAGTGGAAGATATAATTTTTTAGATCGATATGAAGAAAACCTTACACCTGCTGATATGAAAGAAATCTATAGAAAATCTTTTTATGCAGATACATATTTTTCATCTACAAATGCTATCACTGAAGAAGGAGAAATTTTCAATGTAGATGGAAATGGTAATAGAGTAGCTGCTATGTTATATGGTCCAGATAAAGTTGTACTTGTAGTTGGAGTAAATAAAATAGTAAAAAACATAGAAGAAGCTCTAAATCGTAATAAAAATATAAGTGGTCCTGCAAATGCAAAAAGGCTAAATACAGCTACTCCTTGTGCAAAAGTAGGATATTGTATGGACTGCAAAAGCGATGACAGAATATGCTGTGAATATACAATTATAAAAAGACAAAGAACAAAAAATAGAATGTATGTTATATTTATAAATGATGTCTTAGGATTTTAACTGGAGGAAATATGAAAAAAGTTAAGTTTATTTATAACCCAAATTCAGGAGAAAGAAGAATTTCCCATGAACTTGATAAGATAATAAAAGTATATCAACATTACGGCTATGTTGTAGTACCTTTTAGACTTTGCAAAAACAGATCAGTAAACGATGCTTTTTTTGACATAGAATCTAATTATGACCACATATTAATTTCAGGTGGAGATGGAACGGTAGATTTGATTTTAAATGCTATAAAAGCTCTAAATATAAACATCCCTATAGGAATTTTACCATGTGGAACTGCCAATGATTTTGCAAAAGCCGTAAATCTTCCTTTTGATGTAAAGGATGCAATTGAAAGAATTGTTAATACAAGACCTAAAAAAATTGATATTGGGAAAATTAATGATAAATATTTTATTAATGTTGCAAGTGCAGGAATGTTTACAGATGTATCTCAAAAAATTAATCCAGACTTTAAAAATTCCATTGGAAAAGTTTCATACTACTTAAAAGGTATTGAAGAAGCCTTATATATGAGAAAGTTTAGTATTGAAGTGGAGTCAAAGGAAGTAAATTATGATGGAGACATGTACTTAATGTTAATTTTTAATGGAAAAACAGCTGGAAATATTAATCTTGCATATAAAGCTAAAGTAGATGATGGATTATTAGATGTAATTATAGTTAAAAATGTTATGTTTCCTAATATTTTGCCATTGCTTAGAAGTATATTGAAAGGTGAGCATCTTGAAGGATATAACAAAGACGAAATATTATACTTTAAAACAAATAAATTAAAAATAGATTGCAAAGACAACTTAATTACTGATATTGACGGAGAAAAAGGTCCAGATTTTCCTTTGGAAATTGAGTGTATTAAAGATGGAATTCAATTATTAGGATATTAAAATTTAAGTAAAGTTGTTTTGATAAAATGCATAATTATTAAGAAAAAGGTTAATATATATGTAGAGATTGATGAAGATCAATCCAACTTAATCTAATCATAAATATGTATGTTTGTGATTTCCTTGGGAGCTTAAGTATATTTGATATTTTTTAATATCCATCAAATATAATGAAGATACTAGATTCCTCAGCTACTATCGTGCAGATAGTTATGATTCAAAACCCAGGGATTGGAACAGTGACTAGTTTGCAAACTATGTTTGATGAAATAATTGAGGTAAGGGCCTAAGTGAAAACTTTTGTCCTGGGAAAAGCACTAATTTGGAGACTATAATCACCAAAATAGTGCTTTTTCTTTTTTATTTAAAATCTGTGTAATATATTATTTAATAAAAAAAGACTATGAAAATCATAGTCTTTTTATTATATTTAATTATTTTCCTGGTTTAAAAGAACTTTTAAGAGGAACTATTCTATTGAATACAAGTTTCTCTGGAGTAGTATACTTAGTATCTACTGAAAAGAATCCATTTCTAACAAATTGGAATTTATCTAAAGGTTTAGCATCCTTTATTGCAGTTGGTTCTACAAAACCTTGTAGTATTGTAAGTGAATTAGGATTTATTTGGTCTAAGAAGTGCTTACCTTCATTTTCTGGAGCGTCATCTAATATTAGTGGCTCGAATAATCTAAATTCAGCAGGAACGGCAGTTTTAGCATCTACCCAATGAACTGTACCTTTAACTTTACGTCCAGTAAATCCTGAACCTGATTTTGTTTCTGGGTCGTAAGTACCATGGATTTCTACTATATTACCATCTTCATCTTTTACAACATCATTACATTTAACAAAATATGCACCTTTTAATCTAACTTCATTTCCTGGGAAGAATCTTCTGTATTTTGGTATTGGTTCTTCCATAAAGTCATCTCTCTCTATGTAAACTTCTCTACTAAATGGAACCTCTCTTGTACCAGCTTCTTCATTTTTAGCTATATTTTCAAGTTCTATCATTTCACTTTGACCTTCTGGATAGTTTGTTATAACTAATTTTAAAGGATTTAATATTCCCATTGCAAGTTGAGCCTTTGGTTGTAAGTCTTCTCTTAAGAAGTGGTCAAACAATCTACTATCAACTTTAGAATCAGCTTTTGATACACCTATTTCAGCGCAGAAGTTACGTATACATTCTGGAGTATATCCTCTTCTTCTAACCCCTGAGATAGTAGGAAGACGAGGGTCATCCCATCCATCAGCAATTCCTTCATCAACTAATAATTTTAATTTTCTTTTACTCATTACTGTATTTGTTAAGTTAAGTCTAGCAAACTCAATTTGTCTTGGAACATTTTCCATTTCGCATTCTCTAACAACCCAGTCGTATAAAGGTCTTTGATCTTCAAACTCTAGAGTACATATAGAGTGAGTTATTCCTTCTATAGCATCCTCAAGTGGGTGCGCAAATGAGTACATCGGGTATATGCACCATTTATCTCCAGTGTTGTGGTGAGATGCATGAGAAATTCTGTATATAACAGGATCTCTAAAGTTTATATTAGGAGAAGACATATCTATCTTAGCTCTTAAAACTTTTTGACCATTTTCAAATTCACCATTTTTCATTCTTTCAAATAAATCTAAGTTTTCTTCTATAGATCTATTTCTATATGGACTATCAAACCCTGGCTCTGTTAAAGTACCACGAGTTTCTCTTATTTCATCAGCAGATAAATCGTCCACATATGCTTTACCTTTTTTTATTAAAATGACAGCTCTTTTATACATTTCATCAAAATAATCAGATGCAAAGTATAAATTATTCCAATTAAATCCTAACCACATTACGTCTTCTTTTATTGAATTAACATACTCATCATCTTCTTTTAATGGATTTGTATCATCAAATCTCATATTAACTGTGCCCTTTAATTCCTTAGCTAATCCAAAGTTTAAGCAAATACTTTTAGCATGTCCAATATGTAAATACCCATTTGGTTCTGGTGGGAAACGAGTTATTATATGATCGTGTTTTCCTGATTCTAAATCGTCAACTATTATGTTTTTTATAAAATTATTTGAAATTGTTTCGTTTGACATATTTTTTACCTCTCTATTCATTTTATTAATTTTAATATGTAATAAGTTCTATCATAATCATATTATTAATTTTAATTCAATATGGAAAAAAAATAAAGTATATTTATATATTTTACTAGTTAATAACTATTATATTTAACATTATTGAACAAAATCAATATTTTTATTAAGATAATATAAAAAAAATTATATAATATTTCCAATTTTTTTAAAAAGTATGTATAAAAGTACACATATCTTGTCCATTATTAATAATAAATCTAAATATGAATTGAATGAATTTGAATATTATGATAAAATCAAAAGGTAAGAAAATTGGGGGTGTAGAAATGAGAAAAATTTATATAGTAACAACTTATACAGGAACTCTTCTATCTTATTTAATAAGAAAAGTTAGTAAAAGTCCCTATGCTCATATTTCTTTATCTTTAAATGAAGATTTATCACCCATGTATTCATTTGGGAGACTAAATCCTAAAACACCTATATTTGCAGGTTTTGTAGAAGAACACATAAATGAAGGCTTATATGAAATAAAGCAAAATGCATTATGCCGAGTATACTCATTAGATGTTGATTATTCTAGTTATGGAAAATTAGTACAAAATATAATGAAAGTAAATAGCAATAGAAATAGATATAATTATGATGTTAAAGCTTTAGTATATTTATCATTTAATAAATCAAGAGAAAAAGAATATAGATATGTATGTTCGCACTTTGTGGCAGATATGCTTTATAAAAGTGGTATTGACATATTTGAAAAGTCACCATCATTAGTAAAGCCGGAGGATTTTTATAATAACCCAAATCTTAATTTAGAATACGAAGGATTATTATGTAATTATAATATAAAAAGTGGAAGAAATATGCTAAGTCATATGACTTGTTAAAAATTACCATATATTACTATGGTAATTTTTTATTTTCTATTATATATTATTTATTAATCTAAACATGTAAAAAAAAGGTTATAATAGTAATAAGAGGTATAATGGAAAGGAGAAAATATGAAAAAAATATTTAAATCTTATGGGATAGCCCTATTAATAGCGGCTATTTATGCATTTGTAAAATTACCAGTACTGAGGTTTGATTTCACATCAGGATTTATAATGCTAATTCTATTCTTTGTATTAGCTGGTGTTCTTGACATGATGCTTGATAGAGGAGAGAGAACATCTAAAAGTGCAAAGAATAACTTTTTAATAGCTGGGGTTTTGTTAGTTGTAATTATTATTATTCCATTCTTTGTAACATCTCCTATTTTTAGAGCTAGTTCTTATAAAGACTTGCTTGGGAAAGTAGAGGAAAGTGTTTTTACAGAAGATGTAAGTCCGGTAAGTGTGGATAAAATAAGAATTGTTGACAAAGATATGGCAATAAAACTGGGAGAAAAAAAACTTGGTGAAATACCAGCAATAGGAAGTATATCTAAAGTTGGTGAGTACTCAATACAAAGTGTGAATGGTGAATTATATTGGGTTGCACCTCTTGTTCATAGAGATATTATAAAATGGATAACTAATTTAGAGGGTACTAATGGTTATATTATGGTATCGGCAAGCGACCCACAAGACGTAAGATTAGTTGAAAATCTTGATGGAAAACAACTTAAAATAGTGTATCAAGAAGAAGCATATTTCTTACAAGATTTACATAGACATGTTTACCTAAATGGTGGTATGAAGTATGGTATGACTGATTTTAATTTTGAAGTCGATGACAATGGAAAGCCTTATTGGGTTGTAACTTTATATGAGCATGCTATAGGGTATGGAGGATCAGATGCTGTTGGAACAGCTATTGTTGATGCTCAAAGTGGAGAGGTTAAAATATACTCAATTGAAGATACACCCAAGTGGGTAGATAGAATACAACCAGAAAGCTTTATAGTAGATCAAATAAATAACTGGGGACTATATGTTAAAGGATTTTTAAACTCAGTAATATCTGAAGAGGGTGTGTTATTACCTTCAGAAGGAACTTCATTAGTATATGGAAAAGATGGGAAATCATATTGGTATACAGGAATTACTTCAGCAGGAGGAGATGAATCTACAGTAGGATTTATGTTGGTTGATTCTAGAACAAAGGAATCAAAACTGTATATGCAAACTGGAGCAACAGAAACTGCAGCTATGACAACTGCGGAAGGAAAAGTACAAGAGAAAAATTATAAAGCAACTTTCCCAGTTACTTATAATATTCTTGGAAAGCCAACATATGTGTTAGGTTTAAAGGATAAAGCAGACCTTGTAAAAATGGTAGCATTTGTATCTGTTGAAGATTATAGCATAATAGGAATGGGAGACACAAAAGAGGATGCTTATAGAAATTACAAAGAAGCATTAGAATCTAAAGGGAATGATATAGATTTTGACTCTAGTGAGAACTTACAAAAAGTAGAAGGAACTGTATCCAGAGTAAATCAAGATGTAAAAAGTGGAAACACAACTTATTACATTACATTAAAAGATAATAAAGAACTAATATTTACAGGAACATCAAAAATATCTACAGAATTACCTTTAACAATGGTAGGAGACAAAGTAAGTATTTCTTATGAGAAAGCAGATTCAAATATAATAAGTATTGCAGCCTTTGATAATATTAATATTGGAAAAGCAGAAAGAACTGCAGATAAAGAAGAAAAAAGTGAAAAAATTGATAATAAAGAAAAAACTAAGTAATATAGAATAGAATATATTAATAAAAAAAAGGAAGAAAATTTTAATCTTCCTTTTTTTATTTGTAAATTTTATTAAGTGATTTTAATATAATATAGTACAACTTGGTAAAAACAGCTTCAAGGAGATTGACTATGGTGGGATTAGAAAAAGATATTTTGTATTTGGTAAGTAGAGTAAGATGCGTCACAGAAAATCAAGTAGGAAAAGTATTTAATAGTAAAAAAAGAAATGGTAAAAAATCCCTAAAGAGGACATTGAGAAAAATGTGTAATGATTATACTTTGAGAAAGTTTCCATGTAATATTAACTATACAAATTTCAAAGATAATTCAGGAGTTTATTATCTAAATGGAAGTAATATTGAAAAGGGGAAAAGTTTAACAAAAATGTTGCTAGGTTCTGAAATTGCAATTAGATTAAATAGTGCAGGATATGAAACTGTTAGATTTTATAGAAATGCAAAAGTAGGAGATGAAACTTATGATATATTTATAGAATATATAAATCTCTGTGGAGAAAGACTGCAAGTATTAATAGACATTGAACTAGATGAAAACTTTAGATGTTCAAAGTATAGCAATATTTATAATGATATTGATAACTCGACTATACCATTTTTTATGGTACCAAAAGTTATTGTTATATCTTCTAGGGAACAAAAGTATAATAAATGTAATATTAATGAGCATATATACTTTTTAGATACATCTTTGAATAAATTGTTTAATTATTTGTAAAATATAAAAATAGTTTTATGATTTTTATTGCATATTAAAGTATGTTATGTTATTAATATATTATTAATAAAAAAATATAAGAACCTAAGGTAGAGGCGCTGTACTTAATAGTACTAACATATAGCTGGCGAGCAATTATATGTTAGGAAAGGAATTGCAGCCGAAGGTAGCATATAGGCATATACGCTATCTGGACTTATGCAAAACATGTATAAGGCTGTCACTTTTATTCGCAAGAAGGAGGATCAACAGGTCTGTTTTTTAAGGCTGTTGGTCACATGAACTAAGCGAATTTTTTCTAAGTGTTGAGCTACAAGGTTTACTATGGCTAATTTCAACGTCCAAAGTATACCTTTGGGCGTTTTATTTTTTTTATGCAATTTCATAATTTAAGGGGTGGTAATAGTGAGCGAAGTAGTTGTTCAAAAATATGGTGGTAGTTCTGTATCTAGTACTGAAAAAATTAAGCTTATTGCAAGTAAATTAATAGAAAGAAAA
This sequence comes from Terrisporobacter petrolearius, assembly GCF_020748185.1. GTDB lineage: Bacteria > Bacillota > Clostridia > Peptostreptococcales > Peptostreptococcaceae > Terrisporobacter > Terrisporobacter petrolearius. The sequence continues at coordinate 3,660 of NZ_JAHZMO010000002.1, read as the reverse complement.
AAGAAAAATCCTAAGATTGTTGTTGTAGTCTCAGCTATGGGAGATACAACAGACGATTTTATAAGTTTAGCAAAAGACATAACTAAAGCTCCAGATAAAAGGGAACTGGATGTGTTAATGTCTACTGGAGAGATGATATCTGCATCTTTATTATCAATGAGTTTAAAATCTTTAGGATGTGAAGCAGTAAGTTATAATGCTTATCAATTAGATATTAAAACTAGTGGACTTCATGGGAAATCATTAATAGATGATATTGATGTTAGTAAAATTGATGAAAGTTTAGACAGTGGTAAGATTGTAATAGTAACAGGATTTCAAGGCTTAAATGATGAAGGAGATATAACTACTTTAGGAAGGGGAGGCTCAGATACTTCAGCTGTGGCTTTAGCTGTAAAACTGGATGGTATATGCGAGATATATACTGATGTAGATGGTATTTATTTTACAGATCCAAGAAAATATATTGAAGCTAAAAAAATAAAAGAAATTGAATATGAGGAAATGCTGGAGTTAGCAAGTTTAGGTGCTCAAGTAATGCATTCGAGAAGTGTGGAGTTAGCACAAAAATATAATGTGGAGTTATATGTAGGTTTATCTTGTAGCGATATTGAAGGAACATATATAAGGGGGAGTAAAGAAATGAAATTAGAGGATAAAGTTATTACTGGCCTTGCCACTTGTGATGAAGATGCAGCCATAACAGTGGTAGATATAAATATGGAAGATGTATCTAAATTATTTGAAAAAATAGCCGTAGATGGAGTTAGTATTGATATGATAAGTCAGACAGCTCCATTTAATAGTAAGGTAAATGTGTCATTTACCATACCAAAGGATGATTTAATGGAATGTAAAGAAATCGTAGGTTGCTTTGTACCAAAAGGAAGTATCATTATAGATGAAGAAATAACAAAGTTTTCTTTAGTAGGTCTTGGAATGAAAAATACTAGTGGTGTTGCTTCAAAAGTATTTAAAATATTCAGTGATAACAACATAGCTGTAAAATTAATTACAACATCTGAAATAAGAATTACATGTGCAATAAATTCTTCTTGTAAAGAAGTGGCAATAAGAGAAATAGCGAAAGAATTTAATTTATAAAATAGGAGGGTAATATGAAACTACATGGCACAATGGGAATAAAAGATAATAGCTTATACATAGGTGGTGTAAATACGCTAGATTTGGCAAGAAAATATGATACACCTCTTTATGTATTTGATGAGGAGTTAATTAGAAATAATTGCAAAGAATATAATAAGTATTTTAAGGTTAAAGAAAATAATAATAAAATTGCATATGCTGGTAAAGCTTTTTTACCTAAGTATATGTGTACTTTAATAGATGAAGAGGGGTTATATTTAGACGTAGTATCTGGTGGAGAATTGTTTACAGCTTACAAAGCTAATTTTCCAACGAAGAAAATATTATTCCATGGTAATAACAAAACAATAGACGAGATAAAAATGGGTGTTGACCTGGGTGTAGGTGTATTTGTGGTAGATAATTTTTATGAATTAGATATATTAGAAAAGTTTTGTGAAGAAAAAAATATGATACAAGATATATATTTTAGAGTAACGCCTGGAATTGATGCACATACTCATAAATATATTAGAACTGGTCAAATAGATTCTAAATTTGGTTTTGCATTGACAAATGGGGATTTTTATATGGCAGTAGAAAGGTTAAAAGGATATAAAAATGTAAAACTAATTGGGATTCATGCTCATATTGGTTCTCAAATATTTGAGGTGGAACCTTATGAAGAAGAAGTTGATGTTATGTTAAATTTAGTAAAAAAATTAAAAGATGACTATGATATAGAAATAAAAGAAGTAGACTTTGGTGGTGGTATCGGTGTTTACTACACTAAGGAAGACAAACCAAGAAGCATTAAAGAGTTTTGCGAGAAAATTATAAATAAATGCAATGAAAAATGCAAACAATTAAATATAAATACCCCTACTCTTATATTGGAACCAGGTAGGTCTTTAGTTGCAAATGCAGGAAGTACGCTATATTCTATTGGATCAATTAAAAATATTAAAGATGTAAGAACTTATGTAAGTGTAGATGGTGGAATGACAGATAATATAAGACCTTCTTTATACCAAGCAGGGTATGAATGTGCTATAGTAAATAAAATGAATAATGAAAAATCTGAGCATAAAGTAACTATTGCTGGGAAATGTTGTGAAAGTGGGGATATTTTAATATCAAATACTAATATATTAGATATACAAAGTGAAGATGTATTAATAACAACGTCTACAGGAGCTTATGGATACTCTATGGCATCAAACTATAATAAAATACCTAAAAACCCAGTTGTATTTGTAAATAAGGGAAATGATAAATTAATATGTAAAAGACAAAGTTATGAAGATCTACTGTCTTTAGAGTTATAATATAAAAAAGGTTAAATGCTTATTAAATATATTTTTACATAAAATTAAAAATATATTGGTTGCTTAATTTGTTAAAAGAATATAGTATGAAGTTGATGGGAAATTATTCCTTTATATAAAATGAAATTGAAGGTAAATATATGGTAAATAAGTCTAGAAAAATAGGCTCGCTATTATTAGTTGGATTTCTATCGGTTAGTTTATTTTCTACAACTATATTTTCAAGTAGTGCTAAAACAGTTAGCACATCTGTTGCAGTTAAGCAAGTTGGATCAACAACAGATTCAGTGAACATGAGAAAAGGTTATTCGACTAAGCACAAAGTACTTACTAAGTTAAAGAAAAATGCAAAAGTAGATGTACTTAAAAAAATGAGTAATAATTGGTATCAAATAAAGTACAAAGGTAAAACAGGTTATGTTAGTGGCAAGTATTTAAAACTTACAAGCACAAACACTAATACTAATACTGTTACAACTGTGAAGACTTATAAAAACCAAGCAGGTACTACAACTACAAGTTCTCTTAACATGAGAAAAGGTTACTCTACTAAGCAAAGTATTGTTGCTAAGTTAAAGAAAAACACTAAAGTAGATGTACTAAAAAAAATGAGTAATAATTGGTATCAAATTAAGTACAATGGTAAAACAGGCTATGTTAGTGGCAGTTACTTAAAGGTTACAACTAAACCAGACGATAATACTAATATCCCAACAGGGATATCAATGGAAGAATTTAATAAATGGTTATTGTTAAATGGATTTAACAGTAACGGATATTATTATGATGCAAATGGAAATAGTAGTGCGAGAGTTAGAGTTGTAGATAACGAAGCTTGTTACGCTATTAGCTCTGTTTCAGGAAATTTTAAAAAAGCTATTAAAGAATCTTTAAACTTACTACTACCAACTAAAGGTAATGAATTGTACAATACTATTGTAAATAATTCATTTAAAGAACAAAGAATTAAAATGGATGGTAGAAGTGTTTATTTATGTCCTGTAATTGATGGGATTATTCTTGAGATTAAATAATCAATAAAACAAAAAAATTAATATTAATGTTAATAAAAGGACCTTACTTAGTTTTTAACTAAATAAAGTCCTTTTATTTTTAGGAGAGACTGTGAAGTTTTTTCTGTAAATAGCTTTCTATGATAAGTTTATTAAGGCATGGATATGAAAATTATGTATCCATGCCTTAATTTGAATGTAATTCCAATTTAATTGCATGTCAAGTACACCTT